>JBCBYO010000003.1:0-151127 GCA_039815825.1 Pseudomonadota bacterium
GGATTATGCGCACACGCCTAATTTTAGCGACTTTGCTTATTATCCTGGCCCTAATTCTGCCCGTATACGCATTGGCAGCAGAGCTGATTATGCTCGAGCAACGCGGCTGTGTTTACTGCAAGCGTTGGGACAAGGAGATTGGCGGAATATATCCGAAAACAGATGAGGGGAAACTTGCCCCGCTGCGGAAAGTGGATATTCACGACCCGCTTCCGGATGACCTCAAAGGCCTTCAGATTGATCGTTTTACCCCCACGTTCATCGTCATGGATGGGCGAACTGAAGTAGGTAGAATACGCGGATACCCAGGTGATGAGTTTTTCTGGTTTCTACTTGGTAGCCTTCTTGAAGAATTGCCAAACCAAGCAGAATAGCTATATGGTGCGACGCAGCAATAGTACGGTGAAACGATGGCACTTCCAAAGCTAGCTGCGAATATGAACTCGGCTGATGCAGCCGAGCTTATTCGACAGGCTCGAAAGGCATCTGAGCTGCTCAAAGCGTTGAGTCATGAAACGCGATTACTAATCCTGTGTATTCTCTCCGAGGGCGAAAAGTCTGTATCAGACCTTGAGGAGATCCTGTCGATGCCGCAAGCAAGTGTCTCCCAGCAACTTGCTCGCTTGCGTAGCGATGGCTTGGTCGTCACGCGAAGAGATGGCCGCATGATCTACTATTCGATTGCCGGCAGCGACGTTTCATCGGTGGTCGAAACGTTATACGAACTTTTCTGCACTCCAGTTCGCGGCTAAAACCACCATTGGCTTAAGCACTTGCGAAATGCGCAACATCCTGTCAGCAATCTTGCATGGATGCGAAGGAGGAGCGCATGTCATTATTCGAATACGCATGGACGGTGCCAATTGCAGCCCTTTTAGTCGGCGCTGTCATGGGTTTTGTGGCGCGATGGAGCCATTTTTGCGCTCTGGCCGCTCTCGAGCGACATTGGTATGCTGACGATAGTCGCGGCTTACGATCATGGGGGCTCGCGGCTGGCATTGCGCTTTTTGCAACGCTGTCGCTTCAGATGGCCGGGTTCATCGACATTTCGCAGAGCTTTTACCTTACCGAACCGGCTCCGCTTTTAGGTGCAATCGCCGGCGGCTTGATGTTCGGTGTTGGCATGGCGCTTGTGGGCACATGTGGGTTTGGCGCGGTGGTTCGGTTTGGTGGCGGCAATCTACGCGCACTCGTCGTCCTGACAGGTATGGGCCTTGCTGCAATAGCTGCTCAACGTGGAATTACAGCCTACGGACGTGAATGGTTTCTAGACCCATTTGCCTTGGACCTACAGGTTCTTGGATTAGCGGCGAAAGGCAGCCCATTGACGGTCTCTTCGGGTGTTACATCGGAAGCCGCAATTGGCTTGCTGATCGCGGCTGCGCTTATGTTCTGGTGCTTGAAGGACCGGGCATTTCGGTTAGACTCGACCAAACTTGTTGCCGGAACTGTGATCGGACTTTGTGTTGCCGCTGGCTGGTATGTGACCTCTACCGCGCAGCAAGTTGGCTTTGAGCCTTTCCAGGTTGAAGCCGGCTCTTTCGTTGCGCCCGTCGGTGACACCATCCTACAAATCATAATGGTGACCGGCCAAGGGCCGGACTATGGCGTGGGGCTCGTTGTCGGTGTGTTTGTTGGTGCTGCGTTCGCAGCATGGAAGGCAGACGATATGCGTTGGGAAGCCTGTGACGATGCGCGCGAGCTGGGACGGCATCTGCTGGGCGCGTTCTTGATGGGAACCGGCGGTGTCTTCGCGTTGGGCTGTACCATCGGTCAAGGCATTTCAGCAGTCTCGGCGCTGTCGCTGTCGGCCCCATTGGCGATAGTATCGATGATATTTGGCGCGAGAATCGGCCTATCGCTGCTCGTTGAAGGTAGAATGTTGGCGTTTCTCCGCGCGCCCAACGAGGAAAAAGGGCAACATCATCCAGCTGAATAAATCCGGCAGGTCGCGGCCGAATGAGGAAACATTGGCCCGAAAGGTCACAGCTTTAAACTAACAAGCGAAAGTGAGCCGCATCTTCGAGCCGACTATTGAGTTTTCTCTAAAATTGGGCGCTGAGATGAAGAACGTATCATATCAAAGCATTGAAATGTGCAAGTAGCCAATATCCGATGGCGCTACCTATCTGCGTCATTACGCTTAGCGCAACGCGGCTTCGATGTTGCCGCCATCAACTGTCATCACATGGGCTGTTGTGCGTTCCGCTTTTGCAAGCGCTACAAAAGCGTTTGCCACGTGATGGGCCTCGACTTCCTTACCGAGCAGATTACCGGCCATGTATTCCTCTTCGGAGACACCGCGGGCCAGTGCGCGCGTTTTGATAAATGCATCGTCGAGCAGACCAGAGCGGATACGATCCGCGTTGACGCCGTTAACGCGAATGCCCTCCCCGCCTAGTTCCAGCGCTAGCTGGCGTAAGAGGAAGAACGTAGCTGCCTTTGGTAATCCATAAGCGCCAAAACCCTTGCCCGGATTGACCGCCTGTTTGGAGACGTTGAACAGTATTTGCCCGCCATGGCCTTGGAGACGGAATATGTCGGTTGCCGCTTTGGCCATCTCCCGGTGCGCAAAAAAATTGACTTCAAACGACGCCCGCAAAGCTGCATCGTCCATCGCCAGAATGTCGCCTTGCAGGGCATAGCCGGCGTTCGATACCAGAATGTCGATGCCGCCATATCGCTTTACAACTTCATTGATCGCTTGCTGAGCTGCACCGCTTTGTGAAAGGTCGGCGGTAATGGCAAGTGTCCCGGCACCGAGCCTTGCAGCTGCGGCTTGGCATTTCTCAGTATCCTGATCGATGAGCGCCACTGCCGCGCCTTCGTTTGCAAAGGCTTTGGCGACCGCTTGGCCGATAGCTCCGGCGCCGCCTGTTACAGCAACAATTTGACCCGTAAAGGCTTTCGCACTGGCCTTGGCGAGTTTTGCCTGCTCCAGCGACCAATATTCCATATCAAACAAATCATCTTGCCCGATCGGGTGGAAACCACCTGCCGCTTCCCCGAGCGTCATAACTTCCACGGTCTGCTCAGCGATATCGGCGGCGGTCGCGGCGGCCTTTGCGTCTTTTCCGATACCGACAATGCCGATGCCCTCAATCCATGCGACACATGGGTGCGGTTCGAGCATAATTTTGTGGCCGCCTACACGAGCGTTCTGTTGCTGAAACATCTTGCGATATTGGTCAGCGTAGGCAGCCACTTTTGTCGCGATATGGTTCTTGTCTGCTGCTTGATCATCCTTGGTAATGACGAGCATGCGACCTTTCGTGCGGATGACATGATCGGGTGAGCCAACGCCGCGTTGGCAGAGCGCGTCCAAGTCAGTCCGTTTGAGGAATTCATCTACGATAGGACCAGTACGCAGATCGGTGACGACCGGTAGCGGATCCGTCTTTTGATGTTCACCACGGATTTTGGCAATCGCGCCACGCAATCGCGGTAGTACAACTGCCGTGGCCTGGTGTTCTGATTGTCGAACCCGATGAACGCTGGTTGTGAAAGTGCGTCCGTTGGCTTTGTGCGCCAACCATTCCTCAACTTCGTTGGTATGCGCTATTACGCGATCGTAACTTTCTTTGGCTGTGTCGCCGAAGGTGAAGTGACCATGCTGCAACAACACCATACCTTCGCACTCGGGGTTGGCATCAAAAACATCAACTGCTTTTTTTGCCAAGGCGAACCCCGGCATGATGTACGGTACGCAAACCAACCGTCCGCCAAAAATGGCTTCCACAGCAGTCTGGGCATTGGGTAAATTAGCCAGCGCGAGGAAAGCGGTCGCATGGGTATGATCGACGAAACGATGTGGCAAATAGGCGTGCAGTAGCGTTTCGACGGATGGGTTCGGTGATGTCGTGTCGATTAGGTTGGCCCGCTGAACATTGACCATGTCTTCGTCAGAAAGCTTGTCTAGCGCGCGCAGTGCCATGAGCGGCTCCATACGCACACCCGGCAATCCCGGCGGTTCAATTGTATCAAGGTCCCAGCCGGACCCTTTTACGTGTAGCACGTCGATGGGTTTGCCGAAGTAATCGGGACGCACAACTTTCACCGATGTGTTGCCGCCACCGTGCATCACCAAATCCGGGTCTGCGCCGATAATGCGTGATGAATAGACCCTGTCTGCCAGTAGCAGGTCTGCCTCTTCGTCGGCGCCTGCACGCCATTTTGCCGCGTCGTTTTCGTTCCACAAATTCGGTCGCATAGGCTCACTCCCGCGTCATGTTTGACAAAAGTCAGACTAGTCTGTCAAATGTTGATTGGAGGATTTGGCATGTCATTGGATGCATCACGGCGCCACATTCGTATGGTCGGAGGCGAAGATACGATCATAGAAGCTGCCTGGCTTTATTATCATGATGGTTTGAACCAAAATGATATCGCCACCCGCCTCGGCGTTTCGCGCGCAACCGTGGTCAACTACCTACAGGAAGCGCGTGAGCGTGGTTTTGTCCAAATCAATTTGTCGGACGAGGTTTTCAGTGGCCACCGCCTTGCCTTGCAGCTGAAAGACAAGTTTGGGCTAAAAGGTGCACTTGTGATCCCCGATGGCGACAATAAGGGGGACGTTGCGCCGAAACGCGTTGCACGCGCCGCTGCACGTTGGTTGCCTTCCGTTTTGGCGCCAGGTGACCGGCTTGGGGTCGCCTGGGGCAAAACGATTTATGACGTTGCTGAAAATCTGGAAACGGTTGCCACACCGGATCTCACGGTTCTGCAATTGGTGGGTTCTATGGCAACGCCCTACGGATTTTCTGCCGACGTTTGCTCCTCTTACGTCGCGCGGCGGCTTTTTGCCCGGTGTGTGAACCTGCACGTCCCTGCAATCGTTTCGACCCCAAGTGTGGCAGACGTGCTGCGGCAAGAGGAGCTGATTGCGAGCCAGCTTGAGGAGATTAATCGTTTCAACAAAACGCTTTTTGCGGTTGGTTCATGCTTGCCGAACAGCCACGTGGTCTCTTCCGGGGTGGCGACCGTCGATGAGCTGCAATGGTATGTCAAACAGGGGGCTACCGGCGTTCTTTGCGGGCGGTTTATTGACCGTGATGGCAAGGGCATTAAAGGCCCGTTGGATGATCGCATGATGGGCGTTTCGCTCCAAATGATGCGCAAACCAGAGGTTGGTATTTTGGTTTCAGTGGGTGATGACCGGGTGCCAGCTGCCGCTGCTGCAATGCGTGGCGGCTATGCCACCCATCTGGTGACACACCAATCCAGCGCTGAGATGCTTATCGCTTCAGGCAGCTGAACGGCGTTCGGGGAATAGCGATAAAAGGCCCTCATGGCTTGCTTCACAAACACCGCGCTCGGTAATCAAGCCGGTCACTAGGCGTGATGGTGTTACGTCAAATGCCGGGTTGCCGCCGGGCGTTCCATCGGGCGAAATCTGCACAAAACCGGTTTCACCGTTTTCATGCTTGCCAAAAATGTGGGTCACTTCATATCCATCGCGCTCTTCGATCGGGATCTCTTTAACTCCGTCTCGTACAGTCCAGTCGATGGTCGATGAAGGCAGCGCTACATAAAATGGAACGCCGTTATCTTTGGCTGCAAGGGCTTTCAAATAGGTGCCGATTTTGTTGCACACATCGCCATGCGCTGTGGTTCTATCCGTTCCAACAATGACCATGTCGACTTGTCCATGCTGCATCAAATGGCCGCCGGCATTATCAACGATAAGGTGGTGGGGAATTTCGTTGCCGACCATTTCCCATGATGTGAGCTGCGCGCCCTGATTGCGTGGTCGGGTTTCATCGACCCAAACATGAATTGGTATATCAGCTTGTTGCGCATGATACATCGGTGATGTTGCGGTGCCCCAATCAACGGTTGCAAGCCAACCAGCGTTACAATGGGTCAGCATGTTCACCGGTTCACCGCTTTTTTTATGGCTGGCAATTTGGCGCACAATTTCCAGCCCATGCACGCCAATCATCCGGTTGCATTCCACGTCATCGTCACAAATTTGTGCCGCCTTGGCGAACGCCGCATCTGCCCTGTCAGATGGTGCCAAAGGCGCCAATTCAGCGCGTTGTGCATCGAGAGCCCAACGTAGATTGACCGCCGTTGGTCTCGTTGCGTGCAGGACCTCATAGGCATGATCCAGTGACCCATCGGATGGGTCACGGGCCATCTGTTCAGCAATACCGTAAGCAGCGGTCGCGCCGATTAAAGGCGCTCCCCTCACCCACATATCGCGAATAGATGCAGCAAATTCGTCTAGTGATTTGATGGTGACAATTTTGAACTCATGCGGCAGCCAGCGTTGGTCAATTATGTTGACGTGACCGGTGTTTCCATCACGCCAGATGGATCGATAATGCGTACCACCTACCTTCATAACTGCGCTCCATTTTCCATCTGCCGAGCCATCGCTATAATCCGGTCCATGCCGCCAATCTGCCTGCGGTTCAAAACCAGTGCCCGCCCCAAGCGAAGTGCCCTCTCCTCCAGAACCGCCCTTTGATCGGGATTTTCGATCGTGTCCAACTCTGCGACGTGTGCGAGTCCGAGTATGCGTCGGTGCATTTCAATGCCAGCGAACCCGATCAGGTCTTCAAAAATCTCGTTGAGCAGCTGTTCGAGCGCTGCATCAGATACTTCAGGCTGGCCCTGATCTTCATAGAGCGTTTTAGGATAAAGGATGCCGTTACGTTCTGTGCGCCACAGCACCGCAAACTCATCACAAAAGGCGGTCCATGTTTCGCTGATTTGTTCAAGTATCCAAGCCTGGTAATCGGCGCAAACTTGGTCATCTTCCAAATGTGCAGAAGCCGCGTGGTAGGCCATCAGGTAATTGCCGATAAGCATGCCAATGTCGAAACCAAACGGCCCGTAAAACGCAAATTCCGGATCGATAATTCGTGCTTCATCTGGCGTAGCCATTATCGAGCCGGCATGCAGATCGCCATGGCAAAGCGTTTCACATTTCGCCGTGAATGCCCGCTTCATATGCTGCGCTTCTATCTTGAGCAGATGATCCGATCTGAGTTCCGCGACGACTCCGTCGAGTTGCGGCGTGGTGTGCCGGTTCATCTCCGCATCGAAATATGGATCTGTGAAAACCAGATTTTCCGTGATGTCGCAAAGTTCGATATTTCCCGCAAACAGGGCAACATCATTTTTCTTATCGCCGGCGTCCATGGACAAGTCTGAGCCCCGAAACGCGGTGCGCGCGCAAAAGCGGCCCATTGTTTCACCGAGATCTTTGACCCTCTGCCCGCTCATCATGTGGTGCCGCAAAATTATGTGTGGGTGGAGACGCTCCATGATAATAAGCGCCTGTTCCTCGTCAAAATGCAGGATATCAGGAACGGAACCTGGATCCCGCTTCGCCTCTCGTGTCAGCGCATGAAATTCGAAGAACGCCCGCTTGAGCGGTAGGGGCCAGGAATCGCCGACCAATCGAACGTAAGGCAGTGCCTGTTTGACGATGACTGATCCCTTGTCGCCTTCCACGATGAACACAAGGTTGAGGTTTCCGTCACCGACTTCCTGGACGGTCCACGATGATGGATCATCGCCGACATGGCTTACTAACTGGTCTAGAGCGCCCAGTCGCTTTGGCAGCGATTCCTGCGTTAAAGCTTCATAAGATGACACCTGTTTCCTCCCATGATCCAGGTGAAAAGACACCATAAATTGGTGATTGGACGCCATCGTAGAAAGCCGATCAGGCATTTGTCAATATAGCTTGACTTTTGTCAGGTGCGCTGTTGTGATTGCTGTGGGAGGAACTATGAAGCCGCAGCTTTGTCGCATCGACGGGCTTGAAAAAGCGTTTGGGCACAATCGTGTTCTGCGCGCCTTGTCGTTGAGTTTAAACGGGGGTGAGGTTACCGCGTTGATGGGCGCAAATGGCGCGGGCAAATCCACCTTGGTGAAAATTCTCTCCGGTGTTTATCATCGCGATGGCGGCGAAATAGCGCTCAACGGTCAGCTCTTCACGCCCGAGACACCTGCTGAAGCCATGCGACAGGGCGTTGTTACCGTGCATCAACACATCAATGACGGGGTCATACCTGACTTGGATGTTGCCTCGAACTTGCTAATCGATCGACTGGCTGAGCCTGATTATGGCTTCCTCTTGCGGCGCGGACACATGTTTACGGAAGCGCAAAAAATCGCTGACGCCATGGAACTCAATATCGATGTGCGCGCACCGGTTTCCAGCCTCGGGGTTGCTGATCGGCAGCTTATCGCGATCGCCCGAGCAATGTCGCATGAGCCTTCATTACTCATCTTGGACGAGCCGACTTCGTCGCTTTCCGCATCTGAAGCCGAGCGTTTGTTCGCGCTTGTCGATACACTCAGGAAACGCGGAGTTGCGATCCTTTATATTTCGCACCGCATGTCGGACATACGTCGAATTGCCGATCGCATTATCTCTATGCGTGACGGCGAGGTATCGGGTGTTTTTGAGGGCAAGAACCTCGATTATGAAGGTGCGGTGAACGCGATGTTGGGCCACACGATGACGGATGTGGATATTGATATCCCAGACCGTGGTGAGCCAATACTTCAACTTGAAAATGTGCAACTTCGTGCCGGTGCGCCTTCTTTCAACCTCACACTACATGACAATGAAGTTGTCGTGGTTACGGGCCTTTTAGGTAGCGGAAAAACGGCGTTGGCACAGGCGCTGTTCGGCCTGTCGAAAGTCAACAAGGGAAAGATGAAACTTAACGGTGGCGCTTATGCTCCGCGCGATCCCGAACAAGCGATTGCCAGCGGCGTCTTCATGTCTGCAAAAGACCGCGCGGACAATGCTATTGTGGCCGACTTTGACATCTCGCGGAACATGTCTTTACCGTTCCTACCGCGTTTTTCTTATGGTGGCTTTATTAGGCGGCGCGATGAGTTAACTTCAGCGCGCGACCTTGTGGACGCGCTCGATGTCGTTTGCCAGTCGGAAGTCGACGACATCAACACGCTATCGGGTGGCAATCAGCAGAAGGTCATGTTGGCGCGATGGCTTTCGCAATCATGTAAGCTCTTACTTCTCGATGAACCTTTTCAGGGCGTGGATATCCGTTCGCGGCGGGATATCGGCAACAAGGTTCGCGCCACAGCCAAAGGAAGGGCTACGTTGGTTTTTGTTGCCGAGTTGGACGAAGCCTTCGAAGTCGCCGATCGCATCGTGGTGATGCATGACCATGCGATTGTCGCGGAATTTATCAACCGCGATGTCGATCTTAATGAAGTGCTGGGTGCTGTCACCGGGAGCACAACTGAATTGATGAATGCAGGTGTTGCGGCATGAGTGCGGATGCAAAAGAGCTTGGCAGCCAATTCAAGGCGCCCCGGGGCCAACAAGGGCCAAAGCTGATCGATCTTGCGATCCGCTATGGGTTTTTGACGCTGCTGCTGGGCCTTGTGATTTTCTTCTCGATTTTTGCCGATGGATTTGCCGGGCCGCGTTCGGCGGTCTTCATCTTTCAGTCTGTGGCCATCACCGGCATTTTAGCGCTGGGCGTAACGTGCACCTTGGTGGTTGGCGGTTTTGATCTTTCAATCGGCTCTGTCGCGACGTCGGCGATGATGCTTGCGGCGTATGTGATGGTGGTGATGGAACAATCCGCGTTCGTCGCCATTCTCGCCTGCCTCGCCATGGGGGCCGGGATCGGTTTCATCAATGGCATGCTGATTGTCCGGTTCAAGGTTCCGGATCTTCTGGCAACGCTTGGTATGATGTTTTTGCTGGTGGGTCTTCAGCGTATTCCGACAGAGGGCCGCTCGATCTCAACTGGCATGACACTGCCAAGTGGCGAGACGGCCAACGGCACGTTCTCGGCCTTCTTCCTGTCGATGGGTCGACACCGGTTTGATTTTATCCTGGAGAATTTGATCCCGATTTCAGTCGTATTCCTGATCGTGATCGGCATTCTGGTCTGGGCGTTTTTGGAACTCACCCGGCATGGTCGGCTTATGTATGCCATCGGTTCGAATGAACGGGCGGCGGCGCTGACGGGCACGAACGTCAACCGATACAAAGTGTATGCCTATATGATTTCTGGCGTGCTGGCTTCGGTCGGCGGGCTGTTGCTCGCTGCGCGTCTTGGGCGCGGTGATATCGCCTCTGGCACCAACCTGCTTCTGGATGCGGTGGCGGCTGCACTTATCGGGTTTGCGGTGCTGGGCGCGGCCAAACCCAACGCTTTTGGAACGGCGATGGGGGCACTCTTTGTCGGCATCCTGCTGCAGGGCCTGACCATGATGAACGCGCCCTATTACACACAGGATTTCATCAAGGGTGCAGTGCTGGTCGTTGCGCTCGTCTTTACCTTTTCTCTGTCGGCAAGGAGGGCCGGCGGTCACTAGAAATTGTCATGCAAGGGAGGAAACAAGCATGAATATTTTTCGAAGAACATTTTTGGGGATGGCCGCTGGCGTTGCTGCTGCCGTTGTCACAACGGGAACATCCTTTGCGCAGTCTATGCCTGCACCGCTCGACAATGCGGGTGACGTGAAAATCGCGCTGGTACGTTACCTATCCACCGGCGATTTCTTCCAGGCCTATCTGTCCGGTGTTGAAAAACAGGCCGAGGCGCTCGGCGTCGACCTTCGCGTTTTTGACAGCCGTCAGGACGCAGCATTGCAAGCCGATATGGTTGATCAGGCTATTGCCCTTGGGGTGGATGGCATCGTCATACAGCACGGTTTGACAGAAAGCATGAAGGAAGCGGCACAACGCGCCGTTGATGCGGGCATCAAGGTTGTCGCCTTTGACGTGAACGTGGAAAACGATGCGATCCCGCAGATCGAGCAATCCGACTATTTGCTCGGCAAGCTGGCGCTGGAACAAGCCATTGAAGACAATGGCACCGAGTGGAATGCCGGTTATGTTTATGTGCCGGGTATTGCGCCGCTCGACCGCCGTCATGTGGCATGGGAAGAGGTGAAAGAAGCCAATCCAGGCATCGTTGAAAAAGCGCAAATGGGTACCCTCGACAACCCGATTGCCAACTCCAACGCCAACCAGGCGCGCTCGGTGCTTCAAGCAAATCCGGACATCAGCGTATTTTTTGCGCCTTATGATGAGTTTGCCAAAGGCATTAAAATCGCGGTTGATGAAGCCGGCATGTCTTCTGATGTGTCGATCTATTCGGCCGACGTTTCAACGGCCGATATCAATTTGATGCGGGAGCCAGGTAGTGCTTGGAAGGCAACGGTTGCGACCAACCCTGCTGTGGTGGGTGAAGTCTCCGTGCGGGCGCTCGCTATCATGCTGACCGGTGGTGATCCGGGTGCGCAAGTTGTTGTGCCGCCTACCCTGATAACGCAGGAATTCCTGAATGAAAACAACATCACGAACATGGAAACATTGTCGGCCCAGATGCCGCAATTTGCTCACGCCGATGTTGCGATGACAGATTGGATGCCTTTGCCAGCGCGCTGATAAGGATCCTCCCCGAATGGGGTCATGGCTTCGGCTGTGGCCCCGTTTTGCTGACTGTTTCAGGAGTGAATAATGCTCAAAGGTATCGATCCGCGTATCACGCCGGAACTGATGGATTGTCTTATCCGGTTGGGTCACGGCGATGAGATCGTGATTGCTGATCGTAATTATCCGTCTGTTTCCACTGCCGCCGATTGCGTGATGCCCGACGTTATTCGCATGCCCGGCATGTCAGCGACCGAAGTCATAGCGCTGGTCACCCAGCTTATGCCGATTGATAATTTTGCCGACTATGGCGCGCTACGCATGGAAGAAGATGGCAAACCCGATTTTGAGAATGAGTGCCACAAAGAAGTGTTTGACGTTTTGCGTAAAGTGGCGCCCGATGGGGCGCACCTAAAGAGCATTGAACGGCAGGATTTTTACGCCCACGCCCGCAGCGCTTTCGCGGTTGTCTCCTGCTCAGAGGATCGACCGTTTGGGTGTTTTATCTTGAGGATGGGCGTGGTTTTTCCGGAGTAGTGTGGGTAGTGGCCTCGACGGCGGCTATGCGGACAAAGCGGACATCGTGTTTTCGAACGCCGGAACAGTTGGCGTTGAATGAGCGAGGCGCCGCAGTCTACAAAATCTACCTGGCTTCAAGGTGCGTCTGAATGGCTGGTTCCTCCCTTGCCAAATACGCATCTCTGTTCAGGCGAAAGGTCGCAAATGCGGGGTGGGTATGACCCAGTTCAAGCGCCTCTGCGGCAATTGCGCGCTCGGGGGTGTCAGCTTGAACCAATTGAGCGACTTGGTTTTCTATGGATTCCAGCGAAAAACCGTCCTCTGCCGCAATCTGACCAAGTTTAATGCAAGCCTCTTTTACGGTCTGCGCGAGCGTTTCAGGGCTAGAAGTGTCGATCCGCCAAAATTCGAATCCGACAATTTCTTCGACACGATCCGCACCAAAACTATCCACTAGAGTAGTGCGTCCGGCGGGCTCGAATCCGACTTTGCGTTGCACGGCCTCGCTCCGTGGGTTCAGTAACGGCCATACGTTCGTGTAGATCGCAGATATGTCCTTCTCCCTAAACATATGTCTCATCATGATCTGCGATGACTCTGATGATAGTCCACGTCCCCAATGCGAACGTCCAATTGCGACAAAGGCCTCAACGGTATTTGGCGGCAATGCTGGGTCCTCAAAGAAACCGCGAAATCCCACTACTTCGCGTTCGCCGCCGTCTTCGCTGAGCTCAACTATCGCCCAAAGTCCCAAGCCTTTTTCGGCGCTGTAGCCGGCGCCTCCTGGCGTGTATTTCTTGGCCCAACGTTCCGACTGGTACCTTGCGGCACCCGGCTTGGAAACGTCATGCATCAGCGTTCTAACAACTTCAATATCGCCAAAGACGCAGCGCTCTAGGGCATCGGCATCGCTTTCCACCAAAGGACGGAGCAATGCGCCAGAACGTGGCATAACAACTTGGAGCATCCCGAAATCCCCCGATTGGGGTTCACAGTAGGAGTTCATCGCAACAGTTCTGTGACTAGGTCCGACGCACTGGTCCTGGACGCATACGTTGGGGGCACACGTTGAAATTCCGACCTGCCCGCCTCGCGGTCATTCCGGGCTCGTTTGTGTCAGGTTTAGACAGTGCCTGGCGACAAATTGTAAATCGAATACCAGCCAGCGCGGACACAAAAACGACGGGACCGTATGCTTTTTGACGAAAGATTGACGCCCGCCGAGACCGATGAATGACGGCAATTCCTCAATGTGGCGGTGCAAGGCGATAGTGCCCCGCAACACAAAGGAGACAACCATGGCCGTCATCGAAACATTTTGTGCAGAACAGAATCAAGAGCCAATAGACCTGTTGGCGCGCTTCAAACAACGGCGTGCACATCGCCATATGCTGGACGAGTTGCTCAGCCAGCCAGATTCGGTTTTGGAAGATGCAGGATACACCCGCGCCCAAGCGGAAACAGAACGCAGTCGGCTTTCCGGAATGATGTTTTTCTTGCCGTAATGTTTGCGATATACGTCCCTTCGAAGGCCCGTTTTGCAATTCGGCGGCTGGGCCTGACGAGGGTCCGCAATGAAGCCACTCCAACTCCGCTTGCTTGGCGGTTTAGAAATTCTGGAAGGCGGTGAGCCAATCCGGTTTTCGCTACGCAACGCCGCTTTCCTACTAAGCTATTTGGCCTCCTATACCGGGGAACGTCACTCTCGGGATAAGTTGGCAAACTTGCTGTGGGGCAACGCATCTCAAGAAAGCGCGCGAAAATCGCTCAGACAATGCCTACTCGTCATCCGAAAGGAAGCGGATAATCCTGAGCTTCTTGTTGCAGACAGCGATAATGTCGGCCTCAAAACCGAGGGCGTGGTCACTGATGTAGCTGAGTTCCTGGAAAAAGCCACTGGCATTCGTAATGAGCGCCAAGAGGCACTGAGCCTTTTTCGCGGGGAGTTCTTTGCCGGAATCACAACAGGCCGCCCCGAGTTTGACGCCTGGGTCGACGAGCAAAGGGCAATGCTGCGCAGATTGATGAAAGCAGCTCTCGAGCAGGAGGTCGAAGACACCTGGTTTGAGAAACAATTTGCCGAAACGATCGCAGTGGCAAGACGGCTGGTCCAAATGGATCCTTATCACGAAATGGCACACCAGATGTTGATGGCGGGCCTTGCGATGACAGGTCAGCGAAACCAGGCACTGCGCATCTTCGACGAATTGCGAGATCGGCTTCGCGATGAACTGAACGTTGCACCGGATCCTGAAACAAATGCCGTCGCCATATCTATCCGGCAAGGTAATTTCGCCGCGCTCCGGAAAAACAAAGAACCCGACACGATTGCTGAACCGCGTGCCATATCACTTCGATACTCACCTGGTTATGATGGCGCACCAAAGGTCTTCGTCGATGTCTTCGAAGCAAGCTCTGCGGCCCACGAAGACACGGCGCTTGCCGATGGCCTGACCGAGGACCTCATTATGAGGTTATCGCGCCGCAAGGCATTTCCGGTCATCTCAAGGTTTGGAACTTTTGACGCGAAAGAAAGCGGCCAAACACGTGCGAAAAAATCGGGCGCCGGATTTCTTGTTTCTGGCAGAGTGAGAAGGTCGGGCGACCGGCTCAGGATCGAAGCCCGATTGACCGACTTGGCGCTCGGGTCGATTTGTTGGTCCGGTCAATTTGACGGGCGAACCGACGAAGTGTTCGACCTTCAAGATCGGGCGTCGCACGAAGTGACACGCGCCGTGTTGCCGGAAATTCTCGACGATGGCGGTCAATTGTTGGATATTAGCCGACCGGGCGACTTTTCACTCTGGCAAAACTGCCACAGCGCGCTTTCGATCCTTTGGCGTTACGATCCGTACCTGTACCCCGAAGCCATCAGCGTGTTTCGCGACTGCATTTCGCGCGAGCCGTCTTACGCGTTGGCGCACGCCGGATTATCCTACACCCTTGTCCACGCGTACAAGGAAGGTCAATTTCCAAGTGAGGCGCCAATACTTGATGAGGCGCTTGACCACGCCCGACGCGCAACTGTCCTCGATCGAAACGAGCCATTTGCATTTGCGGCCTTGGGACGAACACATCTTGCACGACAGGAGTTTGGGGAGGCAATTGCCGCCTATCAGCTGGCGCTATCACAGGACCCTGACCGGGAGGTGGCGCTGATGGGGTTAGGCTACGCGTTGGTCATGCAAGGTAAAGGGGTTGAAGCACTTCCTTTCTTTGATCGCTTCGACACTGTTGTACCCGCTGCCACACAAAATCCGACCATTCTTGTCTGCCGAAGCCTTGCGTTGACTAACGCGGGTCAGCCAGACAGAGCGATACGAATAGCCGAGGCCGCATGCCAGTTACCCGGCGTGACACATTGGGGGCATATTGCGCGTGCCATTGCCGCAACTGCGCTGGGAAACCATGATGTCTCAGCCAGTGCCATTGAGGAGGCGCACAAATTACGCCCCGATCTCGATGATGAAGCGTTTCGCGCTGCATATCCCCTTTCCAGCGGGACACCGGCATCTGGACTTGCACGGGAACTGCTCAAAAGGTCTGACATCTTTCGCCCGCGTTTGGAAAATGTCGAAACGCAAGACTACGAGAGGCCGAAAGTGCGTTTCGCCACAAACGCGGCGGATGGAACGTCCATCGCTTGGGCACGTCTCGGATATGGCCCACCCGTGCTTAAAGCGCCCAACTGGATGAGCCACTTTGAGTACGAGTGGAAGGTTCCGATATGGGGCCCACTTTTAAAGGCATTCGCCGCGCGCTTCGATTTCGTATGCTTTGACCAGCGCGGGAACGGACAGTCACAACGCGAGATTTCAGACTTGTCGCTTGAAGCTATGATTGGCGACTTTGACAGCGTCGTTTCCGCCGCAGAACTCGATAAGTTCGCAATCCTGGGAATATCGCAAGGGGCGGCATTTTCAGTCAGATATGCCGCTGAAATGCCGGAACGGGTTTCAAGCCTTGTGATATTCGGCGGTTACGTTCTTGGCAGGTTGCGACGGTCCGATGCTGAACAGCGAACGCTATTCGAAGTGCAAGAGAAGCTGATAAGCGAGGGCTGGGGCTCCGAAACGTCGACATTCCGACATATGTTTTCAGGTGTGTTTATGCCCGATGCGCCTCCAAACGTAGCTTCCTCGTTTGCGGAGTTGCAACGAGTTGCAACGACTCCGGAGATGGCGGTGCGCATGAGACGCATGACTGCGGATATTGATGTATCGAGTTTTGCGGCGCGGGTTCGTGCGCCCACAATCGTGTTTCACTGTGCGGGGGATCGGGTATGCCCGATTGACGAAGGTAGACACCTTGCCCGATTGATACCAAACGCTGAGTTTGTGGAGCTTCCTGGAAACAATCATGTTTTGCTTGAAGGAACCGACGAGCATCGAATATTCATAGAACAAGCAAGCAGGTTCGTCAGGCAACATGCCGTAAGCTAGATCGAGTGCTCCGCTTGCTACGAACCTCAACCATATACCATCGGTTTGTCTCAGTACCCAAGCTGCGCCATGTCCGTTTTGGGCTCAGCGCCGACGTCCAACTCACACGCTCAACGCAGCATCCACAGCATCCCGCATCGCTTTAACCGCATCACCAATCCCATCGCCGGCGCGGAGGAGGCTCCCGCCGATCAGATAGACGACATCTTCGCCATACATTTCGACCATGTCTGCAGCGCGGTCGACACTCATGCCGCCACCGGGTGACGGCATCATGGGCTGGCCAATGCCCTTTGAAGCTCGGCACGCATCCGCGATGGAAAGGCATTCCTCGCGTGAGAAGCCGAAGCGCCCGCCGACATTTGGGAAAACCGAAATGTCCGAACCCATCAGGCGCTGCACCGTCCCGTACATCATGGCGTGGCTCATGCCCGTTTCGGCGTTGAGCACAAACGGCCCGGTGAAGGATGGGTGCGTCATAATCGGCAGTTCAAAATCCGGGTCGGATGAGAGCCGGTGTGCCAGCGCATAGCCCAGCAGGCCGGGCATGATGAGCACGCCACCTGCCCCGGCTTCTTTGGCTTGGTGCGCTTCTTGAACCGGATTGCCGGACCAACCGCTGATATTGATGAAATAAAGCGACGAGCGCCCATGCTTGGCGTTGGCCTCGTGGACCGCGTCGCCCACAATTTTCAACCGGTAGGCAAAGGGTGCCATCGTCTGGTTGGTCAGCCCGTGATCATCCTTGATGATGTCGGCACCGCCTGCCACGCAACGGCTTGCGATATTAGCGAGTTCCGCCGCAGACGATCCTTGCGGCTTGATGACCGGTGAAATCAGCCCACCGCGTTTCGTGCCGGTCAGCTTGCGTAAACCTTGCACGCCAAAGCGCGCCCCGCCAAACCGCTCGCTGATCACCGGGCCGGGTTCAAAACCCTCAACTGCAATGCCCTGCTGGATGGATGAATTGCCGAACATGACGTTCAGCAACTGTATGACTTCGTGGCCCGCGCTGTCCGGCGAATAGGCGATGGTCGTGCGCCAGCGGCCATCATCGGTGTGTTCGATGGTTTCCACTTGGCCGACGATTTCATCGCGGATGTACCCGTCCGGCACGACATCATCGGGCACTTCGACGGTCTGCTCATAGGCGACGGCTACGGCTCTTTCACGCGCCGTTTTTTCATCGCCCGCAACGATCAAATATGTGACGCGGAAACGGTCGTCAGCGGGCACTTAGAGTGCCTCCGCCTTGACCGCCGAATGAACCGCGTCGACACGGGCTTCGGTCAGTTGGTCATCGCTGATGTTCAATTCGGCACCCAGCAGCTTTTCGATGCCCACCACCAATGCGGACGCATCGAGGCCATAGTGCTTCATGAGGTAGGGGCGCGAACCGCCATGGGCGTAGGTGTCTTTCAGACCAAGGCGCACCAGCTTTTTGCCGACGCCATTGTCCGCCATGATCTCGGCAACGAGCGACCCGACACCGCCCTCGGTCACGTGGTTTTCCAGCACGGCCACGCCTTTGGAAACCGAACCGATATGATCGAGCAGTGCATCCTCATCGAAGGGCTTGATCGTGTTGATGTGGACGTGGCGCACCGACACCCCAGCATTTTCCAACGCTTGGCGCGCGCGCAACGCTTCTTCGGTGGTGATGCCGGAGGTGACGATCAGCACGTCGCTGCCCAATGACAGTTCGCGCATGCGGCCGACTTCAATCGGCGTATCAAACAGGCGCGGCACCGACCCGCGCAGCACGCGGCAATAGACCGGGCCGTCAATGGTGTCGGCAGCTTCGCAGATGCTCTCCACTTCGGTGGCGTCACCCGTTTCGAGGATGGTCATATTGGGGATGGAACGCATCACGGCGACATCTTCAATGGCTTGGTGCGTCATGCCACCTGGCGTCGTGATGCCGGGCAGGAAGCCCATAAGGCGCACCTTGCGGCGTGGATAGGCGACGGACGCCATCAGCTGGTCATATGGCCGCCGGTAAAGAAAGACGCCAAAGGAGTGCAAGAATGGGCGAAATCCCGCGAGGCCCAGCCCGCCCGCAAAGCTCATCATGTTTTGCTCGGCCATGCCCAGCGAGACGAATTGATCGGGATGGCGATCGCGAAATCCGTCGATTTCGCAAGACGATGTGAGGTCGGCGGACAGGCATAAAATGTCTGGATTACCAGCAGCGAACTTTTCGAAAGCGGACGCGTAGGGACGGCTGACCATTTCGACCATATCAGTGACCCCCCTGCCCGTAATCCACCGGTTCCACGCCGAGTTCCTGAGCGATCGCGATATTCATTTCGGCCCGTTCGTCTTCGGATTTGAACCGCACATAGTGAAGGCGTGGGAAGCGCCTTTGGAGAAAAGCCATGCCTTGCGTCGGCGATGAGCGCGCCAGAACAATCAGCGGTTGACCTTCATGCGGTGTGGCTTTCGCCTGGCGCATTGCATCCAAATCATGGGCGTCGATCTCCACGCAAACGGCGCCGAAATTCTCAAATTTCGCCTTGATGTCCCGCACTTCCATCACGCTGTCCATTGCACCATCGCATTGCTGGTCATTGACGTCCATTAATGCCCAGACATTATCGATGCCGTGGTGGGCGCAGGCCTGCACCGCTTCCCAGGTTTGTCCTTCCTGTACCTCGCCATCGGACATGAAGACACAGACCTCTCCAGTCTCGCCGCGGCGCTTGCGTCCGAACGCCAAACCGGCCCCCGTGGAGAGCCCTATTCCAAGCGTGCCATTATGAACTTCCATACCGGGCGAATGCTCAGCGCCGATCATCTCGACCGATGATCCGTCCTTGTTGAACATTTCAAGCCCGGCCGGGTCCATACGGCCCACTTCAATCAAGGTCGCATAGGCGACCAATGC
This sequence comes from Pseudomonadota bacterium, assembly GCA_039815825.1. Lineage (GTDB taxonomy): Bacteria > Pseudomonadota > Alphaproteobacteria > Rhizobiales > Rhizobiaceae > JBCBDX01. The sequence continues at coordinate 19,238 of JBCBYO010000003.1, forward strand.
ATAGTGTGCGGGCGCGATAAACAGGCGGTCATAGTGCGGCTCGAACGGGCCGTTATAGCCTGCGCCGGTATGATAATCGGTGTTTTGGGCGGATGGCACGCCACCAAATGGCTTGGGAACCGGTGGCAGCGTTGGTTGGCCGAGGTTCAGTGCCTCATTGTACAAAAACGCCAACTGTTCAGCCGCCGAACATGCCTGACTGAGATAGCCGCCATTGTTGCGCATCGAGTGCTCAAAAACACGCCGCCGAATGCCCAGCGCCACTTCTTCTGTGGTTTTTTCGTTTAGCACGGCTCTCTCCCCATAGGCAGGACAAAACCGCCTGGTTTGACATTTGTCAAGGGTTATTGGCTTTTGTTAATTAAGTCAGATTAATTGAACGCTGGCTTGATGTTTGCCTGGTTTAAGCGTTCCTCAATGAACATAGTTCTTAGCCTATCAAGTTGCCGCATTGATGTGCCTTTTGAGCGCAGCGGGTGCCTTTATGCGTACTTCGCCCCGTGACTGCTCAATCCAGTCGCGGCGCTGAAACTCTGAAAGTGTTCGCGATATGACTTCCCTCGCAGTTCCCAGTTCCGTGGCGAGTACGGCGTGCGTTGCGTGTACGGTCTCTGTTTCGCCCGCAAGTTCCAACAAGCGTGTTGCCAAGCGAATATCCATTCGTTGAAAGACAATGTCGTCGATGAGCGAGAAAAGGTCGGTGATCCGGCGCGAATAGGCGGTAAAAACGAATTCCCTGAAGACCGCGGATTTGGCGACCAACTCGTCAAATAGCTTTCGCGGGATCGCCACAGCCGTTACGTCAGTTTCTGCTGTACCCTCTGCCGAATAGTCTTCAAACGCGAGCATACATGCAGTGGTTAGAACGCAGCTCTCACCGGCATGGACGCGGTAAAGAAAAACATCCCTGCCCGTCTCAGAGTGCTGATGAACGCGCACGGTGCCGTCGAGCAATAGAAGAAGGCTTTCGGCAGTTTTCCCTGGTGCGAAGATTTGTGTGCCGGCAGGCACCTCGGTGATATCACTGCCGGTTTCCAGTTCCTCACGTATTTCACTTGGCAAGCGCGACAAGCCCTTAAAGTTTTCGATCCACGATTTTTGTTCCATAGAACTTGGTCCAGTCATTGGGCGCCGAGATCAGTTCAATAAAGCCAGCGCACCAAAATAAGGGTTAGAGCCGGAAATGTAGCCAGTAGTGCGATGCGGACAATGTCGGACACCACAAATGGTAGTGCGCCCTTGTAGGTTTGCGCCAGCGGAACATCTTTTGCCAGAGCATTGATCACGAACAAGTTTAGCCCGACTGGCGGTGTGATCAGGCCGACTTCAGCGGCCATCAGAACGAGAATACCAAACCAGATGCCGATCTCTTCGGGTGGGATCCCGAAATCGAGCTGGGTGACGATGGGCACAAATATCGGAACCGTCAGGAAAATCATCGCAAGCGAGTCCATGACAGTTCCCAGAACCAGGTAAAGCAACAAAATGCCGACCAATATTGTCCATGGGCTGTACCCGCCTTCCAGAAAGAAGGCCGCTAACGTTTGCGGTACTTGTGCTGCTGACAAAAAGGAATTGAAGACGGCAGCCGCTAGTACGATGAAAAAGATCATGCCGGTATTGCGCGCGGTGCCGAGCAAAGCTTCCTTCAAAGTACTGATGCTCAGCCGGTGATTGGCAAAAGCGACGAGCGCGGTGCCGGCAGCGCCGATCGCACCTGCTGATGTTGGCGAGAAAAAGCCTGCGTAGATGCCGCCGATAACGACTGTAAATATAAGCATGACCGGCCAGACGGCGGTTAAGCTTTCAAGTTTTTCGGACAATGGGATACGTGGTAACCGTCGGCCCCAATCATCGCTAAGGCGAGTGACGATTGCGATGGTCAGGAAGTAACCCACGATTGCAACAAGCGCGGGAACAAGCGCTGCGGTGAACAGCTTTTCAATATTTTGTTCGGCTAGAATTGCGTAAATCACCAGGACAATGGATGGTGGGATGAGGATGCCGAGGGTGCCGCCCGCTGCCAAAGATCCTGTCGACAGAGCACCCGAGTAGCCGGCCCTTTTAAGTTCAGGAAGCGCAACGCGCCCCATGGCTGATGCTGTTGCCAGTGATGATCCGCATATCGCCCCAAAACCGGCTGACGCCCCGATAGATGCATAGGCCAAGCCGCCGCGACGGTGGCCGATCCATGCTTCTGCGGCTTTGAAGAGAGCCGCCGACATGCCGCCGCGCGTTGCAAACTCGCTCATCAAGAGAAAGAGCGGGATGATGGAAAGCGAATAGTTGGAGAAAGTTCGGTAGGCGAAGGTCTTTAGTTGATTGTCCATCATGCGGGCATCGCCGTTAAGTACGAAGGTCCCCACCAAACCAACGAGGAGCATCGCGGCCGCCAATGGAACACGGAAGGCCGCCAGTAACAGCACAGTCGGGAAACTCAACAAGCCCAACTGGAATGGCGTCAAAGTTGGAGGGATAAGATCCAGCACTTAATTGTTCTCAACTAGTGGCCATCAGCCGTCTGGCACTGCGCCAAACGCAGAATAGTCCGACAAGAAGGAATGCGGCGATGCAAAGTTGCGCAACGACGTATGTCGGCCATAGGGGGATCGCAAGGATCTGGCTTTCCTCCGCGTCATTCAGGCGCCCGAACGCGGCGGTGAAATCGCCCGACCAAACAAGATCGAAAAAAGTCTCTTGGCTCCGGCGTGGTGATTTGAAAATCAAATTCCACTGTCGAGTTAAGATGAGCAGCGCGATCACCGTTATCGCGACGTCCCCTAGCAAGTCCAGGACGCGGTTCAAGCGGTCGCCAAATGCGCGTTTGAATAGGTCTACCGTTATATGCCCTTTTTGCAGCATGACCCACGGCAATGCTGCAAAGATCGCAAACCCGACGCCAAATGTAACCAATTCCTCTTCGCCCAGGATTGACCGGAACCATGGTGCCGCTGCGCCAATGCTGGCGCTATCGAAAAACTGATCAGCCAAACGGCGCATCGCCCGCAATGCGACGCTCAGGCATGTAACAAAAATTGCGAAAAGCAAGCCCATGCCGCCGATAATTGCTATCCCGGCGGCAAACCGTGTGACGGTGGCTTCAATGCGCTCAAACACCCGTGCTGCCTCTTGTCGGCTTTGATGCCGGGTACCGTGCGTTATTCGTTGGCCGAGATCAACGCGTTGGCCTCATCGATTGCCGCTTGGCCGTCGAAGCCTTCATCGGCCGCGCGCTCGATAAAGCGTGCATATACGGGTTGGGCTGCTTCTACCCATCTCGCCGTTTCTGCCGCGTCAAGTGTCACGATACTGTTGGCAGCCGAAAGCGCGCGTCCCTTTTCGTCAGCAGCAAGAACGATCCGGCTGGCCTCTAGCGACAGTGCCTTTCCGGTTTCTTGATCCAATATTGCGCGTAAATCTTCGGGCAGCGCGTCATAGGCATCCCAATTCATCGCCAGGATAAAGGTGGCCGTGTACAGCGCTCTGTCACCTGATAATTCAGTGTGGTTGTTGACCAGCTCCTGAAGGCGGATGGACGGAACAATTTCCCATGGCACAACGGCACCGGATATAACGCCTTTTGCAAGGTTCTCGGGTATGGCGGGTAACGGCATGCCAACCGGCGTCGCCCCCAGCTCACCCAAAAGGTCGGTCACCAGGCGTGTTGGACCGCGCAGTTCTTTTCCCGCAACGTCTTCCAGGCTGTTGATGGGCGCGTTGGCATGGATAATGCCAGGACCGTGTACCCATGCAGCCAAAATCCGGGTTTCGTCGAGTTCAGTTTCCTGAAGTCTGGTATCGATCAGATCGTACAACGCGCCTGAGGTTGCGGTTGCATCGCGCATCATGAATGGTAGCTCGAATACTTCCAGTTCATCAAACCGACCGGGCGTATAACCGGGCAACGTCAGGATAACGTCGACAGCCCCGTCAGCGGCCTGCCCATAAAGATCAGCCGGTCCGCCGCCCAAAGACATGCTATCAAATACTTCAATCTTTATCCGTCCATCGCTGGCGTCAGAAACCTGCTGCGCCCAGGGCAGCAGAAAATTTGCGTGAAGCGGCGCTTTTGCTGACATGAAATGGTGAACACGAAGGGTGACTTCTTGTGCAATGCTCGTGGTTGTGGTGATGGCAAAAACTGCCAATGACGCAATGAGTGCGTAAACGGTCTTCAAGATGGTGTCCTCGGGTTCAACTACCTGAATGTCTCAGGCGTGCCTTAGCGGAAATTGGGTGTGTGAAACAACCGCCTATTATGAGCGCATAGCCGCATTATCGGCTAAACCAGCCTGCTTTGCTCGATCGCAGCACGTATAAAACTTGCGAAAAGTGGATGTGGTTCAAACGGCCGCGACTTTAGCTCTGGATGGTATTGTACACCGATAAACCATGGATGATCTTCATACTCGATCGTTTCGGGCAATAGGCCGTCCGGCGAAAGGCCGGAGAAAGACAAGCCCGCCGCTTCCAGACGGTCCTTGTACTCAACGTTGACCTCATATCGGTGTCTATGGCGCTCGCTCACGCTTTCAGCTTCATAGATTTCGGCGATCCGCGAGCCTTTTTTCAATGGATGCGGGTACGCACCCAGGCGCATCGTGCCACCAAGATCACCGGCGGCTTCACGCTTTTCCAGCTGATTGCCTTTGAGCCATTCGGTCATGATCCCAACGACATTTGTGCCTTCGCGCTCAAACTCGCTAGAATTGGCGTCTTCGATACCGGCTAAATTGCGCGCGGCATCCAAAACCGCCATTTGCATGCCGTAACATATACCAAAATAAGGAACTTTTCGTTCACGCGCGAATGTTGCAGCCTTAATCTTGCCCTCAGCGCCACGCGCGCCGAAGCCGCCGGGAACCAAAATACCGTGTACCTTTTCCAGATGCGGGGATGGGTCTTCGCTTTCGAAAACCTCTGACTCAATCCACTCAATGTTCACCCGCGTTTGGTTTGCTATGCCGCCATGTGCCAATGCCTCAATGAGAGACTTATAGGCATCTTTCAGGCCAGTATATTTGCCAACAATCGCGATGGTGACATCGCCCTCGGGATTATGGATTCGATGGCAGACATCATCCCAAACGTTCATACGTGGTTGTGGAGCCGGATCGATACCGAATGCAGCCAAAACCTCCTGGTCCAGACCCTCGTCGTGATAGGCCTTGGGCACGTCGTAAATGTTCTTCACATCAAGCGCTTGGATGACTGCTGATTCGCGCACGTTGCAGAACAAGGAGAGTTTGCGCCGTTCTGCCTCTGGTATTTCACGGTCGGCGCGCACAAGCAAAATGTCAGGTGCGATACCTATAGATCTCAGTTCTTTGACAGAGTGCTGGGTTGGCTTGGTTTTCAGCTCTCCGGCCGCCGGTATGTACGGCATCAGTGTCAGGTGAACATAAACGGCATTGCCCCGCGGCAAATCATTGCCGAGTTGCCGGATCGCTTCCATGAAAGGCATGGCTTCAATGTCACCTGCGGTGCCGCCAATTTCGCAGAGTACGAAATCATAGCCGTCATTGCCGTCTGTTACGAAAGCTTTGATCTCGTCGGTTACATGCGGGATGACCTGGACCGTGGCGCCGAGATAATCCCCTCGCCGCTCTTTGGTGATGATGTTTTGATAGATACGGCCGGTCGTGATGTTGTCGTTTTGGTTCGCCGACCGCCCGGTGAATCTCTCATAGTGTCCAAGGTCGAGATCTGTCTCAGCACCGTCATCGGTCACAAATACTTCGCCATGCTGATAAGGCGACATCGTGCCGGGATCGACATTGAGATAGGGATCTAGCTTTTTAAGCCGAACAGAATAGCCGCGCGCCTGAAGGAGTGCCCCCAGTGCAGCTGATGCGACGCCTTTTCCCAGTGAGGAAACCACGCCACCTGTAATAAAAACATACCGTGCCATGGGATTTCAGGCCTAGTGTGAGTCCCGCATAAGCGCAAAGGAAAAATGCGAATAAAAAAATTTCGCACAAAAAAGCCCGGCTTTGATGCCGGGCTCCATAGGCGTTTTACCAATTACTGATTGGGAACGGTGGGTGTTGAGCCTGAACCGCTATCGGATGGTACGGTTGGCGCATCACTGCCGCTATCGGCGTCCGCCGGCGACGGAGTTGATGGTCCGCCCAAGAGATCCAAAACACCACCTGATCCGGTCGGCGTAGTGCCGTCTTCTCTGGTCTCGCCGATGGATGGAATCTGGTTCAAAACACCACCGGGGTTATCGGAATAACGGGCGAGAAGACCAAGACTGATTGAAGTTACGAAGAAGGCAATGCCCAAATAGGTCGTTATCCGAGCCAGCGGATTGTTAGCTGCGCGTGCGGCCATAAAGTTGCCGCCACCACCACCTATGCCCAGACCTCCGCCTTCAGAACGTTGCATCAGCACAACGGCGACAAGGGCCATGACAATCATCAGGTGTATAACAATCAGGACAGTTTCCATCGGGATCTCTGCTTAAAAAGTTGCGTCGCCATAAACCTATTATCTGCCAAAGCCAAGACTTGCGGCGGTAAGTTTATGGGGCGATTTCGCCTGCGATGTTGCAAATGGCGAGAAAGTCCTCGGATTTCAAGCTCGCACCACCAATCAATCCGCCGTCAACATTGGTAACGCTAAGTATTTCCTGTGCGTTCGACGGCTTGAGTGAGCCACCGTACAGGATCCGCATCGACGCGCCTTGCGATCCAAAACGGCCCTTTAATTCATCGCGGATGAACGCGTGCATGGATTTTATGTCCTCTATTAACGGGACTAAGCCAGTGCCGATCGCCCAGACCGGTTCGTAGGCGATCACCACATCCTTCGCCAAAGCGTCTTCGTAGAGGGATCCGTCCAGCTGGCTCTTGACCACATCATATGCGGATCCCGCCTCACGCTCTTCCCGGGTTTCACCGACACAAACGATTGCGGTCAGGCCAGCTCCCGTTGCTGCCATCGCTTTTTCCATCACGGTGATGCTGGTTTCGCCGTGATCAGCTCGCCTTTCAGAATGGCCAACGATGGCGGTTGTGGCACCCGTATCAGCGATCATGGCCGCTGCTATATCACCTGTATGCGCGCCGCTGGTAGCTGCGTGGCAGTCCTGCGCGCCGATTGCGAGTGCGGAATTTCGTGCTTTTTGAACAGCACGCTCGCAAAGAGTCGCCGGAACACAAATTGCCGCATCCAGTTTGTCGGCTACCCCAACCACGCCTTCTGCGATCTCACTTAACGTTGGCAAATCCGTTGAAAGGCCATTCATTTTCCAATTGCCCGCGATAAGCGGCTTGATGTCCGGTGTCATTGTCGCCTCCATTTGCCCGGCTGCGTTAGCGGCTTTCTCGCTGCAGGTGAACCCCTTGCGCTTGCACTTGTCAGAAGGCACCCCTAAACGGAAGAAAAATTTGGGAGTCTTCTCGTCATGTTGGACGCGCTGCGATCAATGTCGCGCTCTTGGGTGGGTCTCGCCCTGCTTGGTCTGCTTATTGCTGGTCTTTTGGTATTTGGCGTTGGTCAAACCGGCCAGATTGGTGCCAATTCCGTTGTTACATCGGGTCAAAGTATCGTGACGCCTGCGGAGTATCGGCTCGCTTATGAACGTCAGATCAGCGCACTCTCCCAGCAGTTCGGAACACGGCTAACGCCTGATCAAGCGCGCCAGTTTGGGCTGGATAATCAGGTCTTGAGCCAAGTTGTAACGGGCGTTGTTTTAGATGAGCAGGCCCGGATTATGGGGCTGGGTATTTCGGAAGCGCGCCAAGCGCAATTGATCGGCGATCTGTATCCCGAGTTTTATAGAGCGGACGGCCGTTTTGATCGCGACCAGCTGCGCTTCGTGCTCAATCAACAGCGCATCAATGAGGCTCAGTTTCTAGCCTCCATCAATAGCGCCACACGGCGTCAGCAGATCATCGAAGCGCTTTCTGATGGTATGGTTGCACCGGGCTTCTTCTTGCAAGAACAGCAACGCCATCAAGGGCAAACCCGAGACGTTACGCTTTTAGAAGTCACTCAAGATGCGATCGACGAGATTGCGCTGCCATCCGATACACAATTGTCTGCTTATTTCGAAGAAAATGCCGATCGATACCGTGCACCGGAATATCGGTCCGTTATGATCGTCGAGCTTACGCCTGCAGGATTGGCAGAAGCGAGCGAAATTGACCTCGACATGGTTCGAGACGAGTATGAGCGTCGTATCAACAATTTCCGGCAGGAAGAACAACGTACGGTCAATCAGTTGGTTTTCCCGGATCGATCAGCCGCAGAAGCCGCGGTTGCAAGTATCGCCGATGGCACAACGATCGAAGATGTGGTCAGTGCTTCCGGGCGCAGCATGAGCGATGTCACGCTTGGTACATTCACTAAAACGGGCATGCCTGATCAGGCGCTTGCAGACGCAGCTTTTGCGTTAAGCGAGGTTGGTGAGGTCTCTGACATCGTTGATGGCGTTTTCGGTCCTATCCTGGTTTGGGTTACCGAGATCATTCCAGAACAAACGACGCCATTTGAAGAGGTAGAAGCGCAACTGCGCGAGTCGCTGGCGCTGGTGGAGGCCAATGACATCCTTTTGAGTGTGAGTGATGCATACGAAGATGCACGTGCTGCAGGAGCCACTATGCAGGAAGCTGCCGCGGCACAAAGGCTTGAACTGTTGGTGTTTGATGCCGTGGACGCCACGGGCCGCGATAAGAATGGCGATATAGTTGAACTGCCGACCTCGAACGAGCTACTTCGTGAGATTTTTACGGCCGACATAGAGACAGAGAACCCTCCTTTGAGCGCCTCGCCCGATGGCTTTATTTGGTACGAGGTCTCCGATATTGAAGATGAACGCGCGCGCGCGCTCGATGAAGTGCGCGAACGGGTCATTTCCGATTGGACAAGTGATGAGCGGAGCCGCCTTCTCGACGAAGTAGCCGGCGCGTTGGTTGCTGAACTGGACGGCGGCATATCCCCGACCGAGCTTTCGGAGACAACCCAGTATACGTTGACCAATAAATTTGGCCTTATGCGTACCACCGATGACCCCGATATCGGTCGTTCAGGTGTCCGCCAGGTATTTGCTGGAGGCCCGGACGCCGCCGGTTTTGTGCCCTCAGCGGATGGAGACCGTCGTTTTGTTTATCAGATCGCTGCGGTGACTGATCCGCTGAATGCGCAAGCCAGTAGCGACTTTGCCGACATCGTCGCGCGCGGTATCGGAAACGATATCTTGCAACAGGCCATTATAAAATTACAGGAAGAGTTTCCGGTTTCGGTGAACCAACAGGCCATTAGTTTGGCTTTGGGACAGTAAAGCAAATGACTGATATTAAAAAATATATTGCTACAATAGCGGAAGGTCAGTCTCTTTCTGGTGATGAGGCTCGCGCTGCTTTTGACATTATCATGTCAGGTGAAGCGACACCGTCCCAAATTGGTGCTTTTCTCATGGGCCTTCGGGTGCGCGGTGAAACGGTTGATGAAATAACCGGAGCTGTCTCGACGATGCGCGCCAAGATGGCCGTTGTGGACGCGCCGGATGGCGCAATCGATATTGTCGGTACCGGTGGCGACAACTCGGGAACGTACAATATTTCGACAGCTGCCGCCTTGATCGCAGCTGGTGCCGGTGCAAAAGTTGCCAAGCACGGGAACCGATCCTTGTCGTCGAAGTCTGGTGCAGCCGATGTTTTGGCCTCACTTGGCGTGAATATAGAGATTGGTCCAGATGTGATTGCGCGTTGCATCGCCGGTGCTGGTTTGGGCTTCATGTTTGCACCGATGCACCATGCTGCCATGCGGCATGTGGGCCCAAGCCGCGTAGAGATGGGCACGCGCACGATCTTTAACCTGTTGGGACCGCTTTCAAATCCAGCTGGCGTGAAACGACAGGTTGTGGGCGTTTTTTCACCGAACTGGCTTGAGCCGCTCGCACGCGTGCTGGGTGGCCTTGGTTCGGAGCATGTTTGGGTTGTGCATGGAGATGGCCTCGACGAGTTCACCACGGCCGGCGAAACCCAAGTTGCCGAATGGGTCGATGGGCAGTTGAACATGTTCACGGTCAAACCGGAGGATGTTGGCGTGCAACGGGTTTCGATGGATGCCTTGCGTGGTGGGACGCCTGATGAAAATGCGCGCGCACTGACAGATTTGCTTGATGGCAAGGTTGATGCTTATCGTGACATAGCTTGTCTGAATGCCGCATCTGCACTGGTCGTCGGTGGGCTTGCCGCTGATCTTGAAGATGGGTTGGCACAAGCACGCACATCGATTGATAGCGGAAAAGCCAAGCAGGTTTTGGCGAATGTCATCAAGTTCTCAAATGAAGCGCCTTAAATGTCTGATATATTGAGAAAAATTGAGGCGTATAAACGCGAGGAAGTTGCTGCGGCGAAGGACGCAGTCTCCTTGGATGCGCTCAAAGCGTCCATCGCGGATGTCTCGAAGCCGCGGGGCTTTTTGGCGGCGTTGCGCGCCAAACAAGATGTGGGGCGATTTGGCCTCATAGCCGAAATAAAGAAGGCTAGCCCTTCAAAAGGTCTTATCCGCGCAGATTTTGACCCGCCGGTTCTCGCAAAAGCCTATCAAGATGGTGGTGCTGCTTGTCTGTCGGTTCTGACAGATACGCCTTCTTTTCAAGGGCACCGGGATTATTTGCGCCAAGCGCGCGCGGCAACCAGCCTGCCCGCTTTGCGCAAAGACTTTTTGGTCGATGTGTATCAGGTGTTTGAAGCGCGGGCCTGGGGTGCCGACGCCATCCTGATTATTATGGCGAGCGTTGATGATGATTTGGCGCGTGCCTTGGAAGAAGCCGCCTTTGATTTGGGGATGGATGCCCTTATTGAGGTGCATGACGAGGCGGAAATGGAGCGCGCTCTTCGTCTCAAATCACCGCTTATCGGTGTAAACAACCGAAACCTGCGAACTTTTGAGGTCGATCTCGCCGTTAGTGAACGTCTGGCAAAGATGGTTGACCCGGACAAACATTTGCTGGTGGGTGAAAGCGGCATCTTTACACACGATGATTGCCAGCGGCTTTCCGCATCGGGCATTTCAACCTTTCTTGTCGGTGAAAGCCTCATGCGCAAAGAAGATGTGGCGCGGGCAACGATTGACCTGCTTGAGGGTGTAACAGCGGTACAAGCGCAATCTGTAGGGTGAACCAATGCCTGACGAGCCATCCGACAAAAATCCGCAGTTGACACATTTGAACGAAGATGGTGCTGCGCGCATGGTTGATGTTGGCGGCAAAGCATCAACGCGACGCAGGGCTGTTGCTGCCGGTAGGGTGTCAATGTCGCCCACCACTCTTTCCGCGATCCTTGCTGGTGACATCAAAAAGGGTGATGTGCTTGGTACTGCCCGTATCGCAGGGATTATGGCGGCCAAAAAGACTTCTGATTTGGTCCCACTTTGCCACCCTCTAGCGCTGAATAAAGTCGAGATCGACATCGTCCCTGATCAGGTGAACAGCGCGCTTCTGGTGACGTCGACCGTTGTTACCGATGGAAAAACTGGCGTTGAGATGGAGGCGCTGACTGCTGCTAGCGTGTGTTGTCTGACAATATACGACATGGCCAAAGCCCTTCAAAAAGACATGACCATCGGCCCAATCGCATTGCAAGAGAAGTGTGGCGGGGCTTCAGGTGACTTTAAAGCCGATGGCTGACGCGAGCGGCAAAGGCATGCTTTCTTTTGAGGGTGCTTTGGCACGTATCGTCGATGTTGAGCCTATTGGTGCGACTGAGAGGGTTCACCTCTCCCAAGCTGCGGGTCGCATATTAGCTGAGGATGTCAACGCGCAACTTGATCAGCCGCCGCAGGCGGTCTCATCAATGGACGGTTACGCCGTGCGCGCCGAAGATTTGAAAAACGCCGACAAGTGTTTGGAGGTTATTGGCGCTATAGCTGCTGGCGATATGCCTGGCTTGTTTTCGATTAGCGAAGGCCAAGCAGCTAGGATCTTTACGGGCGCGCCTATTCCGGTTGGCGCAGATAGTGTTGTTATCCAGGAAAATGTTGTCCCGCAAAGGGACGATACGATCATGGTCAATGGCGAGGTCACGTCAGGAGCATATGTTCGCCCCGAGGGTTATGACTTCCGTGTTGGCGCAACCGTGTTACCAGCTCAACATGCCATGAGATCTTCCGATTTATCGCTGGCTGCGGCGAGCGGGCGCCATGAAGTTACCGTTTTGCGGAAGCCGAGGGTGGCGGTCATATCCACGGGCAATGAATTGGTCGCGCCGGGCACCATTCCCCAGCCGGGGCAGATCATAGCCTCCAACGCTCTGGGCGTATGCGCATTAGTTGAGAGTTTCGGTGGCGAGCCGCTCGACCTTGGAATCGCCCGAGATGATATGGCGGACCTAAAAGCCCGGTTTGAGCAGGCGAACAAAGTGCAGGCCGACGTGATTGTCACGTTGGGGGGCGCGTCTGTTGGTGATCATGATTTGGTTCGCCCTGCCCTCATCGACTTGGGTGCGCAGTTGGACTTCTGGAAAGTTGCTGTGCGACCGGGAAAGCCACTTATGTTTGGCAAACTGGGTCAAACGAAACTGCTTGGATTGCCCGGCAACCCCGTTTCGAGCTTGGTATGCGCGCATATTTTTCTCCAACCATTGCTCAATGCACTGCTAGGACTTTCATCTGTGCTGACCATGAAAACCGGAGTTTTAGCGTCCGATGTTTCTGCAAATGGACCGCGGCGGCATTTCATGCGCGCCGTCCGTGTCGGACAACACAACGGTGAAGAGACTATAAAACCCCTTGCCGATCAAGATTCTTCGCTTCTTTCGGCGCTCTCTAAAGCCGATGTGCTTATCAATATCCCACCTCATCAGGCGCATTTATCAGCTGGCGCACCATGCCAATATCTCCTGTTGAATTAGACGAATATTTGGAACATTTGTTCACTTATAATAAACACTTGCAGAACACATTAGGAACGAATAGAAATTCTGACATCAATTTTGTGATTCTGGGACGAGATCATGCTGACCCGAAAACAACTCGATTTGCTTCTGTTTATTAATGAACGTTTGAAAGAAACGGGTGTTCCCCCATCATTTGATGAAATGAAGGAAGCGTTGGATCTGGCCTCTAAATCGGGGATACATCGTTTGATTACGGCTCTGGAGGAACGAGGGTTTATTCGGCGTCTACCCAATCGGGCGCGGGCGCTTGAGGTTCTCAAATTGCCGGATGCCGTCGCGCCAAGCAATGTTATGCAGCGCGGATTTTCGCCAAGTGTGGTTGAAGGTGGCTTGGGCAAAGCGCAGCCTCCTGCCCCCCTGCGAACAGCCAACGATGATTTTGGTCTTGATAGCAGTATCCCTGTGATGGGTAAAATAGCGGCGGGTGTTCCAATTTCAGCCATCGAACACCAGACACGTAGCGTTGTGGTCACTCCGGATATGCTCGGCAAGGGCGAGCATTATGCGCTGGACGTGGAGGGTGATTCCATGATCCAGGCAGGCATCTTGGATGGTGATACAGTGATTATCAAACGCACCGACATCGCCAACCCAGGTGATATCGTGGTGGCTCTTTTGGATCAGGAAGAAGCAACCCTGAAACGCTACCGCCGGAAAGGCGCTTCTATCGCGCTTGAGGCAGCAAACCCCGCTTATGAAACACGGATTTTCGGGCCGGACCGCGTCGATATCCAAGGCCGTCTTGTCGGGTTGGTTCGGCTTTACTGAATTAGTTGAGCTTTTGTCGATTGTAAGGCGCAAGGTTACGCGCTGACCGACTATAGACGCGGTGTGCGTGCCATGGCCTTAGTGCACCTGGGATCGCGTGTACGATCCTTAGATTTGGCGAGTTTTCTTTTTGGACTGCGGCGCGATGCGGTTTGTCGTTCAGAAAAACCTGTACTGCCCCATTCAGGGATAGTTGCTTGGCCGTAATGATCAGGGCGCCTCGGTGAGCGGATGGTTGCGGACACATCATGCGCCCGGGTGCAAATCCTTCAATTATAAGATCGAACTTTTCACACATCGAAAAGTTGGCGCGTTCCGGATATTCGATTGCCGCGATACGGATCGGGGGAACCTTGCCTTTTCTGTACTCAGCGATACACAAGCCTTCACCGTCACAGTGAAACTGGTTGTTGCTTGGCTGCTGGCCCGGTTTTGTTGGCTGAATAATCGCATCGATTGGAATTGCGCTAGCAGCCGCCCATTGGTCGATCGTAAACCGGTTGGGCCTATTGCGATTGACCGCTAACGCTTTCTTCCGTGTGTCAGCCGACTGGACTGTCAGTGCAATCTGCTTTGCATCTGACGACACATATAAAATAGGCGTCGGCTGAGCAAATACGGGCAGTATGGCCAGCGCTAACGGGACAACCGCGAACAATCGTATCGCGGTACGTGGTATGCAGGTCAGTAGCAATGCCGCCGTGAGCAAAAGCATGCGATTGTTGGTCATGGCGCCGACAAGCCCAGACGCAGATGCTTCGGCGAAATAGGTCGCGATTGCAATCACCAGGTCGATTGAACCAAACATTAGTGGGAACAGCCAACCATCCATGCCAAATGGCATCGCGACCATGGCTAACAATGCTGTTGGCATCGTAACAAACGTCACAATTGGCATGGCGGCAACGTTGGCAAACAAGCTCAACGGCGCAATGCGGTGGAAGTGATAGGCCGAAAAAATGCCAGTCGCTATACCTGCAATTATCGCTGTAGCGGTCAGTCCGAGCAGAATTTTCGCTAAGTTGTATACGCATGACACTACGGGATGCGTGGATCGCTGCTGGTCCATAGTTCGCTGTGCACGCCAACGTGTGATGAGATCATAACCACCGATCAGCGCGAGTGTCGCCGCAAACGACATTTGAAAGCCCGGGGTTACAACCGCATGCGGTGCCAAAGCGACAATGATGATGGCAGCAATCGCCAGGTTTCGTTTGGTCAGCGCGGGCCTATCAAAGCAAAGTGCCAAGAGCATAACCGACAGCATGATGAATGAGCGCTGCGTCGCAACGCTTGCTCCAGCCAAAAGGAGGTAGACCGCCGCAACGCTCAGTGCCGCGAGAGCCGCCCACTTTTTTGTTTGTCGCCGCGCAGCAACAGATTGGTCCCATGATAGAAAAAGGCGGACTAAGAACATCGTTGTACCCGCGACCAACGCCATGTGTAATCCGGAAATTGCAAGGATATGGGCCAATCCCGTACGGCGGAGCACATCGTTGACTTCTTCAGGAATGGCGCTTTTTTTGCCCGCGATAAGCGCGGCAGCAACGGCACTCGCCGCCCGATCTGGTGCCAAGGCGACAATGCGATCGGCAAGAGCCACGCGTATCCCGGATAAGCCGCCGGATGGCAGGTCAGGCCGCTTTGTGAGAGTTTCCGGCGTGCCATAGCTGAAGCCATTGGCGCCATAACCGGCGAAGTAGGCTTGGAAGGCGAAATCATAACCGCCGCGTCGCACGGGCGCTGACGCAGCACGCAATTGTGCTGTGGCCCTCATAATTGTACCGGGTACGAGATCCGAGTTTTCTTTTCGGCTGGTAATCCTGACAATGTCTGGTGCGTATCGAAGTCTGGGGCGTTCGGTTTTTTCTATCGCAACTGTATAGCGCGCTGCGCCGCCGGGTCGGCGTTCTACGTCCAAAACGCGTCCAGTGACGGTGGTGACGACAGCTGAGCCCATCATGGGTGTCGCCCGCCAATGGGTGTGGAGCTGAGCAATTAAGGCACCAGTTGCTGCAATGGCCAAAGCCACACAACACAAATTCAAAAGCCGGTAACTTCTCGATACGTACGTTAACGCGCTTGCCAATATTAGAATTGCAGGAATGTTATGCAGAGCCGGTTCAGCAGGGAGCGTGTAGTAACTCACAGAACCGACGATTAAGAAAACCGGAACTGTCAGAAATAGTGTGCCGTACTCGACCTCTTCGATTGCTACCAATACGAAGCTGTTTCGTACGCGGGCCAGACTGACCGAAAGTGACCAATTTGCCGTTCTATGTTTGGTGGCTACAGATGGTTTGGTGTCGTTGCTCCTTGGCCGCGCCGATGGTGACGTCGCGTCCTTCCGGGAAGGGGTGACCGTGGGGACTTTGAACGCAAGTCGTTCATCCATTTGCGGAACAGGCGCGTCATCAAACGACACGCCATCAACCCCACGCGATTTTAACTGCGCTGTGCCCGCCACCCATTTTGCCCCTTTGCCGGGAGCACTATTGAACATTGGGTAATTTGGGTCAAACCAAACCGGTACGGTTGATGCTCGCTTTGATTATGCTAGAGCGCCCTCCAACCCACGAGGAAAAATGATGTCGAAAAACATTGTCACCCGCTTTGCGCCTTCGCCCACCGGCTTTCTTCACATCGGCGGAGCGCGAACAGCATTGTTCAACTGGCTGATGGCCCAAAAAGTGGGTGGAAAGATGCTGCTGCGGATTGAAGACACAGACCGTGCGCGTTCAACCCAAGAGGCCGTTGATGCTATCGTGGATGGTTTGAGCTGGTTGGGGCTTACCTGGGACGGTGACCCTGTTTCCCAGTTTGCCCGCGCTGATCGGCACAGGGAAATCGCGCACATGCTGTTGGATAGTGGGCACGCTTATCGCTGCTATGCCTCGCCTGCAGAACTGGAAGAAATGCGTGAAGCCGCCCGCGCTTCGGGTGCTCAACCGCGATATGACGGCCGTTGGCGCGATCGCGATCCAAGCGAAGCGCCTGAGGGCATTGATCCTGTTATTCGAATAAAGTCGCCAGCTCATGGCAAAACAACAATCGATGATCGCGTACAAGGCAATGTCGAATTTCCGAACGATGATCTCGATGATTTTGTGATCATGCGTTCTGATGGAACGCCAACTTATATGTTGGCGGTCGTTGTCGATGACCATGATATGGGCGTCACACATGTCGTTCGCGGTGACGATCATCTAACAAACGCCGCACGTCAGAAGATCATATATGATGCGTTGGCGTGGGAAGAGCCAGTTTGGGCGCATATACCGCTTATCCACGGCCCGGACGGCGCCAAGCTATCGAAAAGACATGGCGCTTTGGGCGCTGAGGCTTATCGTGCGATGGGTTTTCTGCCGCAAGCCCTTCGCAACTATCTCGTTCGACTGGGCTGGAGCCACGGCGATGATGAAATTATCTCTTTAGCTCAGATGGTCGAATGGTTCGATATCGATGATGTCAACAAAGGGGCTGCGCGTTTCGATGTTCAAAAGCTAGAAGCGCTGAACGCTCATTATATGCGCGAAGCCTCGGTCGATGAGATAGTTTCTTCGCTTCCGGCTGTGATCGCCACGCTAGAAATTGGGGCCGACATAACCGAAGCCTTAGCTGGCGAAAAAGGTCAATGGTTTCAAGCGGCTATGCCCGCATTGAAGGATCGCGCAAAAACGCTGGTTCAGCTGATAGAAAGTGCCGGGTTTATCTTTGCCAATCGCCCTATCCCCTTTGATGAAAAAGCGCGCGGCCTTGTCGATGATGATCAGGCTCAAGCGCATCTGGTGGCGCTCCACGCGCGTTTAAGTGAAATCGACACTTGGGACCATGACAGCATCGCCAACGTCATCAAAGCCTACGTTGAGGAAACCGGCCTGAAGATGGGTAAGGTCGTGCAGCCAGTAAGAGCCAGTCTGACCGGGCAAGGGTCATCGCCTGGTGCATTTGATGTTTTGCAGGCACTTGGGAAGGAAGAATCCTTGGCTCGCATCAGTGATCAGCTTCGTTTATAGAATAAATGAGGCCTGATTGCTGCACTGCAATGTTAGGTCTTTGGGCTACCTTGTGGCGCCGATCCAAATAGTCTAGCAACCGCGAAAAGCCTTTATACGTCCGCATTGCGTCCAGCGAATGCGGTGCTTTGAATCAAACGAATTGGAGGATGTAAATGTCTGAAAGCAATGCAACGCTGACCACCGGTGGCAGTGAATTTGATTATGACATCAAGTCCGGCAGCACCGGACCAAATGTCGTCGACATCTCCAAATTGTACGCTGAAACGGGCATGTTTACCTATGACCCGGGGTTCACATCTACGGCGTCGTGCGAATCAAAGATTACTTATATCGATGGGAATGCAGGTATTCTGCTTCATCGTGGTTATCCGATCGACCAGCTAGCGGAAGATGGCGACTTTTTGGAGACCTGCTACTTGCTTCTTTATGGTGAGCTGCCAACGGCGACCCAAAAGGCAGATTTCGATCATCGCATTACGCGCCATACGATGGTGCACGAACAAATGCACCGCTTCTTCGCTGGTTTCCGCCGCGATGCTCACCCAATGGCGATCATGTGTGGTGTGGCCGGTGCCTTGTCGGCGTTTTATCACGATTCAACCGACATCTCAGATGAGCACCAGCGCATGGTCGCTTCAATGCGGATGATTGCGAAAATGCCGACGATTGCAGCGATGGCATACAAATATTCCATCGGTCAGCCGTTCGTTTATCCACGCAATGACATGGATTATGCCGCCAATTTCTTGCACATGTGCTTCGCGGTTCCTTGTGAAGAATATAAGGTCAATCCTGTGCTTGCGCGCGCGATGGATCGCATTTTCATTTTGCATGCCGACCATGAACAGAATGCTTCAACATCAACGGTTCGATTGGCTGGCTCATCGGGTGCCAATCCGTTTGCGTGCATTGCAGCTGGGATTGCATGTCTTTGGGGCCCCGCTCACGGCGGCGCCAATGAAGCGGCGCTAAACATGCTTGCGGAAATCGGTTCTGTAGATCGGATTCCGGAATATGTAGCTCGGGCAAAGGACAAAAATGATCCATTCCGCCTCATGGGCTTTGGACACCGTGTTTACAAAAACTATGATCCGCGCGCCAAGATCATGCAGAAGACCTGCCACGAGGTTCTCAAAGAGCTCGGCATATCCGACGATCCGATGCTAGATGTTGCAATGGAGCTTGAGCAAATCGCGCTAACTGACGAATATTTCATTGAAAAAAAGCTTTACCCGAATATCGATTTCTACTCCGGCATTACGCTGAAGGCGTTGGGCTTCCCCACCAATATGTTCACGGTGTTGTTCGCATTGGCGCGTACAGTTGGTTGGATCGCGCAATGGAAAGAGATGATTGAGGATCCAAGCCAGCGTATTGGTCGCCCACGGCAGCTATATACCGGCGAAACGTCTCGTGACTACATCCCTGTCGATAAGCGCTAGAACTGTTGTGGCGGTCTGACTTCTCGGTCAGTCCGCCTTTTTGTCAGTATCGTCAAGCATTTTGAGCAGTACGTCAGTGACCGTTTCTTGCGGCGGCCGCTCCAAGTCCATGCGCTCACGGACCAACTCATAGCCCTCGATGATCGCCCGGCGCTTTGTGCTCGTCGGAACAGACAATTCCTCCAGTTGACGTGCCAATAATCCGGGATTGATCAGGTGGTCATAATACTCGGAAATGACGACACGGTCGGCTATCACGTTAGGCAGTGCTGCGGACCAAGCCTTGATCATGAATATGAACGGTTTCATCAGTAGATCGGCGCGATAGATGCTGAGGGCGGGCACCTTTGCCAACGCCAACTCCAACAGTACTGTACCGGATGCAGCCAGCGCGGCATCTGCACGGCGAAATGCTTCGATTTGCGCATCGCGACCCATGACGATGAGAGGCGATGTATGAATGTTCCATTTTCGAACCCCGTCCTCGATGAGGCCGAGGTGTCTTTCTACCGCGGGGATAGTGATTGTGAACTTTTGCTGGCGTGCTTCAAGCGCTTGGATAACTCTTCCCATGTCCGGCATGAGCGACTTGATTTCCGAACGCCGCGATCCGGGCAAGAAAACGAGGTTCATCGCTCTTTGGACACCGGGCTCTCCTACCTTCCCCCCCGAAGCTGCCATCAAGGCGGTATCGGTCAGTAGTCGATGGCCCACATAGGTCGTCGGAGGTCCGCCTAAATCCTTCATGATGGCGGGTTCAAATGGGAAAAGCGCGAAAACATGGTCAAAAACGCCGACCATTTTGGCGGCACGCTCCGGTCGCCAGGCCCATACGGTGGGGGCAACATATTTCGCGATTTTCATAGCCGGATGCTGGCGTTTAACGCGCTTGGCAACCCTGCTTGAGAAATCGGGACTGTCAACCAAGAGTAGCACGTCCGGCGGGTCTTCGACAAAACGTTGCACCGTGTTGCTAAGGTGGGAAAGCAGTTTTGGTAGGCTGGCAACGACGGATGTGACACCGGTGAGCGCGATATCATCGGGGTCAAAGAAACTGTCCAAGCCCAATTCGGTAAGTTCGCCGCCACCTACCCCCGACACCCGCACATCGGCGCCATATACGGCTTTGAAGTGGCGTATAACGTCGGCGGCCAAGAGCTGACCTGATGCCTCCCCGGCGATAACGCCGATATGGACTGGCCTATCAGCCATCAATCAGCGCCACTCAATAGGCGTTGCGGATCCAGGCCGATTAAAGAGATCTTATGCTCGCGGGCCAAAGTTTTGGTATGTTCGATTTCAGCGACTAGCGCGTGCCCTGCATGCACAGCAACGGCCTTTAGCTTGGCGTTGGATGCTTTGATTATCGTTTCAGGTCCGATCGTCGGCAAATCGGCCCGTAAGTCTTGTCCGGGTTTTGCGATCTTGACGAGGGCACCACCTCGATTGTCGGGCAATCTTTCAATCTGGCGCAAATTAACGACGCGCTCTAACATCAGATCAGTACCTTCCGCTCCTTCCAACGCAATCAATCTTTTACGAATGGCAACTGCAGCTTGCCCCGCATCGAGCTTGCCAAGGGCCAAAGCGCCTCGCATCGCGGTATCGAGCGATTGTATCGTGGCCTGATCTGGTTTTGGACCTGCCAAATGGCCGGCAGGCGCAAGGAGATCAGGTACGACTTCGTGCACACCGCGAACGCGTATACCGACATCCTCAATGGTGCTAATGACGCCGCGTAGCAAGGCGTCGTCGCCCGCGCCGAGGCGCGGTAAAAGTCGGGCTGCAAACTTCAGTGTTGTCCAGTCGGGTATTATTCGATGGTATTTTGGCCTGCTGCGTACACCGCCTACCATGACGACATCCGTGACCTTGGCGGCCTTTAAAGCGGAAACAACGCGTCCAACGTGGCCAGTATAGACGCTTGTGAAGTCAAACGCGCGCAGTTTTGGATCGGCTTCGCCCTCAATACCCACGACAAAAGGATTTTTACCGTGCAGTTGAAGTGTCTCGGCTACCAGCAGGGGCAAAGTTCCATTTCCCGCTATGAGCCCAATGCGTTCCGGACTGTCGGTCCCGCGCGCCAAATCAAACCTCGCTGTCGCTTTCCGCGCTTGCAGAGAGTACACCGCGGTCACGCGGTGTGATGAATTTGCGCTTGCTGTCGGATAAAATAAACTGAGCGATGTCCTTCAAGCCTTCGGTCGTTTCAGCGTCTTTTAGAATGTCAGAAGCATTATCACGCAATGTGTTACCCCCACCGGTTGTAAAAAGTTTTTTTACACCATGGCGAAGAGCATGGATTTCCGACCGCGGAAGGCCGGAGCGTTTCATGCCAATAATATTAAGTCCGCCCAGATGTGCACGGCCGCCCAAGGCCATTCCGTAAGGGATCACGTCAAACTCGACCCCTGCCATCCCGCCAATAAAGGCATGATGACCGACACGGCAGAACTGGTGCAATGCTGAGCCGCCGCCCATAATGACTCGGTCGCCGATCGTGCAGTGTCCACCGATCATGACATTGTTGGCGAATAGGACATTGTTTCCGACCAAACAATCATGGGCAACATGCGAGTAGGCCAGAAACATACAATTGTCGCCCACGCGCGTGTCTACCCGAGCATCGGGCATACCTCGGTTCATTGTGACGCCTTCGCGAATGACGGTACCGGAGCCAATCAACAGGCCAGTGTCCTCGCCTTTGTAGCCGATATGTTGCGGGTCACCACCAAGGACAGCGTGCGGATAGACACGGCTTCTTGCGCCGAGTTCAGTTCGACCGGAAATGACAACATGCGCCATGAGCTCCACGCCGTCGCCCAGCACGACTTGCGGGCCAACATGACAAAACGGGCCAATCTGCACACCGACACCGAGTTGAGCGCCCTCTTCTACGATGGCGCTGGGATGGACAAAAGTTACAGGAATTGTCTCACCTGCTGGTTGCGCACTGCTCATGATGTTGCTCCCTCGGGCGACACCATGGCTTGAACCTCAGCTTCTGCTACCTTTTCTCCAGCAACAATCGCGGTGCACTCATATTTAAAGATCGTGTTTCGGCGTTTCACCTGTTTGACATGATACTCCAGCACATCGCCGGGAACCACTGGCTTGCGAAACTTCGCTTTGTCTATGGTCATGAAAAATACAAGACTTGGCTTGTCGGCGCCGGCATTGCGAATGGCGATAGCACCTGCGGTCTGAGCCATCCCTTCAATAATAAGAACGCCTGGCATAATGGGTTCGCCGGGGAAGTGTCCCTGAAAATGCGGCTCATTGAATGTGACGTTTTTTACACCCACTGCACTCACATCGCCTTTGATGTCGACGATCTTATCGACCAGAAGAAACGGGTAGCGATGGGGTAGCAGCTGCAAGATTTCTTGCAGATTGGCGTTTTCTAACTCTTCAGTCGGTTGTTGGATGTCGCTGGCCATGAAGTTATCCAGATTATTTTTCTTTTTTCTTGGAGGCGGTAGTCAATCTCAGCAAGGCCGCATATTGGCGGTATGCTTGATGCATCGGGACCGCAGGACTACCTGCCCAACGCTCTCCGGCGGGTATATCACTTATGAGACTTGAAGCGCCCGCGACTTGAGCACCGTCGCCAATTTGGACATGATCTCCCACACTTACACGACCGCCGAGCATACAGAAATTTCCAACTTTTGCGGAGCCGGCCAAGCCTGCATGCCCTGCTATAACAGTCGAAACGCCTATTTGCACATTGTGTGCGACCTGCACCAGATTGTCGATCTTCGTTCCTTGTCCAATCGACGTGTCCGTTAAAGTCCCACGGTCGACGGCGCTGTTGGCGCCCAATTCGACCTGGTCCTGGAGGACAACGCGGCCCAATTGCGGTATCTTCCGTAACCCATCCGATCGCGGGACAAAGCCGAACCCTTCCTGACCTATTCTCACACCGGGCGACAAAACGACGGCGTCGCCGATGAGGCTATATTGGATCGAAATATTGTCACCGATATCGCAATCGCGGCCAATTTTACACCGCCGTGCAATCACAGTATTAGGCCCAATTCTGGTGCCCCGTCCGATCTGCACATTGTCGCCAATAACAACGTTGGCGCCGAAATCGACATTTTCTTCAATTACAGCCGTTTTCGCGACGATCGCTCCGTTTGGCAATTTGTCGACGTCCGGCAACTGTGTATCAAACAGCGGACTGTTGCCCAAGCTTTCTGGAAAATAGGCAATGAGCGCATCTTGAAAAGCTTCGCGTGGATTATGTGTCGTGACCACGGGAGCTCCCATGTCACGGAGGGCTTCTGCGTCTTTCGGCCGGCACAACACTGCCAAATAATCTGCAATTCCGGCGAAGGTGTCCTTGCCCTTCAATTTTTCGACGAAGACAATACCGCCCGCGATGGCTTCGTCAGGCTGGCAAAGCGCGGTTATTTCTGCATCGGGGGCAAAATTGTCGGGTAGTTCGACATCAGACGAGCCAATAAAGCCGCCTAACGTCAGCCGGTTTGCCGGAGTATGAAAAGAAAAATCGACAGCCATGTGCCGCCTCCTGATGGCATGGCCCCGGGTGCATACCGAGGCGCAATGACACCTAATTTTGCTTTAGAAAGCGCTTGAAACCGAGAAGCTAAAGCGCTGCTCGTTGTCGGTGTCTTCCTTCATGAGCGGGAAGGCGTAGTCCAGACGAAGCGGCGCAAACGGTGACTGCCAAATAAGACTTACACCGGCTGACGCTCTCCAATTCATATCGTCTGTACCAGGCACAATATCTGTTCCCGGTGCTTTGCCAAACAAAGTAGCGGCGTCGGCAAAGAATGCACCTTTAAAGCCAAGGTCACGTGGCAATGCCGGCAGCGGGAATTGCATCTCAGCGGTTGCGTTCAAATAGGTTGTACCACCAATTTGATCGCCCGTTTCGTTACTGACAGGACCAATACCGTTAAACGCAAAGCCGCGAATACGGCTCGCACCCAACCGGAAATTATCGAGTTCAGAAACGCCATCACCGCCCAATCCGGTCACATTACCTGCTCCGACGCGAACAAGGCCGACCAATTCCGCTTCCTCAGACAATGTCTTATAGTAGCTGGCATCCGCAGTGGTTTGGACATACCGAGCATCGCCGCCCAAGCCGGCAATTTCTTGGTTTAAACGAACAAATAGACCGTCACGAGGATCATTGCGATTGTCGATCGTGTTGTATGTCAGGCCATAATTGATAGACGATTTGACCCGCGGACTACCAAATCTCTCTGCGACCGACGCTGGTGCACAATCTGTCTCGATTGGTGGCACGGCAGAACTGTCACAGACCTGACCATCGCTCTGAAGAGAGTATTCTTCTTGGACGTACGAATAGCCGGATGTAGCAGTTAGATTGTCATTTAATGGCAAGCCAAAGGAAACCGACCCACCGGTGGTAACAACGTTGTAGTCCGAGTCATCAATTTCACTACGTCGTTGGAACACATCGAAACGTGCCGACATCCGGTAGCCCAGGAAATAAGGCTCCGTGAAAGACAAATTATAGGTTCTTGTGTCAACGCCACCGCCACCGGAAAGTGCCAAGCGTTGTCCGCGGCCTTGAAAGTTGCGTTGAACGATGGATGCTTCAAAGTTCACACCTGCAGCCGTCGAGGACGATCCCGTTGCATAACCGACAGCGCCACCGATTTCACCAGTTGGCTTGTCTACTGCATTGACCACAATGATCACCCGGTCGGGCGCAGAACCTTGGCGTGTAGAAATTTGCACACGCTCAAAGAAGTCCAATGCCTCCAATCGGCGTTGTGCGCGGCGAACCAGGAATTGATTGAACGCGTCGCCCTCGGCGACGTCGAACTCGCGGCGGATAACATAGTCCCGCGTTTGTGTATTGCCGGTAATCTCAATGCGTTCGATAAATGCACGCTGACCTTGATCGACCACGTAGGTCACGTCAATTGTGCGGGTCTCAAAATTCCGGTTGCCGACAGGCGTTACTTCCGCAAACGGGAAACCGTTTCCAGAAAGCCGTTCAGACATCGCAATCAGACTGTCTTCGACCTGCTCTGCGCTGTAAATGTTCCCCGTGCGTGTTCTTATGGCAGATGCAAGCTGCCCCTGATCAAATCCAGTGACTGTGCTGTCTATTTCAACAGTACCGAACGTGTACTTTTCGCCTTCATCAACCTCGATATTGATGACGACAGCTCCGGTGTCAGGGTCTACGCCGCCCTCTGATGAGATGACGCGGAAGTCCGCATAGCCGCGATTGAAATAAAACCGGCGCAGCTGCTCCATGTCAGCAGCCAAGCGCTGATCATCAAACACATCGTTCCTTGAAATCCAGGACAATAGGTTTGATCGTTTGATCGACAACACGCCCTGCAGACGTCGATCGCTGAAAGCATTGTTGCCCAGGAAATTGATCTGAGCAATCTTGGTCCGACCGCCCTCTTCAATGTTGAAAACAACATTCACGCGGTTCTCGCCCAGATCAACAACACTAGCGTTGACCAGCACATCAGCACGACCGGTACGGCTGTAAGCGTCTTGGATAGCAATAACGTCGTCATCGAGCGTCGCCTGCTCAAAGCGTTCACGCGGAGCCAGACGCACCACTTGCGCCAGACGGTCGTCTTTCAGTCGGCGGTTGCCCTGGAAAAGAACCTGATTGACCAACCCGAATTCGGAAACTTCGACGATCAACGTACCGCCAGATACGCGAACCGATGCGTCCGAGAACAAGCCTGTGCGGAATAGCGCTTTTACAGCGTCATCCACCACCGATGGCGTAAAGTTTGCGCCGCTCCGAAAACCGACAAAATCAGCAATTGTTTGGTTGCCAACGCGTTGGTTTCCGCGAACTACAATGCTCGTAACGACCGCTGCTTCTGCAACAGTCACGGTGGAAACCAGCACCATCCCGCCGACAGTCGCCGCGGGCAGAGCTGTTAGCGCAGTGAATGAAAGCGCTCTTATAATTGTTTTTGCCGCCATCATGCGGATACTTCCCCACTGAAACCCACCGGCCCAAAAGCACCAGTCCGACTCTCACAATCCCTATTGCAGTCTTTGATCCTACACGCAAGCGTTGGGGTTAAAAACCGTTTACTTTCTTGGTCTTCGTGGCGATTTCGCAACTGGATGTGTCTATTCATGGTGAACCAATTCTAAACTTCGCAACTAGTCCGACGAGAACAAGAGCGAGATGTCGTTCCAGGTCGCAAAGACCATCAAACCCAGAATCAGCGAAAATCCGATCCTATAGGCATATTCCTGCGCATTTTCCGAAAGCGGACGACCACGTACCGCTTCTGCGGCGTAGAACATGAGGTGTCCACCGTCCAATACTGGGACAGGTAAGAGGTTCAACAGTCCGATGGAGATTGAAAGGACCGCCACAAGATTTATCAATGCAATCCAACCAAGGGTGGCGACCTGCCCCGATATTTGAGCAACACGGATCGGCCCACCAATCTGGTCGGGGCGCTCTCGACCAACAATTACGCCACCAATGTAGCCACCCGTGCGGGAAATAATGTAACCGGTTTCTCTGAAAGCCTCGATAAAAGCCTCATGAACCGCGAAGTCTTGCGTCCGGAAGCTTGCATCTTCACGGGCTGCCAGCACCCCAATCACGCCTTGCTCCATCTTGTTGCCAAATCGGTCTTCAATCTCCAGTCTTTCAGGCGTGACGACAATTTCAATGCGCACGTCATCACGATTTAAAACCATATTAATGGGGATGTCGGCCCTAGGGGTAACATAGCGTTGAACATCGGCAAATGTTTCGACAGGCATTTCGTCCAAGGAAACAAATATATCGCCGGGCTGTATCCCGGCCGCCTGCGCTGCGCTATCATCATTGACGGTACTCACAACCGGGTCTGCAATCGAGCGACCCCAAACCGAAAATATCAAGGTGAAAATTGCGATTGCCAACACTAGATTGGCTGCAGGGCCCGCAACGACGGTTGCCGCGCGCTTCCATAAGCTTTTGTTATGAAACGCTTTTGCCCGTTCCGCTTCAGTGAGGCCTTCATCCATTTCCGCTTTGGTGGATGCAGCATTCATATCACCAACGAAGCGGACATAGCCGCCAAGCGGGATTGCTGACAACTTCCATCTGGTGCCCGAACTATCGGTGAAGCCAACAATCTCTGGCCCGAAGCCGACTGAAAACGCTTTGGCGCCGATGCCGCACCAACGACCGACCAGATAATGCCCCATTTCATGTACAAATACGACGATCGATAGAACGATCAGAAAGGGTACAATCACACCAAGGAGAAAGCCCTGCGTTGAAAACAGACTTAAAATATCCATAAACAAACCTGCAACGAATAACCGGCTCTAATATATTGCGCGGTGTTAATTATCCAACATTGAAAAACACATTTGCCGGCTCTCTCCAGTGACCGGCTACTACGCCGGAAAACCACAAGCCAAACGCGGCGAAAAGAAGACCATCAACCCGATCCATCACACCCCCATGACCGGGAATAAGTTTTCCAGAGTCCTTTACACCGGCACCACGCTTCATCCACGATTCATATAAATCACCAAATTGAGAGGCCACTGACAGCGGAATCGCTAGTAAAGCGGCCACCCATACCGGCGAACGACCAAAGGCGGCGTAAGTCAATGATGCGAAAATTACCGCCGCGATTAGTCCGCCCAAGGCGCCGGAAATGGTTTTGTTTGGTGATATGCCGGGTGACAGTTTCGGCCCCCCGATCCAGCGCCCAACGAAATACGCCCCAATATCAGTAGAAAACACGACGGCGCATAGGAAACAAATAGCGACAAATCCTGCTGCGTGGTCGCCATCGCCGCGCAAATGCCCCAACGACACGAGCAATGTCGCCGCGTAAAGAAGGCCCTTAACCGCTTGTAATTGCTCCAATTTCATCGCGGTAACGGAAAAAGTAAGTAGCAAGCCTATGGTTGCCAACCAAGCGAGCCAATGCGGTGCCAACCACAAAACCAATGCTACCCCCAAGAGAACGCACACACCCAAAAGCAAAAGGCGATCATCGAGATCGGGTATTCTAATTCCGCTCCATTCAAACCAAATCACACAACTTGCAGCGCACAAGATGATCAGAAATGCGGCGCCGCCGAGCCAAGCCGCTGCAAAAAACAGTAAGCCTAGCACGACAGCAGACGCCACGCGCTTGGGTAATTCGCTCATTGAGCTGCTTCGCTGGCTGGAACCGGATCCACGCCGCCAAAGCGACGGTCACGCTGAGCATATTCCAATAAACATGCGCCCAATTCCTGAGCGTCAAAGTCGGGCCAAAGGCAGTCGCAAAACACAAACTCCGAGTATGCCGCCTGCCACAAAAGGAAATTTGACAGACGCTGCTCTCCGGACGTTCGGATAATCAAGTCTGGATCTGGGATTGCCGAGGTATCCAAATGTCGATGGATATCGGCTTGGGTTATTGCGGCCTTTTGGCCACCATCGGCTTCATTGAGGCGCTCTTTAAGCAATGCATCCACTGCCCGAGCCAGTTCATCGCGTCCCCCATAGTTGAACGCGATGTTCAAGTTTAGCTTCGTATTCGCACGGGTTCGCGACTCTGCAGTTTCGATGAGTGAAACGATGTCAGGCGTCAAATTTGTTCGATCGCCAATGACCCGTACGCGAACACCATTGGCAACCAAATCAGCCAAATCACGCCTGATATAAAGGCGCAACAAGCCCAACAAGTCCCGCACTTCCGCGGGTGGGCGCGACCAATTTTCCGATGAAAAAGCGTACAGTGTTAGATAGTTGATGCCGAAATTTGGTGCAGCTTTAACGGTTCTTCTTACCGCTTCAACACCCGCTTTGTGCCCAAGTGTCCGCGGCATACCGCGCGCTTTTGCCCAACGGCCATTGCCGTCCATGATTATGGCAACGTGCCCGGGCGCATCAACATTTGAAAGTGGGTCAGGATTCAGCAATTGGCTATCCGCGGTTCTGTCGGCAAGCCTTTAAACTTGCAATATTTCTTCTTCTTTTTTCCCAAGCAAACCATCGATGCGTTCGATGAATGAATCCGTCGCTTTTTGAACGCTATCTGCTTTGCCTCGGCTTTCGTCCTGCCCAAGGTCGCCATCTTTTTCAAGCTTCTTGAGGGTGTCCATGGCATCTCTGCGTACGTGCCTTACCGCAATGCGCGCATTTTCGGCATATTGGTGCGCAACTTTGACCAGCTCTTTGCGCCGCTCTTCGTTCAACTCGGGTAACGGCACGCGGACGGTCGATCCATCAGTCATCGGATTGAGGCCAAGGGACGACTCACGGATCGCTTTTTCGACAGCGCCAACCATACTTTTGTCCCACACATTGACGGCCAACATTCGAGGTTCCGGCACAGTCACGTTGGCAACTTGGTTGATCGGGGTCGGGCTACCGTAGGCTTCTACAGTAATGGGATCAAGGAGATTGGCGGACGCCCTGCCCGTTCGAAGACCACCAAGATCTGAAGAGAATGCAGTTATGGCGCCTTCCATACGGCGCTCGATATCTGCCATGTCAAATTCTGTGCTCATATTACTTACCTTTTGTAGCGCAGGAGGCGACAAACCTATTCATCGGTTACAATTGTGCAGCGACCTTGCCCGCGCAGCACATCCACGAATCCACCTTCATTATGGATTGAAAACACGACGATCGGAATCTTATTTTCGCGCGTTAGGGCCACCGCTGCAACATCCATCACTTCGAGGCCACGCGATAAGACGTCATTGTGGGTCATCTTGTCGAAGCGTTTAGCGTCTTTATGGGTTTTTGGGTCCGCGTCGTAGATGCCGTCCACTTGCGTTCCCTTCATCAACACATCCGCGTTAATTTCCGCAGCGCGAAGCGCAGCCGCGCTATCTGTTGTAAAATAGGGATTGCCAGTTCCCCCAGCAAAAATAACCACCCGCCCCTGTGCAATGCTCCACGTTGCTTTTCGTTGGGAAAAGCTCTCACACAATTGAGGCATTGCAATGGCCGAGAGGACAACTGCATCGAGACCTTGTTTGACAAGTGACGTACGAAGAGCCAACGAATTGATTACCGTTGCCAGCATACCCATGTGGTCGCCTGTCACGCGATCTCCGCCCCGCGACGCAACCGCAACGCCCCGAAAGATGTTGCCGCCACCAATAACAATGGCAACCTGGACACCCATATCGACTGCCGCCTTGATGTCGGCGGCAATCCTGTCTGCAACTTCAACATCTATTCCAAATCCTTGAGCGCCCATAAGCGCCTCGCCTGATACTTTGAGCAAAACGCGCTTGTATTTGACGGCTTCGGGCATGAGAATCTGCAGATCTTGTTGTGTTTGACAGCCGATACAACAAGGGCACCGCGATGTCACGCGATGCCCTTGTGAGAAAAAAGTTGTTAACGCAATTTGGGCAAATTAGCCCTTCGCTGCAGCTGCAACCTCAGCAGCAAAGTCTTCTTCTTCTTTTTCAACGCCTTCGCCGAGTGCGAAGCGAACAAAGGAAGTGATCTTGGCTGGTGCGCCGATTTCCTTTTCCGCCTCTTTAAGCGCTTGCTCGACAGTCATGTCAGGGTTGATGACGAATGACTGCTTCACCAAGCACACTTCCTCGTAGAATTTACGAAGGCGGCCTTCGATCATTTTTTCGATGATGTTATCCGGCTTGCCAGACTCGCGTGCTTGTTCGGTGAAAATTGCTTTTTCACGCTCGACGGCTGCGGGATCCAAATCGCTGACATCGACAGACATCGGATTGGTTGCCGCCACATGCATAGCGATTTGACGACCGATGGCAGCCGCTGCGCCAGCCTCACCTTCAGTTTCAATGCCGACCAATACGCCAAGTTTGCCCATGTCGGTTGCGGCCGCGTTGTGCACGTAGCTGGCAACTGAACCGGCGCTAACAGCCAGTTTTTCTGAACGACGAAGGTTCATGTTCTCGCCGATCGTGGCGACAGCATCCTTAATCGCCTCATCGACTGTTTTGCCGCTATCAGCATAGACAGCTGCAGCAACAGCATCAGCTGTACCATCGGTTGAAAGCGCAACAGCAGCAACGTTGCCCACCAGATCCTGGAAGGCATCGTTGCGCGCAACGAAGTCTGTCTCGGAGTTGATTTCAACGACAACAGCCTCATTGCCAGCACCTTTAACGCCAACAAGCCCCTCGGCGGCTGTGCGGCCGGATTTCTTCTCAGCTTTTGCGATGCCTTTTGATCGCAACCAATCGATCGCAGCTTCCAGGTCGCCATTGGTTTCTTGGAGTGCCTTTTTGCAATCCATCATACCTGCGCCGGTCGCCTCGCGCAGTTGCTTCACGAGTGCAGCGGAAATGCTCATCTTGTGCCTCTTTTTTGTTCTAGATTTTGCCGATCAACCAGATGGTTCTCGGACAAATGGGAGAATCGGTTTTCGGGTGCTTACGTTCACCCTGTGACGGTAAAATGAAGGTGCGCACTCAGGTTACGCACCTACACATTGCTTACTGTGCCGCCTCGGTGGCTTCCGCAGCAGGTTCAGCAGTTGGTGCTTCTTCCATCAACGCTTCTTCGATCGGTGCTTCTTCCATTGCACCGATGTCGACACCAGAAGCGCCCTGTTGACGCGCAATGCCATCGATACATGCCTTACCGATCAGATCGCAATAAAGCGAAATAGCGCGCGCGGCATCATCATTGCCTGGGATCGGGAAATCGACCACGTCAGGGTCACAGTTGGAATCGACGATGGCAACAACCGGGATGCCCAAACGATGGGCTTCTTGGATCGCAATTGCTTCCTTGTTTGTGTCGATGACAAACATCAAGTCAGGGATACCGCCCATATCCTTGATGCCGCCCAATGCGCGGGTCAGTTTTTCCATCTCGCGCTCAAGGTTCAGACGTTCTTTCTTTGTAAAGCCTTGAGCCTCTCCCGCCATCAACTCTTCGAGTTTGCGCAGGCGGGCGATCGAGTTGGAAATTGTCTTCCAATTCGTCAGCATGCCGCCGAGCCAGCGAGCGTTGACATAGTATTGAGCCGACTGAGAAGCCGAATCCGCAACGATCTCAGATGCTTGGCGCTTTGTGCCTACAAACAAGACGCGGCCACCGCCTGCAACTGTGTCGGACACCTTTTTAAGTGCCTGCTCCAGGAGGGGGACAGTCTGTGAAAGATCGAGGATGTGAATATTGTTACGGTCACCGAAGATGTACTTAGACATCTTTGGGTTCCAACGGTGTGTTTGGTGACCAAAGTGAACGCCAGCTTCCAAGAGCTGACGCATGCTGAAATCTGGCAGCGCCATCTGTTTTCCTTTCCGGTTTAACCTCCACGGGGCAATAGCAGCGAGCTGCAACCGGTGGCGTCGCCGGATTTCTCCCGGACAAAGCCTATCCCCGTGTGTGGAATGAAGCGCGCTTAGCGCTCTTGTGGTGCGAATGCAAGTCTATTGATATTAGCAGTCGGATTCTGGCAGAAGTTCCAAATCGGTCAGGACGCCTTTTAGCTCAAAATCGCCATAGTCCATCACAAGATCGCGCGAAATCCCATTCGCCAGCATTTTGAACGCGATACGGTAGTCAGGGGTACCCTCACCCGTGTCTCCGATGGTGTCGTAATAGGCAATTGAGATGTTGCGGTATTTGTTCGTAGAAAAGATCGGATCAACCGAGGCTTCCTGATCATCGTCGGCCGCTTGCTTTTCAGGACCGACGACGACTGATGTCGTCATAACGCTGTCGCCCTCTTCTGATCCATCAAACATGGGCTGCTCGAAGAACCGTTCGCCGTTTTCCGCGCGTTCCAGCACGTTCAACATATGGGCCGTTGGGAACAGAGCAGGTTCCAAATCGATCGTGCCGCCATCGGGGCCTGCCAGGTCAACCGTCAAATTTCCGTTCTCGATTGTTGCCGTACCTTCAACTGAACGATCCTGGATCTCGTCAACAAATGTTTTGGTGACGAAACGAAATAGGCTGCCATCGGCCGATTCGTATGTCGTCGTCTGCTGATCGGTAACGCGAAGGTCGCCGCTTGTGCCGATCTGCGTCAAAAAACGAAAGTTTGTTGTGTAGCCCTCGCATTCCGCACCGCGAAACTCATAAACCATCCGGCCTCGCATGGCCGAAATACCGCTTCGGTCGCTAGCGTCTGCAAGATCCACATCATAGACCGCGCGATGCGGTTGCAGGGGCGTTGCAAACGCGGGCCCAGCGACTACGGAACCGGCGATCAAAAGCAATGTAAAAGGCTTCAAGGACATATTGGCTTCACACTCATTTCAAATGTCAAATATAGGTTTATAGATGGCAGAAGCGAGGCATTGTCCGCAATCTTCGTAAACAATTCGAGATCAAGGAATTTTCACATGACTGGTACGGTAGAACAGCGCCTTTCTGATATGGGAATAGAATTGCCTCAGGCTACTGCACCACTTGCCAACTATATTCCCGCCAAACGGTTTGGCGATTTGTTGATCACATCGGGGCAATTACCGCTGAAGGATGGTGCGCTGATATCAACCGGCATTGTGGGAGACAGTGTTGATGTGCAGAGCGCGCAAGAGGCGGCCAAATGGTGCATTATCAATGTGTTGGTGCAAGCAAAGGCCGCGCTTGGCAGTCTCGATCAAATCAGTGAAATGCTGAAGATTACAGTATTTGTTGCCAGCACGCCTTCATTCTCCGAACAGCATCTTGTTGCCAATGGTGCGTCTGACTTTTTGGTAGATGTCTTCGGTGACGCCGGTCGCCATGCGCGATCGGCCGTCGGCGTGCCGTCGCTTCCCATGCAAGCGCCCGTCGAAATCGAAGCGATGCTCGTTTCCAAGTAATGCAGTCAGCGCTCGCCGATCTCATCAAAAACCCGATTGCGCATCGGGGCCTTCACGATGGAAACAACGCGATCTATGAAAACACGCGTTGCGCGTTCCAAGCCGCTATTGATCACGGCTTTGGCATAGAGCTAGATGTGCAAATCTCTGCGGATGGTGAAGCAATTGTATTTCACGATGAAATGCTGGATCGGCTGACGACCCTATCCGGTCCCGTCGCGGATCAAACCACCGCAACGTTAGCTAGTACGAATATTGGCTCCAGTGCGAACAAGGCGGAAACCCTGAAAGAGATCCTGAAGTTCGTCGATAATCGCGTGCCGGTCGTTATAGAATTGAAGGAAAACGGCGCTCGAAACGAGCAGCTGGCGCGCGATGTTGCACGTTGTGTTCGCGAATATTCGGGGCCCGTATCAGTAATGTCTTTTTCGCATGATCTGATCTTCCAGCTTCGTCAGCAGTCGGTTTCGTGCCCTGTCGGTTTGACTGCCGAAGGAATTGGCTCCTTGGCTTTGGATGAGCACAGGGCGGCGCTAGATCATGGCATTGATTTCATCTCATATCATATACACGCACTGCCGAATGCATTTGTCAGTGATATGCGTTCCTTGGGAAAACCAATCATTACTTGGACGGTCCGCAACACCGAGCAAGCCCGGCATTCTGCTGCGCATGCCGACCAGATGACATTTGAAGGCTTTGATCCCGAAAAAGAAAAATAGTGCCTTTGTCTTGCATGCTTGCTGCGTCGCAATATCTGGACCCCTATGAGCTCACCTCCGACAACCGGTCCCTCCTCCGCGACATCAGATGCGGCCTTTCACGTTCGCGTCGTCGATAGTTTCGCAGACGTTGCGCACGATAAATGGGACACGCTTGCGGGTGCGAGCAAATCCAATAGCGTTGAGGCCTATAATCCGTTTTTGTCACACGCATTTTTGTCGGCTTTAGAAGAAAGCGGCAGTGCGACACGGCACACGGGATGGTACGGCCAGCACCTGATTTTGGAGAATGAGAAGGGTGATCTCTTAGGCGGCGCCCTTGGCTATCTAAAATCTCACAGCCAAGGTGAATATGTATTTGACCACGCCTGGGCGGATGCATTTGAACGCGCCGGTGGGCGGTACTATCCCAAATTGCAATCATCGGTTCCCTTTACACCGGCGACTGGGCCGCGCTTGCTGGTCTCACCGCATGTCAATCCGGAGGCCGGTCGCGTTGCCCTCGCCTCGGCCATGGCGCAACTGTCAGAAAAACTCGGCATCTCTTCTGCACACGTGACGTTCGCCTCTCAATCGGATGTGGAGGCCATGAAGAAATGCGGCTTCTTGCACCGCACCGACCAGCAGTTCCATTTTCAGAATGTCGGCTATGGCAACTATGCGGACTTTCTGGAGACGCTTTCATCTCGTAAGCGCAAAAACCTGAAGAAAGAACGCGAGGGCGCAAAAGCAAACGGCATCGACATCGCGTGGCTCACAGGTAGTGACCTCACCGAAGACGTGCTCGACACATTTTTTGGGTTCTACACTGATACTGGAAACCGCAAATGGGGCCGCCCGTACTTAACACGGCAATTCTTCTCATTGATCGCTGAACGGATGGCTGAAGACATCTTGTTGGTGATGGCAAAGCGCAATGGACGCTACATAGCCGGCGCCATCAACTTTGTCGGGTCCGAAACGATCTTCGGTCGCCACTGGGGATGTGTCGAACATCACCCCTTCTTGCATTTTGAGGTTTGCTACCATCAGGCCATTGATTTCGCGATCGAGCGCGGGCTGAAGGTCGTTGAAGCGGGTGCACAAGGTGAGCACAAATTGGCGCGGGGCTACTTGCCGGTCACCACCCACTCAGCACATTACATACCTCATGAAGGTTTCCGCCGGGCTATTGCCGACTATCTCGATCACGAACGCGATGATGTTGCCCGATTTGGGAAGATCTTGACGCGCGCTGCGCCGTTCAAGAAAAAAGACCCATCTAATCCTGCCGAAAGCTGATCCTATGACGACCTATGATGATGACAATATCTTTGCCAAGATCCTACGAGGTGAGATCCCTTCGCATAGGGTTTATGAAGATGATGACGTCTTGGTTATAATGGACGTCATGCCGCAAGCAGATGGCCATACGCTGGTTATTCCCAAGGCGCCTTCCCGCAACTTATTGGATGCCGATCCGATAGCGCTTGGTGCGGTCATTGCTACCACCCAGCTCGTAGCCCAAGCATCAAAACGTGCGTTTCATGCCGATGGCATCACCATCCAACAGTTCAATGAAGCGGCCGGTGGCCAATCAGTTTTTCATCTGCACTTTCATGTGATCCCCCGCCATGACGGCCAGCCGTTAAAACCACACACGGGGCAGATGGCCGATCAGGCAGCACTCGCGGCCCACTGTGATAAAATAAAGGCTGAAATGTCGGTGCGTTAAACGTTAAAGTAAATTCCCATCGACAGGACCAGCAGGCTAACGCTGACACCCACCCCGACTTTTTTACCAATGGCCAGATAGGCGGCAAAGCCGATCAATGCCGCCATAATCCGCAGCCAAGCTTCCGTTTCACGTCCCAAAGCCCCCGATGGGAAAACTATCAGTTGGGCAATAACAGCGGCCACTAAACCGGTTGCCATACAGCGGACAAGCACGAGTGCTTCGCTATCGTCTTTAAGGCGGTTGCCGAGGAGGACACCTGCCCAACGCCAAATGTCAGTCGCTAGCCATCCGCTAATCAAAATAAAACCGAGCTGCCAAACGAGGCTATCATACGCGTCGAATGTCATGTGAGGCCTCGCTTGCGTATCAAATGATAAATGAACGCAAGGCTGCCAGCGATTATGCCGGTGATCAGTATGCTATATTGCGGCACAGCCAAATATATCACTGGGCCGAGCACGAGACCGATCGCCATCGCAGTGTTTCCCGCCCTTTCACGCGCGGATCCCCAAAGCGAACACAGAAAATATATTGGCGTCAGAAAAAACAACGCTGCCAATACGATGTCGGGGAGACTGGGCGCCAATATGTAGACCAAGCCGACAATGATGGCACACACCATGGTAAGACTGATGGCGAAACCGGCAAAAAAAGTGGTCCGAAATTCGCGCGGGATTTCCCTCAATCGCTCCATTGAGACGACCCACGCCGTGATCGCAACAAAGTGGGAGAGAAATAATAGCGTAATGGTCTTGGTTTTGGGGCCGCGCATTTCTGGAACCAACGCGCCGACCATGGGCATCAATCGGGCCGCGGAAAGCGTGACTGTCAAAAAAGTAGCAAAGAGGCCAAAACCCGATTGGATGGCGGCGACCAGCAGAAATTTCGACGGCAAGGCCCAAACGATAAATGTGATCAGCATCGTTTGCCACGCGGGTAGACCCACCTCACGAGCAAACCCTGCAAAACCGATGAATGCCGTCATCAACACGATGGCGGGTATCGTAAAAAGCAATTTTTGGCCCGCAAAGAACCAGTGTGCACGACCGTGCTGCGGGTCTATTTCAGGAGCGCCGATGGTCATGTTTGCGCGCTATCATGCGCAGCGCGACTTGGCGAGTTTACTTTGAAAAAACTCAAAATGCCCGGCAGTTTCCCGCCGAGCATTTGATGACAGTTTAGATTTTACCTACTTGCGTGGCACTCGGGGGACTGTTGAACGACCCGGTTTTTTCCCATCGCCTTCATCAGGTTTGGGCGGCTCTTTTTTAGCTGACTTCGCCGGCGCTTTGGCCGCTGCCGTTTTCGCTTTTGGCTTAGCTGGCGACTTGCGGGCTGCCGGCTTCTTAGGCTTGACCGGGATCTCATCGGCGACCGCATCCAGCTTGAGCTTCTTGTCGCCCAAATCGTCCGCCTCGACCGTAACCTTGACCGTACCACCATTCTTCAGCTTGCCAAACAGTACTTCGTCAGCCAGCGGCTTCTTGATGTGCTCTTGGATCACCCGCGCCAATGGCCGTGCTCCCATGCGCTCATCATAGCCTTTGTCGGCCAACCAAGCGATGGCATCATCGTGCAGATCAAATGTGACCCCGCGCTCGGTGAGCTGCGTCTCAAGTTGCATGACAAATTTCTGCACCACTTTGTGGATGACAGGTACCGGAAGCGGACCAAACGGGATGATCGCATCCAGACGGTTGCGAAACTCCGGCGTAAACAGGCGGTTGATCGCCTCCATGTCGTCGCCTTCTCGCTTCTGGCTGCCGAAACCGATCGCGTTCTTTTGCGCGTCGGATGCGCCTGCGTTCGTCGTCATGATCAAAACGACATTGCGGAAGTCGATCTGCTTACCATTATGGTCGGTCAGTTTGCCGTGATCCATGACCTGCAACAAAATGTTGTAGAGGTCTGGATGGGCTTTTTCGATTTCATCAAGCAACAACACGCAATGCGGATGTTGATCGACACCATCGGTCAGCAAGCCACCTTGGTCGAAACCAACATAGCCAGGAGGCGCACCGATCAGGCGCGAGACCGTGTGGCGCTCCATGTACTCTGACATGTCAAAGCGCAACATTTCGACACCCATTGAAGCTGCCAATTGCTTGGCCACCTCAGTTTTACCGACACCGGTGGGTCCAGAGAACAGATAAGCGCCGATCGGCTTGTCAGGCTCGCGCAAACCGGCGCGCGCCAATTTGATCGACGATGACAAGGCTTCAATCGCCAGGTCCTGACCATAGACGACGCGCTTGAGTTCTTTTTCAAGGTTGGCAAGCACCATCTCATCATCTTTGGAGACGGTTTTGGGTGGGATCCGCGCCATTGTCGCAATGGTTTCCTCAATGTCTGTCACATTGATGGTCTTCTTGCGTTTTTCGGCCGGTACCAACATTTGTCGCGCACCCGTTTCGTCCACAACATCGATGGCTTTATCGGGCAGCTTGCGATCGTTGATGTAACGCGATGAAAGCTCGACCGCCGATTTAATGGCATCGTCTGAATACTTCACCTTGTGGAAGTCTTCGAAATAAGGCTTCAGACCCTTCATGATCTCAACGGCATCATCCAGTGACGGCTCATTGATGTCGATCTTCTGGAAGCGTCGCACGAGCGCGCGGTCTTTTTCAAAGAACTGGCGGAATTCCTTGTACGTCGTTGATCCGATACAGCGAATTGAACCGTTGGACAGCGCTGGCTTCAGCAAGTTTGAGGCATCCATGGCGCCGCCGGAGGTAGCGCCGGCACCGATTACGGTGTGAATCTCATCGATGAAAAGCACCGCGCCTTCAGTTTCCTCAAGTTCTTTGACGACCTGTTTCAAACGCTCTTCAAAGTCTCCCCGATAACGGGTGCCCGCGATCAATGCGCCCATATCAAGCGCATAAATCGTTGAACCTTCGAGCACTTCGGGTACATCGCCTTCAACAATGCGCTTGGCCAAACCCTCCGCGATGGCGGTTTTGCCGACACCTGGGTCGCCCACGTAGAGTGGATTGTTCTTCGAGCGACGGCACAGAACCTGAATTGTGCGGTTCACCTCGTCGGTACGGCCAATCAACGGGTCAATCTTACCGCCCTCAGCTTTCGCGTTAAGATCAACGCAATAGGCTGCCAGTGCACTTTCGCCCTTCTTTGCACCCTGCTCGTCCGTCTCCGCCCCTTGATTTTCGCCTTCTTCAGCGGCACCGGACGGCGTGCGCGTAACACCCGCGCCAGGGCGCTTGGAAATGCCGTGCGCAATATAGTTCACGGCATCATAGCGTGTCATATTCTGCTCTTGCAGGAAGTAGGCCGCATGGCTCTCACGCTCGGCGAAAATCGCAACGAGAACATTAGCGCCCGTGACTTCATCGCGGCCCGATGACTGAACATGGATCACCGCGCGCTGAATGACCCGCTGAAAACCTGCTGTGGGTTTGGCGTCTTCGTCGTAACCTGTTGCCAGATTTGCCAATTCATTTTCGACGTAATCTGACACGGTCTTCTTTAGCGCATCCAAATCGACGTTACAGGCATGCATCACGGCCGATGCATCGGGGTCATCAAGAAGCGCAAGCAGCAAATGCTCAAGCGTTGCGTACTCGTGCTCACGTTCATTGGCCAATGTCAGGGCCTGGTGAAGTGCTTTTTCAAGCGACTGGGTGAAAGCCGGCATTACTTTTTCTCCATCACGCACTGCAGAGGGTGCTGGTTTTGCCGAGCAAAGTCCATGACCTGTGTGACTTTTGTTTCGGCAACTTCATAGGTAAAAACACCGCACTCGCCGACGCCATGATTGTGAACATGCAACATAATCTGGGTGGCTTGATCGCGGTTCTTTTGGAAAAAACGCTCCAAAACATGGACGACAAACTCCATCGGAGTGTAGTCGTCATTCAGCAACAATACTCTGTAAAGACTGGGTTTTTTTAGCTTGGGTTTGGTCTTCGTTGCGACGCCAACTTCGTTGTCGGCATCCTTGTTGTTTTCATCATCATCGCTTGCAAATGGTCCTTCCGGCCGCGCGTTATTGCGGTGTTTTTCGTGTGCACTTTTTATCAAATGGGAATTGAATGACATGTCAGTTTCATTGCGTTTGGTGCTAACTTAAGTCGGCTTTCGGCAATTGTAAGACCCGGCGTTGCGCGAACATTCGACGCGGGTGCTTTCTTGCTCAATAAAAACGAAAAACCCGCCTGCGCAAATCGCAGACGGGCCTTTAATCCGATAAGTCTTGGAGGACTTATTTTGTAGAAGCTGGAACGATTGATTCGAACGGCTTGTAAGCTTCTTTAGCGAGGTCGGTGTATAGCTCACCCATTTTTGTCGCTTGAGCAACAGCTGTCTCGTAAGCAGATTTTGTATACTCTGTTTGAACTTCCATTGCTTTTTCCAGTGATTTGGAAGCGGCAAGTTTTTCAAACGCAGCAGCGCCTGATTCGTATGCGCCTTTTGCGTAGTCTGTTGATTCTGTCGCAATTGCTTGCATGGATTTTGTTACAGCTGCGTAGGATTTCAAAGCGTTGTCCATCATTTCCTTGTTGGACTTGCTCATGTCTTCAAATGCTTTCATCATCGCGGTATCTCTCTGTTTGCCGGGACCAATTTGATGCCTGCGCTACAGGCGTGCCCTTTGTATAGTGTGCACTGCACAAAAATGCAAGAAATTTTTTGCATTGCACAAATTCCAGCGTAATTTTCAATAAATTGCCTTAACGGCGCCAATGTTTTGATAACCATAAACCGATTGGTAAGGGTGAGGGCGTAATCTGCACAACGTGGGCGACCACGTGTTTGTGTTTGAGTGCGAGTTTATAAGTGTCCTTCTCTTTCTCCCCTGTCCTACGCGGCGGCGCTACGCTACGCGCCACAGCCCTTCTTTTTACCCTTATCATCGCAGCAGTGGCGGCTTCTTCCCCCGCTTACGCTAACAGCAAGTATGCCGGCATCGTCATCGACGCTCGAACTGGCAAAACGCTTTACAATTATCGCGGCGACAACATCCGCTTTCCGGCATCGCTGACGAAGATGATGACCGTCTACATGATGTTTGAGGCGATGGAGCAAGGTAAGCTGTCCCGGAGCACGCGAATTCGCGTTTCGCCACATGCAGCCTCCATGATCCCTTCGAAGTTGGGGATCCGTGCTGGCGGCTCGCTCACCGCGGAACAGGCTATCTACGCCTTGGTGACCAAGTCAGCCAATGATGTTGCGGCAGCGGTGGCAGAGCATCTTGGCGGCACTGAAAGCGGCTTTGCTCGGATGATGACAGCAAAAGCCCGGCAGCTTGGCATGAAGTCGACGGTTTTCAAAAACGCATCGGGCTTGCCCAATTCTGCGCAAGTAACAACCGCGCGCGACATGGCGCGCCTGGGCTTGG
The DNA here is from genome assembly GCA_039815825.1 of Pseudomonadota bacterium. Lineage (GTDB taxonomy): Bacteria > Pseudomonadota > Alphaproteobacteria > Rhizobiales > Rhizobiaceae > JBCBDX01. The sequence continues at coordinate 60,954 of JBCBYO010000003.1, forward strand.
CTCTACGTGAGCACCACCCTTCTCAGTACAAGTATTTTTCGACCCGATCATTCCAGTTTAGCGGCGCAACGTACCGCAACCACAACCGCCTTCTGGGCCGCATCAAGGGCGTTGATGGGATTAAAACCGGTTACACACGCGCATCCGGCTTCAATCTGGTGTCATCAGTGCAGGCAAATGGTCGCTCAATCGTTGCGGTTGTTCTTGGTGGCCGAACAGGTGCGTCGCGCAACGCACAGATGGAAAAGTTGATCCGTGAATATTTGCCGAAAGCTTCTCGGCGAGGCTCGGGCAACCTTATCGCCAAGAACGGTTCGACATCCTTTCGTCATAGTGTTCCAACTGTTGCCGGAATGTCGCCATCCCGGTTCCCTGACCCATTCAAAACCGTACGTCCAACGGGGCAAGTTGCCGATATAGCGGTAGCAACCGCCTACGCGCCCGCGCCGTCTCGTCCCTCCGTTGGGCTGGATAAAATCACAACTGCATCTGCAACACCACGCGGCGGTTGGGTCATCCAAATTGCGTCACTGGAAACACAAGCCGAAGCAATGGCTTACTTGAATGCTGCTCAGCAGAAAGCAAAGCCAATTCTTGGCGCGAAGCAGCCGTTTATTGAGAATTTCGAGAAGAACGGCGTCAATTATCATCGCGCCCGTTTTTCAGGCTTTAACTCAAAGTCAGAGGCATGGGGGGCCTGTGAGGGCCTTAAGAAACACAATTACGCCTGTTTGGCGTTTGAGAATTAAAATCATTCGGAGCTGCGTTTTGGCCCCGGATTTGAACCTGAATTTCTAGTTTTGCGTATCAGGAACGATTTTTATGCAACGTCAAAAGAAAGTCCTTCGCTTCATTAATCCTCTGAGCGAGAAACGCGCTACCCCCAACGTCGGGGTGAACACTTTGCATCAGTCGGCGATGCGCCTTTCTGATATCAGCAACACTCGCCGAAAACTCAAGGCCAAGGATCTCATAGGCCTCTTGCTCAGTCATGGCGCCCGACTGAGCCGGAGCAGCATGCCGCGATCCGGTGTCCGTGTTCGCGTCATCGCGCCATGTGGGCATGCGGCGATCAAGGTACGCCTCTAAGAGTTGCAGGCTCTCCAAATCGCCAGACGCCTCTTGGGCAAACTCCATCAGTTCGGCGTCGGTCAAACTGTCGAGATCTTTGCCCTCGAAGTCGCCTTGAAGGATCAGGCCATTCATTTCTCCAGTGGTGTGATCTAGCTCCATCTCCAGGAGCGCCGATCGTACAGTGGATCGTCTTGCGGGACCGCCGCCGCTATAAGATACGCCGCGCATGCGCGAAAAAAGAGTGTAGGCGAAGACGAGCAGCGGGGCTCCAATGGCAATTCTGCCGGCAACAATAAACGCTATGCCGAAGACTGCGAAAACAGCGGGCAGTATCAGTCTTAAGTTGGACGCAATTTTCTCAGGAGACGTTGTGAGAAAATACCAGACGCCCAGACCTAAAAAACTTGCCAGTCCGACCAAGAATATCAGCCAGTTCATGATCAGCCCCTGATTACTGTTTGTTGCCTTTTAAGTGCTCAATGAGAATGCGGTCGCTCTTACTGTCACGCGCGGTTAGTGCGCGCAAACCGCCGGTGGCGTAGACGGCAATGGATGAAAGAAGGTCTTTTAGAATACCGGGCGATTTGCTGTCGAAACGGAACCACCCTCCTCTCGTTAACCGCGCAATTTCCCTAAACGTCATTTCCGCAGCGCGATCTTGCCCTTCTTGAAACACGAACACCGGCACACCCAACATGCCCAACTCGCCTGCACGATGTCCAAGGCTGTCTGGGTTTTCCTCCATCGCATCGCCAATATAAATGACGGCGCTCAATGGCGTTTCTCTGTGTGCTTTACGTGCGTGTCCAAGGACTTTGGATATTTGCGTCCGTCCAGCCTGACAACTTATCCGGCTCATTCTATTGGCGAGTGTCTTACCATCCCTGGCCCAATCTGACGCGCGGCATTCACCAAAGCCTCTGAAGTAGACCAGCTGCATCTGCAGCGGTGTTGCCGTCGAAACGGCTTCAAACATCTTACCCTGTATCTCCACCGCCAGGTCCCATGTTGGCTGTCTGCTCATTGTCGCGTCGAGCGCCAGCACGACGCGCCCCTTGCCATCCGTCGATGGTCTGATTTGCTCAGCAGCAGATAAAAACGCCGAGATATCGCCGGACGTTGATTTTTGGGGATCAAGACGTTGTGCCTGCTCGGTTTTCTGGACCAGTGGTTTTTTATCAGCCATGCCTACACATTTGGGCGATAAATCTACGATCGCAAGCGCCTGCGACGACTCACTCCGCAAAGACGGGGGGCAGTTGGATTTTCGGTCGTGTATTGCCTAGCCAACGGCGCCGCGTTTCTTGGCGTCTGCGGCCCCGATCATTGATTGGCAGACCAAGCATTTCCACCAAACGCCGTACTTCTTTGCGGGCAGCTTGGTGGGAAAGCGATACATCCCCATGCTGGCCATATGGTTGGGTATCGAGAGCTGTTAGGCCTTTGTGGAAATATTCACGAAAGATAACCCGTTCACCTACTCCGTCGGCCAAACGGTAGCCGAGCATCATGCCGAGATCGCGCAAACAGTTGAATACGCGTTTTTCATTGCGCGATGTGATGGCTGATAGGCGGTTTCGCACAACCACCCAGTCGATGAGGCCCTCGCCGTTAGCACGCCGTTCACGGCGCGCTTCGCGCACGGTGAGCGCATAGTGCGTAGGTTCCAAAATCTGAAACGTATCGGGATCAATCTTCGCCAATACGTCAAAATCGATGAAGCTATCGTTCACCGGCGTCACAAGTGTATCTGCAAATATATGTGCATGCTTGGACAGGGCCGTGTAGGAACCCGGAGTGTCGATGACGACAAAGTCGTAGCGTGGCTCCAATTCGTGATACAACGCTTCAAACGCAGCAAGTTGACATGCTTCATTCGGCCCATGTGGGTCATCAAGCCACTCGCGCACCTGCGGTAGATGGTAGTGAGCGGGTGCGCGTAACGCCTTTTCCAGGCCGGACTGCCATTTGCGCCGCGCCAACTGGTAAGAAGTGATCGTTGCCTGCCGGACATCCAGATCAATGGTCGCTACGCGAAAACCGAGATGCATCAATGCGATGGCGGCGTGCATGCTCATCGTGGATTTACCGGAGCCGCCCTTCTCGTTTCCGAATACGATAAAGTGACACGCATCGTTCTTTCTCGCGCGAACACCTACTCCCGGCAATGACTGAAAACGAACCATCGATCGTACGCTAAACCTACCCTGCCAACACGTATAACGCATGAGGACGTTGCTTGGAACGATAGATTGTTTTCAAGGCGACTGATTGGTTAGAATTATTGGCAAACGAACTGTTACAGTAACCCTAGTTCCGTGAGTTCAGCGCGCATGTCGGCCGGCATTTCGGTTCCGTCACCTGCGTTAATCGAAATATCTGCGGGCGCTTCGTGTGGTTTCAAATACCGCCATCCCTGAAACGGGCGTTTGGGCACTTGACGCGTCAAGATCGTCACCGGCTCTAAAACTATATTGCAGCGTTTAATGCCTTCATCATCGACAAATGGCCTAATGTCGACGACCGGTTGTCGACATTGTACGCGACCCTTTATGACCCAATACAACGAGCCTTTTCCGATGATGTCTTCTGCCTGTTTTGGATACATACGGGTGGTATGGAATTGCTCGCCCGGCAGGTTGTTGGCACGCCGTTGTGCGATCCGGTAGTCGATCCAAGCGCGCAAATCATCAACGCTGTCGGCGCCGACGCAGAGTTTTATCAAGTGCATCATGGAGGCATGGTTGGCCTTTTGCGTTGGTCAACGTCAAGTGGGCAGATTTGCCATCCACAAAACTGCTCTTCAGCAAAGCGATTCAACAATCTGGAACATTGACCGCGAGGCCGCCCAAGCTTGTTTCCTTATATTTGCTGCTCATGTCCGCGCCGGTCTGGCGCATGGTTTCAACGCAAGCGTCCAATGAAACAACATGATCGCCCGTTTCACGTACAGCAAGCGTTGCCGCAACAACCGCTTTTACCGCGGCGACCCCATTTCGTTCGATGCAAGGTATTTGAACAAGCCCCGCAATGGGATCACATGTCATGCCGAGGTGGTGTTCTAGCGCTATTTCCGCCGCATTTTCTATTTGTTCCGGCGTTCCACCCATGATTGCCGCCAGGCCGGCAGCTGCCATTGCCGCGGCACTACCAACCTCACCTTGGCAGCCAACTTCAGCTCCTGAAATAGAGGCGTTGTTTTTGATGATGCCTCCAATTGCTGCAGCTGTTAGTAGATACTCCCGCGCGCTGTCCTTGTCAGTCCGACCCAGAAACACTGTCGCATATTTCATAACGGCTGGCACGACACCTGCAGCCCCATTTGTTGGCGCCGTGACCACCCGGCTTCCGGCGGCATTTTCTTCATTGACGGCCATCGCATAGACGGCAAGCCATTCATTGGCCTCAACGGGGTTGAGCGTGTTCAAACCGCGTTCCGCGCCGAGTTTTTGCGCGAGCGCTGCCGCGCGGCGTTGCACTTTAAGGCCACCCGGCAAAACGCCCTCACTGGCCATACCGCGTTCAATGCAAGCGTCCATGGTTGCCCAGATTTCGTCGAGGCCCGCATCGAGTTCGGCGGAAGTTTGGAACCGGTTTTCGTTGCGCCGCTTCATGTCCGCGATAGACAAGGACGATTGCTTTGCCATTTCCAGCATTTGCTGACCATTTTTGAATGGATAAGGCACCGCTCTGGCGTCGGCGTCCAATGATTGGCTGTGCTGCGCTTTCATTTCCTCTTCTGAACGGACGAAACCGCCACCAACCGAATAAAAAGTTCGCTTTAGTAGAACCCGATCGTCACTATCCAAAGCTTCAAAAGCCATGGCGTTCGGGTGAAGCGGCAGGCTTTCTTTTTTGTGGAAGACAATGTCGTCGGCAAAATCGAAAAAGTACGGTTCGTGCCCAGGCGGTTCTGTGGTTTTGTTGACCCTAATTCGATCCAAACGTCGTGACATGTCATCTGGATCGATCTTTGCGGGGTGAGCCCCATCCAAACCAAGTGCAATGGCGCGGTCTGTTGCGTGTCCGACACCAGTTAGGGCCAAGGAACCGAAAAGGTGCGCACGCAGCCGCGCCACTTTGGCTCCAACCGGCCTCGGCCATTTGTTTCCGGCAAGCTCATCAAGGAAAAGACCAGCAGCAATCATTGGCCCCATCGTGTGCGATGACGATGGCCCGATACCAAGTTTGAATAGTTCGAAAACCGAAGAGAACATGCCGATGCACCCGTTTAAATAGACGGTGCCTCTTGCCGCCTTGCGGCGCTCCCGAGACGGCGACGTAGATTACTTTAATGCCGACATTTCGCGTCAGGAAAGTGTAGTCACGCTTTGACCGGCAATGTCGCCATTGTCTCCGCCAACCAAAAGAACAATAGCGATAAGAAGTGCAAACCCTGCCAGCGCCCAAAAAGTCACGCCCCACGAAGGCTTTGTTGTGTCGTCGTACATATCGTTCCGCCACCCGATTTCGGCAAGCGCATAGCTGCGCAGGAGCGGTTTCGCAATGGCTGAACAACCAGATGGCTGACTAAAAGTTAATCATAAAACGGATCGAGAAATTTTTGTGATTTGATATCAAATGCTTGCATCATCCTTCGATTATTTGGTTATTAACAATTTATGCTTTGCGCCTTTGAACTTGCCGTATTGGGTCATGCCGTGCTTGACCTTTCTGATACGACTTAAGGAGCAGTAATGGCTTCCCACAACGCCACTGTAACAACAATCAGGCAAGCAAGCGGCTTTGATATCGGCATGTTAGTCCTGATCTCTCTGATTTGGGCGTCGGCGTTTGTTGCCATTAAAGTTGCGGTACCCGCTGTAGGCCCACTTTGGTTGGCCGCCATTCGTGTCGTTGTTGGTTGTTTGGCGGTTCTACCCTTCGCCCTCAAGGCCGGCATCGAGTTACCTCAAAGCATGGGGGTTTGGATCTTGGTGATCTGCATGTCGCTTCTCAACGTGGTTATACCGTTTTTCTTGATCGCTTGGGCCGAGCTGACAATCGATGCCGGGGTTGCGTCGCTTCTTATGGGTGTTGGCCCTATCTTGGCGCTACTTGCGGGGCATTTCTTCACCGTCGATGACCGGATAAACCGCTGGAAGCTGCTGGCGGTTTTGCTGGGGTTCAGCGGCGTGGTGATACTGGTTGGCGGTGACGCCATGAAACAGTTGGGTGGACGCAACACGCTTGCACAATTGGCCGCTTTGGGAGGTGCGCTTTGTTATGTAACAGCAGGAACACTGATCCGCAAAATCCCGATAGGCTCCGTGCGCCTAGCATTTTTGGCCTTGAGTATTGGTAGCGCGGTGCTGTTGCCGATCGCACTTATCGTTGATGGTCCGCCATCGCTACCAGGACCTCTACCGGCGGCCGCCCTGCTCTATTTGGGGCTCATCCCAACCGGCATCGCCTACGTGATGCGTTTTCACCTGATCAACGCGGTGGGTTATTCAACCTTTTCGCTTTCGGTGAATATGATACCAATTTTCGGCGTCTTGCTTGGAGCGCTACTGCTTGCAGAGAGGCCAAGCCCACAAGCGGGCATCGCCTTAGCGCTCGTGATCTGCGGGTTGTTCTTTGCTAGAATGGGCGGCAAGAAATAGTGGGTAGCGCCGAACTCATTCCGAAACGAATTTCGGCGATTGACTGGGCCCGCGGTGTCGCTCTTGTCGCCATGGCGGTCTACCATTTCACCTGGGATCTGACCTTTTTTGGCTATATCGACACCAGCGTTGCGACGACAGGCCCCATGCGTTGGTTTGCGCGAACAATCGCATCTTCGTTCCTTTTTCTTGTAGGTATCAGCCTGGTGCTCGCGCATGGCAGGCAAATACGGTGGCCGTCCTTTGGTCGGCGCCTTCTGCTTGTCGCAGGGTGCGCGCTCCTGATCAGTGCGGCAACTTGGCTCGCTGTTCGAGATAGCTTTGTCTACTTCGGCATCCTGCATCACATCACCGTTGCCAGCGTTATCGGCTTGGCGTTCATACGCTTGGATTGGCGCTTACTGGTGCCTCTTGCGTTATTGACCTTTTTGGCTGGGGTCTACCTGCCGTCACCTTTTTTCGATCGACCATGGCTTTTGTGGACCGGTCTTAACACCATGGTTCGCCCTTCAAATGACTACGTCCCGATTTTTCCATGGTTTGGTGCCGTTCTATTGGGAATGGCGTTTGCGAAATCGCCACTCATCAGGTTCGCTGCAAACCTCTGGAATAACGGGAGTTTCAGTGGTGCCAGCAAAGTACTTATCTGGATGGGGCGTCGGTCACTGTTGGTCTATATGGTTCACCAACCGATACTCATCGGGTTGGTTTTTGCCGCTACTTGGGTCTATCCACCCACCACCATTGATGAATTTGCTTTCCCGCCAGACTCATTTTTAGATGCCTGCGAACAGACATGTTTGGACACAAGTTCGGCTGAGTTCTGTATCTCATACTGCGCTTGTACCGACTATCGGCTGCAGCAGCAGGAACTTAAATCCGACCTGCTTTCCGGCGCGATTGCTGTGGATGATCCGGCCGTTGTTGACATTACGAGGCAATGTACGGCCGATATTGCAGAAGCACTTCAAGACTTTGGGGAAAGTAATGAGTAATGACAGCGCGCCGTTTTCAGACCGCCCCAACCGGCTGCCATGGCCGCCTATGATATTGGTGTTGGCGCTTTTCGGCGGATATTTGCTTCAAAATTCATATCCAACCGGCATAGCTTTCCCGGGCAATACTCGCCTGATCGGCGGTGGGGTGATTGCGCTGGCACTGCTTATCGATGTGGCAGCGATGTACACGTTGTGGCGTGGTCGAACCACGATCCTGCCAAACCAGAAGAGCGACAATCTGGTCGCGTCTGGCATTTTTCGCTTAAGTCGAAACCCGATCTACGTGGCGAACGTGCTGTTGATCATCGGCTTTGCTTTACGTTGGAGCAATGCATGGTTGTTCTTGCTGGCACCGCTTGCAGGCCTCGCCACCCAGGAATTAGCAATCAAACGCGAAGAGAAGCATTTGGAAGCGCAGTTCGGTGATGAGTATCTCAGCTATAAATCGCGGGTGCGTCGCTGGCTTTGAATATCAGGATGTGACGCGCAACTCTGCCAGGCGGTTCATGCAGGCATCTTCCACCTGATCGAGCTCGCTTAACGTATCCTCGATGTCTTTTCGCTTCTGGCGCAGTTCGGCGCGTTTGCTTTCTACGCCTTCAATGATTTTGTTCAATTGGCCTGATTCGCCCGGCGGCGACTTGTACATTTCGATGATGTCACGGATTTCTGCGATGGAAAAACCAAGGCGTTTTCCTCGTAAAATCTGCTTGATCAAGACCCGATCGGAAGGTCGAAACAGCCGGGTGCGACCACGTCTTACGGGCTTTACAAGGCCCTCGTCTTCGTAAAAGCGCAGTGTTCGCGTGGAGATGTCAAACTCGCGCGTCAGCTCCGTAATTGTATAAAAATCTTTCATCGTCTCCAACCCGCATGCGTCCCCACGGCATAGGTCATAGAAAAACTCTTACGTAAAAGTCAATTATTTTAGCGTGATGCTTTGGTTTTCAAATGCCAAACCACAAACCAGCGAGCCCTAAAAACGCAAAAAAACCAACAACATCGGTAACCGTGGTCACAAAAACACTGGAAGCCGTTGCGGGATCGGCACCCAGCCGATCAAGCACAAGGGGAATCACGATCCCCGCCAGTGCAGCGCTGACCATGTTAATGATCATCGCGACAGCAATAACGAGGCCAAGGCCCCACGATCCAAACCAAATCGTGGCCACGATGCCGATCAGGATCGCAAACAAGATTCCATTGGCGAAACCGACCAGCACCTCACGGCGGATGATGCGGCTCGAGTTGTAAATGTCGAGATCTTTGGTGGCCAAAGCCCGTACGGCAACCGTCATTGTTTGCGTGCCTGCATTGCCCCCCATGGAAGCCACAATCGGCATCAGGATCGCCAGCGCAACCATCTGATCAATTGTAGCATCGAATAGGCCGATGACTGCTGACGCCAAGATCGCCGTTGCGAGGTTCACCAATAACCAGACAAAGCGCGACTTGGTGGTCGCAACAACCGTGTCTGACAATTCCTCGGTGCCGACACCGACCAGCTTTTTAAAGTCTTCTTCCGCTTCTTCTTGGATGACGTCGACAACGTCATCAATGGTCAGCACACCGACCAGACGTTCATTTTCGTCAACAACGGCGGCTGAAAGCAGATCGTATCGCTCGAAAAGCTGAGCCGCTTCCTCTTGATCCATTTCGGCGGGAATCGCATGGCGGGTCTCTCGCTTAATGTCCTCAATGCGTTCAGGGCGTCCGGTACGCAGGATCCGATCCAAATCGACGGCACCAACAAGACGAAACGTTGGATCGATAACGAAAATCTGGGCAAATGATTGTGGCAGGTCGTCATTGTCACGCAAGTAATCGATCGTCTGGCCAACCGTCCAGTAGGGTGGAACGGCCACAAAATCGGCCTGCATGCGCCGCCCCGCGCTTTCATCAGGATAGTCCAGCGACCGGCGAAGCCTGATCCGCTCGGTAAACGGCACTTTGGCAAGGATCTCCGCCTGATCCTCATCGTCCAAATCCTCAAGAATGTATACGGCGTCATCGCTATCCAATTCACGGATCGCCAATGCAATCTGTTCATTGGGCAAAGCCGAAACAATGTCGTTCCGGATCCCGTCTTCGACCTCGGTTAGGGCGGAAAAGTCGAAATTTTCACCCAGTAGCGCGACGAGTTCCTGTCTTTGGCCAGGCTCGAGCGCCTCGATCAAGTCGCCCAATTCGGATTCGTGCAGGCGCTGTACGGTTTCTCCGAGGCTTCGGGCGTCAGCTTCGGCTATGCAAACAATAATGCGGTCCAGAAAATCAGCGCGAACGGCGCCGTTGTCATCGTAGACCAGGAAGGCTTCACCCAACTGATCGGTCTTTGACTTATTTTCGCGGACGTCAGTTTCCATAAAAGGTCTTCCAAAAAAGGGCGCTCTTTGGGGTGTTAGGCCAAGAGCCTCCCAATGCAATAGTCGATTCTCATATCAAAATTTTTCAGGCACGTTGTCGATGCCTGATGTGCCACCGGGGCGGCATCGAAATATCCGCCCGGCCGTCAGCCAGCTTCCCTTTATCAAGCCATGGCGAGCGATCGCCTCATAACCGTATTCGGAACATGTGGGGATATGCCGGCAATGATTACCAACAAAACCGGAAAGCGTGAGTTGGTATAAGCGGATCAGCGATGTTCCCAGCAAACGCCCCGGCGTTTTTGGCCAGTGTCCGTTCCAGTTTCGAGTTTTTGGGGCCGGGCACATGGATTTTACTCAGCGGCAACGAATTGGTCGAGTTGCCTGTAGGCATCCATCAATGCTTCGAGGGCCAGCATGGTTGATGCATGGCGTGCCGGGTAATCCTTGACCGGTTCCAAATATTTCAAATCGCTGAACCGACCATCAGGCGGCGCTGCACCTTCTTTTAGCATCGCCTTCATCTGTTTATGGGCTTGCTCAATTTCTGATCGAGACGCGCCGATAACATTGGTGGCAACGATGGACGCGGTAGCCTGCCCCAACGCACAAGCCTTTACCATGTGGGCATAGTCCTTAACGCAGCCCCTATCATCGATCACAATATCGACGGTAAGCTCCGAGCCGCATAATTTTGAGTGCGCCTTTGCCGACGCATCGGGACCATCAAGTCTTCCAGTGCGCGTGATATTTCCTGCCAGCGCGAGTAGCTTTGAATTGTATACTTCGTTGATCATTTCAAAAAAGCGTCCCCGGATACACTAGCCAAGTTATACTATAACTCTATATGATGCTTCGGACGACACGTACAAGCGTCAGCTCAACCGCGGTATTTTCGCAAGCTGAGGTTTGGTCTGAACAAAGTGTGGGCAAGCGCACGAATTGATGATCGAAGCGGAGTTAATCAGCATGGATGCCATCGCAAACCCTTCCCCCGGTGCGATAAACGAAGCCAATAAACCAACACGTGAAGAGGCCGAACAAGCTGTCTCGGTACTGCTTCGTTGGATTGGTGAAGATGTGAACCGCGAGGGTTTAATTGATACGCCGCGGCGTGTGGTCAAAGCGTATGAAGAGCTGTTTGCCGGTTACCTGACCGATCCAGCCGATACGCTGGGGCGCACTTTTGAGGAAGTCGCAGGCTATGATGATGTGGTGCTCGTGAAGGACATTCATTTTCACTCGCATTGCGAGCATCACATGGTGCCGATCATCGGCAAGGCGCATGTTGCGTATCTACCGGACAACAAGGTTTTGGGTCTTTCAAAAATTGCGCGGGTAGTAGATATTTTTGCTCACCGCTTGCAAACGCAGGAAACGATGACGGCGCAAATTGCCACCTCTATCAATGACAGCCTGCGCCCACGTGGTATTGCGGTTATGATCGAGGCGGAACATATGTGCATGGCCATGCGCGGTATCCGAAAACAAGGATCAACAACGATTACCACACGCTTCTTGGGCGAGTTTGACAAGCCTGAGGAAAAACAGCGCTTTATGGACATGGTTCAGGGTCGCGGCTGATTGCTTAAACCATCGGCCCTTTGTTAAAGGGGCTCATGGTGACAGATAAAATATTCCCTTCGCCTGACGGCATTCACAAACACGACCTTGAAGAGGGTGCGCTTTTTGCGCCCCGCTTTGATGCGCATGGGCTCATTGTAGCCGTTGTTCTGGATGATGAGACAAGCACTTTGCTAATGGTTGCTCATATGAACGAAGAAGCCTTGCGCAAAACCCTGACAACAGGAAGTGCTCACTATTGGTCCAGGTCTCGAAACCGGCTCTGGCACAAGGGCGAGGAAAGCGGGAATACGCAGGAAGTCGTGGAGTTGAGAACGGACTGCGATCAAGATGTTATCGAACTGCGTGTTCGGCAAAAAGGAGCCGGCGTGGCATGCCACACCGGTCGTTACAGCTGCTTTTATCGGGTGGTCCAGGGCACCGAAGGCGAATTTACCCTCACCAAAGACGAGAGCATGCAGCCGCAATTTGATCCCGCGCAAGTCTACCGCAAATAGTTTTACGCGGTTGCGATATAGCTGCGAATTTCCTCCGCTTCGCGCTCAACGTCGGCTATTCGCCGTTTCACGATATCGCCGATTGAGACAATGCCCACCAATGCATTGCCGCGTACAACAGGTAAGTGTCGGAAACGACCTTTCGTCATCAGCTCCATCAAATCTGATACCGTCGCATCTTCTGAACAGGTAATAACATCTCTTGTCATGAGATCGGCGACCTTTGCGTCAAGGCATGCCGCGCCGCGCTCTGCGACGCCGCGAACAATATCGCGCTCAGACAGAATACCGTCGATTGATTGGCCATCATCACTAACAACAAGCGCGCCGACTTTGTTCTCACGTAATGCTGAGATCGCATCCATGATGCCGATCTGAGACTTAAGCGTGAAAACTGATGTGCCCTTTTCGGCCAAAATTGCTGAAACGTTCATGATGCTCCTCCTTTTTCACCATGAAAGACATACAATGCGTTCAAGTCTTCGTGATGGCAAGGCCGGGTATCAAGCCAATTCATCTGATCGCGTCTGACGACGATCCACCAACCCTATCAAAGCAAAGCCTACGACCAAACCGCCGATGTGGGCCTCCCAGGCAATATTGTTCGGTCCACCAAGCCAGCCCATGCCCGTAACGAAGTTCAAAACCATCCAAAGGATGAGAAAGGATAGAACGCCGCGTTGGCGCAATGCCCACATTGGCGGTGGTAACGGGCCAAGAAAACCTGTGCGTGCCACGGGCGGGCGACGAAAACCAAAACGCGCAGCAGCACCAAGAAACCCTGATACGGCGCCCGAGGCACCAATGAGCGGCACCGTATCGCCCCAATAAAGTGCCAGATGGAACAGCGCTGCCGCTGTTGCCGTGATCGCCCAAAATGCAAACGTTCTTATAAAGCCCAGCCGGTAGGCCAATGGCGACCCAAACGCGACGAGCCAAATCATGTTGAAGGCTAAGTGCGTCCAGCTGCCATGGATAAACGAGTGGCTGACCAGCGTAATCATTGCCACAAGGTCAAATTGGCCTGTTACGCTGGCATCAAACCGAATTGGGATAAAAGCGAAATTGAGGATTGCACGCGCATAAAACTGCTGGGTGACATACTCAGTAAGTGCCACATGGATTACAACACATGCGCCCACGAGAAGCACAACCGACGCAGGTATGTTTAGTGGCGGCTCAAACCCACTATTTTCAGGATCTTCAGATGGCACGTTTTTTTGTGCGTCATCGTTTTCAAGGTCGGACAATTTGCTTTCCCGCAGCGTTGTTTCTGCATTGTTAGCTAGCGAGTATGCGGACGAAAAAAAAGGCCATTGACGCTTTGCCAATGGCCTGGTGAGTCCCTGCCCACCCCAATTTCATGTGCTACGAAAGAGTGCTCCCGCGTTGCCATATTAATTGCTGATTAACTGCTGAAACTCAAGGCGCAGGTTTCATTAAGGTTAATTGAGCGCCGCCGGCTGTTAACTTTCAACCCCGAAAAACCGGCATGATGCATGCAACGCTTCTCCAAGACGGGAAATTTCGAGCCGCAACTGTTCCGAAAATGAACAGTTGTTTGGAGACGGCACAAATGCATCATCGCGGAACACTACAATTGTTTCATTATTGGACCCAGCAACGTGGAGACCGTGCCGCGCCCAATCGGTCCGACATATCGCCAGCAGCGATATCAAATATCTTGGGCAACACGTTTATTCTCGAGGGTGACGCTGGCGATGCGGGATTTCGGCTCGCAGGCACAAGATTATGCAATGCGTTTGGACGGGAACTTCGCGGTTCCACACTGATCGACTTGTTTACGCCACGCGATCGCATACTCATGGCAAAAGCGGCAAACACTGTTTTCAACGGAGGCAACATCGTTGTGGGCGACGCGGTTGCCGATGCAGGCGCCGACAAACATATAAGCTTGGAACTGCTTCTCATGCCACTTGGGGACCAACAGATGCGGATTTTGGGTTCCATCCAGTTTTTGGAACAACCGTATTGGTTGGGTTCAGCCCCGTTGGGAAAAATTGACCTCGTCACACTTAAGCACGCCGACCCCGATACTGAGCTCGTTTCCCTTTCAAATCGCCCGCCAGTCATGCTTCCTGAGCAAAGGCAGCAAGATCGGCGGGCGCGTTTTTGGCACGTACTCGACGGCGGGCGCCACGAAGCGTCCGCATCGGTTGAACGAGCGCGCGGATTTTCGGTTATCAACGGTGGTCGAGTTGACCCCTAGAAGCTTCTAAAAACGCGTAACTTTAATTCGCCCCCTTACGCACTGTTAACTCTCACCCTTTATATTCTGAGGCAGTAATGGATGGGGTAAGGTTATGAATGCGGCAAAGCCTGCTTACCGTGGAGAAAGGCGTCAGCACCAACGGGTGTGCGTTTCCATTCCAACACGCTTCATGCTCGATGATCGCTCCGAGCACGACGGTACAGTGACTGAAATGTCGCCTGCCACAGCAACAATTACCTCTTCAGCCAAGCCGGTCAAAGGCGAACGCGTTGTCGCTTATCTGCACCATCTGGGTCGCGTGGAAGGCAACTGCACCCGCGCTTGGGATTCTGGCTTTGCCTTGGATTTGAATACGCCCCAGCGCAAAAGAGAAAAGCTTGCCGCTCAACTTACGTGGCTGGCTAACAAGGATTTGCTCGATCTGCCTGAAGACCGTCGGCATGAGCGTATAACGCCTCGCAACCCTGGTTCTATCCTAACTTTACAGGATGGGCGCCAATATCGTTGCCGCATTATTGATTTGTCTTTGTCTGGTGCCGCCCTTGGATTGGCGGTCCGCCCTGCTCTGAAGTCTCAGGTTTCTCTTGGCAGTATGCGTGGCCAAGTTGTTCGCCACTTCGACGAGGGTATCGCGATTGAATTTGCCCATATTCAAAACCGGCAAAATCTTTCGAACTTCCTAGATTGATCGCATTTCTCGTCTCTCACCCAAAAGGGTCGGGACATTTTTATCTAAATTTGATTTATATTTTCGGATAACTATCTGAAATTGCGTTTCAAATTGCGCTTCTAATCTGCACGTCAAGTCAATTTCTCTCTGCCAGTGTGCTGGCATGGGAGATAGGGACATGGCGGATACCACCATTAAACTACACAATACACTTTTGGGCCTCGTCGCTGCTGCGACTGTCGTTTCTTTCTCGGTGAATAATGCCGACGCAAGAACATTTATGGAGGTCTCGGGCCGGACAACTCAGCCTGTCGGTCACTATGAATTTTGTCGTAATGCACCGCGGGAATGTAGGTCCATCCGTTATGCGGGTCCTCACGATCTGAGCCGAGATGATTGGCAAACGATGGTTTCGATTAACAATAAGATCAATTCCGCCGTGATTCCAAAAACGGATATGCAGATTTGGGGTCGTGAAGAGCTATGGTCGTATCCAACCTCTGTTGGCGACTGCGAAGACTTTGTTCTTTTAAAGCGCCACCTTCTGATCCAACGCGGATTTTCTGAGGCAAATTTGTTGATCACCGTTGTGCGCCAACGAAATGGCGAAGGTCACGCTGTGCTGACCGTTCGGACTGATCACGGCGATTTTATTCTCGATAATCTGACCAGCGAGATCAAAGCTTGGGAGGATACGCCGTACACATTCCTCAAGCGCCAATCATCGAAACACGCAGGTCGTTGGGTCACGATCAGTGACCATCGCCTTAACATCGCGAGCGTTAGGTAGAGTTAGAATACCCGGTCGAGTCCCTACCCACCCATCCCCAGACCGGGTTAGAGCCGGCTTCCTTTGGAAGTCGGCTCGTTTTTCAACGGATGTCTGTGTCAGAGGCTTTTAAGGCCAGCAGCAAAACGTTTTGCGTTCTGAACGTAATGTGCTGCAGACGCGTTAATCTGATCGATAGCGTTTTCATCCAAGGTCTTCACGACCCTTGCGGGAGAACCCACTATCAAGCTGTTTTCGGGAAATATTTTTCCCTCGGTTACAAGCGCGCCCGCTCCGACGAGTGAATTCGCACCAATCTTGGCACCATTGAGCACGATAGCGCCCATGCCAATCAATGAGTTATTGCCGATAGTACAGCCATGCAAAATGGCTCTGTGACCGATCGTGCAATCATCGCCCACAGTCAACGGATATCCCATATCAGTATGGAGCACCGAGTGCTCCTGGATATTGGTGCGGCGGCCGATTGTGATGGGTTCATTGTCGCCGCGAAGAACGCTGTAGTACCAAATGTTGCTATCCTCGTTGAGGATTATTTTTCCGATTATCTCAGCGTTTTGCGCGACAAATGCTGGACCGTGGTCGCAGATGGTGGGCGAAATACCGTCCAGGCTGCTGTAGGCCATGCTCGTCCCTCTCCCGGCTTGAACCGCTTTAACCAAATAATGGCCTTGCTAACTCTTGAAACAAGACGCCAATCATGGTTGCCCAAAACAGTGTAATTGCAAAGGTCACAACGCCACCGAAAAGGCTCGCGATGTCTTCTTGAGACATCTTTATGTGCGCCAGTCGAGCCGAGATTACAGGACCTGTCAGTGCGAACCACATCGTGGAGCCAATAACGCCGTATGCGCGGACTGAGTAAGGATTGAATTCCACACGCCAACCAGCCCAAGCAGCATGAAAAAAGTATGCGCAAAAGGCGATCGCAAAGCCGGTGACCGGATACACAATTAGCGACATCATCATTTGATCCACCCTGTTTACGAAACATTAACCGTATGACGTGCCTTTTTGAATTGTCAGAACAAACAAGCTGGTCACAAGGTTAATGTCCCACGCGGCCCAACAGGCGAACCCAGAAGAAGCCCATGGCGGTTTTGTCGCTGCCACGTGGAAGGCTTTGGTTTTGTTTGCAGCACTCGCAGTGCTCACGCTCTGCCTGTTGGCTGTCGCTTATTTCGGGAATGGACCGATCCGCTCGGTGGGTTTTACTAGTAGCCCCGCGCCGTTGCAGATCGTGATCGGCAACGACGTCTTTTTTGTTCCGGAAAATATGATCCGTCTTAAAAACCAGCGTACCGAAGGTGTTGCGCACAGTGTTGATCTGGCAATTCACTGGCCCTCAGCGCGCGGGTATAGCGGCGAACTGTTAGCGGCATTTTCATCAACCGATCCGACCAAGGTCAAAACGGTTCTTATTGGCATTTCCCAACGCCAATCATTGCTCGACATGCAGTCCCGGTTTGGGCCAGCGCTACAACGGGCCTTGGTTCCAGGCAGTGAGACAGAGTTTGAAAACGGACTTATTGAGGCACGGTTTGACCCACAATATGGGTTTATGGACGAGACCCTAGTTTATTCGAAATCGACAGTGCCCGGTGGTGATCCACAATTTGTTGCGCGGTGTCATAAGGCAGGCACGCACGAAACGCTGCTGCATCCATGCGAGCTCGATCTCTTTGTGGGTGTATCAGGGGTGGCGCGCAAAACGTATTTGCGCCACCAACTAAATGATTGGCGCGGGTTTCAAAACTGGCTCGATGTCGTGCTTGGCCGCCTAATCGCAGGCGATGCCTAGAGGCCTTCTAAATCGAAATCCAGGATGGACATCGACAAATCGTAAGATACCTCGCCCTCATCTTCGATGCGCGTGAGCACCCCGAGGAACTCTTCACCAAGATACAATTCGGCAGAATCGGCGAGTTTCGGCCGCGCTTTAACCGCGAGGCTGTCGTGTCCAAAAGTTTTGCGAAAATATTTTGTCAGCTGGGACAGTTCTTCTGCTGTCATTTTTTCCCCTCAAGGCACATTGGCCCTAATTTATAAAAGCTGGTTCATGGCGCGCGACGGTTGGCTGCAGCCTGCCTCGCCTACTATCTTAGCAGGTACACCTGCAACGGTTTTCTTAGGTGGTACGTCGTTGAGCACGACAGAACCTGCGGCGACTTTACTGCAGTGTCCGATCCTGATGTTGCCAAGTATCTTCGCGCCTGCACCAATAAGAACGTCGTCACCAATTTTGGGATGGCGATCGGACCCTTCTTTACCGGTTCCACCGAGGGTGACACCGTGAAGAATTGACACATTATCGCCGACCGAAGCCGTCTCACCGACCACAAAGCCCGTGGCATGATCCAAGAAAATACCAACGCCAAATGGAGCGGCAGGATTGATATCGGTTTGAAAAACCATCGATGCGCGACTTTGCAAATATAATGCAAAATCTTTGCGGCCCTGCTTATAGAGCCAATGCGCCAATCTGTGAGACTGGATCGCGTGGAAACCTTTAAAATACAGAAGAGGTTCCAGATAGCGTGAACATGCCGGATCGCGATCAAACACCGCTTGTAAGTCGACGCGAACAGCGCGTGAAAATGATGCGTCCGAAGCGATCATTTGCGCGAAGGCTTGGCGAATAGCATCAGCCGATACGTCGCCATGATCTAAACGTTCTGACACACGGTGTGCCACCGCCGCCTCCAGGCTGTCTTGGGCGATTACGCACGTGTGCAGCAATGATCCGAGTACTGGCTCAATTTCCAACGCGCGTTGTGCATCGGACAATATGTTTCCCCATATCGGATCAACCTTGTCTGACTGAGCGAGCTGCGAACTTCTAGCTGTCGATTCCGGCATTTTAGCGCCTCCTGGTTGCCCCGGCTTCATAAAGTAAGTGCACTTGGATATTTATCAAACATGAATTTACGGCGAATTTGGCTTTAAACGATCACATCTATTGGAGTCTCGTTAGCAAAAAGTGCCAAAACGCCCGCTTTGAATTGTCGATCACCAACCGCGAGCATGTGGTCACGGCCTGCAATGTCCAGCGCTGTTGCGTTGGGCATCATAGCTGCCAGAGAATGAGGAGCGCCGGCGATATCATCCTTGGTTCCGACTGCAATTAAGGTTTCAGCTGCTATCTGCGCCATCTGCGCCGGTGTCAAAAGCGTGCGCGAAGCACTTATACACGCGGCTAACGCCATACGATCACTACCGGTCTGATCTGCAAATGCACGGAACATGCGGCCACGCTCGTGGGTCACATCATCAAGCGAATCGGCAAGGAGTGCGTCGGCGATCGGATCCCAATCGCCGACGCCCTCCACCATACCGATACCAAGCCCACCAAATACGAGTTTATCGATCAGTTCCGGGTGACGGAATGCCATAAAAGCAGCGATACGCGCGCCCATGGAGTAGCCCATCACATTGGCGCGGTTCACGCTTAAATGGCCCAACAGGGCAGCTGCGTCGTCTGCCATGACCTCCGGCGCATAGTTTTCCGCGCTATGTGGCTTGTCACTGTCGCCGTGGCCTCGGTTATCATGGGCAATGACCCTAAAACCTGCATCGACCAGTGTCTGGACCCATCCCGGCCCGACCCAATTCACGGACTTGTTAGAAGCAAATCCATGAATGCACAAAACGACAGCACCATCGCCTGGCCCCTCGTCCAGATAGGCGATCTTCACCCCGTCATGCACAAACTCGGTCATATCTCTTCCAAATCAAACGCCTCAACGCCGAAAGACGGTCTAGATATTTTGTGCGCACTTGGCTACCTGTCTGACGAAACAATGCGGACGGAGACACGTTGTGGCGCAACATGCTGGTACCCCTCATTTCAAAAACGACGAAGGTCACGAGCGCATCGAGATCGGCGTAAAGGAGTTTATGTGCGTGGGCGCTACTCCGCCTTTTGATCACCCGCATGTCTATTTGGATATGGGCGATGACGATCAGATCGTGTGCCCTTATTGCTCTACACTTTATGTCTATAATGCATCGCTTGCACCGCACGAGACGATCCCACCAAACTGTTTCTTTGACGCTCATCAGGCCGCCTGATTGGGTCTTTCCATGCGTATCGGCATTGTTGGGGGTGGTATCGCAGGCCTCACCTGCGCCCTCGCCCTTTCTCGTTCTGGCCACAAGGTGACGCTGCATGAGCGCGCGCCGGTGCTGGAAGAAGTTGGGGCCGGGATCCAATTATCGCCCAATGCGACAAAGCCGCTATTTGAACTTGGTCTTTCCTCTGCGCTCAATGCGGTTGCCAGCGCACCGCGCTCAATTGATATGTATGCCGGTCATAGTAGCGTTCTGATTGCCTCAATACCGCTCGGCCCTGAAGCGGAACGCCGCTACGGTGCGCCCTACTACGTCATACACCGCGCGGACCTGCAGCGTACTTTGGCTGAGGCCTGCGCGAAGGAACCTAATTTGAAGATTTGTCTTGGGTCACAAATCGGCGTTGTTCATACCAACAATTCACACGCCCGCGTCGGCTCAGACACGTTTGATCTGCTCATTGCGGCAGATGGCGTTAATTCCGCTATCAGACGTCAGCATTTTGATGTTCTGGCTCAACCGAGCGGTCTGGTTGCCTGGCGAACGACGATTCCGATGGATGAGCGCCCCGCTTTTTTTGCGCGTGAAAGAACGACACTTTGTATCGCCAAGAACACCCATCTTGTCACTTACCCTATCGGGTCAGGTACCGAGTTGAACGCGGTTGCTATACTTCCCCAAGGCACCGAGCCAGAGGATGGTTTTTCCAAATGGAACAACAAGGTCGCACAGATCAAGGATTGCGGCGAATGGTTGGCATGGCCACTCAATCAAGTGCCAACCCTGCCACGCTGGACCAGCGGTAGAATGGTGCTGCTTGGAGATGCCGCGCACGCCATGCTGCCATTTGCAGCCCAAGGCGGTGCGAGCGCGATTGAAGATGCGGTTTCTTTGGCAAAGTGCATCCGCAAAAGCGATGCCCTCAGCACCAATTTACAACTTTGGGAAAAACAACGGAAAAAAAGAGTGGAATCGATTGCTGCACTCGCGATGCGCAACCGCTGGATTTATCACCTTTCAGGTCCGATGGCGCTTGCGCGGAACATGGTGATGAAAGGCCTTGGCCCACAGCGCTTGCTCGCGCAGCAAGACTGGATTTACCGGCACCAGGCATAAAAAACCGCCCGAAAACCGGGCGGTTTAATTAGAAGCCGAGCTACGTCGCTTAGTGCAATATCTGGCTCAAGAATAGTTTGGTGCGTTCGTGCTGTGGATTGTCGAAGAACTGATCTGGTTCGTTCTGCTCCACAATCTGACCTTGGTCCATGAAGATCACGCGGTTTGCCACCTGACGGGCAAAACCCATTTCGTGCGTCACGCACAACATGGTCATGCCTTCTTCAGCCAAGCCAACCATGGTGTCGAGCACTTCCTTGATCATTTCCGGGTCGAGAGCTGATGTGGGCTCATCAAACAGCATGATGCGTGGGTTCATACATAGCGAACGTGCAATAGCCACACGCTGCTGCTGACCGCCAGACAACTGGCCTGGATATTTATTGGCCTGCTCTGGGATCTTGACGCGTTCCAGGAAGTGCATAGCGCGTTCTTCAGCTTCCTTCTTCGGCATTTTGCGAACCCAAATTGGTGCAAGTGTGCAGTTTTCCAAGATCGTCAGATGCGGGAAAAGGTTGAAGTGCTGGAACACCATGCCGACTTCACGGCGAACCTCGTCGATCTTTTTCAGATCGTTTGTCAATTCGATTCCATCGACGACAATTTGCCCTTTCTGGTGCTCTTCCAGACGGTTGATACACCGGATCATGGTCGATTTGCCTGAACCTGATGGACCCGCGATGACAATTCGTTCACCGCGCATAACCTTCAGATTAATGTCGCGCAGCACGTGGAAGTCGCCGTACCATTTGTGCATGTCGTTGATCTCGACGGCGACGTCCGTATCCGAGACGGTCATTTTGGAACGATCGACATCAGCCTCAGCGCCGTTCACGCCGGCTGGAACCGATGCCACGGGCATTGCGGCGGCAGCAGCCTTACCGGTGGCGGGTACGCTGGTTTTCTTTGCCGGCGCGGGTTTTGCTTTCGCGGCAGCTTTTGGAGCAGCTTTAGGCGCCGGCTTCTTTGCTGCCGGTTTCGCCGCAGCTTTTGGCTTGGCTGCTGCCTTTGGTTTTGCCGCTGGTACAGCTTCCGCTTTGTCTTTGTCGTAGGCTTGGCACTGCCCGACCCAGTCGTCGCGTTCGATCCGGCCTTTGAATTTTAGATGCTCATCGACCCAATCGATTTCCGGCTTGGTCCATTTGGCCACCTGCGAGAAGCGGTAGATGCCCAAACCGTTGAGCACCCCTTCCAGTTTGGGGCCGACGCCCGAAATACGCTTTAGATCGTCCGGCGTTTTTGGTTTGGCAACCTTTGGCGGGCGTTTTGTTTTTACTGCGGTTGTGCTTGCTTGCTTTGCCATTTTTTTGCTCAAAGCTCCTAGGATTTATGGCCGGTGTCGAGCCTGCGCTCCATAAACATGGAGTAGCGCGACATGGCGTAACAAAAGAAAAAGTAGATAATTGCGGCGAAGGAGTAGCCCGTCAGCGACTGGACAGGTGAAGACCATGTCGGGTCGGTAAAGGACGACTGGATCGATCCCAAGAAATCGAACAGGCCGATGATCAATACCAAGGTCGTATCCTTAAACAGGCCAATAAAGGTGTTCACGATACCCGGAATAACGAGCTTGAGTGCTTGAGGCAGGATGATCATGCGGGTCATTTGCCCCCATCCCAATCCAAGCGCCATCGCGCCTTCATACTGACCTTTGGGCAGCGCTTGCAGACCACCGCGAACGACTTCCGCCATGTATGCAGAAGAGAACAACGCCACACCGATCAAAGCCCGCAAGAGCTTATCAAATGTAACCCCTTCCGGCAGGAAGAGCGGCAACATCACTGACGACATGAACAGAACAGTGATCAAAGGTACGCCGCGCCAGAACTCGATGAAGATAACGCAGAAGAACTTTACGATAGGCATGTCGGATCGGCGGCCAAGCGCCAACAAAATGCCGATTGGTAGCGATGCTGCGATACCGGTCACTGCGATCACGAGTGTTACCAGCAACCCTCCCCATACGTCTGTATCGACGCGCGCCATGCCAAAATCCAAGCCCAAGACAAAGAGCAGGATAAAGAGGCCGGCAAAGATCGTACCGATGGTACGTAATGCCGGTGCAGGTGGCGATTGGGTTCCGACCGCAAAGCCGTACCCGATGGCCAGGGCAATCACTGTGAGAATGGCAAGCGGGATATAAAGCCCACCCACGCTGAAGGCGCCGCCCGTCAGCAAAATCAAGATTGCCACTGGTGCGATCAGCACCATGAACAACAGGTTCTCGCGCTTAAACGGTGCATCTGGGATCAGCAGCGGGATCAAGCCGCCAAAGAACAGGATGCCAGCAATATTTACCCGCCACTGTTCTGCATCGGGATATCGGCCATAGACAAATTGGTTGGCGTAAGCGCCGACATATGCCCAACACGCACCAAACCATCCATCGGGTTGCGTTCCACCCTGAACCTGTGTCGCACAAGCTGCCCGATCAACACCGGAATATTGTGCGTTTACAAACAGGAATTGGATCATCGGCGGTAAGATCACCCAAAGCACATAAAGGCAGAAGAGTGTCAGGATCGTATAGGGGATACTGGAGAACAGGTTCTCACGCATCCAGCCCACAATCCCCGTGGAGGCGGCGGGTGCCGCCTCCTGCTCGAGCATCTGGGTTCGCACATATGCAGTACCCGGGCCGACTTTTTCATGAGCCATATTGGTAGAACTACTCATCTTATCTCTCCACCAATGCGACGCGGGCGTTGTACCAGTTCATAAATGCCGATGTCAGAAGTGAGATCGTCAGATATGTAAGCATGGTGATCGCCACAATCTGCGGGGCCAAACCTGTTTGGTTCAGCGTCGTGCCTTGGAAAACAGACACCAAATCCGGGTATGCGATAGCAACCGCAAGCGACGAGTTTTTCGTCAAGTTCAGATATTGGGATG
This sequence comes from Pseudomonadota bacterium, assembly GCA_039815825.1. Taxonomy (GTDB): domain Bacteria; phylum Pseudomonadota; class Alphaproteobacteria; order Rhizobiales; family Rhizobiaceae; genus JBCBDX01. The sequence continues at coordinate 84,848 of JBCBYO010000003.1, forward strand.
TCAACGGCGGAATGATAATTCGCAGGGCTTGCGGAATAACCACCAAGTTAAGGTTTTGACCCTGACGCAGGCCGAGTGCATGCGCGGCCTCCGTCTGACCACGGTTCACCCCCAGAATTCCAGCGCGAACAATCTCGGCAATAAAGGCTGCGGTGTAAGTGACCAAGGCAACCAACAACGCAATGAACTCGGGAATAATCGTCATGCCGCCCCGTGGCCGGAAACCGCCAGCGACAGGCATATCCCAAGTCAGAGGCAGTCCTAGGATCAGAAACACAAGGAACGGCAGCCCCACAATAAGACCTACCCCGGTCCAGAACGCGGGGAACCGCTCACCTGTCGCCATCTGGCGTTTGTGAGCCCAATTGGAAATGACAATCGCGGCGATGATGCCAATGACCAGTGCGACGAATATCCAAACGGCGCCCTCACCCCAAACAGGTTTGGGTGCAAAGTAACCGCGGTTATTTAGCAGGCCAAGAAAGCCAAAATCAAAGCTATCGCGCGCTTGTGGCAGAAGGCGCAGAACGCCAAAATACCAGATAAAGATATGAAGCAGCAGCGGTATGTTTCGGAAGAATTCCACGTAACCCGTTGCCAGGCGGTTCACCACCCAGTTGCTTGAAAGCCGCGCAACACCGATCAGAAATCCTAAGATCGTGGCAAAGAATATCCCGACGACCGCGATGATCAAAGTGTTTAAGAGGCCGACAACATAGACACGTCCATATGTGGATGCGCCCTGTTCATATGAAATGAGTGACTGCGAGATGGCAAAGCCAGCTGCGTTGTCTAGAAAACCGAAACCGGTCGAAATGCCAGCGCGTTCCATGTTGGCGAGCATGTTGCCGATCCCCTGCCAGAGCAGGTAGACAACAACGACTGCCAATAAGATTTGAAAAAGTATGGAACGGAAAGTTGGGTTGTTAAGCAGAGCCACCTTAGGCGGCCCATCATCCCCGGCTGTGTTCACCCCACCGGGAGGTGCATCTGTAACCGCCATCGAAAGTCCCCGCATCGTGCGCGATATATATTAGCCCGTCGCCCAGAGGCGCTATGAATGAAGCCTTGTTCGACGACGGCGTAAAAAGAAAGCCCGGCGCGCTGCGCCGGGCTCGGAAAAATTCGCCTTAGCGAATTGGTGGTGCGTACTGCAGGCCACCTTCTGACCAAAGTGCGTTCACGCCGCGTGAAATCGCCAATGGTGTTTCTGGACCCACGTTACGGTCGAAGATTTCGCCGTAGTTGCCGATAGCCATGATGACTTTGGCAGCCCAATCGTTTTCAAGGCCGAGTGCTGTGCCGAACTCACCTTCCGTACCGAGCAGGCGCTTGATGGATGGGTTGTCAGAACCCTTCATCTCTTCTGCGTTCGCAGCCGTTACACCCAGCTCTTCAGCGTTCAATGTCGCGTTGTGCACCCACTTTACGATGTTGAAGAATTGGTCGTCGCCTTGGCGAACAACAGGGCCGAGTGGCTCTTTGGAGATGATTTCTGGCAGTACCTTGTGTGCTGAAGGGTCTGTAAGCTTCAGACGCTGTGCATAAAGGCCTGATTGGTCAGTTGTGTAAACGTCACAACGGCCAGCGTCGTAGGCTGCAACGACTTCGTCAGCTTTTTCAAATGCGACCAGCTCATATTCCATGTTGTTGGCACGGAAATAGTCAGCCACGTTCAGCTCTGTTGTTGTACCTGTGTTGGTGCAGATGGATGCGCCAGACAGCTCAAGTGCAGAGTTGATGTCCATGTCGGTGCGGATCATGAAACCCTGACCGTCATAGTAGTTAACGCCAGCAAAGTTCAAACCAAGCTGCGTGTCGCGTGACATTGTCCAAGTTGTGTTCCGTGACAGAATATCGATTTCGCCGGATTGCAGCGCTGTGAAGCGCTCCTTAGCGGACAGCGGCGTAAACTTTACGGCTTCAGCATCGCCGAAGACAGCGGCTGCGATGCCCTTACACAAATCAACGTCCATACCGGACCAGTTGCCATCAGCATCTGGGTTTGAGAAGCCAGGCAGGCCTTGGCTAACGCCACATTGAATAAAGCCCTTGGCTTTGACGTCATCAAGAGTGGCAGCAGATGCTGTCGATGCTGTCAAGGCAAGAGCGGCTGCGCCGAGAATGCCTGTGAGAAGCGTTTTTGTCATATGAATTGAACCTCGTGGTTGCTCAAGTTGAATGGGCTTGAACGCCAAATCATGAAACCCAAAACGGATCGCACAAATTGGCAACCTCCCTCCCGAATAGAAAGGAATGATACTTTTGTGATGCGGTCAAGGAAAAATGGAATACCTGTACCGTTAGTTAGGCACAAATATGCCGATTTTTTGGGCAAAAATTTTCGAGGTCTCAATTTGAGACAGTTTACGCAAAGGCAACCTGCGGCAGTTTTGCGGCGCTTCGAACGTATTGTCGCAGTCGATAACTTGCTACGCGGCGCCGATGGGCATTAAACGTTGCCCAAAAATGAGAATCAAAGGCCGGATATGACGAACAGTGACAGGGATGACGCTCGAGGGATCAACACGAGGCTTGCCCATGACGGTTATAACCCGCGGGACTATCATGGTTTTGTCAATCCGCCGGTCGTTCATGCATCAACTGTGCTGTATCCAAGTGCTGAAAGCATGCGAGACCGTGAGGTTCCTTACACCTACGGGACAGCCGGGACGCCAACCACGGATGCCGTAGCGCGGGCGACCGATGCACTTGAGGGATCTTTTAGCACGATATGCGTACCGTCTGGGTTGGCGGCGATCACAATACCACTGTTGGCATTTTTATCGGCCGGCGACCATGTCTTGGTCGTCGATACCGTTTATTTTCCAACCCGACGCTTCCTTGATGGGATGATGGTGCGGTACGGCATTGAAGTGGAGTATTATGTTCCAGAGGTGGGCGCAGACATTGAAAAACTCTTCAAGTCAAACACCAAAGTACTTTTCATGGAGTCGCCTGCATCCAATACTTTTGAAATGAGCGATATTGGCGCAATGACCGCGGTCGCCAGGCCACGTGGCATTGTCACGATGATCGACAACACATACGCCACGCCGTTGTTTTTCAAACCGCTGGACCATGGCGTTGATCTGTCTATCCACGCATCAACGAAGTATCCCGCCGGCCATTCAGATCTGGTTTTTGGAACCGTGAGCGCAACTGAAGCGACTTGGCAAACACTACGAGATTGCCAGATACACACCGGTGTATGCGTGCAGGGCGATGACGCCTATCAGGTTCTTCGCGGCATGCGTACGATGGGTATCAGGTTGGAACGGCACCAGCGGTCTGCGCTGGAAATTGCGCAATGGCTACAGACGCAAGAAGGTGTCGGACGGGTGTTACATCCTGCCTTACCCGACCACCCTGGCCATGAGATTTGGAAACGCGATTTTTGCGGCTCTACCGGGATATTCTCTTTCGTTTTGGAAGGGGCTGGCGTTGCGCAAGCGGATGCTTTTCTCAATGCGCTTGAGATATTCGGACTTGGATATTCCTGGGCCGGTTTCGAGAGCTTAGCTGTCAACGCGCAACTTGGTGACCGCACTGTCTCGAAGCGCGACTATGGCGGCCCTGTAATCAGATTGCAGATCGGCCTTGAGGACGTACCAGACCTGAAAGCTGATCTCGAGAAGGCATTGGCAGCAGCGCGGGCCGCGTGAATCACTTTACAGCAAAAGAACACCAGCCAGTACGAAAACGGCGATAAAGGCTGTTTCAGCAGTTATGAGCAATATTGCCGGCCCGCCCACATCGAGCATCCGGCGTATCGACGTTTTCATACCGACCGCTGCAATAGATATCAGAAGTGCCCATCTGGAAACTGAATTCATCGTATCCACGACGACTTGCGGCATCAGGTGAAACGAATTCAAAGCGGCGAAAAACAGAAAAACGAGCACGAAGAGCGGTATCAAAGGTGGACGCTTAGCGCCGTCTTCGGCTTCCATCGCTGATTTGCGAACCAAAAGCGCTATTACCAAAACTACAGGTGCCAACATCGTAACGCGCATCAGTTTTACAAGAGTGGCTGCTTCCCCCGTTTCCTCTGATACCGAGAAACCAGCGCCGACAACTTGAGCGACATCGTGGATCGTGCCGCCTAAGAACACACCGCTTTCGCGGAAATCCAGATCCAACACTGCAGCTAGGATTGGATACGCGATCATCGCGACAGTGCTCATTACCGTCACCGCCAAAACCGTGAAAATGAGATTGCGTTCCGATTGCTCGTTTTTGGGCAAGACGGCGGAAATCGCCATGGCGGCAGAAGCACCGCAGATCGCAACAGATCCGCCCGTGAGCAGGGCAAAGTGACGATCCTGATCCAAAAACCGCCCGAGCAGAACGCCGAACAAAATTGTTGCAACGACACCAGCGAGCACCAAAATTAGCAGTTGCGGACCGAGTCCCACGAGGAGCTCAACACTCACCCGCGCACCCAGCAGTGCGACACCGATACGGAGAATGCGTTTGGCACTAAATTCTATGCCAGGAACACACTTTCCCTCTTCGGCGAGGAAATGGAACGCGATCCCCAGCAACAGCGCCATCAGCATGGCCGGGGCGCCGTAGTGTTCCATCATAAACTGGGCCGTAATCGCGATCACTGTTGCAACCGCAACACCGGGCGCTACCGTCTGCGCTTTTTCACGCAGACGGGCATACCTATGCTCAATGTTGTGGTCGGAGACGTCGGCCACTTTGTTACATCGCCCCTAACGTACTATCAGCACGGAACATGGTGAACGGCGAGCAACGCGCGCCGCCGTGGAACCAAGGAAATAATCCTCAATACCAGGTTGATGCGATCCAACAACAATAAGATCGACGTCACCGCTTTTGGCAAAACGGGTAATCTCCACACCGGGCTTACCGGTTATGACGGAAACCGCCATGTTTGATCTGTCACCGACCACTTCTTCCAAACGCTCTCGCACCTTGTTGGAAATATGATTTTCCGATTTTACGGTAACGAACTCCGCAACAAACCCCGGCACATTCTCCAACACCGTCAGCAGGGTAATCTTTCCGTCTGTGGAAAGGAGTTGTTGTGCTGTTTCAATCTTCTTTTCAACCAAAGCCTCATGATCGAGGGCGACGGGAATAAGGATATGATCGTACATGTGGAAAGTTCCTCACGATAGTTGAACCTGCATTATGCAAATTCACGCTGCCATAGCGCGGGCAGCATCCAGGTAAAGTTTGGGCACCATGATGCCATTTGTTTTGGAGTGCTGAATCGACTGCGCGCGACGGCTTCCCGGCAAACGCGCTCCCTCCATCTTCTCAATTGATTGCAATAATTGTTCGATGCGCCCTATAAATTCGGCACGGTTTTGCGGATCAAAAGCAATCAGGAATTGTCCTGTATTCGGTTTGGATCCATCAGCGGTAAAGAACGAACCCGCGTCTGTGCTGAAGTTCGCGCCCGTCATGACGGAAGCTAGTATCTCCACCATAAGCGCAAGTGCTGTGCCTTTGGCCTCGCCGATCGGCAACATGGTCCCGTCAAGCGCTGCCACCGGGTCCGTTGTCGCGTTCCCTTCCCGATCAAGCGCCCATCCATCCGGAATTTCTGTACCCGTTTTGCGCGCGTGCATAACTTTGCCGCGCGCGACCTTCGACAGTGAAAGGTCAATGACCAATGGCGACCCACTCTCACGCGGTGCCGAAAATGCAATTGGATTGGTGCCAAAGATAGGTTTTTTGCCACCCCATGGCGCCATTGATGCCGGCGCGTTGGCGACCATCATGCCTACAAGCCCCTCTTCGGCCAGTCGGGCCACCTGCACCGACAACGCGCCGCAATGATGGGACTGAAAAACGGCAGCGCTAGCAACACCCTGAAAACGCGCTAAAGGAACTATTGTCTCAAAGGCAATATCTAAAGCCGGGTATGCAAATCCATAGTCGGCATCGATACGGATGGCGCTAGGTGCGTCTGGAATTACTTTCGGTTCCGCATGCGCATTGATTTTGCCAGAACGTACTTGCGCCACATAGTCATTGACGCGGGAGAAGCCATGGCCGTTTTGGCCTTCCGCCTCAGCTGCGACCAAGGCCCGCGCAACCGACATGGCGGCCGTTGATGAAACGCCGCACGAACGCATGGCGGCACTGATCAGTGCCTCCGCGTCGTCCAACGATATGTTCAGCGTTTCATCACTCATTGCTCAGATTTGGGACCGCGTAAGCGGCCCCACTCTCATTTAAGCACTGCGGTAAAGCTTGGTCATCGAGAACTCCCGATGGCCCAGAGCCTCTGCTGCGGTATTTCGACCATTGGCGGTACGACGTATCATGTCAATCAACGCATCACCGGCCTCGTCGATTGTCTGCTCCCGGCGCAAAATGCCGGACACATCGACGTCGACATGCTCACCCATCGTGCGGACGGTCCGCGGGTTTGCAGTGATCTTGATCACCGGCACAATCGGGTTACCAACCACATTACCTTGACCAGTTGGGAATGTGTGGATCACCGCGCCACCGGCGGCCATCAGTGTCACACACTCGGCAGCAGCAGACGATGAATCCATAAAGTAGAGACCGTCGCCGGATTTCGGCTGTTCGGCGGGCTCCAAAATGTCGATGAACTGCGATGTGCGGCCAATCTTTTCCAGGTTGCCCAGCGCCTTTTCTTCGATGGTGGTCAAGCCGCCTTCGATATTACCCTTGGTGGGCTGGCTGTCGGACAAATCGTCAGTTTGGTGCGCGAAGATCACATCATCCTGATAGGCCTTCCACATTTTGTACCAGCGTTCGCCAACCTCTTCGTTGATTGCACGCTTCTGGCAGATGTGTTCGGCACCTGTGATTTCCGATGTTTCTCCGAAGAAACCGGTTATGCCTTCAGGTAAAAGCTTGTCGTACATGTTGCCAACGGTCGGACATGAACCAAGACCGGTTGTCGTGTCGCTTTCACCGCACTTTGTCGAGACCCAAAGCTCTTTGATCGAGCACTCTTCCTTTTGCACTTCAGTAGCTTTGTGCACAAAGTCTTTTGCGGCCCATGAGGCGGCCCGGATAGTCTCAAAATCACCTTTTTGCTCGATGGAGAATTCGGCGACTTCTTTACCGGTTTCGCGAATGCCATCAGCAATTCGCTTGGTCCAGCCGGGTTCAATACCGATAACCACGACCGAGTGGACGTTCGGGTTGGAGCCGGTGCCGATCATCGTGCGGAAGTGCAGTTCAAGATCCTCACCGAACTGTAATCGACCGTATGCATGCGGGATCGCCATTGTACCTTTGACATTGTTGGCAACCGCTTCACAGGCGGCATTTGAGATGTCGTCAACTGGCAATATGAGAACGTGGTTGCGCACACCAACGCGGCCATTTTCGCGCCGGTATCCCATAAAAGTCATGTTTGCGTATTTGGAAGCCATTTGCGTAATCCTTACCAGCGCTTGGTTTTGCAATTGTGAGTGTGAAGGTGTGCGCCCTTTGGAATATCGGCGATGATCTTACCGATATCCTCGCCATATTTGATGGCGGTGTCGCCTTCCTTGAAGTCTTTCAGCGCGATCTTGTGGCCAATCGGCACGTCGGCCCCAGCGGTCAAACGAAAAGTCGAATTGTCGTGTGTCACGCAACACAGCATATCCGTGCCAGCGGTGAGACCTTCAACGACAACAACGCCGACATTATCGGCATGTTCGTGGACGAGAAGATGAGGAATTTCAGACATTTCTGTCTCCTGTTTCAAGGATTGAGGATAATTTTGGGAGCAGCAACAATACCGCCGCGAATATCGGAAAATGCTCTCGCACCGGCGGCGAGATTTCGTTTTTCAAACCAGTCGAGTGAGCCGAGATCACCATTGAAAATAGCCGCACATGTGTCCCGAAAATCTTGCATGGTATAGGTGTAAGTGCCGATGAAGGTGATTTCCTGCAAAGTCAGGCGGCGAATATCAATTCCACCTTCTCCGCTACCAAGGCCAATATGCAAAATGACACCACCGGGGCTTGCCAACGCCGAGGCTGAGGCGCGCGTCGCGGCATAACCAACCGCGTCGACAACCAGCGGCACCGAACCGTCAGCCGGGCTATTGTCGATGGTGAAATCGCATGCCTCTGCCAAGTAGCGCGCGCGTTTTTCGTTCGGCTCGGCAATGGTCAGCTCTTCCACTCCCATGGCCTTAAGTGAAAGCGCTGCTGCAACACCAATAGCGCCACCGCCGATGACATGCGCGCGCCCTTTGTCCGCCGGATGCTGTGCCTCCAGGCCCAGGCGCGCTGCATGCCAACCAACGGCAAGAGGTTCGGCCAATGCCGCTTTATCGAGACTTATGCCTTCGGGCACTTTGACCAGGTTACTTGGCGGCATCGCAACATATTGAGCGAATGCCCCCTCTCTCGGTGGCATCGAAATAATCTGGCGGGATGGACATAGGTTTTCTCGGCCCGATTTGCTCGCCGCACTATTGGGGTCAGTGACCAGCGGATTGATCGTTACGCGCTCACCATCACGCGCGCCGCCGACAATAGTGCCTGCTGCCTCGTGGCCAAGGATCAATGGCGCAGGTCGGCGCTCATCATGGCCGAGATAGGCGTGCATATCAGAGCCGCAAATGCCCACGCTTTCCACACGAATGAGCTCTTCGCCAGAGCGAGGTTCCGCATCAGGTGCATCGCCAAATGAAAGGCTTTCAACGCCGGTATAAACGAGGGCTTTCATTTCGCTGTGAACCCCCCGTCGACCATCAAGACCTGACCCGTCACATAATCCGACGCTCTTGAACAAAGGAACAGCAATGGGCCATCGATGTCTTCGGGTTCTCCATTGCGACCGATACAAGTTTGTGCGGCGTTGCGCGCTGCCCGCTCTTCATCGGCGAAAACGGCTGCGGTCAATTCGGTGCGAAAAAAACCAGGGCCAATTGCATTCGCATTGATACCCTTTGAGGACCATGCCTCGGCCATGGCGCGTGTCAACTGTGCGATCGCCCCCTTTGAAGCGCCATAGGCGATCCCGCCCGGAAAAGCCCGGTAGGACTGAAGGGACGCGAAGTTCACGACCCTGCCCCAACCCTTTTCAACCATGTCGCCTGCAAGTATCTTGGTCAGAAAGAACGGTGTTGAAAGGTTGAGCGACATGGTGATGTCCCACCCTTCATCCGTTACGTCATCTGCGACTTCGCGGGTGTTGATCCCCGCCGCGTGGACGACGATGTCAGGAGAGCCGAACGGTTCGGCCACAGACCTGGCAAGCGCTTTAATCGCAGCCCGATCAGATAAGTCGCACGTCAGGGCATGTGTATTGCCCTCGGTTTCGGCTTGCCATGCGTCCAACTCATCTTGGCGACGGGCAACGCCGATCACGCTGGCACCCGCCTGTGCCAACACGGTAGCAGAGCGGCGGCCAAGCCCGGAGCTTGCGCCCGTGACCAGAGCGACACGACCACTCAGATCAAACAGCGATTGCGGAGCGTTTGCATTAGCCATCGACCGACAGTTCAAACTCCTGATCGGGGAAGTATTTGCGCAGGCGAATATCGGCGGTCCGGGCGTGGCCTTCCATGCCTTCCATCCGAGATATGCGGGCAGTTGCTTCAGCAACCGGTTTAGCACCCTCACGCGTTGCACGCTGCCAAGTGACGATCTTCATGTACTTATGAACGGACAGGCCACCGGTATATGTTGCAGCGCCTGAGGTGGGCAGCACATGGTTTGTGCCCGACGCTTTGTCGCCAAAGGCTACCGTTGTTTCTTCACCAAGGAACAACGAACCGTAACAAGAAAGGCGCTCGAGCCACCAATCTAAATCTTCAGCCTGCACGGTCAAATGTTCAGGTGCATATTCGTCGGACGTTGTCGCCATCTCCTCGCGTTCACCGCACACGATGACTTCCGCATAATCGCGCCAAGCGGCCTCCGCATTTTTGCTGTTCAACTCCGGCAGATCGGCAATCATATCGGGCACGAGTTCCATGACCCTTTCGGCCAAACCACGGTCATCGGTAACAAGCCAAACGGGAGAATTATAACCGTGCTCGGCTTGCCCAACGAGGTCAGCAGCCACGATCATCGGATCGGCCGATGCATCGGCCAAAATGAGGCTGTCGGTTGGTCCTGCAATCATGTCGATACCAACGCGTCCGAAAAGGATCCGTTTGGCTTCAGCGACGAATTGGTTGCCCGGTCCAACCAATATGTTGGCTTCGGGTAAACCGAACAGTCCGAATGTCATGGCAGCAACGCCTTGGACACCGCCCATCGCCATGATTTTGTCAGCACCACACACATAAGCGGCATAAATGATTGCAGGCGCGATACCGACGCCAGGGCGTGGCGGTGAACAGGCAACAATGTGCTCACACCCGGCGACCTTGGCTGTTGTAACGGTCATAATAGCGCTAGCGATGTGGGCATAACGGCCGCCGGGCACGTAACAGCCCGCAGCTTTCACCGGGATGGATTTCTGCCCGGCAACAAGGCCCGGAATGATCTCCGTTTCGAAATCAGCAATCGTCTGTTTCTGCGCCTCGGCAAACCGTTTGACGTTGGCATGAGCGAACTCGATGTCGCGCTTTAATTTTTCGGGAACAAGGGCTGACGCAGCCGCAATCTCGTCCTGCGTCAACAACGTGTTGCCCTCATACTTGTCGAATTTGGCGGCATATTCCAACGCGGCAACATCGCCTCGCGCCTCAATGTCTGCCAAAATATCGCGGACAATTTTTTGCGTCTCGGAAGCATCACTCTTTGGCGTCAGACTTGCGCGTTTCAAGTAATCTCGCGGCATTGATTGAGTTATCCTATTTCAAAATTTCGGGAAGCAGCGTTGTGGAAATTGCCGGCACGTATGCGATGAACAGCGTTACAACGAGCATGAAGAAAACGAATGGTATGGCTCGATAGGCGATCTTCAGTATCGATTCACCGGTTATCCCGGACACGACGAACAGGTTCAGCCCAAGGGGTGGTGTAATAAATCCAACACCCAACGCGGTGATCATCATGATACAGAACTGGATTTCGTTCATGCCGATATTGTCAGCCAATGGCTTTAGGATCGGCGCAAGGATCACGATGTTTGGCGTTGTTTCCATCACGCAACCTGCTGCGATCAAAATACCGACCATCATCAGGATCAGAACCCAAGGTTCATTGCTTACGGAAGTTGCCGCCGCAACAAATCCCTGCGGCACACCCATGATCGCCAGCGCCTGCGCAAGCGGTAGGGAAAAGGCGATGATGGGCAAGATTACGCCGTTCACTTTAGCGGAGCTGACAAGCATCGCCGGGAAGTCAGAGAAACGGAGTGTACCGAGCATGAAGCCCATGATGATGGTAACGACGACCGCAACCGCGCCGGCCTCTGTGGGTGTCAAACGCCCGGAGAAAATGCCGTAGAAAATGATGCCAGGCACGATAAATGCGTACCAGCCTGACTTTAGGGCTGTACCCAATCGCGACACATATTCGGCAAAAGAGATATTACCACCACCTTCCCAGCCATAGAGCCGGTTCATGATGATGTTGGTGGCAAGGATCGAAACGAGGATGGCCAGGCCAGGAATGAGCGCGGCAAGGAACAGCGTCGACGCCGAAATACCCAGAACCAAACCGATAATGATGTAGGCAATCGACGGTGGAATAAGGATACCGGTACAGGCACCCGCCGCAACCAAAGCACAGGCATACGGACGCGGATAACCGGACTCCACAAGGCGGTCGATAGTCATGCGGCCGACCGCAGCGGCACCGGCAGCGTCTGAACCGGAAATTGCAGCGAACATGCCACAGACCAAGACCGTAGCAGAGCCAAAACCGCCCTTTGCAAACTGGGTCAATGCCTCCGCGACATCGAGGAATTTCTTAGATAGTCCCGTGCGGACCAACACGTCGCCCGTCAAAATAAAGAGCGGGACCGCGGTTAGCGCGAAATGGTCGATACCATGAAAGAGACTTTCACCGACCAGTGAGAGGGGCAGCGACCCAGACCATAAAAGCATGAGAATGGCCGATGCACCTATGGCCGCCCACACCGGTACCGCAAGCGCGACCAATAATACAAACAGCAGAACGGGGCCATAGAAGTCCCAGCCGAGTACAATGGTTTGTTGTTGGAGTTGGTTCCAAAGCATATCGGCCCCCTCAGTCGAAAAGCTTGTCGCCTTCGTACACGGGCGTACCGGCACGAAGATCTTTAATGTCACGAAGGAACGATTGCGCTAGGCGATAGAGCACTAGCGCGAAACCGATTGGTACGGCCGACAGGAACCATACCTGAGAAATCCGCAAGCCGTGCGTCACCGATCCAAATTTGGCTGAGACGAGCACGGACTCAAATGACCAGTAGAGCGCAATGACAGCAACTGCCGCCATGACCAAATCGCCGAAGATGTAGAGTAGCGCCTTAATGCGAGGCCCTACATATTGAAGGATCACATCGATTCGAATATGTCCGCGCTCTTTGACGGCAGCAGCGGCGCCGATCCAAGCGAGATATATGAATGAATAGCGGACGAACTCTTCGCCCCAAATCGATGAATAGGAGAGCACCTCACGACGCATCACCTCGATAAACATCGTCGACACCAGCATCACGTAAAACACAAGCAGCGCCCAGCGCTCTGCATTCTCGTCCAGTCTTTTCAAAAATGCGGGCATACATCCTCCGTCCGCACGCCACCTCACCGGTAACGCACCCCTTTTGTCTCAGCTATTTCCGCGAACTAAACGTTGTCACCGGCCGAACCTAGGCCCGGCCGGTGATGGCAATGGCCTTAGGCGTCGTGGACGTAATAACGGCCCATTGTGCTGGCCGCTTCGTCGAGTTTCGCAAAGACGTCCATGGAACCGGCAAGATCAGTCTTGAACTCATCCCACTCGGCGCGCTGGTAGCCGCCAACTTCCTGCCACTCGCCCAGTTGGTCGGCGCTCAACGAATGGAACTCAACACCAGACTTAGTCAGCTCTGACATTGCGTATGCACGCGCCGCAGGAACTTTTGCGAGGTTTTGCTGTGCAGAAACTTCACCAGCAAACTCGAGACCTTCCTGCACATCAGATGGCAGTGAATTAAACCACTCAAGGTTCATGGAGTAGACTTGGCTGTCTGGAACAGCTTGCGTGAACGTCACATGGCTCAAAATGTCAGAGAAGCCGAAGACGTGCAGCGCGCCTACTGATGGGTCAAGTGCGTCTGCAACACCCTGCTTGATCGCTGAAGGTGTTTCACCCCAAGCAACTGGCGTCGGGTTTGCACCAACCATGCGGTAGTACTGCTGAAGCATTGCAGAACCAGGCACGCGGAATTTGATACCAGCTAGATCACTCGGCGAAAGAACCGGACCAGCACCACCTTTTCTGACCGCTACCACACGCGGGTCGATCACAATGTAGAACAGTGCCTTGAAGCCAGACGCTTCAATTTTCGGATGCACTTCGGATTTCCAAGCATCAGATGTCACAAGGTTTGTGAAGCGTTGGTTCGAGCCACAGAAGTAAGGCAAGTTGATCAGGTCAACGGCGCTTGCGAATGGCGCGAAGTTGGACAGCGAGTGCTGCGCACATTGGATCGTGCCGCTTTGGACGGCTTGCGCCAAAGCACCGCCTGCACCGAGCTGGCCGCCAGGAGCAAGTTTGACGTAGATTTTGCCGTTGGTGGAATTTTGAATGTTTTCTTTCAGGTCCAATTGCATGATTGGATAGCTGCGAGACGCGCCAAGTACATAGGCTGTAGCCAGTGTCATAATGTGGTCGGCAGCCGCCTCGCGCTCACGCTCTTCTTGGGCAGTTTGAGCGGCGGCCTCTTCGGACCAAAGTAGACCACCAGCACCTGCAACCAGTGCCGCTGTAAAGGCGCCAGAACCAGCAAGTTTTAAGAAATTACGGCGTTCAGCAAACGCGCGCTCCTTGAGTTCTTTAGTCATAAATTCCTCCCTTGTGACTAATGATACAGATTATTGTTTCGCGTCGCGCTCTTCTTTTAAAATCGCAACCACAAACGCAATCGATGCAATGCTCAGCACGATCATCTCGCTCACGTCCCCCATAAAAGAGGCCGAGGCGAGCGCGCCCAAAAGCACGTTTGCAACGTAAATTGAAAAGATCAGACCAGAGATTACCAGATACACGGACAGCCCTCCCAAGCTTACCGGATAATTTTGTGTAAGCGATTACATTTGACAATGCAAGCGCTTACACATACTTTTTTAACGATCGGAAATAGCCGTTCTTTGTAGCGTTCGGCTTCTGGGGGATGTCCGTTGCAACCGGAGAAGACAAGAAAGCGGCGAGCGTTTAGCGCACCAAAGATCGATGATGTGGCAGAAATCGCAGGTGTTTCGACAGCCACCGTATCGCGCTGTCTCAATACCCCCGATGTTGTAAGTCCTGACACACGCGAACGGGTGATGGCAGCCGTAACACAGCTAGGATATGAGCCCAATTTTGGCGCCCGGGTGATGGCAGCCAAGAGATCAAACACGATTGGCGCGATTATCCCAACCATGGAAAACGCGATTTTTGCTCGTTGTCTTCAGGCGTTTCAAGAAGAGCTTGACAGAAACGACTATACACTGCTGGTCGCCAGTTCTTCATATAAAACAGATATGGAAAAGCAGCAGCTTCGCACCCTGTTGGCGCGCGGCGCAGATGCTATGCTTCTGATTGGCTTTGCGCGCGACGAAGAAATCTACGAGATGCTTGAAGAGCGGCAAGTACCCACCGTAGTTGCTTGGTCATACCGTGCCGGTTCAAGAGTCGCATCGGTCGGTTTTGACAACAAGATAGCCATGCGGGAGTTTGCGGACTTGGTGTTCAAACAGGGGCACCGTAAGATTGGTGTGATTTCAGCACCTACCGCTGACAATGACCGGGCATCAGAGCGTGTAGCGGGGATTATGGAATCAGCAGCTGCTAACGGTGTTGATCCGTCAGCCATCGAAATTGTCGAAACAAAGTATTCGATCGACAATGGCGCCCGCGCAGCCCACGCTTTTCTGACCTCAAAAGTGCCGCCATCGGCATTGATTTGCGGTAATGATGTTTTGGCGATCGGCGCCTTGAAGGCTGCGCGCGAATTGCAGCTACGGGTTCCCGAAGACTTGTCCATCACTGGGTTTGACGACATTGAACTTGCTCAAATTGCTGATCCGGGCCTCACAACTGTTCATGTCCCTCATCGGGAAATGGGGCGGCGCGCTGCAAAACTACTTATTTCATTGGTTGAGAACCCTAGACATTTGCCTAGTGAACAACTTGCGACAAGAATCGTGAAACGCGGCACCTTGGGCCCTGCTCCCCATTCATCTTAGTATTCGACTAGTTTAAGTCAGCAATGCATCCGTCGCCCCGGCGCGCACCGGATCGTAGAAGAAACGGCTGTTGATTGGAAGCAGCGCAGCACCAATAACACGGGCATTCGCGCCGGCTTTACCCGACAAAATTTCTGGCACGATGATGCCGTCTGTGTTGAACCCCGACATTGCCCGTCGCACCTTTTCCGCCAACACCTCGCGAACAGAACTAGGAAAGGCACCGTCGATAAATATAACGGGAAAATCGATGACCGCGCATACGGTCAATGCGGCTTTTGCGATCGCTGGTGCGGTGCGTTCAATCCAGTTAGAAACGTGCGGCTCGAACATTTCCCAGCTCTCGGTTTGCGCCCACATTGTCGACGCGTCCATGCCAGACGCGGCGATGTCAGCCTCCAGAAAATAAAGCGACGCGGTATCGATTAGTTGGGCCTTTGGGTTGCCGGGCGTGGCAGACGGCAGAGGGCCGAATGCACCCGCATTGCCCGTAGGCCCCGTCTGTACTTTTCCGTTCAGCACGATACCGCCGCCGATAAAAGAGCCAACAAAGAAATAGGCAAAATCATCATAGGCTGCGCCGCCTCCGATGGCATGCTCGGCAACGCATGCGCACGTGGCGTCATTGACAAGGATTGTTGAAAAACCGGTGCGGACCGAAATGTCGGCTGCGAGATCATAATCACGCCAAGTCGCCATCTGATCTTGCGGCGCTCCCAGGCGATCAAGCCAGTTATAAAGTTCAAATGGTGCCGAAATACCGACGCCCAGCACCCTGCTCTTTTTTACCGAAGATACAAGTTCGCCCAAGTGGGCATCGACAAAGTCGAGAATACGTTTGGGCGTAGGATAGTTATAAGTCACCTTGATAAGGTCGCGCACATTGCCAACGAGATCCATCAAAGCCAAATCCGCAGAGCGCCTTCCAAGTCGAAGTCCGACGGAAAATGCCCCGTCAGGGTTCAGCGCCATAGGTGTTGATGGCTGCCCGACCCTGCCACGTGTTACTTTCTGGCGTTGAAGAATTTCTTCGGCTTCCAAATTTCGAATGATTACCGACACGGCCTGCGCAGACAGCCCGGTCATTCGCGCAATGTCAGCCTTTGAGAGTGCCCCATGCAGACGGATCTGGGACAAAACCAGCCTTTCATTGTGCGCGCGAACGCCCGTCTGATTGACACCAGTAGACTGCTGCACAAGACTGTTGGCTTGCTGCGCCGCACCGTGATCCGCTGACAAAGGTATCTCCTCCCGATGGAGAACAGCTTTGCACACCCATTTAATAAATCAAGTTGATTTATTTATTGACAGACCGGGAAATTTCCGTTCTCCTGACGTTGTTCATCACACGCGATGGATGTTTAACGGCCTTTGGGCCTTTGGGAGGAATTAATGAAAAAATCCGTTCTCGCCGTTGCGGCGGGCGCTCTTGTTGCGTCTGCAGCTGCGCTAACCCCCGCCTATGCAGGCGGCCACGGCACAACTGTGTGCCTGATCACCAAAACAGATACCAACCCTTTCTTCGTGAAGATGAAAGAAGGTGCGGAAGCCAAAGCTGAAGAGCTTGGTATGACGCTTAAATCCTTCGCCGGTAAGATTGACGGTGACCACGAAACACAAGTTCAAGCGATTGAAACTTGTATCCTTGATGGCGCCAAGGGCATCCTTTTGACTGCGTCTGACACGTCTTCCATCGTACCGGCCGTGCAACAGGCGCGCGACGCAGGTCTTTTGGTGATTGCGTTGGATACACCGCTCACGCCGATTGACGCGGCTGACGCGACTTTTGCCACTGACAATTTCCTTGCCGGTGAGCTGATTGGCAAATGGGCTGCCGGCACGTACGGCGACACGTCAACTGCCAAGATCGGCATGATGAACATCAATGTGTCACAACCAACTGTTGGTGTGTTGCGGAACCAAGGCTTCTTGACCGGCTTTGGGATCGATCTTGGCGACCCCAACAAGTGGGGCGACGAAACCGATGCTCGTATCGTCAACAATGAAGTGACAAATGCCAACGAAGAAGGTGGTCGCAAGTCAATGGAGAACTTGTTGACCATGGATGATGGCACCAACGTTCTTTACACGATCAACGAACCTGCCGCAGCGGGCGCTTATGAGACGCTAAAAGACTTCGGCAAGACTGACGATGTAATTGTTGTATCTGTCGATGGCGGTTGCCCAGGCGTGCAAGCGGTTGCTGACGGTGAACTTGGCGCGACATCACAGCAGTATCCGTTGCTGATGGCGTCACTTGGGGTTGAAGCAGTCGCTGCATGGGCCAATGACGGCAGCAAGCCGGAAAACACACCAGGTAAAGACTTCTTCGACACTGGCGTGGCGCTCGTAACTGACAATCCGGTTGACGGCGTTCCCTCAATCACTTCTGCTGAAGGCCTCGACCTCTGCTGGGGCTGACCCTAAACCCTTTCGGAGGGCGCGCGCTGCGCCCTCCCCTAAAAATTTTCACAACAAGACCTAGTTTGACAAGCGCCGCTGGCATGCGATGCTTTGTAAAAAAGCGCAGGCAAAATTGGGCGTAGCAAGCGTTCTTGGGAGGATCATATGTCGACACCGCAGCCGGTGAAGGAGTACGAAAAAGTACTCGAAGGTGCCGCTGAAAGCGTTGCCGAATTCGAGGATAATCGAAAAGGTTTTATCGGGCGCTTTCAGCACATTTTACACGTCAATCCTGCTGCGGTACCGCTGATTGTTTTGGTCACTTCGATCATCATTTTCGGAATGTTGATCGGCCAACGCTTCTTTTCACCCTTCGCGATGACGCTGATACTGCAACAGGTGCAAATTGTCGGCATTGTCGCTGCAGCACAAAGTCTTGTCATCTTGACGGCCGGCATTGATTTGAGTGTCGGGGCGATCATGGTTTTGTCGTCTGTTGTAATGGGCCAGTTTGCGTTCCGATATGGCATGCCGGTGGAAATCGCGATTATGTGCGGCCTTGCCGTTGGAATGATTTGCGGCGCGATAAACGGTTGGCTGGTGGCCTACATGAAATTGCCGCCCTTCATCGTCACGCTCGGCACTTGGCAAATCGTGCTTGCAACCAATTTTCTCTACTCGGCAAATGAAACTATCCGCAGCGCCGATATTGAAGATCAGGCGCCATTGCTGCAGATATTTGGTACAAAATTTCAGATTGGTGGCGCCACGCTGACCCTCGGCGTGATCTTTATGCTGGTTTTGATCGTGACGCTTGCCTACGCGCTAAAACAAACAGCATGGGGGCGCCATGTTTATGCCGTTGGGGATGATCCGGAAGCAGCTGAACTATCGGGCGTGAACGTCAAAGGTACGTTGATGTCGGTGTACCTATTGTCTGGGCTGATCTGCGCGATTGCCGGATGGGCAATGATTGGGCGGATCGGCTCCATCTCGCCAACCGTAGGTCAATTGGCCAACATCGAAAGCATAACTGCGGTGGTGATCGGCGGCATATCCTTGTTCGGCGGGCGCGGTTCTATCCTGGGCGCACTCTTTGGAGCCTTGATTGTCGGCGTCTTTACACTTGGTTTGAGGCTCTTGGGCGCTGATGCGCAGTGGACCTTTTTACTTATCGGCGTTCTCATTATCGCGGCGGTCGCTGTCGACCAGTGGATCAGAAAGGTAGCGTCATAATGTCAGACAACACACCCATTGTGGAAGCGCGTGGCCTTGTTAAACGCTATGGACATGTCACCGCCATAGACCACTCCGACTTTGAGCTGCGACAAGGGGAAATTCTCGCTGTCATCGGGGACAATGGCGCTGGAAAAACCTCCATTGTGAAGGCAATCTGCGGCGCTGTTACACCTGACGAAGGCGAGATATTGATCGAGGGCAAACCGGTTAACTTCAGTTCACCGATGGATGCTCGAAACATGGGTATCGAGATCGTCTATCAAACGCTTGCAATGTCGCCGGCCCTTTCCATCGCAGACAACATGTTTATGGGTCGCGAACTGCGCAAACCCGGGTTCATGGGCAAGTATCTTCGCCAGCTTGATCGACGGGCCATGGAAACATTTGCCCGTGACAAGCTTACCGAACTCGGTCTGATGACCGTTCAATCGATCACGCAAGCAGTTGAGACGCTTTCAGGTGGACAACGACAAGGCGTCGCTGTGGCGCGAGCTGCAGCTTTTGCCACAAAGTTCATCATTATGGACGAGCCGACCGCAGCCTTGGGCGTCAAAGAAAGTCGGCGTGTGCTCGAACTCATACTTGACGTGAAGGCACGCGGGATTCCGATCATTTTGATCAGCCACAACATGCCCCACGTCTTTGAAGTCGCTGATCGCATTCATATCCATAGGCTCGGCAAACGGCTGACGACCATTAATCCGAAAGACTATTCGATGTCCGACGCAGTTGCATTCATGACCGGCGCCAAGGAACCTGACCCGGCAATGCAAGCAGCATGAGACGACACTTAGAACCATGACCCAAGCCAATCCTGGTCATGTTCAGGCGATTGTGACGGCAATCACCGCGCATAGCACTCCGTTGCGTGTCATTGCCGCTATCGCCGGTCAACCAGCCTCAGGGAAGTCGACGCTTGCTGCTGCAGTTGTGAGCAGATTGAATGCCAGCAAGCCCGGCGCAGCTGCGCTTGTGCCAATGGATGGTTTTCACCTTGATAATAGTATTCTTGAGGAGAGAGGATTACGCGCTCGAAAAGGCGCGCCGCAAACCTTCGACGTCCACGGGCTTATTGCAACCATAGAGCGGCTTCGCGCCAATGAAGAAGACGTCTATGTGCCGGTTTTTGATCGTGAAAGAGATATTGCCATTGCAAATGCCAGATGTGTTCCGTCGAGCTGTCCGATTGTCGTTGTGGAAGGCAACTATCTTCTGTTGGACGAACCGCCATGGTCGCGGTTGGGTTCGTTGTTTGACCTGACAGTCCGACTGCATTCCGACATCAATCTCCTGAAAGAAAGACTCATTCGCCGATGGCTGGACAATGGTTTGGCTGAAAACGATGCTTGGACGCGCACAAAATCCAACGATTTGCCCAACGCCTTGCTCGTCTCGGAAAACAGCGCGCCGGCGCAGATCAATTTGGAATAGCGAGCGACCGATCAGAGTCATTTTCCGTCTCTTGGAACGGGTCACGCATATATTGTTGGCGATAACCAAGCGGGGTTGTGTTCAGCTGCTGTCTAAATAGTCGATAGAAGTAACTGACATTTTCAAAGCCGCAGTTTTCGATGATCAACTCAATGGGTTGTTCGGTGCTTCGCAAAAGTTTTGCAGCGTCATCGATACCAATTCGGTTCACATATTCAGACGGAGTAGAACCAGTTACCGTTTTGCACGTTCTGCACACATGTTCGTGGTTTCGGCCTGCCGCCTCAATCAAGCCGGTCCTCCGCGACGAAACACTTCTGGCGAAAGGGCAGCACTACAGGCTTCGGCAAACCAGCGGGGCGTCGCAGCGTCAACACCGCTTGATGCGTGAGCGACGCGATGCATAAGCGATAAAAAGAACTCTTCAATTCTGGCCAGCGTTCGATCGGCGGTTTGAAGCTGCTCTGACATGGCAACAGCTCGGGCAAAGCGTGCGGGCCCTAATGTGTGCCGCTTTGGCATTTCGTGTGCTGAGTCGAAAAATCGGCCATTGATCGTGTCACCATAACGCGATGCCAAATGCGCCGCGCATTCCGTTTCAGGGGCGCGTTAGACTGACGATTTTCAATGCTTGTCGAACTGAATTTGCGCTTTCATGGAGGAAAGACGATCGCTCGCGGTTTCAAACGCTTTCACCGCATCTGCCAATTTATAGCTATGCGAAATCAATGGCTTAACGTCGATGGCGCCGGACTGCATTTTCTCAACAGCGACCGCAAATTCTTCGTGAAATCTAAACGAACCGCGCAGATCGAGTTCCTTTGCGGTGATCTGCATCATCGGCAGTTCCATGTCGCCTCCGAGGCCAAGCTGCACAATTACGCCGCGAGGACGCAGTGCGGCAATTCCGGCGCGTAGCGCGGGAGCGGCACCTGAGCATTCAAACAACGCATCGAATGTGCCCTTACCTTCCGCGTAGCTTGTCAGCGCATCCTGTTCTCTGGAAACGTTGATCACACGATCCGCGCCAATCGAAGTTGCAAATGCCAGCGGTTCATCGGCCAGGTCTGTTATCACGATTTCACTGGCACCGGCATCACGCGCGGCTAACACGCAAAGGTTTCCGATCGGACCCGCACCAGTAATTAGGACCCGTTTTCCAACTAAGTCGCCCGCTCTCTTGGCAGCATGCAGGCACACCGAAAGCGGCTCTGCCATCGCAGCCTCGCCCGCAGTCAAACCGTCTGCGACAACACACTGGCTTGCGTCTGCAACCAATTGCTCGCGAAACGCTCCCTGAATGTGCGGGAAAGGCATCGCCGATCCGTAGAACCGCATATTCAAACAGTGATTGTGCAGACCTTTTTGGCAATATTCGCACGCGCCACAGGGCCTTGAAGGCGACACGGCAACAAGGTCTCCGACCGACAGGCCGTCGACGCCCTCGCCCAATTCTTCAATACGACCCGCGACTTCATGGCCAAGGATCATTGGCTCTCGTAGCCGGATAGCGCCAAATCCCCCATGATTGTAATAATGGAGGTCTGATCCGCATATACCGCCGGCCGATAAACGTACCCGCACCTGGCCGGCAAGAACCGGTTCCACCTCGCATTGCTCAATGCGTAAGTCTTTTGCGTTATGTATAATCAGCGCTTTCAATCCGACCTCCCTCGTGCAGCGTTAGTCCGCTTTTCAGCATACGGTTTTCGCTTGGTGCAGCTTGTAAATGTTATCGTTAACATGTATGCGTTGCAAGGACACAGAGACGAATTTTGAGGAGGAATTATTCATGACCTTGTTCAACTTGGCTGGCCAGACCGCTTTGGTCACCGGCTCGTCTCAAGGGATCGGTTTGGCATTGGCAAAAGGGCTCTCAACTGCCGGAGCCAACGTGATCTTAAATGGCCGTGATGAGACAAAATTGCAGGCGGCAGCGGAAGCATTTGACGCGCCATGCAATATGATTGCCTTCGATGTGACTGATCATGACGCGGTTCTTCAAGCCGTCGACCAGTATGAGGCGCAAAGCGGCGCCATCGACATTCTCATCAACAATGCCGGAATGCAGCACCGTGCCCCGCTTGAAGAATTCCCGGCCGATGCGTTCGAGCGTTTGTTGCAAACAAATATCGCTTCGGTTTTCCATGTCGGCCAAGCTGTTGCGCGCCACATGATCAAACGCGGAAATGGAAAGATCATTAACATCGCATCCGTCCAGTCTTCGCTCGCGCGCCCTTCCATCGCACCCTACACTGCCACCAAAGGTGCGGTGGCTAATCTGACAAAGGGAATGGCGACCGATTGGGCGAAACACGGATTGCAATGCAACGCGATCGCACCAGGCTACTTTGACACGCCGCTTAACGCCGCGCTCGTCGCTGACCCTGAATTCTCCGCTTGGCTTGAAAAGCGCACACCTGCTGGTCGCTGGGGCAAGGTTGAAGAATTGCAGGGCGCGTGTATTTTCCTCGCCTCTTCTGCGTCCAGTTTTGTCAACGGCCAAACGATCTACGTCGATGGCGGTATTACGGCGTCTCTCTAATGACTGAAAAATATGTCATCATGGGCGTTGCTGGCAGTGGCAAATCAAGTGTTGGCGAGGCACTGAAGACTGCACTTGGCTGGAACTATGTCGATGGTGATCACCTTCACCCGCGTGAAAACATCATCAAAATGGAACGCGGCATTGCACTAACCGATGAAGATCGTGCGCCATGGCTAAAGCTGGTTGGGCAAACGCTTAACGCACATGATGGGCCCATCTCCGTCGGATGTTCGGCGCTTAAGCGCAGCTATCGTGACATCATTCGTCAAGCAGCTGCGACAGATGTTTGTTTCATTCACTTAGCCGGAACGCGCGCTCTTATTGAAAGTCGAATGGCTGCGCGCAAGGGCCATTTCATGCCTCTTACTCTCCTGACCAGCCAGTTTGAAGCATTGGAACCGCCCAGTGGCGAAACAGCTATTACCGTCGATATATCAGGTGATCTGGATGACATCGTCAATCAAATCAGAAACGCACTATCCGCCTAGGCGCGCCGGTAGTTCTTAAGCCAAGTCAGCCCTTCTTCGACCGTTTCGCCACGCGGCTTGTACTCCGCACCCAGATGACCATCATAACCTGCGTCAGATAATACATTAAATAGGTAGGGATAATTCAGCTCGCCAACATCAGGCTCGCCCCGGTCATGGATCGCAGCGAATTGTATGTGTCCAATCATGTCAATATTGTCTCGGATCGTCTTCTCAAGATCACCGTGCACAATCTGCATGTGGAAGAAGTCGTACATGACCTTGAGATTTGGCGCGCCGACAGCCTGGATAGTTTCCAATGCCTGATCTAGGCGCCAGCAATGGTAGTTTGCGACAGCCCTCGGGTTTAACGGTTCAATGACGAGCATAAGCCCGTGAACAGCAGCCCGCTCACAGGCATATGAGAGGTTTTCGCGATAGGTTGCCTCCGCTTCATCGGACCTGCCGGTTAGGCCTGCAACAACATTTATATGGCGCGCATTGATCGCAACGGCGTAGTCGATGGCCTGATCGATAAGCACGCGCGCTGCCCGTTGCTGCCCTGGAACAGCCGCCAAACCAAAATTACCCTCAGGCCCTAACGCCGTGTTGATGCCCAGCATGCGCAGCTTGGTCTCGGCCAACACCGCCGCGATCTCATCTGCAGGATCGTCGTAAGGAAAATGACACTCCACCGCGTCAAAACCTGCAGCCGCTGCGGCACGGATGCGGTCTGCCAATGGTCGGTCGATCCAAAGAAAACCCAGATTTGCCGAGAAGTTCATCACATCATGAGACCTTAGAGGAAACGGATATAGTTCGGTGCGGGCAAGTCGAAGGTCTGGCCCGTCGCGGTGATGAAACCCGTTTCAACATCACGGCTGAAGAGTGTCAAATTGGATGAATCCTGGTTCGCCACAATGACCGCCTTACCGCATGGGGTAATGGCAAAGTGGCGTGGAAACTTGCCACCTGTCGGCACAACATCGATGCGCTCCAACTGGCCATCGTCCAGCACTTTGAAAATGGCCAACGAATTGTCACCGCGGTTCGAGACGTAAAGGAAACGCGCGTCCGGCGAGAGCTTGATCTCCGAAACGTATGAAACCTGATCGCGGTTCTCGAGTGTCGACACATATTGGATCGGAACCAGGCGCTCCTTGGAAACTTCAGGCTCGCTCCCATCGAGCTTTGCAACACAGACCGTGTTGAACAACTCGTTTGAGACGTAACAAATATCCATCGTCGGATGCATAGCCATATGGCGCGGACCAGAACCGGCCTCAAAAGGTATTATTGTGTCGTGCGTCAGTTTTTTGGTTTCCGGATCATAGCCATATTGGAAAACGGCGTTTTCTCCGAGGTCGGGAATAAACACCCAATCACCCCAGAAATGCGCGCAGTGAGCGTGTGGCCCCACCTGCCGGTTTTCCCAATGATCTTCGCGATATTCAACTTGCCGCCATTGACCCGGTTTGCGGTGCAGTTGCTTGAAGCTTTGGATCGTTTCTCCAAGATTACCATCAGCATCCACATCGCAAACATCGATAATCGCATCCCAATAGTTGATCACGATAGCCGCATCTTTTTGGGGGGACAGCGCCAAATAACAGGTGGATTTTCCGGACGCGCAGTAGGTGCCCTTCTCCGCCAGTTCCTTGTTTTCACCTACTTCATACTGGACGACCATGCCGGTACTTTTGATCGTTTCAACAATCGCATAGAGCATAGTGCTATTTGGATGCGGGATCAGCACAGCGGGATTAAGTACTTGGGTTGCCGTTAACTCCGACACGCTTCCATCTTTAGCCATGTGAGCTGTGTGAATTCCGGTTCCCTCGGTTGGCGCGTACGGTTGGTGCGCCAAGACAGACTGGTCCGAATAGGTCCCGACAAAAAATGTGTACTCACGATCCAATTCAATTTTGCTCGCCTGTTCGGTGCGTTCCATAACGTCATCAAGCATAAGATTATCCTCTCCCGACAAATGGCATCCCGTTCGCCATCACATTGATATTTAAAACATTCACGTCATTTGGCAGACCTGCCATGTACACGATGGCATCGCACACTGGCTCTACACCGATGACAGGTTCTGCTTTTTTCGATCCATCAGGCTGCAACACGCCTTCGGCCATGGCGTCGCCCATCGATGATGAAATATTTCCAAGGTCGATCTGACCGCAACAGATGTTGTAACGGCGCCCATCTAGTGCGAGCGATTTTGTCAGACCGGTAATGGCGTGCTTGCTGGTTGTGTAAGGCGCAGAAAACAGCCTCGGTGTAGTCGCCGATACAGAGCCATTGTTGATGATGCGCCCACCGTTTTCCTGTTTGCGCATTTGGCCGAAAGCCGCTCGTGCGCAGTAAAACGCGCCATTGACGTTGATCGAAATCAGCTTGTCCCAGATATCGGTGTCTAGTTCATCGCAAGGAACCGCTGGGGCGGCGATCCCGGCATTGTTGAACAAAAGATCCACACTTCCGAAGGTCTTGGCAGCTGTTGCGAACAATTTGTCGACATCGGCTACATTGCTAACGTCGCATGTAACCGCAAGACCAGGTGTCTCAAGCGCTCCAACCGTTTCATCGAGGCTTGCCTGTGTTCGACCTGCGACAACGCATGTCCAACCGGCTTTGCTCAGTGCAATGGCGACAGCTCTGCCAATGCCCCCGCCGCCGCCTGTGACAACCGCAACCTTACCCATTACAAACTCCTATTATCCCTTCACCGCCCCGGCCGTCATGCCGGAGATGATTTGCCGTGATGCAAAAAGGGTGAAAATGAGTGGCGGGATCGACAGGAGCATTCCCGTTGCGAAGATCACACCCCACTCAACATTGAACTCGCTCATATTGTTGACGATCAGGATCGGCACAGTCTTCGTGTCGCGGTCCGATAAAGCAGATGCCAGCAGGTACTCATTCCAAGCAATTCGGAAGGTAAAGATTGCAGCGGCCGCCAGGCCTGGCTGTATCAGCGGCAGCACAATGCGGAAGAAAACCTGGAAAGGTCCGGCCCCGTCAACACGCGCGCTTTCTTCAAGCGACCGCGGAACCTGTACAATGAAGCTCTGCAAAATCCAGATAACGAACGGTAGGTTCATTGCCACGTAAATCAGGATGATGCCCGAGTGGGTACCCGCTAAGCAGACATCTCCGCGTCCACCGAACGTTTCGCGTATCCAGCCGCCGATCAGGCCGTCGCGATCAAGACAAAATTCATTGTTCCAGAGCCCGAAGACTGGAACCAGAAGCACAGCTGGCGGCACCATGCGGACCATCAACGTGCTCAATGAGATTGTGTCGCGTCCCATGAAACGAAAGCGCACGAGGGCATAGGCAGCCATGCAACCGATCACCAGGGTCAGTGCTGTCGAAATGAGCGCAATGATGAGTGAGTTGATAAACGCACCGCCGAACTTCAGCGCACAAAAATCGAGATGATCCGGCTCGTACCAAAGGATATCGCAAAGCGCGGTTTCGTAGTTTTGGATAGTTGGCAGAAACAGAAGTCCGGTAGTCCCGCCAATGATGTCAACGTCGAGCTTGAAGCTATTGACGAAAATCAAGAGGACCGGCCCGACCGCCATGAACACGAGCATGGCGATCAGAACATAGAAGGTCGGATTTTGCTTGTCGTATGACTGATCCATTTACTTGTCCTCCTCGGCTGCCATGCGCACGCGATTTGAACGGGCTTCCTGCCAGCGTGTGAAACCAAACATGCTGATGGTGAGGATCATCAATAGGATGAGGAGGTAGTTCGACATCGCTGCCGCCTCGCCAAGTTCGCGGAACTCGGTCGCCGTACGCGAGATGCGTAGTGCAAGGATTTCAGTCGATAATCCGGGACCGCCTTCGGTCATCACCAAGATCACCTCAAGAACCTTGAAAGCATCAATGAGGCGCAGGAGACCCGTCACAATGAGGACTGGCATCATCAACGGCAATTTTATGTAGATGATCTGCTGCCAGGTGGTCGCGCCATCAATCCGAGCAGCTTCGAGCGCAGACTTTGGCAAAGATTGTAACGCGGCCAACGACAGAATGAAGATAAACGGCGTCCATTGCCAAATATCGGCGATGATAACGCTCATGAGTGCGTGCTGGCCCAGCCAATCGACACCCGGAATACCAATTCCATCAAGTGTCCTGTTAAACGTACCGACCGTCGGGTGGTACATATACCGCCACATCAAGCCTACAACGACAGGTGCGATCATCATCGGTAGAATGAAGAGCGTACGTAGCACTGACATGCCGCGAATGTTCCGGTCGAGCAACAAGGCCAAGCCGACGCCGATGAACAATTCAAATGAAACAACGAAAAAAGCGAAGGTGAGCGTTACGGTCATGCTCTCCCAGAAATTGGGATCGCCCCACAGCTTTACGTAATTATCCAGCCCGACAAACTCAGCTTCGCCGATGGTCTGGCTTGGATCCCAATCCCGAAAGCTACCCCAAACCATGTAGCCCAACGGATACATAAGTGCGACTGCCATGATGATCGCTGCGGGCGCCATGAACATGTATGGCGTAAAGCGGTTGGCGATCTGGGCCCTTTTACGGATTGGTTTGACGCCTGACGCAGAGCGTGCGGTAACAGCATCGGCCATGAGCTCGCTCCTTTTCAATCAAGCGGGTTAAATCGGACAGATGTGGCGAGGCGGGAAAAGTTCCCACCTCGCAGCTTGGGAGTTTTGATTATTGCCAGGTGTAGTAGCCGGCTTCTTCCATCACCGCGGTGGTGCGTTCTGCAACACCATCCAAGGCCTCTTGAATATCGAGGTCTTCGGTCAACACTTTGGACAGTGTCGTACCAAGATCGGCATTGATCTTACCCCAGACAGGGATGATCGGGCGCCAGTCAGGATCCGCGTACTTCAAGGCTTCGCCGAATGTTGCCATATGCGGGAACTTTGCATTCACGTCAGCGTCTTCGTGCGTTGAGAAGCGTGATGGGTTACCACCGGCCAAAGCGACCAGCTTGTCGCCTTCTTTGGAAGTCAACCATTGCATCAAAAGGAATGCTGCTTCCTTGTTTTCAGCGTTTGATGGGATGCCGATACCGAAGCCACCGGTTTGCGAACCGCGACGTGTACCCATTGGATGCAGCGCCCAGCCTACCTTGCCAACGACATTAGACTTTGCTGGATCATCAATCTGGCCAGCAACGACCGTTGTGTCCAAGAACATGGCGGTATCGCCGTTCAGGAATGCACCGAGTGCCTCGCCAAAGCCGAAGCTCTTTGAACCTTCGGGTCCGCAGTCGACGATTTGCTTCAGCGCTTCAGCAGCTTTTACGCCTGCCTCATTGTTGACGATTGGGTTCCAACTGTCATCGAAGACGCGTCCACCCAAAGGCGCGAGGTGCAGAAGAAACGCGTGGCTTGCGTGGTGACCTGAAGCGGCTCGGGACGATACGCCGCCCATTCCTGGCTCAAGATCCGGTATTTGGCACGCCAACGAAAGCATCTCGTCGTAGGTTGTTGGCACCTCGAGGCCATGCTTTTCAAAGATGTCTTTGCGATAACCCAAGATCGATGTTTCTGATCCGTAAGGGATGCCAAAAAGTGAACCGGTTTTGCCTTCTAGGTACCCTTTGGTGCCGCCAGCAAATCCGATGTTGTAGACATACCCATCGATCAGATCGTTAGCGTCATAGCCAGGGTCGGACAATTTCGGGTTCATGAAGTATTTGGCCAGATTTTCGAGCTGATCAGCGTAAACATAGTCAGCCTTGGAAAATACCACGTAGGCGATGAGGTCATACTCGCCCTCATCTTGGGCCAGTTCGAGTGTCTGGCGCTCACGCATTTTCAAATATGGAAGCTGGTCAACCTCGACCTCAATGCCGGTTTGTTTTGTAAACTCAGGCAAGATTTTGCGAACCGCATCATAATGCGGGTGAGCCGGGAAGTTCACGACCAAAGTCGTGCCCTCAAATTCGGCGTATGGATTGGCGAGCGCGGTGCCCACCATAAGGGCAGCAGCCGTTAGTCCAACCGCTGCTTTTTTTAGTGAATTCAACATCTAGTTCCTCCCTATGAATGTTGTTTAGATAGCTTGCTCGGTGTTCCGGTCGAACACATGGATGCGTTCGGGGTTAACCTTGAAAGTAAGCGTCTCGCCCAATGACATTGGGGTCTCAGAGTTCACTTCCACGGTAACTTTGTTAGATCCGCAGTCGCAGATTAAAACTGATTGGGCGCCGATATACTCAGAGACGCGAACGAAGAGCCGAAGCGCTTCGCCCTCCTTGGCTTTTGTGTCAAAAATCAGGTCAGATGGGCGAAGACCGAGGATGATATCGGCTGAGTTATGCGCCATAACCGCATCCGCCTTTTCGCCGGTCAACCGCAGCTCAAATCCGTCACCGATTGCGAAAACAGCGTCTTTGCGCATTTCAACGGTTGCCTGCAAAAAGTTCATTGGCGGCATACCAAGAAAACCAGCTACAAATTTGTTTACTGGCCGCTTGAACAGTTCTTCTGGCGTGCCCTGTTGCTGGATATAACCACCGTGCATGACAACGATCCGGTCAGCGAGCGTCATCGCTTCGATTTGGTCGTGTGTCACATAAATCATGTTCTTTTCGACGCGCTGGCTCATGAGTGCCAACTCGGCTCTCATTTGACCACGAAGCTTGGCGTCAAGGTTCGACAAAGGTTCATCAAATAGAAAAATACCACTGTCTTTAGCCAGCGCTCGCGCCATGGCAACGCGCTGTCTTTGACCACCGGACAAGGCGCCGGGCTTGCGATGAAGAAAGTCGGTCAACCCAACCATCTCGGCGACTTCAGAAACCTTCTTGTCGATTTCCGCGGCAGGCCGCTTCCGCAGCCGCAATGCGAATGAAATATTTTGCGCAACGTTCATGTGCGGGTACAGGGCGTAGTCTTGAAAGACCATAGCGAGGTCGCGCTCTTTTGGTTCAAGATGACTCACCGGCTTACCGCCCACATAGATTTCACCGTCTGATACAGTCTCGAGTCCAGCGATCATCCGCAACGTTGTCGACTTGCCGCAGCCTGACGGACCGACCAAGACCGTAAATTCGTTATCGCCCATCTCAAGGTCGATACCATGCAGGACCTCAACATCGCCGTAGCGCTTCACGAGCTTTTCGAGCTGAATTACCGGCATGTGCCCTCCCAAAGCGATATGCCTGCGTTTGACGTGACAGTGACACAAGCGAAGGGGCACTGAAAAGCGGGCTAGACAGGGAAACTACGTTAGCGCTAACGTAAAGCCCATGTCAGTTGAAAAGAAAAAACAACGATCTGGAAAGTCAATCAAGATTGATGATGTTGCGCGAGAGGCCAATGTTTCGATCATGACAGTGTCGCGCGCGCTGCGCGGTGTTGAGGGTGTATCGGAAGCCAAGCGTACTGAAATTTTCGAGATCGCCGAAAAGCTACGTTATCAGCCGAATTTCAACGCCAGGTCGCTGGTCAATGTTCAATCAAGCCTTATCGGCATTTCCTTTCCAACCTTGTTCAACGACGTCTTTGCGGAGATGCTCGATGGCATGCGCCCAACGCTCGAAAGTGCCGGGTTTACAACGATTGTGACAACCCATGAGTATGACGGCGCCCGCGAATTAGATTGGATTGAAACCGTACGCTATTGGCGTCCGGCGGCTGTGGTAATGACTGGCATTGATCATGATCCGAAAGTGCGCCGCGTGTTGCGTCGCGATCAAATTCCGACGTTGGAACTGTGGGAACATACTGATGATCCGATCGACCTGTGTGTCGGTATCGATCACGAAAAAGCCGGCGAACAAATAGCCAATGAGATGATTGAATTGGGATATCGACGCCCCGCCTATGTCGGATGGGGACGTGGGCACGATTATCGTTCTGAGAAGCGATTGACGGGTATTCGAAAAGCGTTCTCGGCAGCTGGCCTTGGCGGCGTGCGAACCGCGCGAACGGGTGGCACCGACCACTATCGCGCAGGTTTTAACGGCACGAAACGACTGGTCAGCGACCAATCAACACGGCCAGACATCGTGTTTTGCCACTCGGACCATTTCGCATTTGCTGGTATGATGGCATGCGAGTCTTTGGGGTTAAGCGCGCCGGAGGACATCGGCATTGTCGGCTTTAATTCATTGTCCATCAACAATGTGCTCCCGCGTCGCATCACGACAGTCGAAGTCGAACGAAGAGAGATGGGGGCTGTTGGCGCCCGCCAGCTGATCGCACGTATCAACGGTATTGGCGGCAACTTATCGAAACGATTTGAACCCAAGGTACGCTACGGTGCAACCACCCGTACCCCAACCATGATGACCGGAAAAACAACGGCTTGAATAACGGTAACAGCAAAACACCGCGGATGGCTGACGTCGCTAAGGCGGCGGGCGTTTCAACGATGACGGTTTCTCGTGCTTTGCGCGGGGACCCTTCGGTCACCAAAGAACGCCGCGCCCACATCGTCATGACCGCCGAACGTATGGGATACATTCTTGATCGCGGTGCTTCGCAGCTTCGGACCCGAAAAACCGGCTTTGTTGCAGTAACCGTACCATCGATCAACAATCCCAATTTTGCCGATAGCGTTCGCGGGTTGACCGCTGTCCTCGAGGAAAACGGCTTGCAAGTCCTTCTCGGGTTTACCGACTATGACATCGAGCGAGAGGAACTAATGATCAGTCAGCTGCTTCGAAGGCAGCCGGAAGCGCTCGTATTGACGGGCAGCACACACACATCTGCCGCGCGTGAAATGCTGGCCCGAACATCAATCCCTGTCATCGAGACTTGGGACGAACCTGATCAACCTTTGGGTTATTCTGTCGGCTTTTCAAACACTTATGCAGGCGCGCTCATGGCGCAGCACCTCATCGACACAGGTTGCCGCGAAATCGCTTTTGTTGGATGCACCACCGGAACCGATTATCGGGGGGAAGAGCGTGCGCGTGGGTTTATGGAGGCTTTGAAGAAAAATGGCGCCGTGGCTGACCGCTATATTGAAGCAGGTTTGCCCCCTTTGGGCGCACAAGCCGGCGCAGAGGCTGTACGGAAGATATTGGAAAACTACCCGAAAACAGATGCCGTCATGTGCGTAGCCGACTCCGTTGCGTTCGGCGCCATGACTGAACTGCAAAGAGCTGGTATTAATGTCCCGGGCCAAATCGCAATTGCAGGGTTCGGAGCGTATGATGTGAGCGAATTTTGTTCGCCTTCTATTACGACAATAAACCCAAATGCGCATGAAATTGGGAAGCTGACGGGCGAGATGATAGCCAATATTCTCAGTACACCATCCCAAGCCGCTACTATCAAACATCAGAGAAGCCAGCCGATCCTGATCAAAAGAGGCTCAACAGTCGGCCACTGAATGTCGCAAATTGGTGCTGGGCATTCCCGTCCAGGCTCTTAGCCAAATGCCAAGCCTAACCGCGCCACACCAAATTTTGCTCTTGTTTAACAATCCGCTGGCTCAAGCCACTAAACTCCGTGGCCAGAAATCGCGAAAAGCGATAAACAGATGGGCGTGGCGCCACAGCGCGTAAAGACATGATCCCAAGGCTTCGTTCGGGGTGGCCCAATCGAACGCTAAGCGCAGCCAACGTGCGTTGTTTTCTGGCCATGAAAACCACCGAATAAGGCAATACCGTTAGAGCCTCAGAGTTCATCAAAATGTTGGTGGTCGCGCTCAATGAGCCACCTGAGAATGAGACTTTAAAGTCGCGCATGCCGATATCAGCCAACACTTGGCGCATGTCTTGATACAAGGGGCTGGTCGTTGGCGGCGCTACCCATGAATAAGGTGCGATGTCTGCAAGCCTTAAAGACTGGCGCGAAAGGAGTGGATGCGTGTAGCCGCAAGCAATCACGTTGCGGCCTTCCAACATCGGCGTGAATTGGAAATCTTCACTGACGCTATCTGGGTTCATGGGACAGATCGCAAGGTCCAACGCGCCGGCCGCCAATTGCGCCATGAGATCTTGGGCATAACCATAATTCTGTTCAATCTGCACATCCGGAAAGCTCTGTTGAAAACGCGCAACCATGCCGGAGATAACACCATCCATGAAAACTGGCGTCCCGGCGATCCGCACCAAGCCGCGACGCCCGCCGCTGAATGTGGCGACAATGCTCGATGCAGCTGTATTAGCCGATCTGATTTTCCGACCCTCTGCCGCCAATGCCATACACAATTCCGTCGGCTGCAAGGGTCGCCTACCCTTTTGAAACAAAGGGACGCCAACCCGGTCTTCGAGCATGGACACGGTTCTAGAGACGCTTGGTTGTGTTTTGCCAAGCGCTTGCGCGCCCTCAGTTAGTCCGCCCTCATCCACAATGGCGGCGATGATCTCGAGATGTCGCGGATCCAGTTTCATAACTTAATGTTATGAAGTGAATGATTTTTTCGATCAAGTTCAATTTTTAGCGCCCTAAATTTGTTCATAGGACGAACGTTTGGGAGGGCGCGTGTCTTATTTTCAGCCAAACTTTGCTGCCAATAGCGCTTCGGTACGGGTTCGCTTCGCGCCGGGACTTCGCCATCAGATTGGCGAGGAAGTGGAGCGCCTCAGCTGCAAACGCGCGCTTGTCCTGTCAACGCCACCACAGGCAGAAAGCGCGATGGACCTTGCAGCGATGGTTGGGTCACGTGCTGCAGGTGTGTTCACCAAAGCCGCCATGCACACGCCAGTTTCTATCACCAAGGAAGCGGTCGACTATGTGCAAGAGGTCAACGCAGACTGCGTGATTGCGATTGGCGGCGGGTCAACGACCGGCCTTGGTAAGGCAATCGCCTACCAAACCGATTTACCGCAAATCGTAGTTCCGACAACGTACGCAGGCTCAGAGGCCACACCGATTTTGGGGCAAACAGAAAACGGCGTCAAAACCACCCTTACCGACCCAAAGGTGCAGCCGGAAGTAATCCTTTATGATGCGGAGCTGGTTTCGACACTGCCGGTCGCCATGACGGTGACAAGTGCACTCAACGCGATGGCCCATGCCGCAGAGGCGCTTTACGCGCAAAATCGCAACCCTGTCTCAACGCTATTGTCTGTTGAAGGGATCAAGGCGTTTCATGCTTCGCTCGGTCGCGTCATCGCCAACCCCAATGACTTGGAGGCACGCGGTGAAACACTCTATGGCGCTTGGCTATGCGGCACAGTGCTCGGGCAAGTCGGCATGGCGCTACACCACAAGCTTTGTCATACGCTCGGTGGTTCATTTGACCTTCCACACGCCGAGACCCACGCGGTCGTTCTCCCTCATGCGCTGGCCTTCAACGCGCGTGCGGCGTCGGCGGAATTAGCGCCGATTACTGACATCTTTGGCGGCGAAAACGCGGGACACGCCATGCATAGTTTTGCAACCGATGCGGGCGCACCCCTTTCTCTTCAAGGCCTTGGGCTGAGCGAAAACGACCTTGATCGCGCTGCCGAGCTGGCAGTCGAAAAGCCGTACTGGAACCCACAACCGGTGACGCGGGCCGACATACGCACCCTTTTGCAAGCCGCTTGGGAAGGAGCGGCGCCCGCATTCTGACAACTACAAAAATGTGACTTTGGGAGGAGCCAACATGTTCACACGACGCAAACTGTTAAAAACAACCGCTGCCCTCGGCGCCGCGAGCGCACTACCTATGCCGGCCATTGCGCAAGGCGCAAAGATACGTTTGGGCTATGTGTCACCGCAATCGGGCCCGCTGGCGGCTTTTGGCGAAGCCGACAATTTCATTTTGCAGAATTTTGCTCAGGCCTCGATGGCCGGTGACTTTGAGGTGATCGTCAAGGATTCACAATCCAACCCCAACCGGGCCGCTGAGGTGGCTAAAGAGCTCATTATCGACGATGAGATTGATCTGATGCTTGTTGCCTCGACGCCAGAGACAACGAACCCGGTCGCCACGACAGCTGAGTCTGAAGGTATTCCGGTCATATCTACCGTTGCGCCGTGGCAGCCATACTTTATCGGCCAACAGGGCAACCCTGGCGACCCCAGTTCATGGGCGCCTTTTGATTATTCCTTCCATTTCTTCTGGGGTTTGGAAGACGTCATCTCCGTCTTCACGGCCATGTGGGGGCAGCTGGATACCAACAAATCGGTCGGAGGCCTTTTCCCTAACGATGGTGACGGTAACGCTTGGGGTGACCCCAATGTTGGCTTCCCGCCCGTGCTTGGCGCGCAAGGGTATAGCCTGACCGATCCGGGCCGCTACCAAAACCTGACCGATGATTTCACCGCGCAAATCAATGCCTTCAAACAGGGCAACGTTGAAATCGTAACGGGTGTTCCCATTCCGCCAGACTTCACGACTTTCTGGACACAAGCCAAACAACAAGGCTTCACGCCAAAGGCAGCATCTATCGGTAAAGCCATCCTCTTCCCGCAAGCCGTCGAAGCTCTGGGCGACCAAGGCAACAATCTCTCCTCAGAAGTATGGTGGTCGCCGAACCATCCGTTCAAATCATCGATCAACGGCTTGAGCGCTGGCGAAGTTGCGGCCGCCTACACTGCAGCAACCGGCAAGCAATGGACACAACCGATCGGCTTTGTGCATGCGCTGTTTGAAATGGCGGTGGATGTGATGGGCCGGGTTGATGATGTACGCGACCCCGATCTGGTTGCGGAAGCCATTGCTGCTTCCAACCTCGACACTATCGTGGGGCCGATCCGATTTGATGGCGCTGGTCTGCCGCCGTTTGCGCAGAAAAATATCTGCAAAACACCGCTGGTCGGTGGCCAGTGGCGGCTGAAGGATGGCGGCGGTTATGACCTCGTCATCGTGGACAATACCGATCAGCCGTCAATCCCGACAGCGGGCACTATGGAACCCATAAGCTGATCGAAAACACGCATGTCAGGCGGCTAAGCTTAGTCCGCCTGGCAGCTGCCACTCTTTGTACAAGCGACGACCCATGCCCATTATCGCACTTGAAAATGTGTCAAAAAGCTTTGGTGCCGTGAAGGTGACCGATGACGTGACTTTCGATGTGCCTGAAGGCCAAGCCCTTGGCATCATTGGACCCAATGGCGCGGGTAAGTCGACGCTCTTTAACCTGATCACCGGCAACCTCTCACCAGACGCTGGAACCATCCGCTTCCTTAACGAAGATGTGACGAAGAAGCCTGCCATGTATCGTTGTATGGAAGGCGTAGGTCGTTCGTTCCAGATCCCGCAACCATTCAGCAAGCTCACCGTCTTTGAGAACCTGCTCGTCGCTGGGGCCTTTGGGCGCCAGCATTCTGAAGCTGATGTTATGCGAGAGTGCGCTGTTACGCTGGAACGAACTGGCTTGATTGCAAAGGCAAACACAGTTGCAGGTTCCCTATCGTTGCTTGAACGCAAGCGGCTGGAACTTGCGCGCGCCATGGCGACCCACCCAAAGCTCCTCCTGCTTGATGAAATCGCGGGTGGGCTTACCGAAGCGGAGTGTCACTCCCTCGTTGAAACAATCAAGGCGATCCATGCCGAAGGCGTGACCATCATCTGGATCGAACATGTTCTGCACGCGCTGACATCGGTCGTTGAGCGTCTGCTGGTTTTAGACTTTGGCAAGATCATCGGCATTGGTGATCCCGATGAGATCATGGCTTCCAAGCAAGTCAAAGAAATTTACCTCGGGATTGAGGTCTGACCGATGGCTCTTTTATCAACCCATGATCTCACCGCCCGATATGGCCAATTTCAGGCCCTCTTCGGCGTTGATATTGAGATCGAAGAAGGTGAATGCATTGCCATTATCGGCGCCAATGGTGCGGGCAAGACAACGCTAATGCGTTCCATATCTGGCGTGCTGCAAAACGCGCCTGACGCGGTGCGTTTTGATGGTCAACCCATCGGTAATTTGTCCGCCGATCAAATCATGGCGCGCGGCATTGCGATGGTGCCGGAAGGACGTCGACTGTTCCCTTCACTGTCGGTTGAAGAAAACCTACTGGTCGGCACGCACGGTCGGAAAGTCGAAGGTTTCTGGAACCTCGAAACAGTCTACGAGATGTTTCCTATCCTCAAAGAAAAGCGAAACAATCCCGGCACAGCGCTTTCCGGCGGTCAGCAACAGATGGTTGCCATTGGCCGCGCGTTGATGAGCAACCCGCGTTTGCTGCTTTGCGATGAGATTTCTCTCGGCCTCGCGCCCGTCGTGATCAGGGACATTTACAAAGCTGTACCACGCATCCGCGAAAGCGGTGCTTCCATGATCGTCGTCGAACAGGATATCGGCCAGGCGCTGCGGGTGGCTGACCGGGTGTATTGCATGATGGAAGGTCATGTAACGCTTTCTGGCAAGCCCGATGAACTGAGCCGCGATGCCATCCACGACGCTTATTTTGGAGCTGCAGCATGATCTGGATCGACACAATCATCCAAGGCATTTTGCTCGGTGGCCTCTATGCGCTTTTCGCCGCTGGCCTTAGCCTCGTTTTCGGTATCATGCGGTTGGTCAATCTTGCCCATGGTGACTTGATTGTTCTGGGCGCTTATCTGATCCTCCTACTCGTAACGCTTTCCGGCCTCTCGCCTTTTGTCGCCGCTGCCGTCGCCCTGCCGCTGATGTTTGCGCTTGGTTTTGCCTTGCAGAAATTCATGCTGAACCGTGTGCTGGGAGACGATATTCTGCCGCCGCTGCTTGTTACCTTCGGGCTTTCCGTGGTGATCCAAAACGCGTTGCTGGAGGGTTTTTCAGCAGACAGTCAAAGGTTGCCCTCCGGCGACATTGCAACTGCGTCAGTTCAGATCGGTGGCGTTTCCGTTGGCGTGTTGCCTCTGCTCACCTTTGCGTCGGCAGTCTTGGTCATCATCGTCTTAAACCAGATTTTCTACCGGACTGCGCTTGGTAGGGCTTTCCGCGCCACCTCTGATGACGCAACCACTGCGAGCCTGATGGGTATCAAGCCTGCCAATATCTTTGCAATCGCCACCGGCATCGCCTTGGTGATCGTGACCATTGCTGCCCTATACCTCGGCATGCGGGCTAATTTTGACCCTTCGGTCGGACCGGCGCGGCTTATCTACGCGTTTGAAGCCGTCATCATTGGTGGCCTTGGCTCGCTATGGGGAACACTCATTGGCGGGATCATCATCGGTGTGGCGCAGACTGTCGGGGCAGCCATCAACCCCGAATGGCAAATTCTGGCCGGTCACGCAGCGTTCCTGGTAGTGCTTCTGATACGCCCACGTGGCTTGTTCCCTCGGGCTGTGGACTAAGGAGACTGACGATGTTGAACACAAACGAAGTCACCTTGACGCCCTACGCAATACAAACCCGGACCCGTGCTTCAACCGTCGCCGGTATCGCTGCAGTTATCGTTATCGCGGTGCTGATCGCGCTTCCACTCTTCGCCTCGCGTTCGCTGATCCAGGATATGTTCTTTATCCTGACAATGCTGACACTTGCGCAGTTTTGGAACCTGCTGGCAGGCTATAGCGGCCTTGTCTCGATTGGCCAGCAAGCCTTCGTTGGCATCGGCGCATACGCCTTGTTCGGCGTTGTCATCTTGGGCGGAATGGATCCCATACCCGCGATCTTATTGGGCGGCCTGGCCGCACTTGCGCTCGCAATCCCGATGGCGTTTTTCTCATTCCGCCTGCAGGGCGCTTATTTCGCGATCGGCACTTGGGTGATCGCCGAAGTCGTTCGCCTCTCGGTGGCACAATGGAAAGCTGTTGGCGGCGGCACCGGCACATCGCTGCCACGCACTGCGACCCGCGAGTTGATGTTCACCGACTGGATCCAGGAAGCACTTGGCGTTCGTTCGGCGGCAGCACGGGACATTCTTGCCTATTGGCTCGCTGTGCTGCTTTGTTTGGCAACTATCGGCGGGATTTATTGGTTGTTGCGC
Organism: Pseudomonadota bacterium; assembly: GCA_039815825.1. Classification (GTDB taxonomy): domain Bacteria; phylum Pseudomonadota; class Alphaproteobacteria; order Rhizobiales; family Rhizobiaceae; genus JBCBDX01. Next base: position 124,037 of record JBCBYO010000003.1, read on the forward strand.
ACCAAGCGCGGACTAGCCCTCGCCGCCGTACGGGACAATCTTGAAGCGGCAAAATCGGTTGGCGTCGACGCCCTGCGTATCAAATGGTTTGTTTTTTTGGGTGCCGCATTCGGCACGGGCCTGACGGGCGCGTTGATCTACCTGCAGAAAGCCCGGATTTCGCCTGATGCTGCATTCTCGGTCAATGACTGGACCGCCTATGTGATCTTTATCGTTGTCATCGGTGGCATTGGCACCATCGAAGGCCCGATAATTGGCGTACTGGTTTTCTTTCTGCTGCAGTCTCTACTCGCCGATTATGGCAGCTGGTACCTGATGACATTGGGCGTCATCGCCATCGCCATCATGCTGTTTGCCCCGCGCGGCGTGTGGGGGCTGATCACCGACAAGACCGGCATTCAACTGTTTCCCATCCGGCGGCGATTGACCGGCGGCATGCTTTCGAAATCTGAAGGGACCAAGGAGGAGTAATCACCATGGCCGACATCACAACTGACGTCCTCATCATCGGCACCGGACCAGCGGGCTCAGCAACAGCTGCCCTGCTCTCAACTTACGGCATCGAAAACATGGCGGTGAACCGCTATCGCTGGCTCGCTAATACACCGCGCGCGCACATCACCAACCAGCGGACCATGGAAGTTCTCCGTGATCTGGGCCGTGATGTGGAAGATGAAGCTTATATGCATTGCGCCGAACAGGACCTGATGGGCGAAAACGTCTTCTGCGAAAGCCTGGCGGGTGAAGAGATTGGACGCATGAAAAGCTGGGGCAATCATCCCATGTCCCGAGCCGAACATCACCTTTCATCGCCTACGATGATGAATGATCTGCCGCAAACATTCATGGAACCGCTTCTGTTCAAAACCGCGTGTTCGCGCGGCACGCAAGCGCGCATGTCGACCGAATATCTACGTCACGAGCAGGACGCTGAAGGCGTGACCACCACCTGCCTTGACCGTCTGACGGGCAAGGAAGTCACCATTCGCTCCAAATATCTGGTGGGCGCTGATGGGGGTAACTCCAAGGTAGCCGAGCATGCCGGCCTTCCCTTCGAAGGTGAAATGGGTGTCGGTGGGTCAATGAACATTTTGTTCCGCGCCGACCTTTCCAAATATGTCGGCCACCGGCCGTCAGTCCTTTATTGGGTCATGCAGCCCGGCGCCGATGTCGGCGGCATCGGCATGGGTCTTGTCCGGATGGTGCGTCCTTGGGATGAATGGCTAATTGTTTGGGGCTACGATATCAATGAAGAGCCGCCTATCGTCGATGCAGCCTTGGCGACACAAGTTGCGCGCCAATTGGTTGGCGATCCGGAATTGGAGATTGAGTTGATCTCGGCCAACACTTGGACGGTCAACAACATGTATGCGACCCACATGCAAAATGACCGGGTGTTTATCATGGGCGATGCGGCACACCGTCATCCGCCGTCCAACGGTCTCGGCTCGAACACATCCATCCAGGATGGCTTTAACCTTGCTTGGAAGCTGGCTGCTGTGCTCAAGGGTCAAGCGTCTCCTGCCCTCCTCGAAACTTACTCTGAGGAACGCGCTCCAATTGCCAAGCAGATCGTTACCAGAGCCAATCAATCCATCGGCGAGTTTGGACCTATCTTCGAAGCGCTGGGCATGGATGGCGGCGCCGATGTGGAGAAGATCCAAAAGTCCATGGAAGCGCGTTGTGACGCGACACCAGAAGCCGAAAAACAGCGCGACGCGCTACGCAAAGCGATCGAATTCAAAAAATATGAATTTGACGCCCATGGCGTCGAGATGAACCAGCGTTACAAGTCAAACGCCACGGTCACGGACGGTCAGATGGAGCCAGCTTTCGAACTCGACGCCGAATTACACTACCAGCCGACAACATGGCCGGGCGCCCGCGTTCCCCATGCCTGGATTTATGACCATGATGGCAACAAGCACTCCACGCTTGATCTGACCGGCAAGGGTCGGTTCACAATTCTAACGGGTATCTCCGGCCAAGCATGGGTCGATGCAGCGCAGTCTGTTTCGGCCAAGCTTGGAATGGAAATTGTCACGCATGTCATTGGGCCTCGCCGGAACCTGATCGACCATCATGGCGAATGGGCACGCGCGAGCGAAGTATCAGAGGGTGGATGTGTATTGGTGCGCCCCGACCAACATGTGGCCTGGCGCGCCGAAGAAATGCCGGCAAACCCTGAAGCTGAACTGATGCGGGTAATGGACAGCATCTTGGGCAATAGCGCCGCTGCAGCCCGGATCGCCGCGGAGTAAGCCATGATAGATCCTTCAACGATTGACTATTTCACCGAAGGTGCCTCGGTGGATGCAGTCAACGCGCGGATGGCTGAAAGCGCCAATCCACGCCTTCAAACCATCATGACCTCATTGGTCAAACACCTTCATGCCTTCGCAAAGGATGTGGAACTGACTCAAGAGGAATGGGGCGTCGCCATCGATTTCCTGACCCGCACCGGGCACATGTGCGACAGCAACCGGCAAGAGTTTATCTTATTGTCTGACACACTCGGCTTTTCGATGTTGGTTGACGCGATCAACAATAGGCGACCGTCAGGAGCTACAGAAAATACGGTGCTTGGTCCCTTCCATGTACCGGGTGCGCCCGAATATGAGATGGGCGCCAATATATCACTCGACGGCAAGGGCGAGAGTTGCCTGTTCCAGGGCCGTGTTGTTGATCTGGATGGTAACCCGATTGCAGATGCAAAGATCGACGTTTGGTGCGACAATGCAGATGGCTACTATGATGTTCAGCAGCCGGACACTCAACCGCAATGGAACAATCGCGGGATCTTCATCACCAAAGCCGATGGGATATACAGTTTTCGCGGCATCCGACCGGTGTCCTACCCCATTCCCGACGATGGCCCCGTTGGGGAGATGCTATCGGCGCTTGGCCGTCACCCTAACCGACCGGCGCACATGCACTTTATCGTGACGGCGCCCGGCTACCAAACCATCATTACCCACACCTTTGTTGATGATGATGAGTGGCTAACCTCTGACGCGGTTTTCGGCGTGAAGGGATCATTGCTGGCAAAAATGGAAAAAGGTGAAGCTGGCGATACGATGTGGAAATCAACGTTTGATTTCGTGCTCAACAAAGACAGCTGACAAAGGCGCTTACCGATGAGTGAAACCCACAAACCCTGCATTATCTGTGTAGCGATCACGGGATCATTGCCGACAAAAGCAGACAATCCTGCGGTTCCGATTTCGATCGAAGAGCAATTGGAATCAACACAGGCATCCTTTGAAGCTGGTGCAACCATCGTGCACGCCCATGTTCGTAATGCTGACGAGACGCCCACATCCGACCCAGAGAAATTTGCCCGGCTCAAGGAAGGATTGGAGAAACATTGCCCTGGCATGATTATTCAGTTTTCGACCGGCGGTCGGTCCGGCGCGGGTACTGCGCGCGGTGGCATGCTTCCCCTGCGCCCAGACATGGCATCCTTATCGGTTGGTTCCAACAACTTCCCCACCCGCGTTTATGAAAACCCGCCGGATTTGGTGGACTGGCTGGCCAGCGAAATGTTGGAACATGAGGTGAAGCCGGAGATTGAAGCCTTTGATTTGTCTCACATTCATCAGGCCGTACGAATGTGGCGAAACGGAAAAATTGCCGGCGTTCCGTACATCCAATTCGTTATGGGCGTGAAAAACGCAATGCCGGTCGATGAGCCAACATTCCGGTTTTATGTTGAAACCGTCAAACGCCTTTCACCAGAAAGCGAGTGGTGTGCTGCCGGTATCGGACCGGGACAGATCAAACTTAATGAGTGGAGCATAAAAGCTGGCGGGCATGTCCGGACCGGACTTGAAGACAATATTCGCATCGACAAGCAGCATCTAGCGCCATCAAACGCTGCGTTGGTAACACGTGCCACCGAACTGTGCGAAAAGTTCGAGCGCCCGGTGGCCACATGGCAACAAGCACGAGACATTTTAGACTTGCGGCCAGCTACCTGACAATCTGGCGCAACGGCACGGATTATGCAAAACCACAGCCATCTTTGGACACTACCCATGAGCTGTCCGAACTTGCGCTGCGGAAGGCATAACCATGCAACCAACGTACATTACCTACGAGGATGCCTATGTGCATCTAACTTGGGACGATGCGGTTGAGGCCATCCGGTCAGGCCACACATTGCCGAAAGCCGAAATTGGCGATCTGTTTCTCGGACCGGACAGTGGCACCATGCTCAACCGCGCCGCTTTTATTGACAGTGTGGGATATGGCTTGAAATCAGTCACCGTTTTCTCGGGCAACGCGGCTCGCAATCTGCCAACAGTCCAAGGTGCCATGATGGTGTTTGACCCGCACGATGGACAGCTCAGAGCAATAATCGAAAGCCGCTTGGTAACGGAATTTAAGACCGCAGCGGACTCGGTGCTGGGCGCCAAAATGCTTGCCCGGGCTGACAGCCGCAAGCTTTTGGTGGTTGGCGCCGGAACCGTCGCGGGCAGCCTGATCAAGGCCTATAGCGCGGCCATGCCCAGCCTGACCGAGATAACCATCTGGGCACGCCGGGCACAGCAAGCAGAGGCTCTGTTGGAGACCTTTGACGACCATCCGGTCACGCTTAAGGTCTCAGACAATCTCGAAACTGCGTGTGAAACCGCCGACATCATTTCGTGCGCGACCATGGCGCGCGAACCAATTTTGCGCGGTGAGAACATAAAGCCTGGTACGCACGTGGATTTGATCGGTGCTTTTAAGGCCAACATGCGCGAAGCGGACGATGCACTGATCTCAGGTGGCTCACTATATGTAGACAGTCGCGACACCACCATTGGGCACATCGGTGAAATCATTATCCCCATGCAGGCCGGGGTGATTACTGAGGCCTCTATACGCGGCGACTTATACGACCTGATCGCCGGCGATATATCAGGCCGCAAGACATCAGATGAGGTCACTATTTTCAAGAATGGCGGCGGTGCACATTTGGATCTGATGATCGCCAGCTACATAGCAAAGCAACTGGCAGCGGAGAATAAGTACGTAAGTTAGCGCTTGCCATTGGCCAAGTTCTGCGCAATTCGCGCCTCAGACCAGCGCCGGTGAACTGTCAACCACGCTTTCCATCGATACATAGGTCGAAGTGGACGCAACATGCGGCAAACCGGATAGTTTTTCGCCGAGCACCCGCCGGTAGTCTGAGATGCTTCTTGCGCGGACCTTAATCAGGTAATCAAAGCCGCCTGCAATCATGTGGCAGGTCTCAATCTCAGCGATCGCCCTTACAGCCGTGTTAAAATCAGTGAGCGCCGCTTCACGGGTGTCAGCTAGCTTGACTTCGACAAAAGCAACGAGCTCAAGTCCCAATTTTCGCGCCGACAACTCCGCGCGATATCCTGTGATTACCCCGAGCTTCTCCAGTCGTTTCACTCGTAGGGCAACGGGTGTTTTTGAAAGCCCGACAGCGCTGCCCAACGAGGTCATTGATACCCGACCATCTCTCGCAAGAACGGAAAGGATACGATAGTCTATAGCGTCCATTTCTACGTCATCTGACATTATTCCAGCCTATTTTTTTCATTCATTTTAGTGATATCAACTATATTTTACTCATATACGGGAAAATCGTCTATCCCGAAAATGATACACTCTAAAAAAGCGGAGTGTGGCCAATGATCGACCTTGATGCGCGATGGGATGAAAACAAAAGGCAGTCTGAAGGCGAGCTGCTTGCGGCCCTTGTAAGAGATGCGCAACTCGACGCTCAAACCCGCACGGCCATCATAGACCGTGCCAGTGCACTAGTAACGAAGATTAGAGAAGAAACGCAGCCAGGCCTCATGGAGGTGTTCCTGGCTGAGTATGGCTTGTCTACCGATGAGGGCATTGCGCTCATGTGCCTGGCGGAAGCGCTTTTACGGGTTCCCGACCCGGTGACGATCGACGCGCTTATCGAAGACAAGATTGCCCCGTCCGACTGGTCTGTGCATCTGGGCAAATCAAGCTCACCGCTGGTGAATGCGTCAACCTGGGGCCTACTCATCACCGGGCGTGTGCTGGAGGACGCCGATCCGGGCGTTGCAGGGACACTTAGATCGATGGTGCGTCGACTTGGAGAGCCGGTCATACGAACGGCAGTTGGTGCTGCAATCAAGCAAATGGGGCGCCAGTTTGTTCTTGGCGAAACCATTGGTGATGCCATGAACCGCGCCAAGGGCATGGAAAGCAAAGGCTTTACCTACTCCTATGACATGCTGGGTGAAGCTGCGATTACTGCCGATGACGCGCAGCGCTACAAGCAAGCCTATTCGGCGGCGATATCTGCCATTGCAAACGCCTGTACGGCAGAGGACATCGCCGCAAATCCAGGAATTTCCGTCAAACTTTCAGCACTGCACCCGCGCTATGAAGTGGCCAAGACCGAACGCGTCATGTCTGAGCTAGTCCCGGTTTTACGCGATCTGGCGCGTCAGGCATCTGCAGCAGGCATGGGCCTGAATATTGATGCGGAAGAAGCCGATCGATTGGGGCTGTCCATAAAGGTTATCGAAGCCGTTCTTGCGGAACGAAGACTTGCAGGATGGGATGGACTTGGCGTTGTAGTCCAAGCCTATGGGCGACGCGCCGGCGAGGTCATCGACGGATTATATGAGCTCGCGGAAAAACATAATCGGCGGCTCATGGTCCGTCTCGTTAAAGGCGCCTACTGGGATACAGAGATAAAAAACGCGCAAGTGCGCGGTCTTGAGGATTTCCCTGTCTTCACGCGCAAGGCGGCAACCGATGTCAGTTACATTTCTCTGGCGCGAAAGCTGCTGACAATGACTGACCGGATTTACCCGCAGTTCGCCACACACAACGCACATTCGGTTTGCGCCATATTGGACATGGCGCAAAATCTGGCGACCGACAAGTTTGAGTTCCAGCGTCTACACGGCATGGGCGAAGCGCTTCACACGCTCACAATGGATACTGAAAAGACACGGTGCCGCATTTACGCGCCGGTTGGTGCCCATCGTGACTTACTTGCCTATTTGGTGCGGCGCCTGCTTGAAAACGGCGCAAACTCATCATTCGTCAACCAACTTATCGATGAAGAGGTACCAGCTGACGTTGTTGCCAGTTGTCCGTTTGAGCTGTTGGCAACGGATCTTTCTGCAAATACCCAGACAATCGCAACAGGGCCCCTACTCTTTTCACCGGCGCGCAAAAACTCAAAAGGCTTCGACCTAGATGATGTGACCGATCTCACCCGCATCAACGATGCTCGAGAACGACCGCATGATTTGACTATCCAATCCACCATCGCAGGTGAACTGAACGGCACCGCCCAGGAGATGATTGTCAATCCAGCCAACAATGAACGGATTGGTACCGTCACCTGGGCATCGCAAGAGGATGTGGATACGGCTCTAGGAGCTGCTTCACCTTGGGCCATTGATGGACCTAAACGTGCTGAAATTCTCAATCGCGCAGCAGACCTTTATGAATCCCATTTTGGGGAAGCGTTTGCCCTATTGGCGGTCGAGGCCGGTAAAAATCTTGCCGACGCGGTAGGCGAATTGCGCGAAGCGGTCGACTTCCTGCGCTATTACGCTGAGCAAATCCCAACATTTAGAAACCAACCACGCGGCGTCTTTACCTGCATAAGCCCGTGGAATTTTCCGCTCGCCATTTTTACCGGCCAAGTCGCGGCGGCACTTGCCGCTGGCAATGCGGTCCTTGCCAAGCCGGCAGAAACGACGCCTGCTATAGCGGCATGGGCCGTTAAACATTTGCACGCGGCCGGCGTTCCGCGAGAGGCGTTGCAATTGGTCCTCGGTACCGGTCAAACAGTCGGCGCGCAATTGACCTCAAATGCGCGAATTAATGGAATTGCGTTCACCGGCTCAACAGCAACAGCGCGCTCTATTCAGAAAGCCATGGCCAGCACGTGTGCTCCTGGAACACCATTGATTGCAGAGACTGGTGGGATCAACGCCATGATCGTTGATAGTACCGCCCTTTTGGAGCAAGCAACCCGCGACATCATCGTATCGGCGTTTCAATCCGCCGGACAGCGTTGTTCGGCCCTTCGTTGCCTGTACGTACAAGAAGAGATTGCCCAACCGTTGATAGCGCTGATCAAGGGCGCAATGGACGAGCTCGAAGTGGGCGATCCATGGGAAATTACGACCGATGTTGGACCGCTCATTACAGCTGACGCAGCTGACCACATCAGCGAATACATTGCACAGGCACAGCAGGAGGGGCGTCTCTTGCACAAGCTGGCACACCCGTCCCACGGCTCATTTGTCTCGCCAGCGTTGATTGAAATAGCGGGCATCGAAACGCTCGAGCGTGAAGTTTTCGGACCCGTTCTACACGTCGCGACGTTTAAGGCTGATCAGATCGACGAGGTCGTGGCAGCGGTGAATGCCTCGGGTTACGGACTGACTTTTGGGATTCACACGCGCATCGACGATCGTGTTCAAGCCATCGCGGATCAAGTGAAGGCCGGCAACATCTACGCCAACAGAAACCAAATCGGCGCCATCGTCGGCAGTCAGCCATTTGGCGGCGAAGGACTATCCGGCACCGGGCCAAAGGCTGGTGGCCCGCACTATCTATCCCGATTTACCCGTTCATCAGCCGACAAGTCAGAGCAGACATGGGCAACTGAGATCTCGGTTTCCGAACTCACTGCTTTGCTCAGTGACTGTCCAAAGCAAACGCTACGGGTCGAGACCACCCATTTTCCAGGCCCAACCGGTGAACTGAACCGTATGGTGACGCGCCCGCGCGCGCCGCTAATATGTGCTGGACCCGGGACCTTACTTGTCGAACAACAGTTGCGCGCCGTTAGAGCGCTTGGTGGCCAGGCTGTCGCTGTAGACGGTCACTTAGCCCCGGAAACACTCAGCAAGGTTCCTGCCTTTGGCGGTCTTGTCTGGTGGGGTGCTGAAGAGACGGGGCAGGCTTATGCCGAGGCGCTAGCAAGCATAGACGGCCCGATTATCCCGCTCATTACCGACGCGCCCGATGCGGCGCATGCGTGCTTTGAGCGCCATTTGTGTGTCGATACGACCGCCAGCGGGGGCAATGCAAGCCTCTTGGCGGGAGGTCGGTGAATCAGGCGTCCGGGCCCAATTGATAGCTTGGGCGGAGCGTTCGGCTGCGCGATCGCGTTACTTTCAAGACAGCACGTTACCGGTAGGATAACGCGTCAATCAAACATGTTTGGTCGAGGTTATGGTGCCCCCACACGGACTCGAACCGCGGACCTACTGATTACAAATCAGTTGCTCTACCAACTGAGCTATAGGGGCACAGCCGCGCAGATAGCACAATTTTCGCCCGTGTAAACGGTTTTGGTGCACCTTTGCTTAATCGGTTCACAGCCATTACAAGTTTTACCCGTCCGTATCGCGTTGGTTTGACATAATGAGTGAGCAACCCAAAATTTGCTTCCTGTCCTCAGAGGCGGAAATGGCCCTGCAATCAGCGGAAGCGCTCGCGTCGCGTTACGGTGCGTATTCGCCCGAAGAGGCCGATATTATCGTCGCTCTTGGAGGCGACGGCTTTATGCTGCAGACCATTCAGCAATTCATGAACACTCGAAAACCCATCTATGGCATGAACCGTGGCACGGTGGGATTTCTCATGAACGAATATAGCGAGGATGGGCTGGTTGAGCGCATAGCCGCTGCGCAGACGGAACTCATACGGCCACTTAAAATGCGCGCGATCGACGCTGATGGGCAAGAGACAAACGCGCTTGCGATAAACGAAGTATCGCTTTTTCGTCAAAGCTACCAAGCAGCACGGCTACAGATCGAAGTCGATGGAAAAATAAGGCTTGCAGATCTCGTATGCGACGGCGTGATGGTAGCAACACCAGCCGGGTCAACGGCCTATAACCTTTCTGCACAGGGGCCTATTATTCCGATTGATGCGCCCCTACTCGCCCTGACGCCGGTCAGCCCGTTTCGTCCACGCCGTTGGCGTGGGGCACTCTTACCCAAGCGAGTGAAGGTGACCATTGAGGTAAAAGAAGCAGAGAAACGACCCGTCAATGCCGTCGCTGATCACACAGAGGTCAAGTCTGTTGCACGCGTTGATATCTGGGAAAGCCGCGAAGATATGGGTAAGGTGTTGTTTGACGCCAGCCACTCATGGGATGAGCGCATCTTGAACGAGCAGTTCAAGTACTAAAAAACCGCCCGCGATATGCGGACGGCCTTGCAAATTACTCTTCGACTACAAATTACATCGCTGCTTTTGGCAGGATCACTTTATCGATGACGTGGATAACACCGTTTGATGTTTCAATGTCAGCAGTGACAACGTTTGCGTCGTTGACCATTACGCCATTGTCCAGATCGATTGTGATTTCTTCGCCCTGAACTGTAGCGGCCATCATGTCGTCAGACAGGTCCGTTGACATTACTTTGCCTGGCACCACGTGGTACGTCAGCACGGCTGTTAGTGTGTCGATATTTTCAGGCTTCAACAGCTCTTCGACAGTTGAACCGATTTCGGCAAATGCGTCATCGGTTGGCGCGAACACTGTGAAAGGACCGTCACCTTTAAGTGTGTCGACCAGACCGGCGGCCTGAACAGCAGCTACCAGAGTCTCAAAATCGCTGTTGCCAGCGGCTGTATCGACAATGTCTTTCTTATCCATTGCGAATGCTGAGCCAGCTACGAGAGCTGATAGGGCAGCGCCAGCAAGTGCAGACTTGAGAAGTTTCATGAATTTGCTCCTTGAAGTAATCTTCAACATAGGGATTTCACTAACATTGGCGTTAGCATGATCTTTTACGCTCGCCGTCGTGTGCGGTTCAGTTTGGTTGGATCAAGTAAAGTTGAGGACGATTACTCAAATTGTGGCTGGAAAATCACATTTTGCGCCTTAAGCAGCCGGATGCGCAAAAATTAGCGGTAAAGTGGCGGAAAACTTGACTTTTATGGGACCACACCGTACCCGAACGGCGTGAGTGCTGTCCAATGTGGGCACACGTATCGCAAACAGTGCGACAGGTTTTCATTGGTTACTTTTGCCGACCTTCCTTTGTCACCCAAGGTGATCAAAGCAGTAGACGAAGCGGGCTATACTAGCCCCACCGCCATCCAAGAAGCTGCGATTCCACATGTGGTCGCGGGCAAAGACGTTTTGGGCATTGCGCAGACCGGGACTGGTAAAACAGCTTCCTTTGTTTTGCCAATGATCACGCGCCTTGAAAAAGGTCGTGCCCGTGCGCGTATGCCTCGTACGTTGATTTTGGAACCAACCCGCGAGTTGGCGGCCCAAGTAGACGAAAATTTCCAAAAATACGGCAAGAATCATAAGCTGAGCGTCGCCCTCTTGATCGGCGGTGTTTCCTTTGAAGAACAGGATCGGAAGCTTGAGCGCGGGGCAGACGTACTGATCGCAACACCCGGGCGTTTGCTTGACCATTCCGAACGTGGAAAACTTTTGCTCAACGGCGTTGATATTCTGGTTATCGATGAAGCCGATCGCATGCTCGATATGGGCTTCATTCCCGATATTGAGCGTATTGCAAAGCTGATCCCGTTTACACGGCAAACCTTGTTCTTTTCCGCAACCATGCCGCCGGAAATCACCAAGTTGGCGGATCAGTTCCTTCAAGCACCGGTTCGTATTGAAGTTGCGCGCGCCTCCTCGACCGCCACAACCGTTGAACAGCGTGTGGCTTGGTGTGGTTCTAAGGACTATGACAAGCGCGAAGTGCTGCGTGCGATAATCCGCGCGCAGGACGACCTTAAAAACGGAATCATCTTCTGCAACCGCAAGAAAGACGTTTCACTGCTCTACCGCAGCTTGGAAAAGCACGGTTTTTCCGCCGGCGCCTTGCATGGTGATATGGATCAGCGGTCGCGCACGATGATGCTTGACGGCTTCAGAAACAACAAAATCCAATTGCTTGTTGCGTCTGATGTGGCTGCACGCGGCTTGGATATTCCCGATGTCAGCCATGTATTTAATTTCGATGTGCCTATTCACGCCGAAGACTATGTTCACCGAATTGGACGTACTGGACGGGCGGGCAGATCCGGAAAAGCCTTTACATTGGTCGATAAGGCCAGCAGCAAATATCTTGAAGCCGTCCAGAAACTGATCGACAAGGAAATCGAAACGCTCGAGGGCTTTGAAACTGCGCCAGCTTCTGACGATACCGATCAGGACAATGGCAAGCGTTCTCGCAAACCGCGTCGCGACAAGATCAAAAAACAGAACGCAGAAAACGCCATGGCTGCTGCTAATGACGATTCTCTTCCAGCAGAAACGCGGGACGAGCCTGAAAGCGGCAGGAAGCGTGGCAATGGGCGCGACAAAGGTGGCGACATGCTCGTTGGCTTTGGCGACGAGATACCTGCTTTCATGTTGATCGGGCGTTAGGCCGGTTTTCTTTTCGCGCGGAGTGCCGCGCCAAACGCGTGACGTGCCAGCGCTGCCATTTCGTCCGGATCGTCCAAAGCGCTCTCGTTGACTTTCCAATAAGGCATAAAAGTCGCTTTACCGGTTTTCGGGTTTTCATAAGCCCAACGGGTCATGCCAGCGTTTTCGTAGACGGCGGCGCACTCTTCGTCGCCCTTTACCATTAGATTGCCCGATTGAACGGCAGCGATAATCATCCCGTGGACATAAATCCCCTGCCCGCCAAACATATTTTTGATTGAAATGGACCCGACGGAAGCAAAGAGATCTTTGAGAAACTCTTCATCCATCGGCGGCTCAGTTTCTTACGCGGTAGTCGCGATGACAGGCCCCGCATGTGTCGCCAAGGGTCTTAAAGCGCGCCAAAATCACTTCAGGTTTTGCACCGTCCAAAGCTGCACGCTCGAGAGCGCGCGCGGCGATCTCCATGTCACGTGATTGCCGCGTGAAATCGTCAAACTGATCCCAAATCAAGGCGATGGCCTCCGTCGGTTTCGACAGATCCTTTTCGCGGAACTCCGCCGGCACCCGTGCCGAGTGTCCTTCGATCCTATTGGCAGCTGCGCCGATCAAACCGTAACGCAACTCTTTGTTCCGCAACGTCGTCGAGATCGCTTTCATATCGTCGGCAATGGACTTCATTGTGTCCATCCGCGTCTTCACCGCCCCGGTTGCACCAGAATGCGCATAAGCAAGCGTAGAGGCACCTGCCACTGCCACAATGGCCAAAAGGTATCGGAGTGTGTTTGACGACTTCATTTGCATTAAAGCGCGCCGCGCGCTTCTGCGAGTTCTTTCAGATCAGCCGGTTTCAACTCGACCGACTCACCGCAGCCGCAGGCAGATGATTGGTTCGGGTTGTTGAACACAAAGCCCGTCCGCAATTTTGTCACCTCAAAATCCATCTGTGTGCCGAGCAAATAAAGCATGGCAGACGGATCGACCCAAAGGTGAGCGCCGTTATGTTCGATATGATCATCTTTCGGATCAGGCTCGGTAACCAGATCGACGGTGTACTCCATACCAGCGCAGCCGCCCTTCTTGATACTGACACGGACCCCTTGAGCACCCTCGTCTGCCTTGCCGGCGACGATCTCGCCGACACGGTCCGCAGCGGCATCCGTCATGGTCATGATTGCAAAGCCCATCAGTACAGCCCCACAGCGATTTGCGCTTCTTCGCTCATGCGGTCCGGCGTCCAAGGTGGATCAAATGTCATGGTGACTTCCACATCCATCACACCTTCCACGGTACGCACAGCGTTTTCCACCCAGCCCGGCATTTCACCAGCCACGGGGCAGCCTGGAGCCGTGAGCGTCATCTCAACCTTGACGGTGCGGTCGTCCTCGATGTCGACCCGGTAGATCAAGCCGAGCTCATAAATGTCTGAGGGTATTTCCGGGTCATAGACGGTTTTCAACGCCGCAATGATATCGTCGGTTATGCGTGCCAACTCCTGACGCGGGATAGCGCTTTTCTCTTCAGCCGGCGGCGCAGTTTCCCCGGCTTCGGTGTTTTCAACGCTATTTTGATCTTCCATCATGAACGCACCATAGCAGGTTTATCTCAGGCGAAAAACATCCGCGCTTTATCGAGTGACTCGACCAGTTTATCGACTTCTTGGCGTGTGTTGTACATGCCAAAGCTCGCCCGACATGTGGAGGTGGCCCCGAAGCGCTTCAAGAGCGGTTGGGCACAATGGGTTCCTGCGCGCACGGCAACACCCTGTCTGTCGATGACCATTGAAACATCATGGGCATGGATACCTTCAAGCTCGAACGAGATGATCGCGCCCTTGTTCGGCGCGTTGCCGATGATGCGGATTGCGTTGATACCGCCGAGCTGATCATCAGCGTAGGCGCGCAAATCGGCCTCATGGCTCGCTATCGCGTCTCTACCGACCTCATCCATATAGTCCAGAGCAGCGCCGAGCCCGATCGCCTGTGCGATTGGCGGCGTCCCCGCTTCAAAGCGATGCGGTGGTTCATTGTAGGAAACGCCCTCTTCGGTAACTTCGACGATCATCTCGCCACCACCTTCGTACGGCCGCATTTCCTTCAGCCGGTCCATCTTGCCATAGAGCACGCCGATGCCCGATGGGCCGTAAACCTTGTGCCCTGTAAAACAGTACCAATCGCACCCAAGGTCCTGAACATCGACGGGCATATGCACCGCACCCTGAGAACCATCCACCAAAACAGGGATGTCACGAGCTTGCGCAATCTCACAGACTTGCTTGATCGGCACCACGGTCCCGGTCACGTTGGACATGTGGGTCAACGTGATCAGCCTGGTGCGGTCAGTCAAACGTTTTTCAAGTTCTTCGATGTGGAATTGTCCATCATCATCGACCGGCACCCAAACCAGCTTCGCGCCGTATCGCTCCCGCAGAAAGTGCCAAGGGACGATGTTGGAATGGTGCTCCATGATCGAGAGAACGATCTCATCACCGGGTTTGATCGTCTCAGCTAATGCGTTTGCCACAATATTGATTGCATGCGTAGTGCCCTTGGTAAAGACGATCTCGTTTTCAGACCCGGCGTTTAGAAAGCGCTGAACCTTCTTGCGCGCCGCCTCGTAGGCGTCTGTCGCGCTGTTGGACAGGAAGTGAAGCCCCCTGTGCACATTGGCATAATTGTCTTCATAGGTGTGCGAAACCGCATCGATGACCTGACGCGGCTTCTGCGCAGATGCGCCATTATCCAAGTAGACAAGAGGTTTACCGTGAACTTCCTTTGATAAAATGGGGAAGTCCGAACGGATCTTTTCAATGTCGTAGCTCATATGGTTAGCCGTGCGTCTCCAGCCATGTGCTGATGCGGGTTTCCAATGCTTCAACGAGCTGCTCGTTTTCAAGCTCTTCAACCAGCTCGTCGACGAAGGCTTCGACCAAAAGACCCCGCGCTGTTTTTTCCGAGATGCCGCGCGCCATCAAATAGAACAAATGATTCTCGTCGATTTCCGCAACAGTCGCGCCATGGGCACAAATCACATCGTCGGCGAAAATCTCCAGTTCGGGCTTCACCGAAACACCGGCCTCGTCTGACAATAACAACGTGTTGGCTGCCATTTGTGCATCCGTTTTTTGCGCTATCTGCGCAACACGGATTTGCCCTTGAAAAACCGCTTGTCCGTTGCCGGTCACAACACTTCTTACAGTCTCTTCCGACGTTGTGTTTGGCACCTTGTGATCAAGCATCAAAGTGATGTCGCAATGGGTATCATCGCCAACCATGTTAATGGCGCGGAAGTTGAGATGAGAATTCTCACCGGCGCAACGCGCATGCACTTCCTGGCGGATCAACTGGCCACCGAAATTGGCTATGAACAAATTCACCGTTGCGCCTTCGGCAATGTCGAATACCAGTTTTGTGAGGCGCGATGCGTCAGCGCCCTCTTCCTGAACGACAATCCAGTCTAAGGTAGCGCCATCCTTGACCGTCACAGTCGCAACGCCAGTTGACATGGCATCATCCGTGCTCGCCGAACGGTCGACGAACGTCGCTGACGCATCGGCGCCGATGGCGACCAAATGGCTGCTATGCGCCTGCGTAGCCGCGGTCAGGGTTTGGATTTCGACCGCCTGCGTCAACTCGCTACCATCGGAAACCGTAAAACGGTAACCGCCGGCGACAAAAGCTGCATTGATTTGGCCAATAGTATCATCGCTTCCGTCAAACTCCGGCACATAACCGCCCACCTCCGCGCCGAGCGCATCTGCGATCAGCTCGACGTTCAAGCCATCCAACTGGCTCGGTGTTGTCGCAACGCCATTTTCAACGGTAAGAACGTGAGAACCGTCAAGGATCGGCGCGCTTTGCACCATTTGTCCGCCGGTACCGCTCGGCAGCTTGGTAAGTAGGCGGCGCAGGTCCGTATAGTGCCAAGCCTCAATCTTTCGGGTCGGCAATCCATTGCTTTTCAGTGCTTCAATAGCTGCGTCTCGCGCTTCCACAGTGTCCGCGTTGCCAGGCAAAGTGCCTGCTCGATCAGAAAAGGACGCAACAAGCGCCTCTTCAACGGCTGTTAATTTTACCGGTGCATTCATCGGTGAATACTCCCCTGCCTTAAGCAGCTTGTGCGATGATGTCGGAATAGCCCTTAGCTTCCAACTCTTTGGCCAAATCCTTATCGCCAGACTTTACGATTTGCCCCTTAGAAAGAACGTGGACTGAGTCCGGTACAATATAATCCAGCAGGCGCTGATAGTGGGTAATGACGATCGTGGCACGGTCAGGTGAACGAAGTGCGTTTACGCCTTCGGAAACGATTTTCAGCGCGTCAATATCGAGGCCGGAATCTGTTTCATCCAGTACACACAGCGATGGTGCCAACAGCTTCATTTGCAGGATTTCAGCGCGTTTTTTCTCACCACCGGAAAAGCCGACATTGAGAGGGCGTTTTAGCATATCCATCGAGATGTTCAGCGTCGCAGCCGCTTCACGAACGGTTTTGATGAAATCCGGGGTGGAAAGTTCATCTTCGCCGCGCGCCTTACGCTGTTCGTTCATCGCCACTTTCAAAAACTGCATCGTGGCAACGCCGGGTATTTCCATCGGATACTGGAATGCCAAGAAAATGCCTGCCGCCGCGCGTTCCGCAGGGTCCATCTCCAGAATGCTCTCGCCATTGTAGAGGATATCACCTTCGGTAACCTCGTAGTCTTCGCGGCCCGCCAAGATGTATGAAAGCGTCGATTTTCCGGAACCGTTGGGACCCATGATCGCGGCCACCTCTCCGGCTTTCACTGTCAGGTTCAAACCATTGATGATCTGCGTATCTGTTTCTGCGATCTTCGCGTGAAGGTTCTTGATTTCCAGCATTTGATTTCTCCGTCAGCGCAAAAGCGCAGCATTCAATGATTTATCTAACAGTCTCACGCGCACGGCCGTCCAACCCATTGACCAGCCATGCCACCGCGTTGGCATCGCCATTTCCAGCCATGCGCTACGAGTTCATATTGCCCATCGTCTGTGGGCTTGAGCATAAAACGCTCCCAGCCACCGCCGACGCTATCGTCGGCATACCCGGTCTCGATCGCATCAACGATGAAACGCGTTTGCTCGGGGAAAAAAGCGTTGATTATCCGGACGTTGATCGAAAGCTCCGGCCTGCCTTCATCCTCTATGGGAAAAGCCATGTACTTGTCGCCGAGGATTGCCAGTGGCGCAGCGACGGTGACCGCCTCCGGCGTTTGCCAAGCCATAAAACCCTCCGGCGTCGGCAACTCGTCGGCCGCGAACGCAAAGGCTGGCAGCGCGACGGCGAAAACCATCGCACCACCAAGCCAACGCAAGAAGCGATTATGCCGACATACATTTACCATTGTCACGATCAGCCGACTGAGCCTTCAAGGCTGATCCCAATCAGCTTTTGGGCTTCAACCGCAAACTCCATCGGCAGTTCCTGGATAACTTCTTTCACAAACCCATTGACGATCAGCGCGATGGCCTCTTCTTCAGGGATGCCGCGCTGCATGCAATAGAACAGCTGATCCTCAGAGATCTTTGAGGTCGTAGCTTCGTGCTCAAACTGTGCGGTAGCGTTGTTGGCCTCGATGTAAGGCACGGTATGGGCACCGCAGTCATTGCCAATCAAAAGCGAGTCACACTGGGTAAAGTTGCGGGCGTCGATCGCCTTACGGTGCGCGGAAACCCGGCCACGATAAGTGTTTTGGGACCGGCCAGCGGAAATACCTTTTGAAATAATCCGGCTCTTGGTGCGTTTGCCCAGATGGATCATCTTCGTGCCACTATCGACCTGCTGCGCACCGTTGGAGACCGCAATCGAATAGAATTCGCCCTGGCTATCATCGCCACGCAAAATGCAAGACGGATACTTCCACGTAATCGCCGAACCAGTTTCAACCTGTGTCCAAGAAATCTTGGAACGATCGCCCCTGCAATCGCCGCGCTTTGTCACGAAATTATAGATACCGCCCTTGCCGTCCGCATCACCGGGATACCAGTTTTGGACGGTGGAGTATTTGATTTCGGCGTCTTCCATTGCCACGAGCTCAACAACCGCCGCGTGGAGCTGGTTTTCATCACGCTGTGGCGCCGTACAGCCTTCCAGATAGGAAACATACGCGCCCTTTTCCGCAATAATGAGCGTACGCTCAAACTGACCGGTATTTTTTTCATTGATGCGGAAATAGGTCGACAATTCCATCGGACAGCGAACGCCCTCTGGTACATAGACAAATGAGCCATCGGTAAAGACCGCGCAGTTCAGGGCAGAATAGTAATTGTCCGAAACCGGCACGACCGATGCCAAATACTTCTTCACCAGTTCCGGATGTTCGCGGATTGCCTCGGAAATAGACATGAAGATAACGCCCGCCTTGGCCAACTCTTCTTTGAAGGTTGTAACCACGGAGACTGAATCAAACACCGCGTCGACCGCAACCTTGCGCTCTTGGACGCCAGCAAGAATTTCTTGCTCAGCGAGTGGAATACCCAACTTTTCATATGTCTTGCGGATTTCCGGGTCGACATCGTCGATCGTTTTCGGGCCATCCTGACCTTTTGGAGCGGCGTAGTAGTAGATGTCATTAAAGTCGATTTTGGGGTAATCGACCCGCGCCCAATCAGGCTCGTCCATGGTCAACCAACGTTTGTAAGCGTCAAGGCGCCATTCCAGCATCCATTCAGGCTCGTTCTTTTTGGCCGAGATAAAGCGGATAACCTCTTCTGAAAGTCCCTTGGGCGCTTTGTCCGTTTCAACAATTGTCTCGAACCCATATTTATACTGGTCGACGTCAATTTTCTTGACCTGATCAATCGTTTCCTGAACAGCAGGCATAAGCGGCTCCTAAAGCGCGTTTGTCTTTCGTCTTGGTTGATAACCTCATATAGCGCCTTTTCCAGTTTTGAAAAGTTCTAAACTAGAAAATATGACTGTTTGAGACAGGTTTATTCGCCACTGGCCGCCCGCTCGGCTATTTTGGCGAATTTTTGGAGGAAATCGGACACATCTGCGGCGCTATTGCCAAGGCCCAAAGACAGCCTGATCGCGCCTTCGCCTGATTGAACGCCCATTGCGGCGAGGACATGGCTCGCCCCGACTTTTCCAGAGGAACAAGCAGAGCCTGGCGATGTCGCGAAACCGTCCAAATCGAGCGCGATCTGGAGCGTTTCAGCCTTCATGCCGGGCAACGAGAAGAAGATCGTATTGGGCAGACGCTTTTCGCCCTGCGCATAGAAAACGGAAGTAGGCGCTACCTCGCGAATTCCTTCTTCCAGCTGATCACGCAGGTGTGCGACGTCTTGCCATTCGTCCATGCTGTTCAACGCATGCTCGGCTGCTTGCCCAAATCCAGCTAAATTTACGGGCGACTCCGTGCCCGATCGATGGCCACGCTCTTGGCCGCCACCGCGAATTAACGGCATGGGCATCAACAGGTCAGAAAAGGCAACTAACGCACCCGCTCCCTTAGGGCCGCCGATCTTGTGTGATGACAAAATCAAATAGTCAGCAAACCCCGTCGAAATATCGATCGGCAAACGCCCGGCTGCCTGCACAGCGTCGACGACAAAAACGCCCCGGTTTGCTTTGACCAAACGGCTGATTTCATCGACGGGTTGAATGACACCGGTTTCATTATTGGCAAAGTGACAAACAACCAGCGGTAAACCGGCGGCATGGTCGTGCAGCGCCACCACTTGCTCAAGCGCCGGTAAATCAACAAGGCCATTGTCGCGGACGGGGAACAGCATCCTATCTTCGGCACGGAAGCTGCCACCTTCCAACGTGCACGGATGATCGGCCGCGCAAACGTAAAGGCGGCTCATGTTTACAGGCGCCCGGCCCATCGAATAATGAGGCGTCAATGCCAGCGCAGCCGCTTCAGTGGCGCCTGATGTAAAAACAACATGGTCAGGGTTTGCGTTGACAAGTGCCGCCACCTGCCGACGCGCTTTTTTCACGACAGCTCTGGCTTTCCGACCTTCAGCGTGCACCGAAGATGGATTGGCGTCGATATCCATCACCGCAATCATTGCTGCGCGTGCGTCATCAAGCAAAGGCGCTGATGCGTTATAGTCGAAGTAGATGCGCGATTTTCCAGCCATTTATCTATGCGAACAAACCCGCGTACGGATTTCCTTGAAATTTGCACCGCCAAACCCTTATGACGGGCGCAGCATACGTAATAAATTGCAGACAAAGCAGCAACCGACCTGGATGCCGCGCTCCGCAAACCTATAGATTTGGAGAGTTTATGCCTGAAGTAATTTTCAACGGCCCGGAAGGCCGGTTGGAAGGCCGGTATCAGCCAGCTGCCGAAAAAGACGCACCTATTGCAATGATCCTGCATCCGCACCCGCAATTCGGTGGCAATATGAACAATCCGATGATCTACAATTTGTTCTACATGTTCCAGGAACGTGGATTTACGACTTTGCGCTTCAATTTCCGAGGGATTGGGCGCAGCCAAGGTGAATTCGATCATGGCGCAGGGGAACTTTCAGACGCTGCTGCTGCGCTCGACTGGGTCCAGTCACTGCATCCGGAAGCCAAATTTTGCTGGGTCGCTGGCTATTCTTTCGGCGCGTGGATCGGCATGCAATTGCTGATGCGGCGCCCGGAGATCGAAGGCTTCATGTCAATTTCGCCGCAGCCAAACACTTATGATTTTGCGTTTTTGGCGCCCTGCCCCTCATCAGGGCTTATCATTCACGGCTCCGATGACCGGGTCGCCCCTCCCGACGCGGTGCAAGGGCTTGTCGACAAGCTCCACACCCAGAAGGGTATTCTCATCACCCAGCGGACAATGGAAGGCGCCAACCACTTCTATCAGGGCCATGAGGAAGAGCTACTTGAAGAGTGCGCGATGTATTTGGATGCGCGTCTACGCGGCGAGCTTGTGCCCGACAATGTAAAGCAGCTGGTCGGGAAGCGGTAACGAGCCCTTTTTGCGCCGGTTTGCGACCCGTCGATGCCCATCGAATCAGTACCAGACAGTCTTTGGGCGGCATTCAAAAGCCGCCTGAGTACATTGTATTGCGTTATTGTAGCGGTCGACACTACCGCACATTTTACGACTGCAGATAAATACCCTTTTTAATTGTATTGGCTTTTTCGTCGGTACGAATGAGCCGAATAATGTACCCCAATTCGCGTTATCGGGCGTTTTGCAGCATAATAATACAACCAATACGCGAATCACCAGTAGGCATGGGTATCCGCTATGCGTTTGTCCTTTGTAATCCAAGCAACTTTTCCCGGCCCCCAACAAGCTGATGATCGTTTCACTGCTGGCGGAAATAGATCGGCGCTTGGACGGGTTATCATCTCAACCCAGCAACTACTCAAGATAAGGGAAAAACCAAAAATATAGAATCATCTCGTTCTGTAAATTTTTATTTCAGAAAAAGAAATATAAGTGTATGTGCTGAGTATTTTCACAAATATTAGATGGGTTGAATACACTTCAATTCATAATAGATGTCTCTGTGCACCCATAAATACTGGGGCTATAAAAACAGGAGCATCAAAATGAAGAAATCTAACTCAACCGTAGCAGTAAAGCCGCAGCCGAAAACAGAAATGGGCGGCGGACTTTCTCCGATTCGGATTGCCGTAAAAGGTCAGCCAAAGACAGAAATGGGCGGCGGCCTTTCACCCGTCACGAAGTAATTTAATATTCGGCAGGCGGCACCGCCGCCTGCCCATCCATTTCTGAAAGAATTTACGATGAGCAAAACAGTATCAGTTTGGAAAGCCTATCCCGGTGCGCCCAACATAAGACGGGCGGAAAAGAGCGGCGCGGGAACACTCCCCGCAGGCGCATTCCAATATTGCGAGGCAATGCGAACCGCATCCTCTTTTGGCTGGTATGTTTATGCGCCCAAAGACATTTCGTTGGTCTTTGATGGTCGTGAGGTGTTCTATTACGAAGACGGTCAGTGGTTTCCCCTAAAATCAATCAGCTTCGAGGACGAGTTCCGTGAGCAGTGGCGCTCGCAGGCACCCGATGATTTGAAAGACTATGACCCGCCCTTTATGTCAGAGCTTTTCGTACCGGGCGCGATCCAAATTTGGTCTGGATACTTCGTCTCAACATCGCCCGACTGGTCGTTGTTGGTGCGACAACCAGCAAACTACGACATTAGAAGCTCATTTTCTACGTTTGAAGGATTGGTCGAAACTGACCGTTTTCGCCCATGGCCGCTTTTCATCAACATACGCCTGCTGACGACAGATCGGGAGATCTTTATTTCAAAAGAGCGGCCACTTTTCCAAATGCAACCGATTCCGCGCCAGGCCTATCAATCTTCCGCTTTTGAAATGGATCTTAACCAACAGTTGGTCGCAGAGGACCAATCCATTAGTTGGGATGGGGTTCGCCACACTGTGCGAAAGATCGAAAACAAAGAAACTCGACGGCCTGGGAGCTATGCGGTCGACGCCAGAAAGCGTGTTGCGTAACGGAAACGCTTAGGCCTCAACTTGTTGACCTGATTGGATATGCGCTCGGCCAAACAACCACCAACTCATACACACCGTCGCAAGAAGCAAGCCAGCGAGCGTAAATGCCGCGCTGGCCGACTGTGCCATCTCAGCTGCCAGTCCGAACACTACCGTTAAGAAGAAAGACAAGAAGTAGGCGAGCGCAAAAAACACGCCGAGCGTCACTTCCTTTTCAACGCCAAATCGATCGCTGATAAGCGCGAGCGATCGAAGTATCGGTCCTGCATGAAAGCCCGAGAGCACGCCTATGGCTATAAGCGATAGAATGGGTGCAAAGCCGAGAGAAAACAAAAGCACCATGGCCGAAAACAGCGCGGTGCTGGCAATAACTTGAAAGTCGTACAAGCCAAGCCGATCGGACAGAAGGCCGGTCAAAGGCACGGAAAAAGCCGTCAACCAATAGCAGGTGCTAATAATCAGTGCCGATTGTGCAAACCCAACGCCAGCCTCCTGCAAAAACAGCGGGCCAAACACACCAATATTATTGATGACTGCGTTGATGACGCCAAACGAGAAAGAAACCAGCAGAAGCTGATAAACGAAAGGCTTGTCGCGCCAAGCGGCCGCAAATTGTGCTTGTGCCAAAGGAGAACTGGCAGCGTGGGCCTTACTGCTTGGCACCCAAATGGCGGCAACGACCCACAATATGGCAAAGGCCAAACCGATGACACCTAACCCAACCATACCGCCCCAAGCGTTATAAAGCGGTGGCAAAAACACAAGAGCGAACGAAAAACCGAAAGGCCAAGAGCAGATGTAAATCGCCATCGCTGTGGCGATATTTTTGCGATCGAAGACTTCGGTCAAAATATTGGCTATAATGACCGTGATCAATGCAGCGCCCGTACCGGCAACGATCCGGGCCAGGTACTGCATTTCAGGGGACTGGCCGACAACCGTAATGACAGATCCGGCCAGCATTAGGCCAACAGACAAGTGCATGAGCCTCTTGGAACCCCAGCGCAATGCAGCTGCACTCCCCGGAAAACTGATCAACGCGCCTGGAAGCGCGAAACTGGCGAAGATCACGCCGTAGTAGAAAAGGCTGATTCCAAACCCATCGATGAAGTCACTGGAAACGGCGGCGATTGATTGAAATTGTACCCCGGAAAAGCACCTTATGAGAAATAGAATACCGAGGATTGACCATTTATTTGGATGTCCGTCCATTGCCTTGCCCACAACGTTTCTGCCCCGGGCAATGTAGACCTTAATCCACGCGCATGTCGCCTGTTATCGGCCGCCCACCGACATTATCCACAAATGCAAACCGGCGCTAAACCGACAAATGTATCCAGCTTTTCTCTGCTACCTAGATTTAGGCTATGCCGTCTTAGGCGTTGAAATCACACCGCCGGTGCACGGCTCTTCGCAACCAGTGGTCGATGGGAACGAAAGCGGCAGACCGCGTTGGGCCCGAACTGCCAAATAGCCCCAACACTGAGCTTCCATGGCATCATTGTTAAACCCAACTTCATCGGCGCCGCGCACGATCGCATTTGGCAACAAACGTTTGAGCGCTTCCATGATTGCTAAATTGTGCCGACCTCCGCCGGATATGATCCACCTCATCGGTTCTTCGCGCGCCCATTGACGCGACAAAGCAATGGCACGTGCGGTCAGTTCGGCCAAAGTCGCGGCGCCGTCTGCATTATCAGCGACATCTAATTGGGAAAGCGTAAAATCATTTCTATCCAGCGACTTAGGGATACTTTCCTGAAAAAACGGATCGAGTAGATATCGCCCAACAACGTTGTCATCGGCCTTACCGGTCAAAGCCAGTGCGCCGCCTTCATCAAATGACTGATTTGTTTTGGTTTGCATCCACTGGTCGATAAGAGCGTTGCCCGGCCCACAGTCGAAAGCGATCGGCGCATGGTCAGGACTTGTGAACGTTACGTTTGCAATCCCACCAATATTGACGAACGCTTGCGGTTGCTCGGCGCTAGAGAATTTAGCCAGGGCATTGTGAAAAACAGGCGCCAACGGCGCACCTTGCCCACCATTTTCCATATCGTTGGAACGCATGTCCCAGACGACTGGTATCCCAACCTTATTCGCCAACATCTCCCCATCGCCCAACTGAACCGTAAAACCCAAATCCGGGCGATGCACGATGGTTTGGCCATGGAACCCAACGAGGTCGATGTCAGTGTGATCGAGGCTATTGTCGGCTAAGAAACCATCCAAAGCATCCGCATGCCGGGTTGTAATTTCGGTTTCTAGCGCAGCGAGATCGTCCGGACGGGCAAGTCTATTGTCAATTTTATTGGCCAGATTAAGCGCGTCGTGGAGCTTTTGAGCGAAATGCACATCATAGGGCACCTCGCCCGTCGGGCCGAACTCAAGATGCGCAATGCCGTCGGTTTTAACGAGCGCTATATCGATGCCATCCATCGAGGTTCCGCTCATAAAGCCGATTGCTGTCTTGATCTTCGCCACGCAGTCCTCCATGAGGCCGTCAACTTCCAATTACGTGATGCAACAAAGAAGATGGCGTCCTACAAGTCTGATTTTCTCAATGTGCTCGATGAGCGCGGATTTATCCACCAATGTTCTGACTTTGAGGGTTTAGACGCCCTTGCGGCAAAGCGAGAGCTGATCGCCTACGTCGGCTATGACGCGACAGCGCCATCGCTTCACATTGGCAACTTTTTGTCGATGATGATGCTGCATTGGCTTCAGCAGACCGGTAACAAGCCCATTGCGCTTATGGGTGGCGGCACAACATTGGTCGGCGATCCTTCCGGTAAGGATGAGACGCGCGCAATGCGGACCCTTGAGGAAATTGAGGCAAATAAAAGTTCCATCAAAGGCGTTTTTGAGAAAGTTCTGCGCTTCGGTGACGGCGACCATGATGCAATCATGTTAGACAATGCCGAATGGCTCTTGAAGCTTGGCTACATCGATATGCTCCGCGATGTTGGTCGACATTTTTCGGTCAACCGCATGCTCACGATGGATTCGGTTCGGCTACGCCTCGAGCGTGAGCAAGAGATGAGTTTCATTGAATTCAACTACATGATTTGCCAATCCTACGATTTTGTTGAACTGGCGCGGCGCTATGGGTGCAACCTGCAAATGGGCGGCTCGGACCAATGGGGTAATATCGTCAACGGCGTCGACCTTGGTCGGCGTATGGGCACACACCAGCTCTACGCCCTGACCACGCCACTGCTGACAACGTCTTCTGGCGCCAAGATGGGCAAGACAGCGCAAGGCGCAGTTTGGCTCAACGCAGAACAATTCTCCTCTTGGGATTTCTGGCAATATTGGCGCAACACAGAAGACGCCGATGTGGCGCGGTTTCTGAAGCTCTTTACGACCCTGCCGATGGACGAAATTGCCAAGCTTGAAGCGTTGCAAGGCTCTGAAATCAACGAGGCCAAGAAGGTTTTGGCGACTGAGGCGACAGCCCTGCTCCATGGACGTGAGGAAGCCGAGAAAGCGCTGCAAACCGCACAAAAGACCTTTGAACAAGGTGCAGCGGCGGACACGCTACCGACCATTTCAATTGCTGAAGCCGACTTGGCGGCCGGTATCGGCGTGCTCACGCTTTTTGTACAAGCAGGGCTAGCTGGTTCAAACGGTGAAGCCCGGCGCCACATCAAAGGAGGCGCTTTGAAGCTTAATGATCAGCAGATATCGGACGATCGGCTGTTGGTTGACACTAGCGCGATGGTTGACGGCGCTATCAAGCTTTCGATGGGGAAGAAACGGCACGTCTTGGTCAAGGCTAGCTGACATTCAGCGGAACTGAAAAATATTACGGAAGATACCGGGTGCAATCACGCTGAGCGGATTGACTGTAACATTTGGACTGTCAAAGTCGCCTGACAGGAGAAACGTCACGCCTATGAGACCACGGTCTCGCCCATTGCCCAAGAACAAGCCCAAGATTGGGATTTCTGCGAACGCGGAATTCAGGCCGTAGGCTGGCAAGAATGTACCCGTAACACGCGTCTGGTTATTTTGGTCAAAGACACGCCCCTGCATTGCAAAGCCAACCAACGGACCCCTGATGTAGGCCTCTGAAACGTCGAGTGTGCCGGTCCCGAATGTCAAGTTTGCCACGCCTTCATCAAAGGGCACTTCCCGCAAGTCAAGGTCGCGATTGAGCGCATCACGTAAGCTGCCGCGTTCATCCTGTTGGGTACTTACGAGCCGATCGAGCGCCGGTTCGTTGAAAATTCGAAAATC
>JBCBYO010000040.1:0-25799 GCA_039815825.1 Pseudomonadota bacterium
GGTGCCCCTTTCTCACCACGCAGATTGGCTTGCGTCAAAAGACGGCAAAGATGGCCCCACCCCTGCCGGTTTTTGGGATAGGCCAACATATCCGGCGTCGCATCATCAAAGACAAGACGTGCGCCCGGTTGATAGGCAAGCTCAGCCTGTTTGGCTGCCATGTGTGCCCGCACAACACCGGCAACACTGTTGGTATCAGCCAGCCCCATCCCAGAGAGGCCGAGCCGTTTGGCGGTTACCGCCAGCTCTTCAGGATGCGAGGCACCCGTCAAAAATGAGAAATTGGACCGTACATCCAACTCAAAATAGGAAACGCCATCCACCATCACGCAAACAGCCCATGGATGAACCAACGGGGTGTGCCGATGCCGCGCGGCCCGTAAAGCCCTTCGCGGAAGAGCCAAAGACGGCGACCTTTTTCATCTTCAACCCGATAATAGTCGCGCGGTACCGACAGGGTCTGACCATCAGACACATCCTGCCCCCACCATTCACCAGCAATGCGCTCCGGCCCTTCGGCTTTTGTAATGGTGTAAAGCACCCGGCGCCATCGCAGGCGCATGGGCGGTCCTTCCGGCACCTGCGCCACCACTTCGACGGGTTCGGGGGTTTGAAACAGCCGTGCGGGGCGGATCGCTTCGGGCGCATGACCATCATCGGATTTGCTTTGTTGGGCCGGTGCGTCCTGCGCCAACAGAGTTTCAGCACGTTCCGGCACATGGCTTTCATGCGGGGAAAACCGACGCACCGACGCAATGGATGAATTGTGCGGATCGAGCCGTGCCGCAATCCGATCCATTAAAACATCAATGTCACGCGAACCCCCCGATCGATCATCATCGAAATCGGACTGTGGCATATCAAACTGGTCCCAGGCGACAATGTTCAACCGCAACAGGTCAAAGCCATATCCGGCATCAAAATCATCACCGACAGATTTGATACGCTCCCGGAACAATTTAACAATAGTCTCGGGATCACGCAGCGGATTGGACGTACCAACCGCCAAACGTGTAACGACACCATCGACACGAAACAGACCAAATTCCAAAGCCCGAGCACCAGCGCTACGCGCCTCCAACTGTGGTTTGATCGTATGGCCCAGCGAATAAAGAACCCGCTCAATATCGTCGACCAGACCGATGGGTTCAGCAAAGCGGCGTTCAGCTGAAAATTCCGGTACGGGTAGACGCGGTGACAGTGCTTCGTCCAACGCGCCCAAGGCCTGATCAAGACGCATCAAGGGTTGACGCCCGAACCGGCGCGTCAGCGGCGCGCGAGGGGTTTCCATGATGTCACCAATTGTTTTGAGACCCACCTTGTTCAGCCCGGCGAGAATATCGCTCTCAAGCCGCAAGGCGGGCAATTTAAAAGGGCGCAGAAAGTCAGCCTCCGCCCCTGCCTTGATGCATGTCAGCGGTGCAGCACCATGATGGGCCGCCGCCCAAGCAGCCCCCGGTGTGGTGGCAATCGCCGCATGCGCCGCAATGCCCTGATGGAACAACCGCGCCAGCAAGTCGGACAGCAGCGCCTCTTCCCCGCCAAAAAGGTGCAGACAACCCGTCACATCCAGAAAAAGACCATCAGGCGCATCAAGCGCCACCAGCGGCGTATAACGATCGCACCAATCTGCCACCCCAGCCAGAAAACGGGCATCGGCCTCATCATCGGCAGGTACAATATCAAGGCCTGGATAAACCGCCTTGGCATCAGCAAGCCCCTGACCGACGCGCAAACCGAGCTTCAAGGCCGCCTCATTCAAATGCGCAAGGCGCATGGCATTTTTCGATTTATGCGCATGAACCAGCGGTTTTTGCTGCCGCGATGCTTCAACTTCCCTGCGCCACGATGCGCCGTGGCGCTGGCGCATGCTCCGGTCCGTCGCCAGATAGGGCAGGTGTATCGATACGATGCGCGTATCGGGACGCGTGGCCAGACCGTGAATTTCGGGCAGTCGGGGCGCTGGCGTCGCTGACGCCGGTTGAAGCTGATGCTTTGAAAAAGATGCGTTCATGGCTGTTCCAGTGCAAAATGAAAGAATTGCCCGCAGGGCCGGCCTTGTTTTTGGCGATCGTCACATCAAACCCCGGCGGACCGATGGAACCGGGGCAGGCCTGGGCGAATGATGAGCCGGCAAATAGAATATCGTCGCATGATGGGGCAGGCGAAATATCAAGGCGTACCGGCGCGACGCTGGCAAACGCGTCTACGCTTTGTCGCAATAAAAAAAGCGGCACACCGGCATGCATTGCCCGCATGTGCAACCGCCGCGTTTCATGCAGATCAGGACCGCCCTTAGGCGCGCGCAAATCAAGCACGACGCCGCCCAGCCCACGTGTTGCCGCTGCCTCCTCACAAACCCAAAGCGCATCGCTCAGTTTGGCAACGGAAACGAAATGCAAGCGGTCGGACGGCAGGCCAAGACCATGCATGCCCCGGCCATAGGGACGGCCCGCTTCACTGAGCGCATGGTTTTGGGAGACCAATAGGATAGGCCCCAAAGCCGCTTTTGACGCCTCATCTGCCAAGGCAGATTGGGAATGAGCAGCATGGCGGGCAAACAGCGCACACACAAAACCATAGGCGCTCCCCATGTCACGGGCGGCAGACGCATGGATCTCCGTCAAACCGCGCCAGGGAAGACCGCCTTGGAGATCATGATCAAAGCCCTGATGGCCAAGCGGCAAGCGACCATCGAGCCCCTGTTGGCGACGCTTTTCCAAATGTGCGACATCATCCTCAAACCCATCCACCTCACCGCTAAGCGCACGCATTTGGCGGCGCAGAAGGCGCAAAGTGCTTGTACGATCCCGGTTGCAGGCAACAGCTTTCCTGTTCACCGCAACACTCAATTGAGATGCCATGGCGACCATCCGTTTTGGTTTTTCAAAGACAACAGCGGCCTGTCCAGCGCCTGTCAGACAGACGTCGGCTGGTAGGTGGCAAACACTTGTCTGCACCCTGAATGGCTATTTGTTCTCTTTATGTTCTTATTGATTCCAGCGACAGCAAAAAGAGTCAACCACCATTTTGCGGAATTTATTCCTCTGCGCTAAAATGGCACTTCAGGCGAAAATCAGCTGCGGCAAGCCCTACCGCGCCATAGACAGTGCGGCACCGCGGATTTCGCGCAGCAATTTACGTTTCATCGCGCCTTCAAAATTTTCAAACCCAAAGGCGACTTCCACAAACGAGCCAACACCATGGCGTACCTCTTCGCGGTAAAAAGGCTCGGGATCCGGGTCGGCTCCCGTGATGACCAAACCATTGACCTGTACCCCGGCAAACGGGAAATTTTTATAGGCTTTGGACGGACCAAAACCCTCATTGTTCACGCCATCACCGGAAACATCGATGACCTGCCGTGTGCACTGCACCGGCGCTTTGGCAAAGCGGGTTGAAGCGTATCCCAGCGCACTGCCCATCGAGGTTGGCAAATCATTACGCACCCGTTCATGCCCGCGCAAACCCGCGGTTACAGCAAAAATATCAGCGGCATTTTGAACAAATGTCCACGGCACCATTTCAAAATGCCGGTAGGTACCGCTCCATTCAAAAGCCATGATCTGGATGCCACCCACATCCTCAATAGCCGCCACCACTTCCGGGTCTTCCAGCGCGCGCGCGGTGCCGCCCACCTGCAATAGATATTCATCGGAATTGACGCTGGACGACACGTCAATGGCAAGGATCAACGCCAGCGAGCAGGCTTGCGCCGATGTGGACGCCACAAGCGCGGCAACGCCGGAGATAAGCGCGAGGGTCTTCAAAGCGACCCCAGCTTTATGTCCGGCTGATAATCACCCGCCACCTGCTTGATGACCGCCTGCGCGCAGCGCATGGTCTGAGTTTGCGCATCAAACGCATAGGACGGGTCACCATGGAGCTGCCAACCCTTGGCAAGCGCTTCAGTCACCTTGTGGCAAAAGCTGGAATCATCCGGGCCGGTCAGCAGCCTGTAGGCAATCATATCTCGTCTTCACCTTTCATACGCGCATCAATCACGGCCTGCCGCGCCAACAATGTCTGGGCTTGTTCCAAATGCAAACGTTCCACCATTTTGCCATCAAGGGAAATCACACCCTTGTCAGCATTATCAGCCAATCCAAAAGCATCCACGATTTTTTGAGCGTCGGCTACAGCCTCTGCACCCGGCGCGAAATGGCGATTGGCGCCATCAATCTGCGTGGGATGGATCAGCGTCTTGCCATCAAAACCCATATTGGCGCCGTTGGCACATTCCAGATCAAAACCGTCCAAATCACGGAAATTGTTGAACACACCATCGATGACCGCTACGCCGTGTGCCTTGGCGGCCAGTATGATTTGCATCAACCAGGGGTGGACGATTTCACGCACATGATCGCCCGTCAGTGCCACTTCCTTGAACAAATCATTGGTGCCAAGGATAAGCGATTGCAAACGCGCGTTTTCCAAGCGGGCATAGGCTGCAATATCAGCCACATTCAACACCCCCGCCGCTGTTTCAATCATCGCCCAAAGCTTGATAGCAGATGGCGCGTCGGTTTCAGCAAGTGCATCTTCTACCAACGCTAACGCGGCAGACGATGATATTTTAGGGATCACAATGGCATCGGGGCTACAAGCGCGGGCAGCCATCAAGTCCTCAGTAAACCACGGGGTATCAACGCCATTGATACGGATGGCACGGACAGCACTTGTGTTCTTGGGCTCTTTAAAAAAATCGCGCAGCTGCTCACGTGCATCCGGCTTGGCATCAGGCGCGACGGAATCTTCCAGATCAAAGATCACAGCATCACAATCAAGCACAGCCAACTTGGCCAAGGCCCGCTGATTATTGGCAGGCATGTAAAGCACACTTCTTAGGATTGGCAGATTGGTTCCCATCGATTGTGTTTTTTTCAAAATTAACCTTTGTTGCAAGTAACATTGACGCGCATGGGTCACAGCTCTATCACGCGGCCAAACCTAATGGAAAAAACGCAATAGTCGCATGCAAAAATTCACAACTCTGACAGGCGTTGCTGCACCGCTGCCCATCATCAATGTCGATACCGACATGATTATCCCAAAAGACTATTTGAAAACCATCAAGCGCACAGGGCTATCAGCTGGCCTTTTTGCCGAGATGCGTTTGAATGAAGATGGCTCAGACAACCCGGACTTTATTCTAAACAAGCCTGCCTACCGCGATGCATCTATCCTCGTGGCCGGTGACAATTTTGGCTGTGGCTCTTCGCGCGAGCATGCGCCATGGGCGCTGCTGGATGCCGGTATCCGTTGTGTCATTTCCACGAGCTTTGCAGATATTTTCTACAATAACTGCTTTAAAAACGGCATTCTTCCGATCGTGGTCACGCCAGCGGAGCTCGAAAAGCTGATGGATGATGCCGAACGGGGCGCTAATGCAACATTGACCGTTGACTTGGAAGCGCAAGAAATCCGGGGCCCGGACGGCGGCGTGATCAATTTCGAGATCGATCAAGCGCGTAAACATAATTTGCTTAACGGTCTTGATGATATCGGTCTAACGATGGAAAAAACGAGTGCCATCGCCGACTTTGAACAAGGTTTGGCGCAGCAGCGGCCGTGGGTTTGAGTTTGGGTTGAGGGATTAAGCGATGTCGGACGATGTTTTTGAGAAAACAAGAAGCATTGTGGCTGAAAAAGCCGAACTAGATGCACAGTCTCTGACGCGAGATAGCGTCTTGGAAGAGATCGAGATCCAGTCTTTGGAATTGGCCGAGATCATTTTTGATCTTGAGGATGAGTTTGACATCGAGATCGAGCTTAACGCCGCCAAGGCATGGGAAGAGCTTAAAACGGTTGGTGACGTTACGGACGCAATCACCGAGCTCGTCGAGGCTAAAGGCGCGTGACGGAACGTATCGTCGTTACCGGCCAGGGTGCGATAAGCAGCCTTGGCGCTGATGCGCGCACCAATTGGGAAAGCATGCGCAACGGCGTATGCGGTATTGGTCCGCTTGAAATACCAGATCAGCGTGACCTGAAGGTTGGACTTGCCGCGCAAATCTGGAAAATGCCGGATCGCGAAATCAGCAAACGCCACCGTACGACCATGTCAAAGTTCGGCATGCTCGCTGTTATGGCAGCAGCAGAAGCCCTGGAAGACGCGGGACTTGATGGCGAGGGCGCTTTCGATCCAACACGGACAGGGGTTGTTATTGGTTCCGGCATTTTTGGCGCCGATGCTGCCGACCGTGCTTATCTGGACATTCTGCGCGATGGCAAAAAGCGCACTGAAATTTTCGCTATCCCCAAGGTCATGCCATCTTCGCCGTCAGTGCATGTTTCCATGGTCTTTGGGATCAAGGGCCCAACCTACAGCTTGGCATCGGCCTGTTCATCGGCCAACAATGCGATCGCTTCCGCACTCGATCTGCTCCGCGCCGGACGCGTTGATGTCGTACTGGCCGGTGGCTCGGAAACACCTGTAACCTTCGGTATTTTAAAGACCTGGGAATCAATGCGCATTCTGGCGAAAACAGGATGTCGCCCCTTTTCAGCTGACCGCGAAGGCTTGCTGCTCGGCGATGGCGCAGGAATCTTCGTGATGGAAACCGAAAGCCATGCAAAAGCGCGTGGGGCAACGATCCTTGCCGAGATTGCAGGTGCCGGCATGTCGGCTGATGCAGGTGACATCGTCGCACCCGACGCCGATGGGGCCGCGCGCGCGATGCAAAGCGCGCTACAAGATGCCGATCTGGCGCTTGATGATGTTGCTTATGTCAACGCCCATGGTACGGGGACGGCCGGCAACGACAAAACGGAAACGCAGGCTATCCGCAAAGTGTTTGGGAGCCATGCCGACAGCTTGGCCGTATCATCAACGAAATCAATGCACGCTCATTGTCTTGGCGCTTCCGGCGCGCTGGAGTTGCTGGCGTGCATCAATGGCATTCGCGACGGATATGCACCGCCAACCATAAACCTGACAGAGCCGGATCCAGAATGCGATCTGGACTATGTTCCAGAGGGAGCGCGCGCCATGAAAATTGACGCGGCCTTGAGCAATTCATTTGCCTTTGGCGGCGCCAACGCCGTGATCGCCGTCAAAAAGGCTTGAGCCATGCGCAAATTGATCTCAACCGGCTCACCCTTTGAGGACGTAGCAGGCTATTCCCGCGCGGTTGTGCAAGATAATTGGTGCTTCGTATCGGGGACGACCGGTTACGATTACGCTACAATGACGATGCCTGAAAGCGTCGAGGCCCAGACCCATAACACGCTGCTTACAATCGACAAGGCGTTGGCAGAAGCCGGGTTTGCGCGCCAGGACATTGTCCGGGTTCAGTACACGATCACGGAAGCTGAAGATGCCGACCTGGTCTTTCCAATCGTCGGCAGATACTTCAAAGGCATCAAACCAGCAGCCACGATGGTCGTCGCCGGGTTGATCAAGCCTGAAATGAAGATCGAGATTGAAGTGACAGCTTTGCGCGCGAAAGCCTGATCCATGGCTGGGGAGCAGCTCCCAGACGTCGAATTTGAAGACGTATCAGCCCTTGATGCTTGGCTACTCCAAAATCATTCCATAGCCGAATCGATATGGGGAATCTTCTGGAAGAAGGCGACACCGAACAAATATATCGACCGCGCAACGCTGGTAAAAACCGTGCTGCGCTACGGTTGGATCGACTCGTTACCTCGACGCCTTGATGACAAACGGTCCAAGTTACTTTTGTCTCCGCGCAAACCAGGCAGCGCTTGGTCTGCGGTCAATAAAAAGCTGGTTCAAGAACTGATCAATGAAGGCACCCTTCATCCAGCGGGAAAGGCAGCAATCGAAGCCGCAAAAAAAGATGGCAGCTGGTCTGCGCTTGATGAGATCGCGGAAGGCAATTTACCCGATGATTTGGTGAACGCACTCAAAATGCTGCCAGCCGCGCGGGCAAACTTCGACGCGTTTCCATGGTCTGTACGCCGCGGTATATTGGAGTGGATTACCTTGGCCAAAAAGCCTGAGACGCGAGCAAAACGCGTCGAAGAAACAGCCGAACTGGCGGCGCAAAACAAACGGGCGCTCGACTGGCGCGCCAAGAAAAAGCTGAACAGTTAGATCGCAAGGATGCATTGCGTTTGACAGGGTCTCGTCTTACAAGCCGCATCAAACAGTACCGATCAGTACACCGACGGGGATATTCATGTCAGAAAAGTCACTCTTTTTGTTGCCAGGTGATGGCATCGGGCCTGAAGCCATGGCCGAAGTGCGCAAGCTTATTGATCATATGAACGCGCAGGAGAACACTGGTTTCACGGTCTCCGAAGGGTTGGTAGGCGGTGCTGCCTATGACGCCCACGGCGCAGCAATTTCCGATGAGGATATGGAAAAGGCGATGGCCGCTGACGCGGTGCTGTTTGGCGCAGTCGGCGGTCCAAAATGGGATGCAGTGCCCTACGAAGTGCGCCCGGAAGCTGGTCTTTTGCGACTGCGTAAAGACATGGCTTTGTTCGCAAACTTGCGTCCCGCCATATGTTACCCGGCATTGGCGGAGTCATCTTCCCTCAAACCGGAAGTCGTCGAGGGCCTCGACATATTGATTGTGCGGGAACTGACAGGCGGTGTTTATTTCGGTGAGCCAAAAGAGATCATCGACCTTGGTAATGGCCAAAAGCGCGGTATCGACACGCAGGTCTATGATACATTTGAAATCGAACGTATTGCCGGCGTTGCGTTTGATCTGGCCCGCACGCGGCAAAACAAGGTCTGTTCCATGGAAAAGCGCAACGTGATGAAGTCCGGCGTATTGTGGAACGAAGTCGTCACTTCAACCCACGCCGAGAAATACGGCGACGTGGAATTGACCCACATGCTCGCCGATGCTGGCGGCATGCAATTGGTGCGTTGGCCCAAACAGTTCGACGTGATCGTGACCGACAATCTGTTCGGCGACATGCTGTCTGACGTTGCCGCGATGCTTACCGGTTCATTGGGCATGCTGCCTTCAGCTTCCTTAGGTGCGCCGGATCCGATATCCGGCAAACGCAAGGCGCTTTATGAGCCCGTGCACGGTTCCGCACCCGACATTGCCGGGCAGGGCATTGCCAACCCGATTGCTATGATCGCCTCCTTTGCCATGTGCCTGCGTTATTCGTTCAACATGATCGAAGAAGCAGACCGTGTGGAAAAAGCGATTTCCGACGTTTTGGGCAGCGGCAAGCGCACCGGTGACATCATGGCTGATGGTTGCGAGCAAATCTCAACAGCTGAGATGGGCGACGCGATTCTGGCGGCCTACGCGCAATAAGTCTAAAATCGATCATCAGTGATTTGACTTTTCGCGCGTAGTCCATCACTAAGCGGCCACCATGCGTATATCGACGAAGAAAAAAACGACGTTCTGACCCGTTCCGCCCCACACTCTCCCCGGGGCGGGAAGAGTGGCGCTTGGGAAAAGCGAAGGGGGAGAGAGAAACAAGGCAGAAGACCATGGGTTTCAAAATCGCAATCGCAGGTGCGACCGGCAATGTAGGCCGGGAAGTGCTCGATATTCTTGCAGAACGCGGCTTCCCAGCGGACACGATCGTGCCGTTGGCATCACGTCGCTCAGTTGGCCAGGAAGTTACGTTTGGCGACAAGGAGCTCAAGGTTCAGGCGCTGGAAAATTACGACTTCTCCGACACGGATATCTGCATCATGTCCGCCGGCGGTTCGGTTTCCAAAGAATACGCACCCAAGATCGGGGCGCAGGGCTGCGTTGTGATCGATAATTCTTCGGCCTGGCGCTACGACGCTGACGTGCCGCTCATCGTGCCGGAAGTTAACGCCGACGCGATTGAAGGCTTCACCCGCAAAAACATCATCGCCAACCCGAATTGCTCAACGGCGCAATTAGTGGTGGCGCTGAAACCGCTGCACGAAAAAGCCAAGATCAAGCGGGTTGTGGTATCGACCTACCAGTCGGTCTCCGGCGCAGGCAAAGAGGCTATGGACGAACTCTTTGCGCAGACGCGCGCGGTCTATGTCGCCGACCCGGTGGAATCCAAGAAATTCACTAAGCGGATGGCCTTCAACGTCATCCCGCACATCGACCAATTCATGGAAGACGGCTACACCAAGGAAGAATGGAAGGTGACAGCTGAAACCAAGAAGATGCTCGACCCTAGAATCAAGGTGACATGCACCGCGGTTCGTGTGCCAGTATTTATATCGCACTCTGAATCGGTGAACATCGAATTTGAAGATGAAATTACGGCCGATGAGGCACGCGAAATCCTGCGCGAGGCACCCGGTTGTCTCGTCATCGACAAGCATGAGGACGGCGGGTACATCACGCCTTATGAGGCTGCCGGCGAAGATGCGACCTATATTTCCCGCATCCGCGAAGACATCACCGTGGAAAACGGTCTGAACATCTGGGTTGTGTCTGATAATTTGCGCAAGGGCGCGGCCCTGAACACCGTACAGATCGCTGAGGTTTTGGTGAACCGCGGCTTGATCCAGCCGAAAAAGCAAGCCGCATAATCCAAGCTCTTGCGGAGACAAAAAGAAAAAGCCCGCTCAGTTAGAGCGGGCTTTTTTCATTCTGCAGCTTTTGGATATTCCCGACCATCTTTGGGCGGTGCATAATCTTCGAGCCGTTCATCATCATTGCTGGCATTGATGGTGACGGCTGCAACAGCCTCACCATCATCCACGGAATCAGCAGATTCTGAACGTTTTATCAAACGTTGTTTGAGGCGCGCTTTAATCACGCCCAAAAGGCCGCCTTGGGCCAACACTGCATTGTTGCGTGTAAAGACCACCAATGCAGCGGGGGTCACAACCAATGTAAGAAGCGTGGAAAACGCCAAGCCAAACACGATGGCCGATGAAAGGGCAATCCACCACTGGGTCGACGGCGCGCCAACTGTCACTTCCTGGCTGAGAAGCGCAAGGTTAACCCCGAACGCAATCGGCAAAACACCGAGGATCGCGGTGACAGCCGTAAGCATCACCGGACGAACCCGCTCCCGGCAGGTTTCCAGAATAGCTTCATGCTTGTCCATTCCTGTGCCGCGCAAATAGGCATAGGTATCGATGAGAACGATATTGTTGTTCACCACCACACCGGCCAGAGCAATCGTACCAACGGCGGTCATGACAATGGAGAACGGCATTTCCATTATGAGCAGACCAAGCAAAACGCCAATGGTCGACATCACAACGGCCGAGAGCACCAGAAGCACGTACCGGAACCGGTTAAACTGTCCCAGCAGCAATGCAAAAATCAGGAAGATCGCAACGCCGAAGGCTTGCCCGAGGAAAGCGGCAGCCTCATCGCTCTCCTGATCTGAGCCGACCATCTCCCACCGGATATTCTCGGGAAGATTCATGGTCGCCATATGTTCGGCAACCTGTGCTTGGAAGACCGAATCTTGCGATCCTTCAACGAGGTTAGCTTCCACAGTAATTGTGCGAGACTGATCGATACGCGTTAGAGTACCCAACGACGCTGCAGGCTGGCGATCCGTAAAATTAGCAATCGGAATCGAACCTTGTGATGTCTCCACACGGAGTTGTTCCAACGTCGCAAATGTACGCCGATCGGCAGGCAGACGAAGTCTGATATCAACAGCATCATCAACACCTGCGGGCCGATAGTCTGACAGCTTCAACCCGGTGGTCACCAATTGAACCACAGTACCAATAGCATTGGGCGAGACGCCAAACTTGGCAGCTTCTGTACGGTCGACTTCTAATTCCCAATCGACGCTCAATGGTGGAAGACCATTGGAAAGATCGATGACTTCCGGAATGGTCTGGAGATAAGCGGCCACATCACGAGCGGCATCTTCCAAACCGGTTGGATCGTCGGCCGACAGGCGCACCTGAATTGGTTTACCCTGTGGAGGGCCCGCATCAGGCACGGAAACTTCAATATCAGCGCCAGAAATGCCAGCGATTGCACCACGTAGATCAGTAAGAATTTCACCAGCAGGCTTACGCTCACGCCAGTCTACAAACTCATACTGAATGGTACCAATCGTGTCTTCACTTGCACCGCCGCCAATTTGAACACCGCCTTGCGTGCTGCCGACCGTCGTGTTCACCGACTCGATGCCTGGCCAACTCAGAACCTGCTCTTCGGCAACGCGAACGATGCGGTCTTGCTCATCGAGTGACAGGTTGCCCTGCGCTTTAACATAAAGCAGACCAAATTCCGGCTCGACATTGGGGAAGAACTCTACACCATGATTGTTTTGGCTGAACGAGTAGACAATCCCGCCCATTATACTTGCAACCAGAACCAGAGTAAGAACCGGTGCTCGGACAACGCGCTTGATAAGTGCCATGTAGGCACCGTCAGGCACGCGCTTCTGAACGGCGGCTTTGCCAACAATCGAGCCGATTGTCGGGGCAAACAACAAAGCGTAGATCGTTGACGCTGACAGCGTCGCAATCAACGTAATCGGCATATACCGCATGAACTCGCCGACGATACCGGGCCAAAAAAGCAGCGGCGAAAACGCGGCAATCCGTGTCAATGTTGAGACAACAACCGGTCCAAACATACGGCGCGCAGCTTCCGAGAAGGCAGGCCCCGCTTCTATGCCCTCAGCCATACGGCGCTCGGCATACTCGGTCACAATGATCGCGTCATCGACCAGCATCCCAACGGCAAGGATCAAAGAGAAGAGAACAACAATGTTGACCGTATAGCCCGCGATCGAAAGGAAAAGGATCCCCATCAAGAACGAGGTTGGGATCGCCAGGCCAATCAGCAACGATGAACGGAACCCGAGGAAAAACAGGATAACGATAAACACCAAAATGACAGCTGTCAGAACCGAGTTCTGTAGATCATTGAGCATCGTGCGAATGTCTGTTGATGAATCCTGCGTGAAAGTAATCTCAACGCCGTCGGGCAAAAACGGCGCGAACTCTTCAGCTGCAAGCTTTGCGCCATCAACCGTGGATATCAGGTTGGCGCCAGCACGTTTAGAAACCTCGATCGCAATGGCCGGTCGCCCGTTGAGACGCGCAATGGTGGATCGATCTTCAAAAGTGGAACGAATGATCGCCAAGTCGCGGGCGCGCACCACGGCGTTGCCGCTAACTGCAATGGGAAGGTTCGCGACATCTTCAACTGTTTCAATCAGGGCCGGAACCTTGACGGCGTACTTGCCTTCGTCACCCTCTAATGTGCCAGCTGCAACCAGCTGGTTATTGCTACCAACACCGGCGACCAATTGATCAAGTTGCAAGCCGTAGGATGAGAGTTTGACCGGATCAATGATCACCTCAACCATCTCATCGCGCGAACCTTGCAAGTTCGCCTCTAAAACGCCTTCAACATCCTCAATACGTTCCTGGAGCTCCTTCGCGCTTCGGGTCAGAACGCGTTCGGGTACGTCACCTGAAAGAGTAACCACTAAGACCGGAAACTCAGAAATGTTGACTTCCTGAACCAGCGGTTCGTCCGTACCTGATGGGAACTGGTTTTTAGCCTGGTCTACTTCTGTACGCACATCATCAAGCGCACGACCAAGGTCTGCAGACGTATCGAACTCCACAACCACATTACCACCGCCCTGATAGGCGCTGGCTGTAATGGTATCGACACCTTTGATGTTGGAGAGTTCACTTTCCAACGGGCGGATTAAGAGACGTTCGGCATCTTCGGGGGAGACGCCATCAAGGCTCACACCAACATACACAACCGGAAACTGAATATCCGGCTCTGATTCTTTGGGAATATTGACGTAAGAAACCGCACCAGAAAGCAAAAAGAACAGCAGCGCCAAAATGGTCAAGCGCGCATTTTTTACCGCGATGTCAAGAATTGCCATCATTGGGAGGCCACCTCACTGCGCACTTCTTCAATCAAGCTGTCAATTATGTCCTGGTCGACCAACTGAGGATCAACCTTTTGCGCATCCGATACGACATTCTGCCCGGCAACGATAACACGGGCACCCTCGGGGATACCGCCAAGGATCAATGCACCGCTGGAATCATCCACAATGTCGATCGGATGGAAGACAACTTTGTTTTCTTCATCCACCGAGCGGACACCTAAATTGCCGCGCGAATCAAGGGTGATAATCGAGCGCGGCGCCGGTGTCGCAAGAACCGGCTTACCGCGCAGTATAATTTCTGCCGTCATACCGGACGGAATGGTCAAATCGGGGTTTGGCACCTCAACCTCAACTTCGAAGGTTCGTGTCGCCGGGTTCGCCTCACGGCTAATGTACCGAACGGTGCCCTCGACAATTTCGCCTGAGACAAGGCGCAGAGCTGCCACATCGCCTACAGCGATCAAAGGCAGATCCTGCTCATTGATTTCGCCAACACCGATGATCGGATCAAGCGCAATGAGGGTGCCAACGGCAACACCGGGCTGAACGGCAGAGCCCAGCTCTACGTTCACGACATCCAAAACACCGTCGAACGGGGCTTTGATATCAAGCCGGCTGATTTCGGCTTTAAGGCCAGCTAAGTCGGCCTCAGCCTCGGCAACGCCAGTGATCAACTCTTCTAACTGCAACTTGGGCAAAGTACCATTTTCGACAAGCGCTGCACGCGCAGCCAACTCGGTACGACGGCGCTTCAATTGTGCTTCAGCCGACAATAGCTGCACATCGCGACCTTCTGGATCAAGGCGCGCAATCATGTCGTCTTTCGACACGCGTCCTCCTTGGTCCACTGGAAGCGAACCGATAACTCCGCTTTCCCGGGCCGTAATTTGTGTCGTCTTGTCAGCTTGCGTCACGCCGGACACGCGCACCGTGCGGGCGTGCTGGATTTGCGGAATAACTGCGATACCAACCGTTTGAAGCGCCCGACCAGAAATATCGTCGCCAGCGCTTTCCTGATTTGCTTGCTCGGTCACACTTGCTTCGGAGTTTTGGCTTGCCGCACTACCGACATAAGAAAAATCACCAGTAGCAACCCATGCGCCCGTTAGTACGAGCACGAGAACCGACGCATATTGATGCGCTTTCATCCTAATATTCCGATCTGGCTTTTGCGATTGTTACAATAAATTTAACCGGGAACACGTCAATTAACAGTGAATGCCCCCGGAACACATTTTGACAAAATATCAAATTTTGTCATAACGTCAATCATGTTGAATTTTCCTACTGACAAAAAAGGCGTGATTCTCAAAGCGTCGTTTGAAGTGTTTATTACCTACGGATTTCGCAAGACATCTATGGATGATATCGCGCGCGCCGCAGGCATGTCCCGCCCGGCGCTCTATCAGTCCTTTAAAAACAAAACCGACATATTCCGTGCACTTGTGAGCCGTTTTTGCGAAGTATCATTGGCCAGGGCCGAGACGGAACTAAAGACAACGGCACCGTTTGGCGAACGATTGATGAGCGCGATCAAAGTCTCCATCATCGAGATGAATGGGATGGTCGAAAAAGCACCTCATGGCATGGAACTGATGGCGGTCAACGATGAAATTGCCCACGATCTTGAAGAAATCTGGAACTCGCAGTTTGCGGCATTGCTGACAAACGCCTTTACCGAAGCCGATAAAAAGGGCGAGATTAGACTGTCTGCGCTCGGTGTCTCCGCCAAGGAGGCAGCACAGGTATTTGACCATGCCATGGAAGGGTTGAAAGCACGGTGCACTCGCGGTGAAAAGGTCAATGAACTCATATATAGCACCGTACGGTTTTTTGCCGCTACATTAAGCGCTGATCCAATTTCAAACACACAAACCGTCAAACCTTCGGTCGTCCGAATCGCTTGAATGCATCCGACATGCGGCGGCCCATGGGGCGTTTCTCCGGCGCCACGGCGTGAAGTTGCACTTTGATTTCTTCATCGAGATTTAAAGTCGGTTCGACACCGATTTTATCGAATGAGGAATCAAGAAAATCCTCCGCCGCAGCGCGACCCATGTCACGCATGTAAAGCAAAAAGTCGATCTCGGCGTTTAATTTCGATGAGGCTGAAAGTTGCTCGACAACCGGATCGGCGGCAATCCGATGCATGCGGATTGCCGAATAATTGGTTCCATCCAGACGGCCGCTTTCCTTCAAACGTCGAACAAACTCAATTGCCCGAAACTCGCGCAATAGCGCCGCGTTAAAAGTGATTTCGTTCATCCGGTCTTGAATTTCCTGCGCGGTCCGCGGGGTTTCCATGCGATCAATCGGATTGATCTGCACCAGGAGACAATCTTCAGTTTCCGTTTCATAGAAAAATGGGAAAAGCACCGGGTTACCGCCGAACCCGCCGTCCCAATAGGGTACCCCATCAATTTCCACTGCCTTGAATAATGTTGGCAAACACGCCGATGCCATCACAGCACTGCAGCTGATTTCCTCACGGTCAAAGACCCGGACCTTGCCGGTCTGAACGCTTGTCGCCGAGATAAAAGTCTTGAACGCACTACAGTAGGTGACGTTGTCAAAATCGATCACCTCTTCCACAACGTCCCGGAGCGGATTGATATCCAATGGGTTGGTATCATAGGGAGAGAACACCCGCGAAAGCAGATCATAGAGACGAAATGTCGGGGAATTCTCGAAGGAAAAGTTACCAAACCAGACATCCCAAGGTGTGCGCTGGATGGGGGAGAACATACCCTTCCGGGCTACCGCGCGCCAGAAAACATCCAGCCGTTCACGCGCACCGTCCCTGCCCCCACGTGTCCAACCATCGGCCAAGGCGACGGCATTCATTGCGCCAGCGCTTGTGCCCGATACTGCCTCAAAGGACACTCGGCCATCTTCCAAGAGCGCGTCCAACACGCCCCAAGTGAAAGCACCATGGGACCCGCCACCCTGGAGAGCTAGGTTGATGACTTTTTGCTCGGTTTTTCCGTTCGGCTTCTTTGCCATGGACTAATCAATCGTTCCTAAAGCGCGGTCCATCCACCATCGACCGAAATGGCTGTACCGGTGATTTGGCTTGCCGCGTCCGAACAAAGAAACACAGTAGTGGCACCCATTTGTTCGACCGTTGCAAATTGCCGTGTTGGCTGACGCGTCAACATGACTTTGTCGAGCACTTCTTCACGGTCCATGCCATGGGCCTTCATTTGGTCTTCAATTTGACCTTCAACCAGCGGCGTCAAAACATAACCCGGGCACAAAGCGTTACAGGTGGCGTTGATTTTGGCTT
Source organism: Pseudomonadota bacterium (assembly GCA_039815825.1). GTDB lineage: Bacteria > Pseudomonadota > Alphaproteobacteria > Rhizobiales > Rhizobiaceae > JBCBDX01. Next base: position 17,072 of record JBCBYO010000040.1, read on the forward strand.
CAGCAAATTCAAGCGCGGTCACCTTTGAAAGGCCGACAACGCCATGTTTGGCTGCCACATAGGCAGCCTTATAGGGAGACGCGGTCAGACCATGAGCTGAAGCAACATTGACGATGCGACCCCAACCCTTTTCTTTCATCATTGGGACAGCGACAGCCGAGGTATGGAAGGCTGACGACATGTTGATCGCGATAATTGCATCCCACTTTCCAACGGGGAATTCCTCTATCGGCGCAACATGCTGGATACCGGCATTGTTGACGAGAATATCAACGGATCCGAATTTTTCCGCCGCTTTTTCAACTAGCATACGAGACATGTCCGCTTTCGATAAATCGGCGGACACATAAACTGTCTCATTGCCGTTTTCCTTGGCAATTTGTGCCGCCAAAGCATGATCATCATCATTATCGGTGTAAGAGTTGATCACAACATTATGCCCTTCAGCGGCCAGCGAACGCGCTATGCCCAAACCAATTCCGGAATTTGAGCCTGTAACCACAGCGGTTTTCTTGTCAGACATGATCGTTCCCCCTATTCACGCGGTAAGACGGGTTGTTTGTGTTGCGATGCAACATAATCATCACAATGTGAATTGTCATCCGACGATGGCATAGGGAAATGATAAGAAAGCGACAAATGTTAAACGTCTACGGATATGCTGGTTGCACAACGGTCAAAAAAGCGCGCGACTGGGCGACCAACAATGCCATCGAGCACGAGTACGCCCACTTCAACAAGATCGACGGCCTTGAGGCAAAACTCAACGCTTGGGTGATGGCAGCCGGAATCGACGCCGTTTTCAACGCCAAATCACAGACCTTGAAAAAGATGGATGAAGGCGAGCGTGAAACAATTCTAGCCTCGGACGCATCGAAGATTGAAGCCATGCTCAAAGATCCGCGATTGATTAGACGTCCGGTTGGGACAGATGGCGACAAGGTGCTGACCGGCTTTGACGAAAAAACATGGCGCGACACGTTCGCTTGAATGTCTTCCTTTGCTTGATTAGGAATGGATGAGCCTCGATAGGACGTTCGAATGACACAAGATAGCGTCAATTATATTGGACATATGTTCCCGCGCCGAAAGTCTGTACCGGTCAATGTGGGTGGCGTGACGGTTGGTGGCGATGCCCCCATTGTCGTCCAGTCGATGACGAACACCGATACAGCAGACATTGATGCCACCGTAAAACAAGTGGCCGACCTTCATACCGCCGGTTCGGAGGTGGTACGCATCACTGTGGATCGCGATGAAAGCGCCGCAGCTGTCCCCAAAATTCGCGAGCGCCTTGAGCGGTTGGGTTTTGACATCCCGCTAATTGGTGATTTTCACTATATCGGCCATAAATTGCTGGCCGATCACCCAGCATGTGCGGAGGCTTTAGCCAAATACCGGATAAATCCGGGCAATGTCGGATTTAAAAACAAGCGTGACACGCAGTTTATCGACATTATCGAAATGGCGATCCGTTACGACAAACCGGTGCGTATCGGCGTAAACTGGGGCTCACTTGACCAAGAGCTTCTGACGAAGCTCATGGATGAAAACCAGGACAAGGGCTCTCCACTCTCGGCAGCCGAAGTCATGCGCGAGACCATTATCCAATCCGCGCTCATGTCTGCAGACTTGGCTGAAAAGACGGGTCTTGCCCGCAACAAAATACTGCTGTCTGCGAAAGTCAGCCAAGTGCAGGATCTGATTGGTGTCTATGCCGATCTCGCCGCGCGCTGTGATTACGCTCTTCATTTGGGACTCACCGAAGCCGGAATGGGTTCGAAAGGGATTGTCGCATCGTCGGCGGCATTAGCCATACTCTTGCAACAGGGTATCGGTGATACGATTCGGATTTCTCTCACACCAGAACCCAATGGGGACCGTCGCAAAGAAGTGCAGGTTGCGCAGGAATTACTGCAAACCATGGGCTTCCGGCAGTTTTTACCCGTTGTTGCTGCATGCCCAGGTTGTGGACGCACGACATCAACCGTCTTTCAGGAACTGGCACGCAAGATCGAGGATGACCTCCGCAAAAATATGCCAGTCTGGCGTGAGCAATATCCAGGCGTTGAAAATTTGAAGGTCGCGGTGATGGGCTGCATCGTCAACGGCCCCGGGGAATCCAAACATGCCGATATCGGCGTTTCTTTACCCGGGACCGGCGAAACGCCAGCAGCACCGGTCTATATCGATGGCAAGAAGGCTGCGACACTGCGCGGCGATAACATAGCCGGTGATTTTGAGGCCATGGTGAAAGACTATATCGAACAGCGCTATGGGCATGGCGCAAACTCCGATGCGGCGTGACCACACAGCCGTTTTCATCGTCGCGTCTTTTTGTTTCGTTATCGCAACAAACCAAGCGTTTGCTCAATTAATTAATCCTAATACGCCACTTTCTGTGTTTGGTGTCTGTCGTCTTATCGAGGGTGAGGCCCGTCGAAACGGCTTGCCGCCGGCCTATTTTGCGCGCTTGATCTGGCAAGAAAGCCGCTTTGAGGCCGATGCCGTTTCGCCCGAAGGCAAACAAGGAATTGCACAGTTCCTGCCTGAAACGGCAGAAAAACGCAGGCTGGAAGATCCATTCAATACACGTGAAGCAATACCGAAATCTGCAGAGTATCTAGCATTTCTGCGGGTTAATTTTGGGAACCTTGGTCTTGCTGCCGCCGCCTACATCGCCGGTGAAGAAACGGTCGAACAATGGTTGAAGGGCGCAAGGAAACTGGCATCTGAGACGGAACAATATGTCTTGGAGATTACTGGAGAGCCGATCGATGTTTTCCGTGACCGTCGTCGGCGAATCCGGACGATACCGCTTCGTGAAGGGCAGCGTTTTCAAGATGCCTGCGTAGCGCTTCCCCTTGAATCTGACGACGGCACGTCCATGCCGCAAATCCTTTCCATGCCTTGGGCCATTCAAGTTGCCGCCCATTTCGACAGTGCAGTTGCGAAACGCAAATGGGTGGACATCAAAACCCGTCATGGTTCCTTGATTGGTGCACGGCCAGTGGCAATCAGCTTGTCACCTACGTCACGTGGCAATCGGCCGCTTTATACCGTCCGGATCGGCGAAGAGAGCCGATCTGCGGCCAACGCCCTTTGTGCAGAGTTAAAAGCGCTCGGCACACCTTGTCTGGTGGCGCGCAACGAAGATCAATGATCGCGATTGGCTGCAAAATGGGCGGCAGCGCGCAAAACGTCGGCCTTTTGCCCAAAAGCCTCCAAGCATTTATCTGCCTCTCGCACCAGCTCACGCAATCGGTTGCGTGCCCATTCTTCCCCATAAAGAGCGATATGTGTGATTTTACCCGCTTCGACATCCTTGCCCGCGGTTTTTCCAAGCGTGCCGGTACTCGCGGTTACATCCAGCAAATCATCAGCCAGTTGGAAGATAATGCCAATTGTCTCGCCATACCGGATTAGCGAAGCCATCTCTTCATCTGAAGCATTGCCACAAATGGCACCAGCTTCGCAGGCAAACCGCAGCAATGCCCCGGTTTTCATCGCGTGGATTTGAGTTATCAGGTCGGCATCACCGGCGCTTTTCTCAAAGGCGAGATCGAGCATTTGCCCACCAACCATACCACCCCGCCCGGCGGCACGGGCCAGCTTCTCAACCAGTTTTAGCTTTTGTTCGGCACCCAACGCCTTCGGCCGCGTGAGCAAATCAAACGCCAAAGTGAGCAAAGCATCACCTGCCAAGATGGCGGTCGCTTCATCAAAGGCGATATGCACAGTTGGCTGGCCACGGCGTAGATCATCATCATCCATCGACGGGAGATCATCATGGATCAACGAATAGCAATGGATGCACTCCAGCGCGACCGCAACATCGAGGATGTCTTCGACGTCAACGCCGAGTAAATTTGCCGTTTCCAACACCAGAAAAGGCCGGAGGCGCTTACCACCATTAAGTGCACCGTGACCCATGGCATCCGAAAGGCGCTGCGGTGTCTGTGCTTCGCCATCGCGTGCAGCTTCACCAAGCACATCGTTTAAATGATTACCGACCAACTTGGCAGACCGGGCGAGCCGATCTACGAACGCGTCTTTGGCAGCATGTTTCATGGGCGAGGGTCTTTGATTGCTTGTCATCCCGTTATAAGCGGGAATGGTTCGATGACCAATTGAAGCAAAAGTACAATTTCACAAGCCGGGAAACGCCAGTTTTGGGTAAATCGACGAAAAAATCCGGCAAAGCCACGTCTAAAGCCAAGCAGACCAAATCCCGGCCATCGGTTATTGGACGGCTTCGTAATTTGCGCTGGCGGTTGATTTTCAAGCGGGCTTTTCTTGCGCTGGTACTGGTCGTCGCAACGCCGCTTTTCTTAACGGTGCTATACCGTTTTGATGTCATCCGGCCCGCCTCCACGTTAATGCTAGCCGATACACTCACCCTCCAATCATTCGAGCGTGACTGGGTTGAATTGGAAGACATCAGCCCAAACCTGGTCCAATCGGTTTTAATGTCTGAAGACGGGCAGTTCTGTAACCATTATGGTATTGATTTGGGCGAATTGCGCCTTGTCGTTGAAGCGGCTCTGGCCGGCGAACGCACACGCGGGGCTTCCACCATTACCATGCAGACCGCCAAAAACCTCTTCCTTTGGGGTGGCAGATCTTACGTGCGCAAGGCTTTGGAGATACCATTGGCGGTTTGGATTGATCTAGTTTTGCCCAAAGATCGGATCATGGAAATATATTTGAACATCGCTGAATGGGGCGACGGCATCTATGGCATTGGTGCAGCAGCACCGCATCATTTCAATCGAGAGGCGGATAATCTTTCAAGACGCCAAGCGGCGCTACTGGCGGTGACGCTGCCAAACCCCTATACGCGTAATCCCGCACAACCATCCACAAGCATGAACCGTGTCGCGGATGTTGTGCAGCGGCGTGCACGCCAATCGGGTGCCTACATAGCATGCGTAACGCCGTAACTAGCGTTCAGAGGCTTATTTTTTTCCAAGCCGTCTTCTCAAATGAAGATTCTTTGTGTATGTGCGCACCACTTTCCAATGCATGGCGGAAGTTGCGGCCGGATCAACGAACCGGACCAACCCGTTTTGCGAATGTTCTGGAGTAATTGAAATGGCAGTACCGAAGCGAAAAGTGACCCGCGCAAAACGCGGCATGCGTCGCTCTACTGATGCGCTGAAAAACCCGTCCTATGTTGAGGACAAGGCTTCTGGCGAACTGCGCCGCCCGCACCATATCGATCTGAAAACCGGTATGTATCGCGGTCGCCAGGTTTTGAGCGTAAAAGAGGACTAAGTTCTCTTTAAAAAATCGACGACATGAAAAACCCGCTGTCACTGAGTTGTGACAGCGGGTTTTAATGTTTGTGCGCTTGGACGATTAGCCTTCATCGATTTGTTTGGCCATAATGGCAATCGCCTGCTGGTAAACACCTGCCGCGTTCCAACCACGGATGGCGCGGAAATTGGTTTGGCCCTTTTGGTATCCACGACCGGGACGCCATCCATGCCCCCGCAGAAAGTTGGCTGTCGATGCAAGCGCATCGGCTTTAGAACCGGCCAAATCAACACGGCCATTACCGTCACCATCAACCCCATATTTGATGACATTGGCAGGCAGGAATTGCGTGTGACCCCATTCGCCGTGCATCGCGCCGCGCGAATTGGCGGAAAGTACACCCCGATCAACGAGCTTTAACGCGGCAATGGCGTGCGGGGTGAAGAAAGCGGGACGGCGACAATCATAGGCAAGCGTTGTTATGGCCGACACAACATTCGCATTTCCCATAAAACCGCCAAACGCTGTTTCCATACCATGGATCGCGATCAACACACCGGCCGGCACGCCATAGCGAGCCTCAAGACGTTGATAGAAACCGGCGTTGCGTTTCTTCTCGGCGATGCCTTTTCGCACGATGGTCGACGAGCCACGGACCTGCATGAATTTTTCAAGCGAATAACGGAAGGACTTTTGGTTTCGATCGGCAGCTATCGTTTTGGTTGCATATTTGGCGGAAGCCAGTGCCCGAAGACCGCGGTTGCCAACACCGGCTGAGCGAGCCTCATTGGCAAATGACTGTTTCCACTGTTCAAATCCGCTGGCGTTATTCCCGCAAGCCGCTGCAAAAGCTGATGTTGCGCCAAGCGATAGCGTCACGGTGATCGCCAGGACGCCTAATCCTTTAGAAAAATGCATGTGTATCTCCCCTTCGCCAATGCCCGAAACATCACATACCATGACCGATTAACAAAAACTTGTCAGGCCAAATAACCGTAAAAGTGGGCTCCAATTGTCGCTACGTCATCTATTCGCGGCGCGGGCCCCGAAAATTGCAGACCCGACCCGCACATGCGTTGCCCCAAACTCAATGGCAACAGGATAATCGCCCGACATCCCCATGGATCGGATCGGTAACGCCATTTCGTCAGCCAACTGGCCCAACAAAGCAAAGTGTGGACCAGGATTTTCATCAAATGGCGGGATACACATCAAACCCCGCACATCGAGCCCATATTCATTTATGCACATGCGCACAAAGTTCGGCACACTCTTTGGTGCGATCCCAGCCTTCTGTTCTTCTAAGCCGGTGTTGACCTGCACCAATACCGGAAGCTTCCGGCCTTGCTTTTCCATCTCGCTGGCCAAAGCCTTGGCAATCTTTTCCCGATCCACCGACTGAATCATATCAAACAAGGCAACTGCCTGTGCCGCCTTGTTGGATTGCAATGGACCGATGAGGTGCAGTTCAAGATCAGGGAACGCTTCGCGCAACGCCGGCCATTTGCCCGCCGCTTCTTGCACGCGGTTTTCGCCAAATACTCTACACCCTGCTTCCAATACTGGGCGTATGGCGTCAGCGTCATATGTCTTCGATACAGCGACCAAAATCGGACTTTTCCGGGAAAGCGGCGATTTCTCGGCAATAGCACCCACTTCAGCGGCCACTGAGAGGTATCGATCGGCCGCGCTACTCGCTAAACGGGTTTCATTCATCGCCTGAACTCCATTGCAGTGACCACCAGATATTGACGAGGCGACCCATAGATTGCATGAGGTGGCCGATTGAAGCAGATCGCGTCAAGGTGCTCGCTTGTTTTTTGCGGACCGCAATGATCAAGCCATACAACTGAGACGCTGGTCCTCCGCACAAACGGCCAAAACCCATAATGTCAACTGAACGATATAATCCACGCGTCACCGAACCCAAGTGGCAAGCGGCTTGGGATGAAGCCAAGCTGTTTGAAACTGACAACGCTGACCCACGCCCGCGCTACTACGTGCTGGAAATGTTTCCCTACCCTTCAGGCCGCATCCACATGGGTCATGTGCGCAACTACACGATGGGCGACGTGGTTGCCCGCTACAAACGCGCCAAGGGTTTTAATGTTCTTCACCCCATGGGTTGGGATGCGTTTGGCATGCCAGCTGAGAACGCTGCGATGCAAAACAATGTCCATCCGAAAGAGTGGACCTATCAGAACATCGCCACCATGCGCTCGCAGCTCAAGACAATGGGCCTATCGCTTGATTGGTCGCGCGAATTCGCGACCTGCGACGTTGATTATTACCACCGTCAGCAGATGCTTTTTGTCGACTTTCTAAAGGCGGGACTGGTCGGACGTCGTATCTCAAAGGTCAACTGGGATCCAGTTGATCAAACGGTGCTCGCCAACGAACAGGTCATTGACGGGCGCGGTTGGCGCTCCGGCGCGTTAGTTGAACAACGCGAATTGGCACAATGGGTGTTTAAAATCACCGATTATGCAGAAGATCTGCTGCAAGCCTTGGAGGGACTGGACCAGTGGCCGGAGAAAGTCCGGCTGATGCAACACAATTGGATCGGCAAGTCCCGCGGCTTGCGCCTGAACTTCAAACTGACCGAATCCATTGCAGATCACGAAGCACTGGACGTCTACACAACACGACCTGACACGCTCGAGGGGGCAAGCTTTATCGCCATCGCCCCGGAGCATCCATTGGCAAAAGAATTGGCTAAAGATAACGCCGAGTTGGCGGAATTTTCCGTGGATGTCCGACGTTCAGGCACATCGGAAGAAGCCATCGAAAAAGCAGAAAAGCGTGGGTTTGACACAGGTAAAACCGTCGTTCATCCATTACACCCTGACAAGACACTTCCCATCTGGGTCGCGAACTTTGTGCTGATGGACTATGGCACCGGCGCCGTTTTCGGATGTCCGGCGCACGATCAGCGCGATCTGGATTTCGCCCGCAAGTATGATCTGCCGGTTAAAAACGCTTTCTTTCTTTTGGACAATGACGAGCAGGTGGGTGACGAAGCGCTGGTGCCTGCGAAAGCCGAGCAAGTACGCTGGGCTGATCAGCCGACGGGTATCGATGTGGCAACCGGTACAGAAGCGATCGACAAAACGATTGATTGGGCGGAAGAAAAGGGGCTTGGCGAAGCCAATGTGCAATATCGTTTACGCGATTGGGGTATTTCCCGCCAGCGTTATTGGGGTTGCCCAATTCCCGTCATTCACTGTGATGATTGTGGGATTGTTCCGGTACCGAAAGAAAATTTGCCGGTACAATTACCCGAAGATATTACTTTTGAAAAACCTGGGAATCCACTCGATCACCACGCCACGTGGAGCAAGGTAGATTGCCCCGAATGCGGAAAGCCAGCACGCCGCGAAACCGACACGATGGACACTTTTGTAGACTCATCCTGGTATTTCGCGCGCTTCACGGCACCGAAAGAAGATAATCCCACCGACCCGGGGCA
>JBCBYO010000041.1:0-25410 GCA_039815825.1 Pseudomonadota bacterium
CTTGATGGCACGCCTGACGCCACAAGAAGTAGCCGGTGTCATGGCGCACGAACTTGCCCATGTGCAAAATCGTGACACGTTGATCATGACAATTACCGCGACATTTGCCGGTGCTATTTCGATGCTTGGCAACTTTGCCTTTTTCTTTGCCGGTCGCGGTAACAACAATCCGCTGGGGATCGTCGGTGTTTTGGTTGCAATGATTGTCGCGCCCTTTGCAGCCATGATCGTGCAGATGGCCATCAGCCGTACGCGGGAATATTCTGCGGATCGACGTGGTGCAGAAATATGCGGAAACCCACGCTGGCTTGCCGATGCGTTGGCGAAAATTGCGCAGGCTTCCGGCCGGCACGTGAATGAAGCGGCGGAACGAAACCCGGCCAGTGCGCACATGTTCATCATAAACCCCCTCAATGGTCAGCGGGCTGATGCCCTCTTTTCGACCCACCCCAATACGCAAAATCGAATTGACGCGCTGATGGCGATGGAGGCTGAGTGGACTGCAGGTGGCGCTGGTGAAGCAACGCAAGTCTCACCTGCGCAAGAAGAAAAGCCTGCTCAAGTTTCATCGCAAGACAAGCCGAAACGTCGGCGCTCGTCTGTGCCACGTACCGGTCGAAAGTGGGGACGGGACAATGACGGCGATGATGCCAATACGAAGGGTCCCTGGCGTTGAGTGCTGCGCAACGCGCGGATACGAGTAACCGCAGAAAGAATAAGAAGCGTCGGCGCACCAACGACGCGGGCGAACCTCGTCCCGGTCTGGAAACACGCCAATGCGCGCACCGGCTTCTCAGCGCTATTGTCGATAAATCTACGCCCATGGATGCGCTAACGGATGATCAACATGGTCATCCCAGTTATCTGGCGCTTGCGCCACGCGACAGGTCCCTTGTGCGTGCCATCTTGATGGCGGCGCTGCGTTACCGCGGTGATCTTGAGGCGGTCATTGATGACTATCTGGAACGGCCTTTACCCGACGGGGCGCTTTCCTTGCGTGCCATATTACACGTTGCCGCCGCGCAGATATTTTTCCTTGATGTGCCGGCGCACAGTGCTGTCGATCTGGCAGTGGAGAGCGCAAATCGTGACCCAAGGAACCGGCGCTTTGCTTCGCTTGTTAACGCGGTCACCCGTCGGATGGTGCGCGAAAAAGAAACGCGCTTGGATATGTTCTCCACAACCCAATCGCACGGTCCGTTCTGGTTTTTTGATCGGTTGAGCGCAGTTTATGGACGCGAAAGTGCTGAACGGATATTTGCCATCCATCGCCTGCCAGCGCCCATTGATATTACACTTAAGAGCCCAACGGAAGGAATTGCCGAAGCTTTGCTGGATGGCCGCTCCGGCAAACGGCTCAGCGATACGAACGTCCGTTTAACGGGCAAGATTGATGTCACCCAATTGCCTGGCTTCACTGAGGGGCATTGGTGGGTCCAAGATTATGCGGCAAGCCTTCCGGCCAAAATGTTTGACGAGTTAGACGGTCGCAAAGTCTTGGATGTCTGTGCTGCACCAGGTGGCAAAACGGCTCAGCTTTTGGCTAGGGGTGCGCGCGTAACGGCGCTTGAAAAATCGGCAAGCCGGGCACGCAGACTTGAAGAGAATTTGCGGCGGATCGGCTTGTTGGACAAATGCGAAATCATTGTCACCGACATGTTTGAGTATTCACCGGACAAGGCGTTCGATGGTGTTTTGCTCGACGCACCTTGTTCGTCAACGGGCACTGTTCGCCGGCATCCTGATGTGCCTTGGACGAAATCGTCAGCAGACATTGATAAGCTGGCTGCGCTTCAGGCGCGGATGCTAGACAAGGCTGCTGAATTTGTGGCGCCGGGTGGTTTGCTTGTCTTCTCAAATTGCTCGCTCGATCCCTCGGAGGGCGAGGAAGTGGCGAATGCTTTTGGTAACAATTCCGCTCCATTGTTTCATATCGTCCCCGTAAAACCGGGAGAATACGGGCTCGACGCGGGTATGGTTGACGCGCAAGGCTTTGTGCGCACAACACCTGCACAATTGCCAGATGTCGATCGTGCATTGGCCGGTTTGGATGGATTTTTTGCAGGCCGCTTCCGTAGGCGGTAATCTTAGCCATGCGATTCGCGCGTGACTTTTTACTTTCGCTCGGCGGTGCCTCTGTACCAAAACGATTTTTGGTGACACCCCCAGACTTGCGCCCCGCCAAGGCTGAGTTGGCGCGCGGCTACTATAATGGTCAGTTCTCTTTTGTTGGCCAGACCGTTCAAGTGGGCAGTGGCAGTCCGTTTGGAGCGGTCGCCCCATCGCCCGAGTGGGCCTCTGAACTTTGTAGCTTTGCCTGGCTTCGCCATATGGCGGCTGCATCTGGGCAATTGCCCGGTGCTCAGTCAAAATCGCTCGTCGCCGATTGGCTTTCCAATCATAGCAACCGGTCCATGGGTCGGTCGCAGGATGCCGGTTTGATCGCGCGGCGATTAATCGCGTTCCTACAATATGGAAGGTTCCTTCTGACTGGCGCAGACCTTGGTTTTTACCGTTTGTACATGAGGGGTATCGCTTCGCATGTGAGCGCACTGCAAAGACATGGTGCTCGTTCTGGCGACCCGCTGACAAGAGCGCGTGTTCAAGTTGCTTTGGGCTTGGCGACAGTTTGCTTGCCAGTTAGCGATGCATTGGCCGAGCGCACACAGGCCCACCTTCAATCAGTTCTGGATGATGTGATTTTGGCTGATGGTGGTTTTGTGACGCGTAACCCGGACCATCTTGCAGATTTGGTGGCCAACCTTTTATCCTTGGCCAAATCATGCATTGCGCTCAATCGCCCGGTGCCGGCAAGTGTGGTGCATACGCTTGACCGGGCGCTACCGCGACTGCGTTCTTTTGCGCATCGTGACGGTGAGCTTGCCACTTTTGCGGGTGCTGATGGCGGCTCTTCAAGCCTTGTTGCGGTCCTTCTTGCCAATGATGAGACTGCAGCAAAGCCGACCGTTTATGCGCCACAATCAGGGTACATCTCTTTGCAACAAGGGGCATCTTCGCTCATCGTTGATGTTGGGCCAAAGGATTGCAAGCAAAGTGGGGAGGGGTACCAGAGCCTTTCCGCACTTGAGTTCTCTCACGATGGCGAGCGGGTGTGCGTGAATGTAGGTACACCGCCAGCGCATTTGGTAAAGTACATCGATATTGCGCGCGGAGCTCCCGCCCACAACAGGCTTTCCGTAGACACTGGCGAAACAGAAAGTGTCGATTTGGGGTCTGTAAAACTTACGCCATGGCTCGATTTAAGTGATGGTGAGGACGGCTATATCCTCACATACCGCGTGTTGCTTGATGGACAGGCTGTGACGATGGTCCGTGGCGTTCGGTTGTCGAACAAAGGACGCATCCTCGATGGCTTTGATCGTGTTGCTGAAGATGCGTCCGCCCAAACCGCTATTCACTTCCATGTTCCGGTCAAGACGGTTGCCGCACGCACCGCTGATGGATCTGTGATCATAAACTCCAGAACCGGCCAAAGATGGCGCGTGACAAGCGATGTGGGGCGTGTGGACGTTCAGCCGTCACTACAGTTGGCGCATCCGGCTGGTGTGCAAAATACGGTTTGCGTGCAGATATCGTTTGACCCTTCTGCCGACAGAACCGTCGCATGGCGATGGGCACGCGAGAGCTGATTTTCGTGGGAAACTGATTTTGTGCCGCCGATGCGGTGTTTCCCAATGCAAACCAGTGCTAGGGCGCGGGCAAATCCAATAAAGCGGACCTGATATGTCTTTAGCCTCCAAGAATATTCCAGCACCTGATCAAGTTGCGATCAAACGCGCGCTCATATCCGTCAGTGACAAGACCGGGTTGATCGACTTTGCCCGTTCGCTTGCCGCCATGGGCGTTGAACTGATTTCAACCGGTGGCACGAGCCGTGCGATCGCCGATGCTGGGATCGATGTTGTCGATGTGAGCGCTGTTACGGGCTTTCCGGAGATTATGGATGGTCGGGTGAAGACGCTTCATCCCAAAATTCACGGGGGATTGCTTGCCATCCGTGATGATGGAGAACATGTCGCGGCGATGGAGGCACACGGGATAAACGGTATCGATCTTGTCGTGAGCAATCTCTACCCTTTCGCCGAAGTGCTTGCTTCAGATGCCGATGCGCCGACGATGATCGAGAATATTGATATCGGTGGCCCTGCGATGATCCGGGCGTCTGCCAAGAACCATGCCTATGTCACCATAATTACGGACCCCAGCGACTATGAAGCTGTGGCGAGTGAGCTTTCTACCGGGGGCGGGATGATTAGTTTGGCCACGCGCCGTAAGCTGGCTGCCAAGGCGTATCAACGCACAGCATCCTATGATGCGATGGTTTGCAACTGGATGATAGAGCAATTTGATGGCGACGCATTTGGCGGGCTTGATGCCGTGGGTGGCACCAAAGCTGCTTCGCTTCGTTATGGTGAAAACCCGCATCAAGAAGCATCGCTTTACCTGACGGGTGAAAAACGGCCCGGTGCGGCTTGCGCGACAGTGCTCCAGGGAAAGCCGCTCTCCTATAACAATTTGAACGATACCGACGCGGCGTTCGAGCTCGTATCCGAGTTTGATCTTGCCAAACCGGCAGTGGCCATCATCAAGCATGCCAATCCGTGTGGCGTGGCCGTTGGTGATACATTCGTTGAGGCATACCAATCGGCCTATGATTGTGACCGGACTTCTGCGTTTGGCGGCATTGTTGCGCTCAACGGCGAGTTGGACACTGAGACGGCGCAATTAATGACGCAAATTTTTACTGAGGTAATCATTGCACCATCGGTAACTGATGAAGCAGCGTCCATCATTGGCGCCAAAAAGAATCTGCGGTTACTTGTAACCGGTGGGATGGCCGATCCGAAAACGCCGCGTCATCTCATCCGGCCAGTCGCGGGCGGGTATCTGAAGCAATCATCAGATGCGACGACTGTCGACGATATGGATTTGCGTGCCGTCACCAAACGTGTGCCAACAGATGCGGAAATGGCCGATTTACGGTTTGCGTTTCGCGTGGCCAAACATGTGAAGTCGAACGCGATTGTCTACGCCAAAGGAGGCGCGACGGTCGGCATCGGTGCGGGTCAAATGAGCCGGGTCGATTCCAGCCGTATCGCTGCGCGCAAGGCGCTTGATGCGGCGGAGACACTGGGTCTGTCAGTTCCGAAAACAAAAGGTGCTGTTGTCGCCTCTGATGCGTTTTTCCCCTTTGCCGATGGGCTGCTGGCCGCTGTTGAAGCGGGCGCAACCGCCGTCATTCAGCCGGGTGGCTCCATGCGCGATGAGGAAGTGATTGCAGCTGCCGATGCCCATGATCTTGCAATGGTGTTCACCGGCGTTCGCCATTTCCGCCACTAGCGTTTGGAGCGCACCGGGATCAAAAGGATCAAACCGATCAGAAACAAGAAGAAGATCGGTGAGATGCCGATGCGTTGGTCGTCAAATACTCCTGTTGTAACCCCGATTGCCCAGGGCGCTAAGAACGCGGTTGCTTTTCCAGACAGCGCGTAAAGGCCGAACGCTTCACCCATTTTCTCAGGTTTTGCCTGGTCAACCAGGAGCGGACGAGAAGCAGCTTGAAGCGCACCGCCTGCCGCGCCGATCAGTGCACCTGCACAATAAAAGACAATGGTCGGAAGATTTGAACCGGCAGCAACGGGCATGAAGAACGCCTCAGTGTCGCTTGTTGAAATCACGACGCCGCTGGCAACCAACAAGGCGATAATTGCGATCACCACGACGTTTTTGGTGCCGATGCGGTTGTCGAGCCACCCCCCCAAAATGCACCCAAGAATGCCGGTAACGCTGGCCAAGATGCCGAACACGCCCAGTTGAATGGTGGACCAACCCAGCACGCCCACCGCATATATCCCACCGAAGGCATAAAGGCCGTTCAGCGCGTCGCGGTAGAACATGGACGATAGCAAGAACGAAAAGAGACTACGATCTTGCGGCAAGGTACGAAGTGTCTTGCCAAGGTTTTTTAGGCCGTCTTGAACGGCATGAGGCACTTTTTCGGTGCGACGGGCGTCGGGCGTATAAAGAAACAACGGTATCAGGAAGAGCGCGAACCATATGGCCGTTAAAGGTCCCGACGCACGATCGCCTTCTAGCTGTGTCGGGTCCAACCCCAAGATAGGGTCCGCGCCTACAAGCGTTTTGCCGTTCTCCGGGCTGGCCACCATAAGTGTCAGCATCAAGATCAAACAAATGAGACCCCCAGCATAACCCAATGCCCAAGCGTTGCCGGAGAGGCTGCCTAATCGTTCTCGGGAAACGAGCCCCGGCATCATCGCATTGTTGAAAACGGCGGCGAACTCAAAGCCGATCAACGCCACGATAAATGCCGCCAGCGTGAACAATATCGTTGTTGTGTCGGCGTTTGGCGTGGCGAACCAAAGTGAGGCCACCGCGATGATGCCAAGCGCGGAGAAGGCGGCGATCCATGGTTTTCTGGGTCCTGTTGTGTCAGAAATGGAGCCCAGTACCGGCGAAAGAAATGCGATCAGCAATCCGCCGAAGCCTGCTGCATAACCCCAATATTCTTGCCCTGTAATCGCATCGGGTGCCACGTGACCGGCAAAATACGGCGCGAAAACAAATGTGATGATCAATGTATGAAACGGCTGTGCCGCCCAATCAAAAAGCATCCAGCCAAAGATACCTTTGCGCTGAGTTTTTGGCTTTTCATTTATTATCGCGGTGCTCATCGATTAACCCTCTGCCAGATCTGCGAGCAGACCGGCGGCAACGGTCAGGCGTGAGGCCGTCAAGTCCGCAGCTTCCGTCAGGCTCGCGATGCGGTCTTGTACCCGCTTAATTCTGCTCGCATTTGACATAGCCCATTTTTCAACTGCTTGGGTTGCGTCGTCTGGCTTTTCAGAAAGCGCTGCTGCGGTGAGCGTTCTGCGCGCGGCGTGGATGGTATCCAGTGCACGTTGTTGCGCAAGCCCATCGAAATAGTCGCTGGTATCAAGAGCATACGCCAAATGTTCCAAGCGGCCGATTTTGAAAGTCTCCGTTACTCTGAAAAACGCGTTAGCCACAGGTAGTAAATCCAGGCCAGCTTGATTTGCAATGTTCATCATATCTGGGAGCAGGCCGTTAATGGGCAGCATCGCAAGTGCAGCGGCCATCGGTTTTGGCATGCCTTGGCTCTCAAAAGATGCCCGCCGGTCATCGGACCATTCCACCAGATAAGGCGGTAGTATCTTTCGCAGCGACGGCGAGATGGTTTTGTGGGCCTGACGCAATTGCTCGACGGCATCTGCGATAGGCTGTCCGTGTTCGGCGACTTTTAGGTGCTGGCCGATTCCCAAACGAAGGCCTTCGGCCAGTTCTGTGTACAGCATCATCTGCATGTCGCCGGATGCTTTATTGTCGAGCGCATCGATTGAAGTGTGGATGCTGTCGATAGCCAACCCGTCGCGGACAATAATGTGGGATCGACAGATAACGGACGGTAGCAAACCGGTGGCATCTTCAAAGCGGCTGATGACCGACGGCCCGCCTTTGTTGATCACTTCATTGGCAATTTGCGTCGCGATGATCTCCCGTCGCAGTTGATGGGAGGTGATGAGTTCACCGTGAGATTTTTGCATCCGCGTGGGGAAATACTGCTGCAGTGTCGTTTCCAGATAAGAATCGTCTGGCAAATCCGACGCCACCAAATCGTCAAACAGAACCAGCTTTGAGTATGAAATCAGGACGCCGATTTCTGGGCGGGTCAGTCCACGTTTATCTGAAACGCGGTCTGCAATTTCGTCTTCATCGGGCAAGTCTTCGATGGCCCGGTCGAGAAGGCCGCGCGTTTCAAGTGACTCCATAAGTTGGTTTTGTAACTGGATTTGGCTCGCGCTGGCTCTTTCTGCCCGGCTAATAGCGAGCGTTTGATCGTAGTTGGTTTTCAATACCAGCTGAGCCACATTGTCGGTCATCGCCTCCAATAGGCGATTGCGTTTGTCTCGGCTGAGTGAGCGATCAGCAAGCGCCGGTTGAAGGGCGATCTTGATGTTGACCTCCACATCGGACGAGTTGACCCCTGCCGAATTGTCAATGGCGTCTGAATTACAACGGCCCCCATGTTGACAAAACTCAACACGTGCCGGCTGCGTGATGCCCAGATTGGCACCTTCGCCGATGACTTTCGCTCGTACCTCTTTAGCCGTTACCCGAATGCTATCATTGGCGCGGTCGCCAACGTCAGCATCGCTTTCACTGGAGGCACGCACATAGGTGCCAATGCCGCCGAACCAGAGAAGTTCAGCCTCGGCGCGCAGGATGGCATTGATTATTTCGTTCGGTGTGGCTTTTGTCTTCTGCAGGCCAATAGCGTTTGCCGCGGATTTTGACAGTGAAATCGACTTCTGACCGCGTGAGAAAATCCCGCCTCCGGAAGACAGCTTCTTGGTGTCATAGTCCTGCCAGGATGAGCGACCCAGATTGAACAGGCGCTCACGTTCTTTAAAGCTTGTATCTGGGTTCGGCGTGGGATCGATGAAGATATCACGATGATCGAAAGCGGCGACAAGTTTGATTTGCTTTGACAGCAACATGCCGTTGCCAAAGACGTCGCCGGACATGTCACCAACGCCGACCACCGAGAACGGCTCTTCCTGGATATCTTTGTCCATTTCGCGGAAATGGCGCTTGACGGCTTCCCAACCTCCGCGCGCGGTGATGCCCATTTTCTTGTGGTCGTATCCAGCCGAACCGCCGGAGGCAAATGCATCATCGAGCCAAAAGCCATGTTCTTGCGAGATGCCGTTGGCTGTGTCGGAAAAGGTGGCCGTACCTTTGTCGGCCGCGACCACAAGATAAGGGTCATCGCCGTCATGGCATATGGTTTTGGATGGCTTTACAATTGTGGTGCCGTCGCGATTGTCGGTTATCGACAAAAGCGCGTTGATAAAGGTGATGTAAGCCTGTCTACCGGCAGCGAACCACGCATCGCGATCATCGCGTGGCGGCAATTGCTTGGGATAGAAGCCGCCCTTTGCGCCGACGGGCACGATGACGGCGTTTTTCACTTGTTGTGCTTTGACGAGGCCCAGCACCTCAGTGCGGTAGTCTTCCGCCCGATCAGACCAACGCAGGCCACCGCGTGCGATGGGTCCAAACCGCAAATGGACACCCTCAATAGAAGGACCAAATACGAAAATCTCTCGATAGGGTTTGGGGTCCGGCGCAAATCCAATGTCGCGTGGCGCCATCTTAAACGCCAATGTGGAACGTTTGTCCTCGCCTTCATCGTAATTAAAGGCATTGGTTCGCATGGTCGCCTTGATCACATCTATGAAGCTGCGGATTATCACGTCTTCGTCAATGCTTTGCACAAGCTGAAGAATGTCCAGGATTTCAGCTTCGATTGCATCCTGCAGGCTTAACCGCGCATCGGCGCTTACCGATTTGCTTAACGGGTCGAAACGCGCGTCAAAAAGAGCAATGAGCTTTTGTGCGACCTCTGGATGGCGGGCCAAGGTTCGCGCCATGTATGATTGGGAAAACTTGGTGCCCAGTTGCTTGATGTAGGCTCCATATGCGCGAAACAATCGAACACGGGTCGCGTCCATGCCTGCTGCCAGGACAAGCCCGTTAAAGGGATCGTTTGCAATATCTTTTCGCCAAATGTTCAGGAAAGCGCGTTCGAAAAGCCGACCATCGTCTGACATGTCGATATTTTCGCCACCGGCTCTCTCAATCTCCATATCGTGCATGAAAAGACAGGTGTCGGTGTCACGCAGTGAGACTTTGAATGTTTGCTCACTGATCACCCTAAAGCCCATATTTTCCAAAATCGGCACGCGCTCAGACAGTGAAACCGCGGTGTCGTGGTGATAGATACGCAGGGATGCTTTGTTGGACGCCTCGATACCCCGAATGTGGAAATCGACATCCATTGGGTTGTCGCTTGAGATCGAGCGTAGATATTTAAGGTCCAACATTGCTTGATCTGGAGAAACCGCGTCGCGATACGCTTCTGGATAGTCAAGATTTGCGAGCGCCTCGAGCATGCTCTGGGCACCGTCAGGCTGTTCTTCCTGGATGGAGCGGACGAGTTTGTCCTCCCAAGACATGATGATGTGGGCGACTTCTGCTTCTAGCTTGGAGACTGGGACATCAGGTGTGACGCCGTCGGTTCTGCCGATGATAACGTGTAGCCGCGCCAAAACGCCTTCGGGAAAATTGGGATAGTATGCCGATACCCGACCTTCGTAGAGTTCAGCGAGTTTTGCGGAAATCTCTGCGCGAACCGATGATGAGTATCGCTCTCGTGGCACGAATACGATGGTGGAAACAAAGCGATCGAAAGGGTCAGGTCTGCTCAATACCCGGACACGTGGTCGTTCGGTCAAGGCGACGATGGCATCAGCATGACGGGCCAGATCGCTGTTTGATATTTGAAATAGTTCGTCTCGTGGGTAGGTTTCCAGTGCGTTCAGTAGCGCTTTGCCAGAGTGCGAGTCTGGTTCATGGCGCGAACGGGTTAGCACTGCTTGGATTTTGGAGCGAAGATAGGGGATCGCTTTTACAGATCGGGTGTATGCCGTAGACGTAAACAAACCAACGATGCGCAACTCACCGATCAGCTTGCCTTTTGCATCATAGCGTTTCAGGCCTACATAATCGAGATATGTGCGACGATGGACGCGCGACTTGATGTTCGCTTTTGTGATGATCAAAAGCTCACGGCTATTCAGAAAAGCCCTTATTTGCGGGGTTGTCGTGAACTCTTTTTTTCCACGGCGCAAAATCCGCAGGTCCGGGTCTGCAAGGATCCCCAGTGCAGGCAGGTCGGCTGCTTGAAGCTTGCCGCGTTTTTGCCCGCCGACAAAGTCATATTCTCGCATGCCGAGGAAAGTGAAATTATTCTCTTTCAGCCAGTTTAGAAACGCGATGGCCTCCTCAACATCAGCCTTTTTCGCGGGCAATACGCCGGCCTGCAGGTCTTCAACTGCCGTGTCGATGCGCGCGCGCATCGGTTGCCAATCTCGTACGGACAATTTTACTTGCGCAACGGTATTTTCGATACTGGCCTTCAACAGGCGGCGTTCTTCATCGCTTGCCGGCCCTAGTACACAGACTATTACGCTCGTGGCTATGCCGTCGGCTGCGCCCACGGAGCGCCGGATGCCATCATCGATCTCAAAGTTACTGCCGTCATGATGCACTTCCATAACCGGGTGAATGACCAGCTTTGTAACAAGGCTAGCGGCATTGACTTCGCCCATGACGCTATCGAACAAGAACGGCATGTTTTTATTGATGGTCGCGACAATGGTGTCGCCACTCTCAGCACGAGCCACCGTGACCACCGTTTTGTTTGGTGTGTGTTTGGCCAGTGCTTGTGCGGCTTCGTTGATCATCAACGCCAGTGTTTCTGGCTCCAATTGCGAAATATCCTCGGCTTGAGCCTCGCCCATCAATAGTTCAGCGAGTGAAAAAGCGCGCATATTGAGCGAAGGGGTGAGCTCTTTGAGAATTCGCTTTGATGCTGCCGATAACGCTTTTGCCATGGCCCCGTCCTTTGTTCTTGGTTGTTCTGCCTTGGTGGCTTATGAGGACAGCATAACAGGCCGATGGCAAGTAAGCTTTCGCAAAAATTGAACGATCCGGAACGAAACGATGGCCAGACATCAAAAAGATGAAGAACGTGCCGAAGAAGC
The DNA here is from genome assembly GCA_039815825.1 of Pseudomonadota bacterium. GTDB lineage: Bacteria > Pseudomonadota > Alphaproteobacteria > Rhizobiales > Rhizobiaceae > JBCBDX01. The sequence goes on from JBCBYO010000041.1 coordinate 11,670, forward strand.
GCGCCGTGCGCTTCGCAATGTTGAGCGCGATGCTGAAACGTTGGGAACCTCTTCATTTGTTCGTGTTGCCAACCATCTGACGGCCAAGGATGCTGATCCCGATGACATGGCTGAACTTTGGGGAAAACGTGTGGCGCGGGTTTTAAGTATCATAGCCTTTGTCGTGCTGGCTTACTGGCTTTTCCAGTATCTAACGCGTTGATGGTGCCGCGGTTGTGATGCATTTAAAACCGCAGATCGCCGTATTCTCCAGCCACGTCGCTTCCGGTGCGGTTGGCAATCGCGCTAGTGTATTCGCGCTGGAATTGCTTGGTTTTGAAGTTTGGGCCATCCCGACGGTCCACTTGGCGTGGCATCCTGGCCACGGGCCATCGACCCGCATGGTGCCTGATGAAGGATTATTTGCTGCCCATGTGGATGAGTTATGTGGGAAGATCAGTCCAGACGCGCCGATAGCGGTCCTGTCTGGATATTTGGGATCGGCATCGCAAGCCGCACCGATAGCGCGTTTTGTCGCCAAAGCGCGCCAAAGCGGATCGCTCGTTCACTATTTATGTGACCCGGTGCTCGGCGATCACGGCGGGCTGTACGTGTCGCCTTCGATAGCCGAAGCCATTCGCGACCAGCTGGTTTCGCTCGCCGACATCATAACGCCCAATTTGTTTGAACTTGGATGGTTGAGTAGTTCAGGCGAAGCGAGCGACATGGGTGCGGCGGTCGAGCAGGCAAAACAACTTAAAAAATTGATGGTGCTTGCCACCAGCGTTCCGGCGATGATGGTCGGGAATGTCGCCAATGTTTTGGTTTCAGGCGAGCAGACAAGTGCGGCAGAGCACCGTATGGCAGCCAAGGTCCCCAATGGGACAGGCGATCTTGTCTCGTCGCTTTTTTTGGCTCGCCTTTTGCTTGGTGCGCCGCCTGACAAAGCCTTGGGTATGGCAAGCGCTGCAGTTTTTGCGCTAGCGATGCGCGCAAACCAAAATGGTGAAATGGACTTTCATTTGTCGCGCGATCAGGAGTTTTTGCGGCGGACAACAAGCATGCCCGTGCGCACCATTGTAACCGGCAAAGTACGTTGATTTGATTTGTGTCGCCGCGTGCCGCGCCGCGTTCTTGTCGTGGTTATGCTTGCCGAGGCGGGTGAAGCGTTTTAGTTCTGATCTTAAAAATCCGGAGATGTATGTTCGATGCTGACTTTGGTTCCCCTGATGATCGTGCCGTTTATCGGCTATAACGCTATTCTGCTCACGGGTGGCTCTGCCGCGGGTTGGGCATCGCCAGTGATGAGTTTCACAATGATTTCTGGTGGTGTTTGGGAGCTGACCATTGGCGACATCATATTAGTTGTCGCGCTGTTGTGCCTGTTTGTTGAGATTTTGAAATCAACGCGCACGTCAAATGCATCTGTCGTCGATCACTTGCTTTCGACGCTTGTTTTTGTCGCTTTCCTGGTCGAGTTCCTCGTGGTCGAGGGTGCCGCCACGTCGGTTTTCTTTATCTGTATGGTGATGTCATTGATCGATCTGATGGCCGGCTTCTCGGTCTCCATCCGTTCGGCCGGCCGCGATGTTTCCTTAAACTGACCGGTTAGCCGGCATCTGCTGTGTAGCCAGCGGCTTCAATCCCCGCGATAGCGCACGCTTCGTCGTTGTCAGATGTATCGCCGGTGATGCCGACTGCGCCGAGGATTTCGCCTTTTGCGTTTTTGACAAGAACACCGCCGGGAACTGGAACGATCTTGCCGCCGGAGACGTTGGAAAGTCCTTCCAGAAAATGTGGACGGGTTTCGGCTTGTGCGTTTAGCCAGCGCGAACCAACGCCAACCGCAACAGCTCCAAAGGCTTTGCCTTGCGCGATTTCAGGGCGCAGCATTGACGCACCATCCTCTCGCTCAAACGCCAAGAGGTGGCCGCCATCGTCAAGCACGGCTACGGCCAAAGGTTTCAAGCCGAGTTCTTTGCCTTTTTCGCGCGCCCCGCGAATGATGCTGCGAGATTTAGAGAGTGTCAGTTTTGCCATGGCGTTTCCCTTTATGTTTGGTGTTGCCCAATAAACGGGGCTGCGATCCAAACAAGCAAAATCTACGGGATTGGCGGCGAAACTCTTTTGCCGTTATTCAAGGTCATCCAATTTACGTTGCATGGCTGCGATCTGCTCGCGCATGCTTTTCAGGTCAGAGTCGGACGCCTCTGGCGTTGTTTCTGACGATTCTTCTTCTTCGGACGTTGCAAACGGATTGAAGACCGACATGGCGCGCTGGAACATTTCCATGTTGCGACGCGTTTGTTCTTCAATTACCGCTTGGCTCTGGGCCATTACTTCAGCGGGGGTCTTGCCGACCATTGAACTCATCGTCTCGCGGATGCGTTCCTGGTCTTTTGTGAAGTTTGCCATTGACGCTTCCAGGTAGCTGGGAACAACCGCCTGCATTTGGTCGCCATAAAACGATATGAGCTGGCGCAGCACCGAGACGGGTAGCATTGATTGGCCGTTCTTGGCCTCTTGCTCAAAGATAATCTGGGTCAAAACCGAGTGGGTAATGTCTGTACCACTTTTGGCGTCTTGAGCGATGAAGTCTTCACCGTTTTTGACCATCTCTGCCAGATCATCCAGCGTGACATAGGTACTTGTTCCGGTGTTGTAGAGGCGCCGGTTGGCATATTTTTTTATGATTGTCGCGCCGGTTTCCTTTGCCATACGACCCTCCTTTACTTGTGAACTCATGGATCGTTGCCGTTTTGGTGCACTGCGACATTAGCGTGTGCTGGATCGATATAAAAGTGTTTTTGTCATCTGGACGATGCACGCACAAAATTTCGGTTGGCATTTATGCATATCTGTGTTGCGCTTTGGGCGAATTGATTTTTGCCGACTTTTTGTGCAATGCACAATTTATATACCATGTACATATTCGTGAGGGAGTGAGACGTATGGAACCTATCGTAATAGCAGGCGCAGCGCGAACCGCTGTTGGATCGTTTAACGGCGCTTTTAATGGTGTGGCGGCACATGAACTCGGTGCGACGGCTATCAAAGCCGCGCTCCAGCGCTCAGGGGTAGCACCAGAAGACGTGGATGAAGTGATCATGGGTCAAATCCTCGCCGCCGGTGAAGGTCAAAACCCGGCACGCCAAGCCGCGATGGCAGCTGGCATCCCGCAAGAAGCCACCGCATGGGGTTTGAACCAGCTTTGCGGCTCTGGCCTTCGCGCCGTCGCTCTTGGCATGCAGCAGATCGCTACAGGTGACGCTGACATCATCGTTGCCGGTGGTCAGGAAAGCATGACGATGGCACCGCACACGATGCACCTACGTTCAGGCACGAAAATGGGCGATGCGAAAATGGTTGATACCATGATGTATGATGCGCTCACTGATGCCTTCCACAAATACCTGATGGGCACCACTGCGGAGAATGTTGCCAAACAATGGCAGCTAACCCGGACCGAGCAAGACGAGTTTGCGGTCAATTCGCAAAACAAGGCTGAAGCTGCGCAGAAGGCCGGCAAGTTCAAAGACGAGATAGCGGCCCACACCATTAAAACGCGTAAGGGTGAGACCATTGTCGAAGAAGACGAATACATCAAACATGGGGTGACCGTTGAGGGTATCGCCAAACTCCGTCCGGCTTTCGACAAAGAAGGTACTGTGACAGCCGCCAATGCCTCTGGCATCAATGACGGTGGCGCTGCGGTCGTGCTCATGACGCAGGCCGAAGCTGAGAAGCGCGGTATTGCGCCGATGGCTCGCATTGTTTCCTGGGCGACAGCGGGCGTTGATCCGGCGATCATGGGAACCGGCCCCATCCCTGCTTCCCGCAAAGCACTTGATAAGGCAGGTTGGACTGTCAAGGACCTTGATTTGGTAGAAGCAAACGAAGCGTTTGCTGCACAGGCTTGTGCCGTCAACAAAGACATGGGTTGGGACCCTGAGATCGTGAACGTCAACGGCGGCGCGATCGCTATAGGCCACCCAGTTGGTGCATCAGGTGCCCGTATCTTCAACACGCTGTTGCATGAGATGGCTCGCCGCGACGCCAAAAAAGGTTTGGCGACATTGTGCATCGGTGGCGGTATGGGCGTTGCCCTTTGCGTCGAGCGCGACTGATATCGACTAAGCGCCGGGCGCGCTATTCAGCGCCCGGCGACCAAACAAAAACAAAGACAAATTCTGAGAGGAAACACCATGGCACGCGTAGCATTGGTTACAGGTGGGTCGCGCGGTATCGGCGAGGCAATTTCGAAAGCGTTGAAAGCAGATGGATATGAGGTCGCTGCGACATATGCCGGTAATGATGAAAAGGCCGCTGCATTTACAGAAGCCACCGGTATTAAAACCTATAAGTGGAATGTGGCTGATTATGATGCCTCCAAAGCAGGTATCGAACAGGTAGAAGCGGATCTTGGCCCGATCGATGTGGTTGTCGCGAACGCCGGTATCACCCGCGACGGCATGTTCCACCGCATGACCCCTGAAATGTGGAAAGAGGTGATCGATACAAACCTGACTGGTGTGTTCAACACCATTCACCCGGTTTGGCCTGGCATGCGCGAGCGCAAGTTTGGCCGCATCATTGTTATCTCTTCGATCAACGGCCAAAAAGGCCAAGCCGGTCAGGTCAACTATGCGGCGACCAAAGCAGGTGACCTTGGTATCGTTAAGTCACTGGCGCAAGAAGGTGCGCGCGCTGGTATTACAGCCAATGCTGTTTGCCCGGGTTACATCGGCACGGAAATGGTTCGCGCGATTCCCGAAGACGTCTTGAACTCAAAAATCATTCCGCAAATTCCAGCTGGCCGCCTTGGCGAGCCCGAGGAGATTGCGCGTTGCGTTGCGTTTTTGGCGTCTGACGAGTCCGGCTTTATCAACGGCTCGACGATCTCCGCAAACGGCGCTCAGTTCTTCGTTTAAACTGAGAAAAGCCTTTCAAACACCAAGCCCGCTGACCCACAAAGTCGGCGGGCTTTTTTTATTGCTGCAAACCTCGTTAGCTCCCTGTCGCCCAACCGGCCATAACAATCCATAATGGTATTGAGAGGATCGCAACGGGTGTGCCGATACCGGTGGACGTACCGACATATGTGGCAGGGTTGGCGTTGGGCAGAGCACCGCGGAGCGTGGGCGGACCTGAGATGTCCGATGACGAAGCTGCCATTACAGCCAACAGGACGATGCCGCCCTGTGAGAAGCCGGTTAAATGGTGAGCGACGACGCCAGCGCCGAAACCCAACGCGCCATGGACCAACGGTGCTGTTAGCCCATAACCTAAGTAGACATGTGCCACGCGCCGCATTTCCGAAAGCCGCGCCCAAGCTTCCATGCCCATGATCAGCATCAGGATCGACAGAAAACCGCGGAAGAGCGGTTCATAAAAGCTCTCGAAAACCGTTTCAGGTCGTGCCAGTAGCCCCAGCGCCAACCCGAGCAACAGGGCCGATATGGCAGGGCTGCGCAGTGTGTCGGCCATGATGTCCGCCACCAAATGTCGGGTTTTTGTTTGCGGTACATGCATCGCGCCAACGGTGCTTAATCCCGTTGCAGATACCGGTGAGATACCGTTCGTTGCCGCCGCTTTGCGGGCTGCAGACAAGCGTGCGAGCACGATTGCAGTGATCAGCGCAGCAATGTCCATGAACGGGTAAAGCGCGCCGATAAAGCCCTCATAGGCTATGTTTTCTTCATCGAGTATCGCCATGCCCGCGGCCAACGTTGAGGCGGAGACCGCCCCAAATAATCCAACAGTTGCCATGGCATCGGTATGGGAAAGGCCTTTGATGCGTGCGAGCGTCACCAAACCCAAAAAAACGATGACGATACCGGTCGCACCCGCCAGCAGTGCCGGAACAAGAATGTCGACCAGTTCGGCGTCACGCATGGATATGCCCGCACTCATGCCAACCTTGAGCAGCAGCACGACGACGATGAACTTGTAAACTTGATCGGGTACCGAAAATCGGCTGCCAAACGCTGCCAGCGCCATGCCGCCGACAAGGAAGGCCAATGTTGGTTTTTGCAATTGGGCAATGAGAGATCCAACGACCTCTGATAACATTTCCATAGGGAGGCTCCGAAGTTTGGCGTCATGTACGGGATTCATTTAATCAATAAAAATATATGTTTTATGTTTTTTTGTTCTGTTTTATAGAATGAATATGTTGAACTATCATCACTTGCGTTATTTTCAGGCCGTTGCTCATGAAGGCAATCTCACGCGCGCTGCTGAACAGCTCAATGTCTCGCAATCGGCACTCTCTGTTCAAATCAAGCAGTTGGAAGAACGGATCGGTCAGCCCTTGTTTGATCGTGTTGGCCGAACGCTGAAACTAACGGAAGCGGGGCGGATCGCGCTGGACCATGCGGACCAGTTATTTGCGATCGGTGACGATTTGGTCTCAACGCTTCAGGGCCATGCAACAGCGCGTCCGGTGTTGCGCGTTGGTGCCCTGTCGACCTTGTCGCGAAACTTTTTAATATCGTTTCTGCGCCCAGCCTTTGAAATGGAAGGTTTGAAAGTTGAGCTGCGATCGGGCAACACCGAGCGGCTTCTCGGCGAGTTAAGGGCATTGGCGCTGGATGTTGTTCTGACGACTGAACCACCGGGTAGTGCGCATGCCGGTGACGTCATGTCGCGGCTTGTAGCCGAACAGTCCGTACAGCTGAATGCGGTCCCCGATCGACTAGCTTATGATGGGCTTGAAGCGCTTCTTGAAAACGAGCCGCTTATTTTGCCCAGTGATATGACGGTTCGCTCTGCCGCCGAGACGTTGTTTGATCGGCTAAAGGTCACACCGAAAATCGTCGCTGAAGTCGATGATATGGCACTTATTCGCCTGCTTGCCCGCGAGGGGATTGGCGTGGCGCTTGCTCCAGCCATTGTCTTTCGCGACGAGCTGGCCTCGGGACGATTGCAAACCGCGCCCTTTGATCTCGGGATCAACGAGCCGTTCTATGCTGTAACCATGCAGCGCAAATATCCGCATCCCGCGCTGTTACGTTTGCTGGATTAAGGGCTCTCAAGCCCCTTCGGCTTCTTCGCGCATCATTTCGGCTTCCAACCATTCTTCTTCTTTTTGCGCGACTAACGCCTGTTTTTCAGAAAGTGCTCGAGAAAGCAGGTCGAAACGGTTTGGATCCGTGGCAAAGAGGTTCGGGTTGGCGAGTTGATTGGATAGCTCGCCGATGTCCGCGTTCAACTGATCGATTTCACCCGGCAGTTTTTCGAGTGCGTATTTGACCTTGTATGACAGTTTTACAGCGGCTTTTGGTTTGCTGGGCTCAGGCTTTGCTTTTTTGACCTTTTTGCGCGCAGCTTCATCGCCGGATTTATCGTGCTCTTTTCGCTGTGCCACCATGTCTGAATATCCGCCGGCATATTCAATCCACTGGCCTCTACGGCTACTGTCCGGCGCGATGGTCCGGTTTACCGTGCGATCCAGGAAATCACGGTCGTGACTGACCAGCAGAACCGTTCCGTCAAACTCACTGATCAGTTCCTGCAGCACATCCAATGTTTCCAGATCAAGATCGTTTGTCGGCTCGTCCAAGATCAGGAAATTGGCAGGTCGGGCCATCAATTTGGCGAGCATGAGCCTCGCGCGTTCGCCGCCGGATAGTTCCCGCATAGGAGTTCGGGCTTGCTCGGGCTTGAAAAGGAAGTCCTTCATGTAGCCTGTCACGTGGCGTTGTTCCCCGTTCACAAGAAGCGACTGACCGCGCCCGTCGGTCAGGAAGTGCTCCAGGCTTTCATTGGGATCGAAAGCATCGCGCCGCTGATCCAGCTGTGCGATTTCCAGATTGACGCCCAGCTTCAGTTGACCCGATTGTGGTGCCAGCGCGCCGGTCAAAAGCTTGATGAGCGTAGTCTTGCCTGCGCCGTTTGGCCCAATGATGCCCACCCGATCGCCTCGGTTGATTTTGGTGGAGAAGTTGGAGACTTGCGCCGTTTCTCCATATGCAAAATCCAAGCTGTCGGCTTCGATGACCCGTTTTCCGCTTTTGTCAGAACTAGAGGCCTCCATCCTAACTATGTCTGGTGCGCTTTCATGTTCGCGATGTTGTCGCCGCAGATCGTGAAGCTGACCTAATCGGCGCATATTGCGCTTGCGGCGACCGGAGACACCATGGGTCAGCCAGTGCTCTTCGCGGACGATCTTGCGGGCAAGCTTGTGTTGCTCGAGTTCTTCGTCCTCAAGCACCTTGTCGCGCCAGTCCTCAAAGTCGGCGAAACCTTTTGGGTTTTCTTTTAGGTCACCGCGATCCAGCCAGAAGGTTTTGCGCGATACGTTTTCAAGGAAACGCCGGTCGTGGGAAATGACAATAATGGCCGAGCGGCTGCGTGCGATGAAGGATTCAAGCCATTCGATGGTCGGTAAATCTAAATGGTTTGTCGGCTCATCAAGTAGCAGGAGGTCTGGCTCAGTCGCCAGCGTTTTTGCTAATGCGGCCCGTCTTGCTTCACCGCCGGAGAGGGTGTTTGGGTCGGCGTCGAGTTTGACGGCGAGGCCATCGGCAAGTTGGCGGGCGCGGCTGATGTCGTCGGTGGCGGTTAGCGGATCGAATATATAGGCTTCGACCGTGGCCGCGGCGCCGAAATCTGGCGTTTGGCTCAAATAGCTAACGGCCGCCGCTCGTGCACGGACGATGTCGCCGGATGATGGTTCAACCTGTCCGGCCATGATTTTCATCAGTGTGGATTTGCCCGACCCATTGCGTCCCACAAGCGCTATCCGTTCATTGGTATGGATGGCGCAGGAGAGGTCTGACAGAAGCGGCTTGCCGCCAAATGTCAGGCTAATGCGATCAAGTTGTAAAATGGGTGCTTGCGATACCATGGCCGCTAATAGGTGAAACGGTCGCCAGCTTAAAGGTGTAAAAGAAAAAGCCCGCAAACAGTGTTGCGGGCCTTGTTTTTAGTATCGCGTGGCAATCATGGACACTTAGCGATGTAAGTAGAGCCGTCCGGATTACGGTAACGGCAGTTGCCATTTGCGAGTGTACCGATCACCAGGCCGGTGCCAGCACCGATCGCAGCGCCCGCAACAACATTGCCGCCAGTTGCTGCTGCGATGCCTGCACCGGCAATCGCGCCACCAGCGGTTGTTTGTTCAGCTGTCGTGCAACCTGACACAGCGAATGCAGCGACAGCGATAGCTGCTAGAGTTGATTTTAACTTCATTTGACAGTCTCCAATTTGGTCCCCCGAAGCGAGACTACTGTAGCAAAATGCAGGTAAATTAACACACCTCTAAATTTTTATTTGGCTGAACAAGATGGCGTCGCCTTTTTGCAGTGTGATCACGGTGTTTTTCCCGCCTAAATTTGAAAGCGTAAGCGTTGAGCCAAATGGAACTTTAACAGAATTGAGGGGCCATTTTGCATCGATGATAGTCAGCCCTTCCAGCTCGGAAAACCCGACGATCGAGAAAATTGTGCCGTCATGGTGAAAGGGTTGAACGCTGTTGCCAGCCGTAAGTGGCGTGGCTATTTGCTGACCATCGGTGAGCCAAACTTTGATGCCGTTTTTTGCCAAGCTGATGGCTTTGGTAAAATGGAATAGCGCGTGGTCGGCCCGGTCGCCGCCCAAGGCGCCGAGAAGGACAATGTCTGCCGCGCCGCGCTCAACGGCCTCATCGATCGCCATTTCACCGTCTGAAACAGCCTTATCGGCGGGATATTTCTGCCTGGGCACATATTCAAATGCGTCCAAAAGCGCGTCATCGGACGAGTCAAAATCCCCGATCCAATAGCCAGGGTGGACATTGAGCGTCTGGGCATGGCGGATCCCGCCATCGGCCGCAATTATCGTTCGGCCCGCGACCACGTTCTGAATGAGCGGGCTTGGCGTCAGATCTCCATCCAAAAAGATAGCAAAACTGTTTTCAGACTTCGTCACCATGTGGGCTCTTACCGCGCCTCCGTCGGAACGCAAGAGTGGATGCACATATAGTGTTTACGCAGGGGGCTCGGCCTGATAGCTGTTGCGACGCAAGCTAACGGGGTGCCGCCACCAAACGGCTGAGAGGCAAATTGCCAACCCGATGAACCTGATCCGGTTTGGACCGGCGTAGGGATTAGTTGCAGTTGGCGGTTATCAAGGATCGTCGTGCGCTACTCCCGAAAGTGAAAAAGAAGGAGGCGCACATGCGCATCAAGAGATCACGAGCTTTCGGCATCACATTTTTAACGACCGCAGTGATGTTGTCGGCAACTTTCACCCCATCGATGGCCGATGAAGGGGTGCTTACCATTTATACGTATGAGAGTTTCGTTGCTGACTGGGGCCCGGGCCCCCAGGTTGAAGAGGCCTTTGAAGCGCAATGTACTTGCGATGTTGAGTTTGTCTCAGCCGCTGACGGGGTCGCGCTTTTGAACCGCTTGCGCTTGGAAGGCGGCAATGGTCGGGCGGACATCGTGCTTGGTCTGGACACAAATCTAACTGCAGAGGCAACGGAAAGCGGCTTTTTTGCCGAGCATGGATTGTCTCTTGAAACGACGACAGTGCCGGGTGGTTGGGACGATAGCTACTTCTTACCGTTCGATTATGGTTATTTTGCCGTGATTTATGATTCTGAGAAGATTGCAGAACCACCCACCAGCATGGCTGACTTTTTGGCCGGGGATGATGCGAAAAAGATCGCGATCCAAGACCCCCGAACATCCACACCCGGTTTGGGATTGATGCTTTGGATTAAGGATATCTATGGTGATGATTGGGAAGAAGCGCTTGAAAAACTGAATGCTCGCACTTTGACCGTTACACCCGGTTGGTCGGAAGCATATGGGCTTTTTACCAATGGAGAAGTGCCGATGGTTCTGTCTTACACAACATCGCCTGCGTACCACATGTTGGTGGAAGAGACAGACCGGTACAAGGCTGCCGGTTTCGTCGAGGGCCACTACATGCAAATCGAAGTCGCTGGTATCACGGTGAAAGGTGCTGATAATCCGCTGGCCAAACAGTTCCTGGAGTTCATGGTCTCCCCGACCTTTCAGTCCATAATCCCACAGACCAATTGGATGCTGCCTGTCGCTGATACTGGCAACGAATTGGATCCGGCGTTTTTGCAAGCCGTACCTGAAAAAGCGCTGCTGTTTTCGCCTGAAACCGTTGCTGAAAACCGCAAGAAATGGGTTGATGAGTGGTTGGAGGTGATGAGCCGCTGACTGCCGTTACACCCATCGCGAAAGGGCTCGCGTGGTCGGTTTTGGCCGCGCTTGCCATCCTTTGTGTGACCCCGTTGGTGGCGCTCGGATCAATCGCCGCGTCATCGCTCAACCTGCAAGAAGCCGTCGCGCATCTTACCGATCCTGTCGTCCTGCGGGCATTGCGTTTTACGCTGATACAAGCTGGCCTATCGACAATCTTATCCATTGCGCTCGCCATCCCGGTTTTGATTGCCTTGCGACAAACGCAATCGGCGGGTGTCACACGGATTGTGCGGTCTCTATTTGCGCTTCCTTTGGTTTTGCCTCAGCTTGTCGCAGCGCTCGCCATCGTGGCGGTGTTCGGCCAAAACGGTTGGTTGTCGGCGCTAATGGACCAAATGGAGCTGAGCTGGCCGTCCATATATGGGCTTGCCGGTATCCTGCTCGCTCATGTCTTTTTTAATTTGCCGTTGGCTGTTCGCGTGTTTGATCAAGCGCTGCAGTCACTGCCGCCGGAGTACGAAAAAAACGCAGCGCAGCTAGGTATGTATGGGTTGCGGCGCTTCATGCTTATCGAGGGTGTCGTGATCAAGGATGCTATCGGCGGGGTGGCGACACTGATCTTCTTGTTATGCGCGACGTCTTTTACGATCGTGCTTGTCCTTGGTGGTGGTCCACGGTCGACAACGTTGGAAGTAGCAATTTATCAGGCGCTTGCCTTTGATTTTGATTTGGGTCGCGCGCTATTCCTAATTGTGCTGCAGATCGTGGTGGCAGGAGCGGTTGTTCTGGCTTTTTTCCGGCGGGCGCACACCGATCTAGGAAGTTCGGGGTTTTCTTTATCGGCACATGTCGACACACGCGCTGCTATGGCGGGGGTCAGATCTTGGCGGCCTGGAGCGGTCATTCTGCTGGCGTTGGGTGTCCTTTTTGTTGGTTTGCCCTTTGCCGCTATCGCCATTGATGGTGTGGCGTCCAATCCGCTTACCGTTTGGTTTCGGCCATCGGTTATGAGCGCGGTTTGGACCAGTGTTGTGATTGGCCTGTCTTCAGCCTTGTTGGCAGTTTTGGCGGCGACGCTTCTGTCAAATGCCGGCTCAGGCCGCATGTCATCGGTATTGCCTATGTTGGCTTTGATCTTTCCGCCGATCGTGCTGTCCGCCGGATGGTTTCTTACGATCCGCCAGTATGCCGATCCGTTCGGTTTTGCGGCAATGCTTGTGATCGTAATCAACGCTGCCATGGCGCTGCCCTTTGTCTTACGCATCATCGACAGGGCGTTTGCAACGCATCGGGCACGGCACAGTGCGTTAGAAGCACAGTTGGGCATGGGCGGATGGGCACGGTGGCGGCTGTCGTTGCTGCCCTCGCTAAGACTGCCGCTCATCGTCGGTTTCGCGTTTGCGTTCGCGTTGTCGCTCGGCGATTTTGGTGTCGTGGCGCTTTTTGGTTCCGATGGCCTGCAAACACTGCCCTATCTGATTTACGCAAGTTTTGGCAGTTATAGGACCCAGGATGCGGCCGCGCTTGCCCTGTTGCTGTCTTTGCTTGTGTTTTTGGCTATCGCGCTGGCCGACTTCGCGGCGCGCCAAGATCGCAATGACTTAGGAGCTAGGTCATGAAGCAGGCTCATATCGTCTTGGATAATGTGAGGTTTACACATGGTGAAGGCGGTACAGCGTTTGTTTTCGACGCGGCATTTGAGCCGGGCAAAATAACCGCCGTGATGGGAGCTTCAGGTGGCGGCAAGTCGACACTACTCAACCTCCTGGCAGGTTTTTTAAGACCTGAAAGCGGCACGCTATTGGTCAACGGGATGGACATGACAAAAGTTCACCCGATGCACCGGCCAATGTCGATGATTTTTCAAGATCACAATCTTTTTGCCCATTTGACCGTGGCGCAAAATGTTGGCCTCGGCATCGATCCACAGCTTCGTTTGGATGTAGCTGACAACCTTCAGATTTCTGCTGCTTTGGAGAGTGTTGGCCTTGGTGGTTATGAGAAACGTAGCCCCACCACGCTGTCGGGTGGGGAGAGGCAGCGTGTGGCGTTGGCGCGAATGCTAGTTCGTGAGCGTCCTATATTGTTGATGGACGAAGCGCTGGCATCGCTCGGCCCGGGCTTGCGCCAATCGGTCCTTGCACTTGTAAAAGAATTGCAGCAGGCCAAAAAGCTCACCGTCATTATGGTGACGCATGATCCGTTGGATGCCAAACTGGTTGCTGACAATGTTGTATTTCTTGCCGAGCAGCGCGTTATTTGCCACGGGTCGGTAGATGAAATCCTTAATGAACCTTCTGATTTGCGCGTGGCTACCTATTTAGGGATTTAGAGCGACGCGTTTCTGCCAGATTTGGCTTGCAGTTTGGCGTTCATTAGTGCGCAACTAAGCGTATTTGCTGGGACAAAATTAGAGTAAAATCTGCGGTGTGGCTAAACTGGTTAAATGTGAAGCGGTTAGGATCGAGCGCTAGCGTAATTGCGATTCTGGCACTCGTTGGTTGTTCCACATTTGATGCTGTCACCAGCGACATTAGCGTCTCTCCGTCTAGTAGACCGGTAACAACCGAGAATGTGCGTAGCGGTCGTTTGGC
>JBCBYO010000042.1:0-25034 GCA_039815825.1 Pseudomonadota bacterium
CCTACGATGGAAGCCGTGCAAGCGCAGCTTCGCAAAGCTGGTATCAGCATGAACATTGAGCTTGTTGAGCATTCAACTTTCCACGAACAGATCCGAAAAGATTTGAGCCAGGTGGTTCACTACTCTGCGCTCCGTTTCCCGGTGGCTGACGTTTACCTAACGCAATTCTTCCACTCAGATGCGATCGTGAATACACCTACAGGTGTGACGAACTTCTCGCATTGCGACGCTGCAGATGCCGAAATTACGGCGGCTCGATCTGAAAGAGATTCGGGCAAGCAGATGGAGCTTTGGGCAATGGCTCAAACGAAGATCATGGAAGACGTGTGTGCTGTGCCACTCTTCCAGGCTCGTCTCCTCTGGGTGTGGAATGAAAAGCTTGATCTTGGTGTCGAGGTAAATGGTTCCCTGAACCTGAGCCCTCCAATAACTGAACTTGCCACGTTCACTGAGTAAGCAGATCTTGGAACGTTTAGGCGGGCGCCGGACCAACCCTCTGGCGCTCGACTTATTTCAACGGAGAACGGAATGACCGCCTTCCTGTTAAAACGACTTGGTTTTGCAGTCATCACACTTTTTGCCGTGATGACCATTGTCTTCTTTGTACTAAGAATTCTTCCAGGTGATCCGGCTGTAGCCATCTTGGGCGACGGCGCAAACGAACAAGCCTTGGCAGCCATGCGCGAGCGCCTCGGTCTTAACCTGCCACTCTACCAGCAATATATCGAATTCATCAAAGGTGTGTTTGTCGGCGATTGGGGCACGTCACTTGTATCTGGCCGGCCCGTGCTTCAAGATATTTGGGATGTTATGCCGGCAACTTTGGAGCTGACTTTTGCTTCTTTGCTTTTGGGTGCAATCATCGGTATCCCAACCGGGATCTGGGCTGCTTTACGGCGCAACAAACTGCCTGATTATATAACGCGTACGATCTCGCTAATCGGTCTATCATTCCCGGCCTTTGTCTCCGCCGTTCTTCTGCTGCTGGTGTTTTCCATCCAGTTGCGCTGGTTTCCGGTGATCAGTTCCGGGCAGGGTGAGTCTTTTGCCGAGCGTATGCGTGATTTGGCGCTGCCAGCGATCAATCTTGGCCTTATCATGGCTGCCTACATAACGCGTGTAACCCGTTCAGCAATGCTGGAAGTCCTGAATCAGGATTATGTGCGCACTGCACAGGCAAAGGGATCATCACCGTCAGTCATCATCTGGAAACACTGCTTCCGCAACTCGATGATCCCCGTTGTGACCGTTGTTGGCCTGTATCTGGGTATCTTGATCGGGAACTCTGTTCTTACCGAAATCGTCTTTAACAGACCCGGATTGGGCAAGTTGATTATCGGCTCATTGTACCAACGCGACTATCCCACCCTGCAAGGCATGATCGTTATCTACACGATGATCGTTGTTTTCGTGAACCTGCTCACAGACCTAACCTATGGTCTTATTGATCCAAGGATTAAATACTCATGAGCACCCAGACTGTGTCTAATCAAATATCGCCATGGGTTTACCTGAAGGTCTCCTTGGTATCCGTAACGGGCGCCCTTGTCCGAGCCTTTAATACCAACAAAGCATCTTGGGTGGGGTTGGGTCTCTTCCTGTTTGTTGTTGCTCTCGCTGTCCTGGCACCACTTATCGCCCCACATGATCCGATCGAACAAAATATCCTCGATCGTCTAGAGGGACCGTCCGCTGAATACTGGCTCGGTACGGATAGCTTGGGGCGGGATATTTTCTCCCGGGTTGTCTATGGTGCACGCATCTCGCTGGCGATCGCTATCTTCTCCATTGGTGCTGCCATGATTATCGGTACCATCATTGGCCTCTTAGCCGGTTATATCGGCGGCCGTTTCGACGTGATCATCATGCAGTGCATGGACGTTCTGCTCGCTTTCCCGGGCCTGATCCTCGGCCTGATTGTTGTCGCGATGCTTGGGCCATCTATTACAAACCTTGCCGTCGCAATTGCGATCACCGCGATCCCTCCCTTTGCACGTATTGCGCGCGCTCCAACGATTGCAGTTAAAGATCGTGAGTTCATCGATGCGGGGCGTGCGCTGGGATATTCCGACTCACGCTTGGTCTTCGGCCATATCTTGCCAAACATTGCGCCAGAAGTGTTGGTGATGGGTTCGTTATGGCTCGCAACAGCCATCCGCGTTGAAGCATCTCTGGCATTTGTTGGTCTGGGTGTAAGCCCGCCAACACCAACTTGGGGCGGTATGATCAAAGAGGGTTTTGAAAACATCCTCGACAGCTATTGGCTCGCCATTTGCCCTTCAGTTGCAATTTTGGTTGTTGTCCTCGGCCTCAATCTACTCGGCGACGGACTGCGCGACGCGGTTGACCCACGCCTGAAAGGTGAAGAATGACCACTCCCATTCTCTCGGTAAAAAATCTCGTTACGTCTTTCCATGTGGAGCGCAATTGGCTCCCGGTTGTTAAGGATGTCAGCTTTGATATTGGCAACGGTGAGACCGTTGCCGTTGTCGGAGAATCCGGTTCAGGGAAGTCCGTAACAGCCCTGTCAATCATGCGCCTTTTGCAGGCCGGCATCGGCAAGTCAGAGGGGTCGATCAAACTCAATGGTCGCGAACTTCTGACACTGCCGGAACCGGAAATGCAAAAAGTGCGTGGCGGCGAAATCGGCATGATCTTCCAGGAGCCGATGACAAGCCTTAACCCTGTTTTGACGGCCGGCAATCAGGTTGCGGAAGCATTGCGAAATCACCGTCAGATGTCACCATCACAGGCGATGGCAGAAACACTTCGGCTTTTCGATTTGGTTCGCATTCCAGATGCAAAACGCCGTGCTAGCGAGTTCCCGCATAGCTTTTCCGGTGGCATGCGGCAGCGCGTAATGATCGCAATGGCACTAGCTTGCCAGCCAAAGCTTCTAATCGCAGATGAGCCGACAACAGCGCTCGATGTGACGATCCAGGCCCAAATTTTGGAGCTCATCCACGAACTTCAAAAAGAAATCGGAATGGCAGTCCTATTCATCACCCACGATATGGGTGTGGTTGCCGAGATTTCTGACCGGGTTGTCGTCATGCTCCACGGCAAAAAGGTTGAAGACGCAAGCGTGCGGGATCTTTTCAATAATGCCCAGCACGGCTACTCAAAAATGTTGTTGTCCGCCGTGCCCAAATTGGGTGCTTTGGCCGGAACAGTAACGCCGCGTCGGTTCCCAGCCATGAGCATAGAAGGTCCCGGGCCAGAGTTGCCGCCAGAAGAGGATCGCCGCGGCGAAACTATTTTGAAGGTACGAAACCTTACAACACGTTTCCCCATCGCCGGTGGTCTATTGGGAAAAACCGTTGGTAATGTTCACGCCGTAGAGAACGTCTCATTCGATGTACGGGCCGGTGAGACGTTGGCGCTGGTTGGGGAGTCCGGTTGCGGCAAGACGACAACCGGCCGCACGATCTTGCGTTTGCGCGAGCCACTATCCGGCTCGATTGAGTTTGAGGGCAAGGACATCGCCAACGCATCGCGGGAAGAACTTCGTCTTGCCCGTCAACGCATGCAGATGATCTTCCAAGACCCATACGGTTCGCTTAACCCGCGTCAGACCATTGGCTCAGCGATCAGTGAACCCCTGCGTGTGCACAAGATCGGCGACCAGAACCGAATGCAGGAACGGGTTGCCGAACTTCTTGAGATGGTGGGAATGAAACCCGAACATGCGCTTCGGTTCCCGCATGAATTCTCAGGGGGGCAAAGGCAGCGCCTTTGTATTGCGCGCTGTCTGGGCCTCAATCCCAGCCTGATTGTTGCCGATGAGTCGGTCTCTGCCCTTGATGCGACCATCAAGGCGCAGGTGATTAACTTGATGCTGGAGCTGCAGGAAAAACTCGGCATGAGCTATGTTTTCATCAGCCATGACATCGCTGCCGTCGAACGTATTAGCCATCGAATTGCTGTTATGCTGCTTGGGGAGATCGTTGAGATCGGACCGCGTGACAAGGTCCTCAATAATCCGCAGCATCCTTATACAAAAAAGCTGATCTCGGCGGTGCCACTTCCAGACCCCAATGTAAAACGTGAGCGTCGTGGTTTGATCGTCGATGAATTAAAGAGCCCCATCAGGCAGCTCGATTGGACCGCACCGGAGCGCAACTTGGTCCCAGTTGGAGAAGACCATTTCATGATGGAAAACTAACCGCAATCTGATCGTTAGTTCGGTCATCAGGCCGAGCCGATGATTGCGTTCTCTAAATCTACCCGGCGCCATTTTGGCGCCAGGGAAACTGGAGCCCAAATCATGTTCCTCCCAGTCGCTCCATTCGGGTCTTTCCGGGTGATGCGACAGACTTGCCGGCTGTCGATAGTAAATCCGTTTCGACAGCCGGTACCCCAAAATGCAAAGAGCTAAAAGTCCCCTTTTCTTGCAGTTTTGTTCCGCAATTGGTGATAAGAAACGATCACGATCGATTTGCAGTATGGGCAAGAAATGCAACCGTCGGACACACTCAGCGCTTATGCAGCGCAGATCAATTTGCATGACTTTGACCTCCTCGTTCCGCTGATATGCGAGGATGCTATTTTTTGGTTTAACGATGGCTCGCACACGGGATTGGCGCAAGTTCGCCAAGCTTTTGAAAAGACGTGGCAGTCTTTTCCGCTCGAAGCCTACTGGCTGGAAGACCTGCACTGGTTTGCCGTTGGCCCTGCAGTAGCCGCTTGCACCTATTCGTTTTGCTGGAAGGCCAAAATCAACGGTGAAGTAGTGGCCGGCGGTGGGCGCGGTACAAATGTTCTGCGGTCCGGGCCGGGCGGATGGAAGATTGCGCACGAGCATCTGAGCCAATTTCCACAAACACCCAAGTAGGGCGGATGGCTGGGCCTTCCGTTGGAGGCAATGGCCATGGATGACGTTTGCCAGCATTGCCGAAGGAAAGGCCGTGTTGGACCGCTGAATAACAACGTCTGATTATGCGTGACAAATTGATTTTTTTCTCGCAATCATTCCGACCTTGACCAGGACACGATCGATCCCCGCATGAGTGGTCGGCGCTAAAGATGTCCTTGGAGGAGTAACGGGAGGTTCAGAAATGACGCTTAGCGCGCAAATGGTTTCGTTTGGCCAAAATCGCCTGGAATAGGTGCGAACAATCTTACCCAATACTTTTTACGCGTCGACGCCCCGACAAGCTTCAGTTGGGCGAGCCATCTTGGCTGTCAATTATTTAGCCCACACGCCAGAAAGAACGAAAACATGGATGATATCGTAAATCCCGCCACCTACGACAGCCTCGCGATATCTGAACGCGAAAACGGGCTTTATGTGGTGTCGCTCAATCGCCCCTCGAAACGCAACGCTCTGGATGTGTCGACGATTGAAGAGTTGATACGCTTCTTTAGCGGTGCGCGTATGGCAGGGGTTAAAGCCGTAGTTTTGGCAGGCGAGGGTGATCACTTTTGTGCGGGTCTCGATCTCATTGAGCATTGGAAAGCTGATCGAAGCGCCGATGACTTCATGCATGTGTGCCTGCGTTGGCATGAAGCATTTAACAAGATGGAATATGGCGGTGTGCCGATCATTGCTGCCTTGAAGGGCGCGGTTGTCGGGGGCGGCTTGGAGTTGGCTAGTGCCGCCCATGTCAGGGTTATAGATCCTGGTACATATTTTGCCCTGCCGGAAGGCCAGCGCGGGATCTTCACCGGTGGTGGCGCGACGATACGCGTCTCCGACATGATCGGAAAATATCGGATGATCGATATGGTGCTCACCGGCCGGGTTTATCAGGGCGCTGAGGCTGTGGATCTCGGATTGGCGCAATACATTACAGAACCGAGCGGTAGTTTTGCCAAAGCTATGGAGCTGGCTCAAAAGGTCGCCCAGAACTTACCATTGACTAATTTCGCGATCTGTTCAGCCGTGAGCCATATGAAAAACATGTCAGGCCTGGACGCCGCCTATGCCGAAGCTTTTGTCGGCGGCATTGTTAACACGCAACCAGCTGCCCGTGAGCGATTGGAAGCCTTCGCCAACAAGACTGCCGCCCGCGTGCGGCCCGATAGCTAGGAGAGGCTGACTGCAATGCGTAAACATTTTGAAGCACTTCAAAAGGCACGTGCAAACCATCTGGCGCTTTCACCAATTTCCTTCTTGCGCCGCGCCGCCGACCTGCATGGGGAACGTAAGGCGGTAATTTATGGGGAAGTACAGCGAAATTGGACCGAAACCGCCGAACGCATTTGCTCGGTAGCAGGTGGGCTTGTCGGGCTGGGTGTTCAAAAGGGAGACACGGTTTCTGTGATCAGCCCTAACATCCCGGAGCTTCTCGAACTGCACTTTGCTGTCCCGTTGACCGGCGGGGTTCTCAACACGATAAACACGCGGCTCGAAGCGGAAACGATTGCCTATATACTTGAACACGCCGACACAAAATTGGTGATCGTGGATCGGGAGTTCGTCCCGCTGTTGTCCAAGGCGTTTGAACTGCTTGGGCGCATGTTGCCCGTTGTTGAGATTGTCGATCCCGCTGTCACCGGAGACAGCCTTGGCGGCAAAACCTATGACGAGCTGACCGAGGCAGAGCCACTACCGATAGAATTGCCTGAAGATGAGTGGGACCCGATTGCACTCAACTATACTTCGGGCACTTCGGGGCGTCCCAAAGGTGTCGTTTATCACCACCGCGGAGCCTATCTAATAGCGCTGGGCACTGGGACCGCGTGGCAATTGCCGGCATATCCGGTCTATCTTTCCGTGGTGCCAATGTTTCACTGTAACGGCTGGGGACATCCCTGGCTGATGGCTATGCTTGGTGCCACTGTGGTATTCACGCGTGTCCCTGCAGCCGATCGTTTGCTTGACGCCATTCGAAACCACGGCGTTACCCATTTTGGCGCAGCGCCGATTATTCTACAAATGCTGACGGAAGCAGAAAGCGACCCGAGACCGTTTGATCCGGCAATTTCTGTATTAACTGCAGGCGCGCCACCGCCGCCTTCCGTGCTTGAGAAAACCCGATTGATGGGTTTCGACGTTATGCAAGTCTATGGGCTGACGGAAACCTACGGTCATATTTCCCAGTGCCTTTGGCAGGATGATTGGGATGACCTCAGCCCAGCCGAACAAGCCGAGATGCAAGCGCAGCAAGGCATTGCCTTTCCCATGGTCGAAGAAGTTGCTGTCATCGACCGTTCCAGTGGTGAACCGGTTGCACGTGACGGTAAAACGCAAGGCGAGATTGCCATTCGCGGAAACACAGTCATGTCGGGTTACTATAAGGACCCGGAGGCGACCGCGAAGTCTTTCGAAGATGGTTGGTTTTGGTCCGGTGATGGGGCGGTCTCCCACGAAAATGGATTTATTCAGATACGCGACCGGCTGAAGGATGTAATTATCTCCGGCGGCGAAAACATCTCGTCTGTCGAGGTCGAAGCCGTACTTTACCGACATGAAGCAGTGCAGGCGGCTGCCGTGGTTGCGATGCCTCACGAAAAATGGGGAGAGGTGCCGCTGGCGTTCATTGAATTGCGGGAAGGTGCTGAGGCTGATCCCGATGACATCATCGGGTTCTGTCGAAACCATTTGGCTGGGTTCAAGACACCCAAGGCGGTTGTCTTTGACACCCTGCCCAAAACATCAACAGGCAAAATCCAGAAGTTTCAGCTTCGCGATCGCGCCAAAACTCTCAACAATTAACGGAAACTCAAATCACGCCTATGGCGCGTGTGGCTCAGGGAATATCGGATGGCAACAATCTCGCTATCAAGGCGCTTGCGCCGGACCCCCTTCTCAAGCGGCGTAGAGAACGCCGGTGTGGGTGGTTACACAGTCTATAACCATATGTTGCTCCCAACTTACTTTGAAAGTCCGGAAGCTGATTATCATCATCTGAAGAACCATGTTCAAGTCTGGGATGTCGCCTGCGAGCGGCAAGTGGAGTTGCGTGGGCCTGATGCAACGCGGCTCATTCAGACGCTTACACCGCGTGATCTGCGTGGGATGCTCCCTGGCCAGTGTCTATATGTCCCGATCGTCGATGAGACCGGCGGCATGTTGAACGACCCGGTTGCGGTAAAGCTGAGTGAGGAGCGCTATTGGATTTCTATCGCCGACTCCGATCTTTTGCTCTGGGTTAAAGCGATTGCGAACGCCTATCGATTGGAAGTCCTTGTCGATGAGCCCGATGTCAGCCCGCTCGCAATTCAGGGCCCCAAAGCTGATGACCTGGCCGCCCGTGTCTTTGGCGATGAAGTACGCGGTTTGCGCTTTTTTAGGTTCGGTATGTTTATGTTCGAAGGCCAACAAGTACTGATCGCTCGGTCTGGCTACTCCAAACAGGGTGGATTTGAAATCTATGTCGAGGACAGCGACATTGGCATGCCGCTATGGACCGCGTTGTTTGACGCTGGTGAAGATCTGAATGTCCGCGCCGGATGTCCCAATTCGGCAGAACGTATCGAAGGCGGGCTTCTTAGCTATGGCAATGATATGACCCGCGAAAATACCCCTCATGAATGTGGGCTTGGTCGGTTCTGCAACACCGAAACGGCAATAGGTTGCATCGGCCGCGACGCTTTGCTTCGAGTGGCGAAGGACGGGCCGATAAGGCAGATCCGTGCTATCGAAATCAAGGAGCCAGTTGGGGTGTGCGATAGGGCGTGGCCCATCGTGGACAAGGGTAACCGAATTGGCCAAGTCACGTCAGCGGCTTGGTCACCAGATCATAATTGCACGGTTGCCATTGGCATGGTCCGCATGACGCACTGGGATCCAGGAACCGTTCTGCACGTTGATACGCCAAATGGCTTCGTCACTGGTACTGTTCGAGAAAGCTTCTGGACCTGAAACGCCGGCTTACTTCCTCCAAATGCGTAGCCAGACTATCCTCTGGCGCGCTGGCCGTAGCTGTCGTGTAAAGTGTGGTAACGGCGATGGCCGCGCTGGAAAGCCCTCAAATTACGCAGGGTCCATTAAGGTTACTAAAGGGTTGAAGTCCCAAAACGTTACAAGTCGTATATAAGCACACTCCGTACTACGTGTCATGATGGCCGTATTCTTCGCAATGATTGCTCGAACACTACCATTGTGCAGCCGGAGACTGTTGTGTCTGTTTCAAGTTTGATCGAAAGACATCATGCCATCACTGAGCAGTTGATCACTGCTATTAAGAATGATGATGAAGATGCGATCCGGGCTGCCGACAAATTTTTGTCTTGGAACTTGACGCAAATTCTCGCAGTGGAACCCGTCGACGGGGCGTCTAAGCTCATTTTGCTTGATTTTTTTCTAGATATGCTCAAGCCCAAAAGTGAGCGCAGCAGCATCGACAAGCAGATTTGTAACCGCCTTCTTAGCATCTGTGAAAACACTGCCGGTGTTGATCTAGCAAACACGTGACCGGAGAAATCGTTTAACGACCGAAAGCGTTCGGCCTGCTCTTCTAAGAAACCCTTACGCGCAAGCGTGAGGCATCTTTGGTAAGGGCTGCCATCCGGTAAAATCCGTGCGCCATTTTCGAGTATGGCGTGAGCAGAAAAAAGGCCAGCACCGTGCCGAGGTGTACAGGTAGAAGCCAAGCGACCGCACCGGTTCCGGTGGTTGCATAAAGCAGCAAGCCTGTCGCACTGACGGAGAAGAGCAACAATATAAATGCCATCTCACCGCCCCAAACCTTTGGCGCCCCGAGGTTTGGATCCGCCTTCGTCTTTAGCCAAGCCAGCCCGGCTGTGCCGGTGCACAGTAAGATGCCGCCGGGTATACCAAAGAGCTTGGGCAGACTGAAAACTCCGTATGGCGCCTCCATGCCAAATACGTAGTGAAGCACCGTGCCGCTGGAGGTTGACGCGAAACACAGCAAAAAACCATATAGCGTTGCTCGGTGGAAATGACGGCGCGCATGGCTGAACCGATCCTCATCCTCAAAGTTGCAGCCATCGCCATGACCACCTTCCAGGTTCTTCATGCGACCCGCACTTAAGCAGGCAGACCAGATGTCCCTAAATGTCCACGGACCCCCGTCAACGACGCGCCAATAATCGCGTATCGAAAGAGCAATAGCTAGCAGCGGTAGAAGAAACGCAGGTGCGAAAATGGCGACCATCACTGTGTGTGACATGTAGGCGTAAAACCCCTCCCCACTTTCTGGTCTAAGCATCTGAGCAACGGCAAACAACAACGCAAATGCAAGAACCAAGGCGGTGCCAATTGCAACGCCGGACCTGTCAAAAAGAACGGCAAAACCGCGAGGCCACGCGAGTGATTTCCAGCTGTCCTGGCGCACTTCGGCCAATGCCTTTGGCAAATTCAGATCAAATTCATGTGGTGCCGTATATTGGCAAGCATAATAGCAACCACGACAATTGTGGCACAGGTTCGCAAGTTGGGTAATGTCGCCATCGGAAAACGAACGATCAGCGTGCATGGCGGGAAAGACGGAACAATAGCCTTCACAGTAGCGACAAGCGTTGCAAATTTCTGCCTGTCGCCGTGCTTCATCGATCAAATTAGTTAGCATATGCCGCGGCCTCCCGACCCGCAATACGCCCGAAGACAGTGCCGATGGTCATACCAAAACCGGCGAGATATCCCTGACCCAAAATGGAACCAGCCATCGTCTCCCCGGCAGCCCACATATTCGCCACTGGTCGGTTGCCGATGGAACATTGAGCCTTCTCGTCGACTTTCAGGCCCAGATAGGTGAACGTCACACCGGTGCGCAGCGAGTAGCCGTAGAAGGGCGGTTCGGTAATTGGCCGGGCCCAATTGGTCTTTGGTGGATTTAGCCCCTCGGTGGCAACACCATCGAGTTCCGTCGGATGAAAGTTCGACGTGTCCTGACATGCTGCATTGAACTCATCGACAGTCTCCCGCAATTGAGCAACGGGTAGGCCCATCTTTTCGCCGAGCTCTTCCAATGTATCGGCTTTAATGGGCGGAAAAACGGATGGCATGAATAGGTTCAACGATTTGGCGTCGATGATCACATAGCCCACTTGATCGGGCTGTTCGGCGACAAGGCGCCCCCAAATGGCATATCGTTTTGGCCAAACATCTTCGCCTTCATCGTAGAAACGTTTGCCAAATTTGTTGACGACGATTGAGAAGGGCACACAGTCGAGGCGCGTAACAATACCGCCATCATATTTTGGAGCTCGGCCGTCGATGGCGACCGCATGGCATTGTGTTGGATCGCCCACCTGTTCAACGCCCTGGTCAAGCAGGTCGGCCAGTACGACGCCGCGATTGTACGGGGTGCCCCGGATCAGAAAATTCTGCGCAGCAGGCCCCCACGCTCGGGTCAGCCAATCAATGTCGGCCTGAAAGCCGCCGGAAGCCACCACCACCGCTTTGGGCGAAACCTGACGAACTTCATTATCACCGGCCGTGTAGTCAACGCGCGTTATGAAGTTCTCTTCCATTTCAAGGTGTGTGACCGCTGCATTGTAATGCACTTCGATGCCAAGCTTTTCGGCTGTTCGGTAGTACGCGTTAACAAGGCCCTTGCCGCCACCCAAAAAGAATGCATTGGTGCGCGCAAGTGACAATGTTCCTGAAAGGGATGGTTGGAAACGAACACCATGCGCTTCCATCCATGGTAGGCACTCTTCTGATGATCGGATGGCAAGGCGAGCGAGCACCTCATCAGTTTTACCGCCGGTGACTTTCAAAAGATCATCAAAATACTCTTCTTCATCGTAGCTTTCGATCAATGGACCGAGAGGGCCGGAATGCATGCAACGGAAATTTCGGGTGTGGCGTGAATTGCCGCCACGATAGGCTTTGGGTGCTGCTTCCAGTATCATGACACGAGCGCCGGCCTCTGCCGCTGTCATCGCGGCGCACAGGGCCGCATTTCCACCGCCAATGACAACGATATCGGGTGACTGGTCCATCAACACAAACTTTGACATGAATTCCAACTTGAGATATTATTGTATCCATTCGTATACAATAATCAAGGCCGAAGTCTTCGATGGATAAAAAGCCGGTACAATCAAGCGGTGAGTTGGCCTATGAGGCTTTGATAACAGCCCTGCGAAAAGGGACCTATGCGCCCGGTGATCGGCTTCGCGAGGAGGAGGTTGGCGAAAGGCTCGGCCTGTCTCGCACACCGGTCCGCGAGGCGCTGCGACGCCTGGAGGCGCACGGTATTGTCGAGCATCGGCCACGCATTGGTGCTGTCATACGCACGTTGAACCACACCGAAATCGTCGAATTCTATGAGATGCGGATCGTTTTGGAACGAACCGCTGCGCAAATGGCTGCGCAACATGGCGCGCAGGCGGAGTTTGATGCGCTTATCTCTTTGAATGCGGCAATAGAACGAGAACGGGAGGATCCGGTCCAAAGTTCGGTGATCAACCAAGACTTCCATCGCCACATCTATCTGGCAGGGCGCAATCGCTTTCTTCTCGACGCGGCGCGCGCCCTCAACAACTCAATGCTTCTGATCGGTCCGACAACTTACACCGACCCCAAGCGGGTGGATGTGGTCGTCAATGAGCACAACAACATCATCAAAGCGCTGTCTGCACGCGATGCTGATGCGGCCGGTGCAGCCGCCGAAGCGCATTTGCAGAACTCCCTACGCTATCGATTGGAGCATCAATCAGAATGATCCAAGTGTTGAGCACCTTCCTGGTCGGCGGTGTGGGCGTACTCGTGTTTCACGCACTTGAACTGCCCTTGCCCTGGTTGCTCGGCCCCATTTTCGCATGCCTGTTTGCAGCGCTCGCGGGAATGCCGATGCGGGGGATAAAAGTGCTCAACGATTCCATGCGCACAATATTGGGCGTCGCCGTCGGGGCAACACTCACGCCGGCTGTGTTGGCGACATTCCCATCCATGCTACCGACATTGCTTATGGTCCCACTGATGATTGTTTGTATCGGTATGATCGGCGTGCCGTATTTCAGGCGCTTGTGGGGTTATGATTTTCCAACCGCCTATTACTCAGCAATGCCCGGTGGATTGCAGGACATGTTGCTTTTTGGAGAAGAAGCAGGCGGCAATGTTCGCACTTTAAGTCTTGTGCATGCGACACGAGTGCTCATCATCGTGGCCGCGCTTCCGTTTCTTTTGAAAGGAATTTGGGACGCCGATTTGACCAACCCGCCCGGCGTTCCCGCCACCACCATCCCAATTCATGAACTTGGCATCATGGTTGTTTGCGCTTTCGCCGGTTGGCGGATCGCCAAACGATTGGGAATGTTCGGTGCTTCCATACTGGGCCCATTGATCCTGACCGGATTGGTGGCAAGCCTTGGCGGCCTGCAAAACAGGCCACCCGCTGAAGCTATATGGGCGGCGCAATTCTTCATTGGGATGACGATAGGCGCAAAATATACCGGAATAACGGCGGCTGAGTTACGCCATGATGTGACAGCCGCGTTGGGTTTTTGCGTGATACTTGTGCTTTTAACGATCGCTTTCGTTGAAATTATCTACATGTTTGGCTTGGCCCCGGGCATGGAGACATTGCTTGCATTTGCGCCCGGTGGACAAGCCGAGCTGACAGTTCTGGCGCTGATTGTCGGCGCGGATGTAGCGTTTGTTGTAGCCCACCACGTTCTGCGGATTTTCGTTGTTATTCTGGGAGCGCCACTCGCGGCCGCGTTTTTTGCACCCCCAGTGCAAAAGTCCACACAATAAGGAACTGCCTCATGGAGAACCGGGAACTGATCAAAGACTTGGTGACTTGGATCGCAAAGGAACCACGCCGCTACGAAGATGTCATGGATGCTTGGCGTACATCATGTCCACGCCTACCCATTTGGGAGGACGCGGTTGAATTTGGGTTCATTGAGCGGGCGCAAGGCGAAGATGGGACAACCATCGTGCGCGCGACCGAAACCGGCCGGGCGTTCCTGCTTTCACTTAACGCAAGTTGAATCACTATCCGTGAACGTGAACATCGCCTGACATTAGTTTGCGCGCTGTTCGCAAAAGGCCCGCCGAATTCAAGTCGAACGTCCCCCCTTCCAGCGACACATCCATAACAACTTCGATCATTCCGCTCGGATGCTCCAGTCTTAAAGTGGCGGGATTTCCTGGTGGTAAGTCGACCAGACCTTCGGCAACCGTCCCCGGCGCAATCAGGCATGAACCTGTGCAGATCGAGCCAGTGACCGCAAATGACGGGTGCGTCGTCCAAGGCATGAAATAGCGCGCGGCAATCGCCCCACCTTGCTGGGGTTTTGCGAGCAGCGCAAACTTTGGCACGACCGAAGAAGCCACATTTTCAAAGCCCATTGCCTCTCCGGCTTTGATCCGGATAGGTTCGAAACGCTCAAAAAGCGCCTTGTTTTCGTCCAGCTCTTCACGGCTCTCATACCCGGTAATGCCGAAGTCCGAAGCGCGCCCGATGACCATTGGCATGGCCACATCGATGCAGGTCACGTCATAACCGTCTATGTTGTCGATTGGACTTCCAGTCGGAAAGAGCGCACCGGTTTTTGAGCCAATAACATTCATAAAGTTCAAAACAACCGGCGCTGCTGATCCAGGAACGCCACTAATGGTGGCATCGCCCTCATAGTTGACGCGCCCACCTGGTGTCTGAACGGTGGCCTCGACCCGCGCGCCTGTATTGACGCTTCTTATTTTGATGTTGGTCTCGTCGCCGTTTGGATCAATCAAACCCATTTCAACCGCAGCCGGACCGACCCCGGCGAGAATGTTGCCGCATGTCGGTGAGAAGTCGACCTCCTTCTTTTCCACCGCAACCTGCGCGAAGAAATAGTCGATATCGGCCCAGTCATCGTCCGAGCGCGATAGCATGGCGACTTTCGTGGTCACGGCATTACCACCGCCAATGCCGTCGATGTTAAGTGGGTGGCCAGCCCCAACGGCGGCGATGAGAACCCGCGCCAAAGCCTCGCGATCTTCTGGCAAATCGGCGCGGTTGAAATATGGTCCGCGTGATGTGCCGCCGCGCATAAAAATGCATGGGATCCCTGACATCGTCTTGTCTTCCTTATGTAAACGGCCACGGCAGGTCTGCGTAGCGTTGGAGCAGACCGGGTGGGAAATCGCGATTGAGAGACCACGCCATGAAGCACATGAATGCGATGCCGCACGCGCTGTATAAGATGGCGTTCAACCATGACAATGAGGCGCGGAAACGAAGGAATGAAACCAGGAAAACGGCCAAAGCGATAATGAAGCCAAAAATTCCGGTTAGCAAAAGAAGTCCCGCAAACCATGCCAACGTTGGCCAAAGCCCATAGGTCGCTTCTGCATCTTCGCCAGATGTTTCGCGGTCAGCAAAGACCACATCAGTCTCCGGACGTCTGATCATCTGAACCAGCAGGATCAAACAACCTGCTAGTGCGATTGCCGAAACGACCATCGGGATGATCTTGTCGCCCAGCAAACGATCGCTGATGAGTGAAGCGTTCCAGTAGGTGGCAATAAAGTAGGCCATGACCGCGAACAGGAAAATCATTGGCGCGCGCTTGGAGCCTGACTCTACCTCGCCTTCAGCCATGATGCTTTTTGCCTGTCGTATGCCTAGGACCACCGACACAACGGTAATAATGATCAACACAATCACGATGGGGCTGAAGATATATTCCAGACCGGCCTGTGTGCTTTCGCGGAACCGGAAAGCGGCGATTTGGTAGGCTTGGTTTGTGAATTTTTCGACCGGGTTTGACAGAACAAAGCCAATCAAAAACGCCGGACGTGACCAATCAAACCGGCGCAGCATGATGCCGATAAAGCCAAAGGCAAACAGCGCCAAGAGGTCGGCAAAGTTCTGCCCGGATTGAAATGCAGCAAACGAGATTAACATGAACAAGAACGGCGCGATCAACGTAAAGCGAATAGTCGTAAGACGCGCGATACCGCCCGAAGCGGCGATGCAAAGAACAGTACCGACGACGTTCGCCAAAGCGAGCAACCAAACAATCGCGTAAGTCATGTCGAGATTGTTTTTCAGCATCCCCGGTCCAACTTCGATCGAACCAGAGCCAAGCAACGCGACAGCACCGATAAAGATCGCCATGGAGCCCGAACCAGGAATCCCGAACAAAAGTGTTGGTACCAGCCCGCCGCCCTCTTTGGCGTTGTTGGAGCTTTCCGGGCCAATGACGCCGCGAACCTCACCGCTGCCAAAGTTGCCTTTTTCCTTTGTCGATTGAACGGTGTGCCCATAGGCGATCCAGTCAACAACGGAACCGCCCAGTCCGGGGATCACACCGACTACGACACCGATGATTGAGCACCGAAGTGATAGCCATTTGTTGGCCCACCAATCTTTGATGCCATCAAACCAACCAGCGCCCAATTCGGCGTTTTTGGAGATGGCGCGGTCTTGTCGAAGAAGCGATACGATCTCCGGGATCGCAAAGATTCCAAGGCCGACAATCACCAGTTTGAACCCATCGACGATGTAAGGAAGGTCATAGGAAGACATGCGCAGGCTGCCGCCAGAATCCGCAGCGCCGATTGTACCCACAACAAGACCAAGTCCAGCTGCCGCGACACCCTTGATCGCCACGCGACCGGCGAGAATAGCGACCATGGAAAGTCCCAAAATGGTCATCATCAGCATTTCCGGCAGGCCAAACGAAAGGACGATCGGCCGCGCGACAAGAATAAAGACGGTCAAGAAAGCCGCGCCCATCAGGCCGCCGAACAGCGACGATGCAAACGCTGCTGATAGGGCTCGTGCTGCTTGGCCTTTCTTGGCCAAGGGAAACCCATCAAGCACTGTCGCCTGACTCGCCGAGGAACCGGGTATACCCATCAACACAGATGCAAACGTATCTGACGTCGGTACAACCGCGACCATACCGATCATCAAAGCCAAACCGAGTATGGGTTCCATCCCGAACATGAAGGGAAGTAGAAGCGAAAGGCCGGCAATCCCGCCCAGTCCGGGAAATACGCCGATGCAAAGCCCCATGACGACGCCGAGAATGAGATACCCGAAAACGACGGGTTGAAAGATAAGCTCAAACGCCTGGCCGAGCGCCGGCAATGCCTGCACAAAAGTTTCCATGGAACCCTCCCCACTCCTGAAAATAAGTGTGGCCGCACTCCAGTGAGCGCGGCCACAATTCTTTTGAGAAGCGGCCGCTTAGAGCGAAACGCCGTATTTCTCGTTCAACCAGTTCACGACGTAGCCTTTGGCATCGTCGGAAATTGTTGTCGCCTCAGCGGCGGCTTTTGCAGCACCGGCACCGACAAACATCGGATATTTCCCAACGCGTTTGGATGAGATTTCTGCAAAGTCTGGGCGAGAGCGCACCGCCTCGAAGCTGGCTACAAATGTGTCCACCACAGATTGGTCGATGCCGTTAGGCAGGAACGCAATTTTCTGTGACGGGAAACCAGCAACGAAGAAGGCTTTCCATGCTTCCCATGCAGGACCCGATGTTTCACAACCGTCTGTTGCTTCACACACTTCCTTGAATGTTGGCATATCGGGGAATGTTGGGTCACGGACGATTTCACCGGCATCGTTCAATGTGCCCCAAGACATCATGGGAACAGCGTCGCCCGCTTCGACCAACGGGACAGAACCGCCCAGATAACCGGAAGAAGTTTGGTAATCGATATTGGCTTCACCGCGTTCGAACATCAGACGGCCATCACCGCGACCTTTGATGCCGAATACCGGCTCAACATCCATTCCGAGCATGTCCCATGCGAGAAGGGCAACTAGATCCAAGCTGGTTGCGCCTTGTGCACCGTAGATGAACTTGCTGTCTTTCAGGCCGTTGGCGGAACCGTCAAATTTCGCACCGTCTTCCTTGTTAAGGTATGCAACTCCACCTGTTCCGGTGGCCATAACCGGTGTCCAATCCTTGTATTCATAACGAACACGTGGATCGCCGAGCAGGTATGGGAACTGTGTGGAGCCGGATGTGCCGAACATGATCTCGCCAGCACCATCGCTTTGTGTTTGAAACCAGTTGGCGCCTTTGGTTGAGCCAGCACCTGGCATAAATTTCACAACAACAGTTGGTTCACCGGGCAACGCTTCAGAAAGCAGCGGTGCGAAAAAATTGGCCCATTTGGCGGAACCACCAGTTTCGGAAAATGGAATTGTCCATTCAACTGTCTTGCCGGACATATCCATGTCCATCGCGTTCGTGCCAGCAGTGGCGGTAAAGAGCATTGCGCCAGCGGCGAGTGCAGCGCTCATTGCTTTTAGTTTTGTCATCATTTCCTCCCAGACAAACTACGGGAAGAGATAGATGCGCAAAGCATGTCCATGGCAGCATCTCCTCCCAAAAATGCAACATTGACAGTGCTGGTGGTAGCGCGCGAACCTTTCATCTAGCTTTCAACATGTGTGGGAGGTCACTTGCGGATCGCAGTTGTGGAGGACAATCGGCAAATCGCCGAAGCTATAGCGATGGCATTTCGCGCCGAGGGACACGGCGTGGATATATTGCGCGATGGGCCAAGCGCGGAATCGTTCCTCTCCTCCGAAACGCACGACCTCATTGTTCTTGATATTAATCTTCCAGGAAAGTCGGGCCTGGACGTGTTGGCAGTCTTGCGGAACGCCGACAACCGCACGCCGGTACTCATGCTGACCGCCCGTGATGCTATTGACGATAAGGTTCGCGGATTGGACTTGGGCGCTGACGATTATTTGACCAAGCCGTTCGAACTTGCAGAACTTCTTGCCCGGGCGCGGGCGCTGTTGCGCCGGGCAGACCGAGAGATATCATCGACCCAAAAACTAGGCAGTCTGGAATTTGATCCGGCTGCGCGACGTGTCGTTGTCAACGGTGAAACGGTTGAATTGCCGCGCCGGGAGTTTGCGCTTTTTGAGATCATGATGAGCTCCAGTGGTGCGGTTGTGTCGAAGTCGCAAATCTTGGATCACCTATACGGGACAGGTGCTGATGTAGAGGAAAGCGCGGTTGAACTTTACATTCATCGCCTCCGAAAAAAATTGATTGGATCGGGGACCGAGATCAAAACACTGCGCGGGCTTGGCTATTCCATGCGAGAACAGTAATGAATTCGATACGCACACGGCTCCTGATTTGGTTGCTTGTTCCGCTTTCTGCAGTCGCGGCGATCGTGTCTCTTGAGACGTTTTTCTCGGCGCAGAGAGTGTCCAAACAGCTTCATGATAGAACGCTTCTGGCTGCCATGTTGACGCTTTCAGAAAACATCGTCGCGTCAAGCGGTACGTTATTGGCCGACAACACGTTGGAGATTCTCACCGAAAACCTTGGAGACGAATTTTTCTATTATGTGCGTGGACCGCGCGGTGCGTTTGTCACAGGCTATTCTGGCTACCCACGCATTCCCGAAGAGATATCTCTAGAGGCCGAAACGCCGATCTTCTACGATGGCGTGTACAATGGAAGCCCGGTTCGGGTGACCGCCGTGCGACAGTTTTTGTCCGGTGGCCAGATCAATGGGATGACAACCATCATCACCTGGCAAAAAATGACGACACGTAGTGAATTTACGCTTTCGCTTTTTACGCGCTCATTACTTCGCTTGGTACTGCTTGTCTTGGCTGCCGGTGCAATCGTGTGGTTTGCAGTCAGCTGGGGCCTGCGTCCGATCAGTGAGTTGCAGAGCGCAATCGAAAGCCGCTCACCCCGCGATTTAAACCCGATCAAGCGACAGATGCCTATCGAACTGACCGGGATCGTGGGCGCGATGAATTCGCTCTTTGAAAGGGTCAGACGCTCAAAGCAAAACAGAGAACGGTTTATCGGAAACGCGGCCCATCAATTAAGGAACCCGGTGGCGGCCATAAAAGTGCAAGCCCAGGCAGCGCTTGCCTCTAAGGATGCAGCGCAGTTCGAAACAGCGCTTGGCGAAATTGTCGACGCATCAGATAAGACGGGACACATGGTCAACCAGATGCTTTCCAACGCAAGCGCCCACGGCCTTGCACCGGAACATATGACATCCTTTAATCTGGCGGAAATCGTGGGCGAAGTGACACGAGACGCGGCCCAGTCTGCGTTGGCAAAAAAGCAAGACATATCGCTGGATTTGCAAAGCCAATCGCTGGTTTACCGGGGGCATGAGACTCTCATACGAGAGGCCGTTGCAAACTTAATTGATAACGCCGTCCGCCATAATAGCACTGGCGCGAAAATTGATGTGCGACTACGCGGTACTGAAGACGGCGCATTTTCGGTTGACGTATCTGATGACGGCTCCGCTTTTGACGAAGAGCAGTTCAACGCGCTCACGCAACCGTTTGCGACCGGCACTCACTCCGAGGTGGGAAGCGGACTTGGCCTTTCATTGGCAAAGGATGTTGCGCGTTCCCATGGTGGCTCTCTTGCCTGTCACAATGACAGCGGCAGGAAAGGCAAAACTATAGTTATGGAGCTGCCTTTCAGGCGCCCTGTTAGCGCTTGAAAGAGCGTTTGATCTCTGTAGGCATACCAAGTGTCGCCAAATCTTCCTTGTTTGGAACAGCGCCTCTCTCGAAGGCAATTGAAAGACGGCGTGCAGCACTGACTTGGTCGAAAAATTTCATCATGTTCATGATTGTATCCTTTCGGATACAAAGTACGTATTTAACCGCAAAAAGTCACGCCCCGATTGGACATGGCAGGCATGCATTTCTGCCTCCCAACACAACGTTTAACCGGTGAAAACCTCGGGGTTGATCATGTGGATGGGCTGGCCCGATGCGTAAGAATTTATCTGGTCGAAAATGTCGCCAAACTGAAGATCATATTCCTCTTTGCTGACGTAACCGATGTGCGGCGTACACACGACATTGTCCATGTGCAGAAGCGGATGATCAGCGTTGATGACCGGTTCTTGTTCAAACACATCTACGGCCGCCATACCCGGCCGGCCTGCATTAAGGGCGTCTACCAATGCATTAGGTTCGATCAACCCAGCGCGACTTGTGTTGATCAAGAGCGAGTCCGACCTCATTGCCGCCAAATCGTCCCGGTGTACGATCCCCCTGGTTTCCGGATGAAGCCTGATATGAAGCGAAACGACATCGCTTGTTGCAAAGAACGCTTCTCGGCTCTGCGCTTTTTGATAGCCGTCATTGACGGCACGAGCACAGCTTTCGTCGCCGCCCCAAACCTGAATTTGCATCCCAAAGGCTCGGCCATAATCGGCAACGGCCTTGCCAATGCGTCCGTAGCTCCAAATTCCAAGCGTTTTTCCACGCACGGTGTGGCCAACGCCGATCTGCCATTTGCCGTCTTTTAACGCGGCCATCTGTTGCGGGATTTGCCGCATCGCCGCCAAAATCAGGGCAAAGGTCAATTCGGCGGCAGCAAAGGAAGGCGTCCCTTTATGCATGTTGGAGCAGAGGAGAACGCCGTTACGCGTGCACGCGTCGACATCGATGTGCGGATAAACGCTGCGTTGGCTAATCATTTTCAAATTTGGCAAGCGATCCAAAAGGTCGCCGATGATTTTTGTCCGTTCGCGGAAAAGTACCAAAACCTCAGTGTCGGAAAGTCGCTCTGCAAGCGCGTCCGTATCTTGGACATGATCGGTCCAAACGGTGACATCATGCTCATCGAGCTTTTCAAAACAGGGTAGCGTACGAAGCGTATCGAAATAATCGTCGAGAATAGTGATTTTCATGGCGGGAAACTGGCCACGTTTTGTCGCGATATGCAACTTGTGGCTTCCGACCTCAGCACACCGTGGCCATACAAAAAGCAACGGCAAAGACGTTTTTTTTCATCGCATTCTTTCTTAGGCATCAGCTTGCATTCACAGAGGCCAAATATTCGACCAACCGGCGGGTTAGCTTGCGCTGTGACCCCGCATCCGGCCAAACAGCATAGACGCCCAGATCCGGCGGTCGCCATCCGGGGAGAACCTCTACAAGCTGCCCGATTTCCAGTTCTTCCTGCACCTCGCTGAGCGGAAGCCGCTGGATGCCAAGCCCGGCCAGGATCGCCGCTTTGGCCGCCGAGACTGTGTCGACTTCGAGGCGGATGTCATCCGGTTCTAGCGTGATTTGTTCCTCGGCCCTTTGCAACACAATGGCAGTCGGCAGCATCGCCAACGCGACAAACGCGCAGGATTTAAGCGTTTCCGGATCGTTAGGTTCGCCATTTTGCTTGAGGTATTCCGGTGCAGCCACCAGTACGCGGCTGAACGTTCCGATACGGCGTGTCATCAGGCTGCTGTCGGCTAAATTGCCGAGGCGTATACCCATATCAAAACCATCGCGTATAAGGTCCACCTGACGATCCGTGCTGTGGAGCGTCAGAGCGACCATCGGATGTTCACGTGCAAAGGCCCATACGGCCTGGTGTAACTCAGTGTGCACCCCGAATGTTGGCATTGTAATACGCAGTGCACCCACAAGCTGATCGAGTTCATCTGCCAGGGCATCCATCGCTAGATCCGCCGACAAAACCATTTGCCGCGCAGCCGGCAACACCTTCTCCCCTTCTGCCGTTAAGGAGAGTGAGCGCGTTGAGCGGTATAGGAGCGATACGCCAAGCCGTTCCTCGAGCTTGGAGACATGGTGACTCACAACCGACGTTGAGAGCTTCAAGCGCTTAGCGGCGGCGCTGAAGCTTCCGGAATCTGCAACGGCGGCAAAAACGGCCAGTGCTTTGTATTCATCTGCCATTATTCGATTTTATCAAACAGTGATTGAGATATTACATAGCTAATCAAAAAGGCCGCACTCGTCTATCTCTATCTGAAACATCAGGAATAGAGAGATGTCAGAGACCTTCGCAACTTTCAAAACAGAATACGCAAGTCGTTATCTGCAGCAGCTTTGCAAGCATTTTGGCCATAAAGTGCCGACCAGCTTCACGCCAACCGAAGGCCGTGTTGCGCTACCATTTGGTGAGTGCAACTTCACTGCCATTGATGGCTTGCTGACCCTTCGTGCCACCGCCGCTGAGTCCAGACTACCGAAGGTCGAGCGATTTCTCGCTGACCATCTCGCCCGTTTCGCGTTCCGAGAACCGCATACGCTCGTCTGGCGGCGCACCGCTTAGTTTCAAAAACAACCGAGGATTTAGACCAATGCCAAACTCAAACTCACGTCCGGCGGTTTCGCGCCGCGCGCTTCTTAAGGGCGCAACCCTGACAATTGGTGCTGCTGCGCTATTGCGGAGCGCACTCGCGCCCACCCCTGTTCGGGCCCAAGGCGGTGATCTCCCGGCAGGAACGCTGCACAGCTTCACTAAAGGCGGCGTTACATTTCACACTTATATATCTCCGGCGCAAGCAGTGCATGTGACGTCTCACATTGTGGAGTTCGACGATCAACTCCTGTTGATTGACTCTACATTTATTCCACCGACGGCGATGGAAGTATCAAACGTTATCCAATCTACCGGCAAACCGGTTGGCATGGCTGTTCTTAGCCACGAGCATCCTGATCACTGGAGCGCGGCGGACGTGTTTGAGGGTGTTACCTTCGCGACACTTCCGCAAATTCGTAGTGCGGTCGCCGCAGAAGCTGCCGCAGGTGGCGGCACCGCGCCAACCAATGTGATGGACGGAGCTGACCTTGCCATCGGGATGACCGAAATTTCGGACGTACCGGTTGAGTTCCGCCATTATGAGAATGCCGAGGCGCCGCACACAATTGTTGCCGTTTTGCCCGAACAGCAAGTCGCGATTGTGCAGGACCTTGTCTACAACGGAGTCTTCTTCGCCCCCGGGGTCGATCGCTCAAATTGGATCGCAATACTTGAAGAACTGCGTGATGACCCGGCTTGCGAAACGCTGCTTGTCGGCCACGGTATGCCGACGTCCCGCGCTGAGCTGACGACCGCCATCGCCTACATCAAGGTGATGGATGACGCGATGAACACAGCTGCGACGCCGGAAGAAGCTGGCGCCATGATCAAACAAGCCTTCCCTGGGTACAGCGGCGAGTTTTTGCTTGGCCTGATCCCGGAATATTGGACACGTTAGGCCAACACCATAAACCGTCGAACACTGATAAAGACCTCGCTGGGCACAGCGCTCGCACTCATTCTTTCGTAAAAAAGTAGGAGCACAAGAAATGGACACTACCAGTCAGGCGACCTTCAACGCTGTCATGGCATTTATGGGCGCGATGGGTGGTAGTGACATGGATGCCATGAGCGCACTGATGGCCGATGACATGGTCTGGCACAATGAAGGCGATGCCAGATTGCCTTGTATCGGAGAGAGCCGTGACAAGGAGGCCATCTTTGCCTTTTAAGGTGTTTTTTCCGCCAATCTGCAAACCACTTTGTGGGAGAATACGGACGCGTTTGCTTCCGGCGATACTGTCGCTGTCTTTGGTAAGATGAATGGCGTCACGACGGCCTCAATTGTGTTTCGCCGTACAAGCGAAACAACATGATGATTGCAAGGGAAAGCGCTTGTGCGGCAGCTGTACCATATGCCGATCCGGCAACGCCCATGTTAAAAACGGCGATCAGCAGGTAGTTGAAGCCAATGTTCGACATGGAAACGAGCAAGCTCATCGCAGCCATGAAACCAACTTGTCCTTCATTGCGCAGAGCATCAGAATTTGCTGACAGGACAAACAATAGCGGTGAACAGAGCACTGTGATTTGCAAATAAGTGAATCCCATTTGAGCCAGTGCATTGGATTGACCAGAGGCCAGCACGGCCACTTGATACCAGTGTCGAAAGCGCGACGATCAACATGTAGATCGGGAACATAAGCGTTACCGCGGCCAGCGCGACCGGGCCGACATAAACACCCAGAAACACGGCATTGGCTACGGACAGGAGCCCGTTCATGCCCATCACAAAGATGATTGGAAGTGCTGTTTTAAAATAGATGGTTCGCAGTCGCCCATCTGTGAAGCTATTGGGGGAAGCATCGGTCATGTCCCAATCTCTCTCCAGCAAATCGCGCAGTTTGAGATGGGACCCGCATTGCCATCCGCGCGATGCGGAAGCAGTGTGATAGAGGAGTGTCGATGCAGAACTTAACCTAGACAAATGTCCGCGGGCGGCAGGTGTCTACGTAGCAAGCAAGCTTCGTCGGTTTTGGCTTTTTGGGCGCAGCCCCAATTGAACTTGTTCACATGATTGCAGGCTTTCCGCCAGGCCTGGAGAATGTCGAGCAACCGGGGGAAAGTTTGCTTCACTCGAGCGTTGTTGGAGC
>JBCBYO010000043.1:0-22824 GCA_039815825.1 Pseudomonadota bacterium
TTTCACCAAAAACCTGCGGCTTCTTGTTTTTCACTCCCATGCCCTCTTGGACACGATCAAAAATGTCTGCTCCAGTTATGTCATCGCCGTTGAGTAAAATCGCTCCGCTTTCCGGGCGGTAGAGACCAACACATGTTTTCAAGAAGGAGCTTTTCCCGGCACCGTTGGGCCCGATTAGCGCATGGGGTTCGCCGGGCTTGAAGCTTCGACTGACCTTGTTGACGGGGATTACACCACCAAAGCGCTTCAGAGCTTTTTTGGTTGCGAGGCTTTTGGCAGGTCCGGCATGCTCAGCGGCCTCGCGGAGGATGTCCTCCAAAACATCGGTGTCGATTTTGACGGTTCCAGCATTGCGTGCCGCATCATTGGCATCTGGAAGAAACCGCCGCCAAAGCTGGTCAATGGCCCCCAAGAAACCATTGTGAAGAAACAGCACCAAAAGGATCAGAACGACACCTAAAATCAGGGTCGTTTGACCACCGGCCACGCCACCGCCTAGCCAGAAGGACAAACCGCCAATGATCAAAGCGCCAAGGAATGGGCCAGCGAGAGTACCCAGGCCGCCAACGAGGACATAGATCGGGACAAGCAAAGCCTCCTGAACCGAGAATATGGATGGGTTCAAATAATTGGCCCATAGCGCGAAGAGCGCTCCCGCTAGCCCTGCAATTGCCCCCGAATAGGCGAAATTGAGCACTTGGAAACGGCGAATGTCGTACCCGAGAAGTTCTGCTTTTTCGATGTCGATACGAATGCAATCAATGATCTTGCCGAAATTGCTTCTCATCAACCAGCGCGTGAAAAAATACACCGCAGCGCTGATGATGACGACAACAACAAAGGCGTCATTGGGGGCCAGCTTTTTGGCATCTGCCCCGAAACCCAAGATGATCCCCGGGATGTTCGACAACCCATTGTCGCCACCAATTCTTGCAGTGCCAACATCGAGCTTGAATGTCTGCGTTACCGACCACAAAAGCAGCGTAAAAGTGTAGGACAGAATTGTGCTTTGAAGCGCGCCCATACGTGAATAAAAAATGATGTAGCCAAGCGCTGTCGCAACGAATGCACCA
Organism: Pseudomonadota bacterium; assembly: GCA_039815825.1. Classification (GTDB taxonomy): domain Bacteria; phylum Pseudomonadota; class Alphaproteobacteria; order Rhizobiales; family Rhizobiaceae; genus JBCBDX01. The sequence continues at coordinate 1,074 of JBCBYO010000043.1, forward strand.
AACGCCGCCGCAGCGGGCAACGCCCAAACAAGTGTTATACCGGTTGACGGTGCAAGGTTGATCGCGATAACCGCGCCGAAATAACCGCCCAGGCCATAAAAGGCTGTTTGAGCGAGGCTCAGCAAACCACCGCGGCCCCAAATCACATCCAAGCTCAAACCCAACAAGCCAAAAATGATCCATGAAGTGGCAACAAAGGCGAGGTAAGGATCAAGCCATCTGGAGAGCATGACAGCACCAACGGTAACGAGCGTTGGGAAAACAAGGCCGGCATGCGTATGAAGCTTTTCCATCATTAGCCGCGCTCCTATAGCTTCCGGCGCCAATGGGCAGAAATGCCCAGCGGGAAAAGCCAAAGTAAAATGGCGGTCATGACGAAGAAGAACACGTCGCCCATCACCGATGTCATGAAGCTTGCGGTGATGGAGGCGCCACCACCAAGGCCCAACGCGGTGATCGCGCTTCCGGTTAGCGCGACAGGCCCGGCGACAACAACAGTCAGAAAGCCTTTCACGGCAAAGAACAGACCCATGGAAGGTGTGGCCGGAATAATCGGTAAAAGGATAGCGCCGGCAAAACCGGCCAAACCGCAACCGATGGAAAATGTCAGTGTGTTAATCCGCGAGGAATCAATCCCGATGGCTTGGGCCATTTGTGGGTCCTGGATCGAGGCGCGCGCTTTCATACCGTAGACCGTTTTTGTCATCAGCAAATAGACAAACGCCAACATGACGGCCGCGACCACAATCATCGTTAACGGATAGACCGCAAGGCTGTACGCGCCGATCTTAAGATTCAACTGCGGCATGCCAATGCCAGGCGACACTGTGCCAAAAATCAGCACTGCGGCTTGGTTGAAAACCATGCCAAGCCCCCATGTCGCGAGCATGGTGTCAAAAAGGCGCCCGTAAAGTCGGCTGATGATCAAAAGTTCAACAATCGCGCCGATCATCATGGTCATTACCACAGCCACAGGAATGGCCAGTGGATAAGGGATCCCAATTTGTGTCGCTGTCAAAGCCGAATAGGCCCCGACCATCAAGAACTCGCCGTGAGCCAGATTGATGACGCCCATCAGGCCATACACAACGGCCAGTCCAAGCGTTGCGATCAATAAAATCGATGCGCTGGACAAAGAGGACAGTAATACTGTCGCCAAGAAATCGAGCTCCATGGAACCCTCCCCGCAAATGAGACGCCCACAAAGAGCGTCTCATAAAACATTCAGGACTAGCCCTCTGGCGTGAAGTGTTCGGCCAGATCCGGACTATCGATCAGATTACAGACATCATTCTCGTAAGTGGGCGCAGCGTCCGGGAACGTCGCAATAATATCGAACCCATTGGTGGCATTGCCACGGGCGATGTAGATATCTTGACGCAGGTGATGAGACCCAGGTTCCAACTTTACGGTCCCGTTGGGCGCTTCAAATGTAAGGCCGCTTTCCAAGGCTTCGATCACAGCATCGGCGTCGATACTGCCAGCTTTGTTAGCTGCCGCTGCCCAAAGGTGTACCGCATTCCAAACGTCTACCGCCCCAGCAACCACTGGTGTACCGGTTCCGTAAGTCTCTTCCCACGAAGCAAGAAACGCAGCGTTGGCCTCACTCTCCACAGATGGGAAATATCCCATGGCTGAAATCAGACCTTCGCCAGCCTGTGGTGAAACAACAACCTGTTGGTTGCCCGAGCCATAGTTGGTGGACACGACACCGATATTATCCTTCAAACCGGCCGCAGCGAATTGTTCGAGAAATCCTGTTTGCGCAGCTCCGACAGGCAATGCGACGACGAAATCGGGATTGGATGCTTGGATTTTCTGTATCGTTGGCGCGTAATCAGTCACCGACAGCGCCAAATAATCTTCGCCTACCACTTCGGCGCCAAGCTGTTCGGCATATTCATGGACCCAGTGGCCGGAAATGGTCCCGAAATTGTAATCGGGGGCCATGATGTAAATCCGCTTGCCATAGTTTTCGACAGCCCAATCCATCAAAACGCTGAGCTGCTGTGATGCCGACGAACCCGTTATGAAGGTTTGACGATCACAAGCACCACCTTCGTAAAGCGAGGAATAAAAATAGGGGATGTTTGCTTCGCGAAAGATCGGGCGAATAGCTTCGCGAGACGAACTTGTCAGTCCCGCAAACATAGCCGCGATGCCATCTCGCAAAACGGCGGTCTGCGCAAACTGAGTGTATTTGGATAGTTCAGATTGCGCGTCATAGCCGACAACAACGACATCTTCGCCATTCACACCACCAGCCGCATTGACGCTTGCTACCGCCAAATTCAACGCATTGTTTTGCTGGATGCCGTAAATGTTCAGGCCGCCAGTCAGGTCAAATATCGCGCCCACTTTGACCTCGGCAAACGCTGTAGTATGCATCAAGATCAAAGCGGTTGTGACGCCCAGCGCGCGGAGTATTCTACTCATAGCTTTTAAGCTCCCTGTGTCGCGACAGGCAGGACGAAAAACGCAGACATGAGTTGAGGTTATGAATCACAAAGCGACCCGTTAAGGCGTTTTCGTCCAGCTGAATCGCTTGGTGATTTCCTGTGCAACATCGCACCATTTGATCATGAACGCCGCGATCCAATATTGTCAACCCCCGGATCTAAAAAAGCTTATACTATTGAAATTAAACGATATTTCATGGAAAGCTATGGGATTTTTGCACATCTGAACACTTCCGTCACATGGCCGCGTCGCTTGCGGACCCACGAGACGAGCTTATCGTCAGCAACAGTTTGATCGGAGTATAGCCCGTTATGTATGTTCAGCTTTCGATACGACTTGCCGCTAATGTCCGCGCCCCGCGTAAAAGTAACACCGGGTCGAGTATTATGCATGTCGGCTGTGTCCGCATAGCGGACGTTCGAGTATGTGGCGCTAACAGGCCATTTTAGTGTTTGCTTGACGTTTAGCATTGCGGGGCTGGGTACACCTATCGATCACCCGTGAAGTGCAACGACGTTTTCGCTTTGTTTGGCCTTGCTGATGTAGGTGGCCCAAAGGCGGAGAAGGTCACGCTGCTTATCCAGCGCGCGCTGGCGCCGGTAGGATCGCTCGACCTGACTGCCCACCTCATGCGCGAGGCAAGCTTCTGCAACTTCTCTGGCAAACGATGTTTCGTTGCCTGCCCAGTCCCGGAAGGAACTACGGAAGCCATGGACGGTGACGTTCTCCAGCTTCATGCGCCGCAGCAGCATAAGCATGGCCATCTGCGACATCGGGCGGCCGGGCTTCTGACCCTCAAAGATGAAATCACCAGTCTTTGTCTTGGAGAGCTTTCGGAGCAGATCGATCGCAGGTTCGCTCAATGGCACAACATGCGTGCGGCCTGCCTTCATGCGTCGGCCGGGTATGGTCCATAGCGCTTCGTCCAGATCAATCTCATCCCAGGTGGCATTGATCACTTCCCCTGTCCGACCGGCTGTGAGGATGACAAACTCCAAGGCTCGAGCTGCAAGCGCCTCATGGCCGCGTATGCGATCCATAAAGGCAGGGACCTCTCGATAGTCCATGGCAGGGAAATGCTGCTTCTGCGTAGCTCTGACGGCTGGTAGCAGGCCTTTGAGGCCGCCACGCCAGATTGCGGGGTTGGGCTGGGTACGCCAGCCTTCGGCAATGGCATAGTCAATGACCCGCTCGATGCGCCCCCTGAGCCGTGAGGCCGTCTCATGCTTTTCCAGCCAGATCGGCAGCAAGATATCACGCACATCCTGTATGGTTATGTCGGAAACATCGCGTTTCATCAGCGGGGCGCCATAAGTTTCAAGCGTTGATCGCCATTGCCAGCGATGCTTTTCATTGCGCCATGCGCTTTCATGTGCGGCCAGAAAGGCATCCACGCATGCGGCAAAGGTGTTTGAGCAGCTTTCCTGTGAGTTCAGAACCGCTAAAGGAGATGAGCCTGCACCAATGGCTTCGCGCATCCGGCTAGCAATATCACGGGCACTAGCCAAGGACCGGTCGGGATATGCTCCGAGGCCGATCTCTCTGCGCCTCTTGTCCCTGTTCCACATGAACGACCAGGACTTTGATCCGGTCGGCGAGATGCGTAGGTATAGCCCACCCCCATCACTCACGCGTCCCTTCGCATTGGCGGCGCGTATCTGCCTGTCTGTAAGCTTGTGTATGGGGCGTGCCATGGTCGATCCAAGAAATGCTAACAAATGCTAACAACTGCTAAGTTTTGCTCAGGTTGGGCATGCACCAAACAGTCCATGCCTACTTCTTTGCCTACTTTAAAACTTGGATACAGGCAAACGCCCAGAGGCAGCGTGAGACAGAAATGCAAGAAAATATCAGTAAGTGAGTAGTGAAATGGACGAGCAAAGACAGTGTCAAACACTGATTATACGGACCTTGGCTCCACCAAACCCAATTCGCGCAGCGAAATGGGTGCAACCTCATAAAATCATCATTAGGGGCAGACGTTTTGCGTACGCAAACACGTCGAGAGCGGCTTCTCATTTTGCAAGTCAGCGCTTCTCAGCATTTGCTGCGCAAAGGCCTGTCAGCCTCGCATTGCCACGCAATTGCTCGGGTTCGTCACCCCTTGGCTCCACCAAACCCAATTCGCGCAGCGAAATGGGTGCATTAAACCGCGGCCGACGCTTCCACCTTGTTTTCTTCAAGATGCATCGACATTGCGGTGATCGTTTCCTCGATCGCAGCCTCCAAGGACATTAAATCCTTCTCGGCAGCACCGTTCATCTCGACTGAGCTCTCAATTTTGCCAGCAATGTAGCCCGCGCGTTCCGCACCAGCACTCAAACACATCGACTTTAAGCTATGCGCAAGCGCTTTGATTTCGAGCGATTCCTTTTGTGCATCCACAGCAGCGTTGAGCGCTTTCAGCCCCTGCCTTGCGTTGTCCATGAACATGGGGAACACCCGGGTGACAACATCTTCACCCGTTGCTTCACGAATAGCCTCAAACATCGACATTGATTCAGGGGAAAGGATCGCGGTTTGCGCGTCAGCGGGAACGCCAGAGTGTTCTTCGTTGCCGGGCTCTATAGCAGTATGAGGTTGTTCGGCCGCCAATACATCCATTAGCTGCGCTTTAATGTCAGCCAAGCGGAAGGGTTTGCCAACGAAGGCGTCCATGCCCGCTTTCTTCCACGCATGTCCATCCGCATCGGCAGCATTGGCTGTCAAAGCGACGATCCGGGCTTTGGCGCTATTGGCGCCCAAACCCGTTGGTAGATCGCGGATCAGTTTGGTAGCTTGGTATCCATCCATACCAGGCATGGAACAATCCATGAAGATAACGTCGTATTCGCGGGCCCGCGCCAATTCTACAGCGTCAAGCCCGTCTTCTGCGAGATCAGTTCGCGTGCCCAAGGCGGCAAATGTATCTGCGATGACCTGACGGTTGATCGGGTTGTCGTCGACTGACAAAATACGCAGCGCGCTCCAATCAGCCTCTAGAGCGTCCAATTGGTCGGCCCGGGCCTGCGCAAAATTGCTCCAATCGCCGGATTCGAAACAAGCGCCGATCTGATAAATGTCTTCGCGCGTTATTGGCAGTGCCAACTCGCCCAGCAATCCCGAGATAGATGCTGATGTCACGTCACCAACCGATAGAGGTGCGATTGAAATAATCGGCACTTCAGGGAGCGCCGATTTTGCCTGGTTGGCATAATCGCCTGCGGCGAGAACAAGATCAACTTTTGTGCCTTTGAAATCCGACAGCGTAACCACATCAAAACCGTGATCTCGCAGCATGCCGACCAAAGTCCGCTCATGTATTGTGCTTGGTGTGGCGATGCAGACGCAATGGTTGCCGGACAATTCTATATCAGGCGCAAGCGCCTCAACGGGCAGTGACAGTTCAACGGTAAAGGTCGTGCCGGCGTTCAAGATGCTGTCAACGCTGATGGAGCCACCCATGCCCTCGGCAAGTTTTCGACTAATTGTCAAACCCAATCCGGTACCGCCAAATCGCCGATTGGTAGATTGTTCGGCTTGAGAAAAAGCCTCGAAGACATGTTCCAGCTTTTCCGGCGCGATCCCGATCCCGGTGTCGCGCACATGGATCCTTATGTCCTGATATCCATCGCGGCCACCGGCAATTGCGACCGTGACTGACACACCACCGGTCTCGGTAAATTTCAACGCGTTGTTGATCAAGTTACCCAGGATCTGACTGATCCGGGTCGGGTCACCTATCAGGGTTTTTGCGAGCTTTGGATCGACAGAAGAAGTCAGATCGAGGTTTTTCTCCGCGGCACGGCCGGAAAACAGGCTAATCGCGTCACGTGTTACCCCTTCCAAATCAAACGGGATTGCTTCTAGCTCCAACCGACCTGCCTCGATTTTTGACATGTCGAGCGTATCGTTGATGATATGAAGCAACGCGTTGCCCGAGCGGCTGATAACTTCCGCAAAATGGTGTTGTCGGGGTTGGAGACCAGACTTTGTCAGCAGCTCGGCCATCACCATGAGGCCGTTCATCGGCGTTCTGATTTCATGGCTCATCGTTGCCAAGAAGTCGCTTTTTGCCGCGTTGGCTCTTTCAGCTTCGTCGACAGCGGTGCGTAATTGAGCGGTACGTTCCCGGACCGTTTCTTCTAGATCGTCAGAGTATTTGCGAAGCGCATGGTTTTGTATCGAAATGGTGTCGAAGGCATCGTTAAACGCACCTGACAAAACCCCGATTTCATCATTACGGGTTGCATCAAAACGGCGGCTCAGATCACCATCTCTTTTCAAATCACGCAGCGTTGCAGACAGCGTGTTTAACGGTTTGAGCGTGCGCCGAATTATGCGATGAGCGATGAAAGCGGTGGCAACAGCACCGATAAGCGTTACTGCCAACAAGAGCGCAAGCCTTATCACATAGGCATCGCGCAACCATCCAATGTCTGAATGGATCGCCAATTCGCCGATGCGCTGACCGTTGGCACGCACCGGGGCGGTGACAATAATTGTCTCGGCATTTATCAATCGCCAAAGTGACTTTTCGTCGGCTGCGCCGTCACGCCCACCAAGTTGGATGCTATTGCCAATTTCAGCGACGATTTTTTGTTCAAGGTCGACAAGTTGAACAAACTTGGCATGTGGAACGTCGGCGATCCCACGCAGAGCCTGATAAATGGCACCTAAATCTGATGTGGCCATGGGAGTGCCAACAGCAGCGGAAAAGGCCCGCGCTACGTTGGTCATGCGCGCGCGCTCACCATCTACCGTTCTGTTAAAATCGCTGATGAAAAATGGCGCGGTGACTGCGGTGACACAGATCAACACCGCAGCTACTGCGATCATCGAGACACGAAGGCTCAGGCTGCTCGGCCTTTTCTTTTTTATGCTATCCGCCATCCCATTATGGTACAGGAAGGCGGTTAAGAACTTACCAAATTGGCATTGTTAATCATTGGTTTTCTTTGCTGACCTATTGGAGAGATATCTGCGGGTGGAGCGGGAATGAAGACGCTTATTCTTGACGACGATCAAATATTCCTGACGGTCGCAAAGGCCGTTCTTGGAATGTCGCAGATTACCGACGTCACAGCGACACTCGATCCCGAAGAGGCCAAAAAACTTGTTCAAACACAAGCGGTCGACCTTATCATCAGCGACCTTAACATGCCCGGCCATGACGGGTTTGCGTTTTTAAAAGATCTGGCAGATGCGTCCTATGATGGGGCTTTGATCATCGCTTCTGGGGAAGACAGAGCCATTTTGTCTTCTGCGCGCCACATCGCTCGACGCATGAAGCTCAATATCCTCGGGGTTGTGGGCAAACCCATCCAAGTTGAATCCTTTGCGACACTCGTCAAGGAAGCAGCTTCAGTTAAAGCACGCGCGAAGCCAAAGGTGGAGCGTCGTGCACCGGTATCCGACAATGAGTTACAACCGGCGTTGGTTTATCAACTCCAAGTCAATACATTCTCCGGCCGGATCAGTGGTACAGAAGCGCTGCTTCGTGCCATCGATAAAAACGGTCGTATGACCGGGCCAGCGCCAATACTCGCTTTGGCCGATACCCCTGAAGCGGCGATGGAACTGACAATTACCCTGCTCCATATGTTTTGCGCGGAAGTGGCAGAGCTTCACGCACGCGGGTGTCATTGGCCGTTTTCGTTTAACCTTGATGCACGACCCTTAGAAAATCCCGCTTTTCCAGCCATTTTGCAGGAGGCGATCAATCGCCATCAACTGGCACCAGATGATATAGTCCTTGAGCTGACGGAATCGCATTTGCCCGATGATGCCAGCATGTTGCTTTCCGCGATCGCACGGCTTCGGATGGCCGGCTTCCATCTGGCCATGGATGATTTCAGTACAGGTGCAGCCAGCTTTGATATTCTGCGCGACGGCGCATTTACCGAGATTAAGCTGGACATGGATTTGACGCGCTCAGCCGCAGAAGTTGACGCATCACGAACCTTTATCCGTAATCTTGCAGAAATCGCCAATAGCTGGAACTTGAGGCTTGTTGCCGAAGGCATAGAAACAAACGAAGAGCGAGCATTGATGGAATCGCTGGGCGTTCGTCATATGCAAGGCTATCTTTTTGCAAAGCCTATTACATTCGATGCACTCCCCAATGCCGCCAAAGAAGTGACCGAGAAAGTTATGGCATCAAGCTAACTTTATGTCCGGTTTTTCGAACGCCGATGTTTGGAAGTACGAACAATTGAACCAAGCGTCATTTTCCCAAATTTCCCTAACCATTTGAAATCTAACGATCTCATCTTTCTGGCACGCTCCTTGCCATACGTATGGCAACCAAGGAGCACTCAATGTCAACGGACCCAAACCTTGCAGCTCTTCTAGCCATCGCCTTTGCTGGTGCGGTGGTAAGCTTCGTCCTTTTGCCGCGTACCGGAAAAATCATCGGGTCGATTGTTTCTCGGCCCCGTAAAATTGTGCGATTGTTTGCTTAGTTCAGGAGTATTGATTATTGGCGCGGAAGAGACATTCAGACGAAGATATTTTGCGTTTGCTGCGTGAGATTGAGCTTCACCTTTCAGGAGGGCTGGATGTTGCCTCGGCGTGTCGAAACGCTAGTGTCCGTTTCCAAAACGACTACAGCCGACAACAACATGACGCTTGAGCAAGTCCGCCAAAACGCCGAACGGACCCACATAGCCAATGTGTTGGCAGACAATGATTGGCACATGCAAAACACCGCAGCGATTCTGGGCATATCTCACGGCACTCTGTGGGAGCGCATGCAAAAGCTTGGATTGCAGAAAAAGTGATTGCCGAGATTACGTTCGATCGGCGGCCTTTATGTCTTTAGGTTAGATCCTGGAATAACGATTGCAGCTCTCAAACTTTTATGGTGTTGTCGAACAATGGTTTTGCCAGCTCAAAATGAGCGGCGGATTAAAAGGGAATACGGTGCGGTGTAGCCATCAGGCGCCAAATCCGTGACTGCCCCCGCAACTGTGTGCGGTGAGCGACCCCGAAAAGGCCACTGGAGCATACGCTTCGGGAAGGTTCGGGCAAGCATCGACCCGCAAGTCAGGAGACCTGCCATGTCACTGAAACTCAACCCGGGCGGGGTGTCCCGGCAAGGAGCATGGACATGAGCTACCCGTTTTTCGGGAGATTGAACGTGATGACCTGCCTGCCACCCGCCGCTGTGCGGAGGGCACATGGGAAACCACACGAATGGTTCACACCGTATAACCGTTTGCACGTCTTGTCGTCATAACGGCAGTGAATGCAGACCTGGCTATGCGCTGATCGAACGCTTGCGGTCGGCCATTGAGGCGGCCGGTGATGCTGTCTCTGAAGACTTTGAGATTTCCGGCGTCGCATGCATGGCGGGCTGCTCGCGCCCGTGCACGGTCGCTTATCACGGTACGCGCAAGGCGACTTACCTGTTCGGCGACATTGATCCCAATGAAGACATCGACGACCTTGTTTCCTTTGCTCGGCAGTATGCCGTTTTGCACGATGGCTGGTGCTCATCTGTCGATCGACCGGGCAAACTTCGCAAATCAACTTTGGCACGCGTACCCGCAGCACTGATCGCCATCGAACAATCCGATGAGGTGGTCCAGTGAGCGCCCTTAACCTCGCACTTGATGATGTCAGTTGGATAACTGCGCGCGGTAAAACGATTCTACATCCATTATCGCTGCAACTTGCCGCCGGTCGCGTGCTAGGCATCGTCGGCGCAAACGGGGCGGGCAAATCCACATTGCTCCGTTTAATCTACCGCTACTACCGACCGGCGACCGGAAATGTTCAGATTAGCGGCGATGATATCTGGGTTTTACCAGCCAAAGAAGTCGCTCGCCGAGTAGCCGCTGTCCTTCAAGAACAACCAACTGACTTCGCGCTGACAGTGTCTGAAATCGTCGCGCTTGGTCGGACACCACACCATGGCGCGCTCAGTGGTAGCGGCAAACATGATCGGGAAGTCATCGAAACGTCACTCGCACGTCTTGATTTAAACGGCATTGCAGACCGCCACTTTGGCACCTTGTCCGGCGGCGAGCGCCAGCGCGTTATGGTCGCCCGTGCCTTGGCGCAGGAACCTGGCATTTTGGTGCTCGATGAGCCCACCAACCATTTGGATATTCGACATCAGTTGGAAGTACTCGCTCTCATCCGCGAACTGGATATGACGATTGTCACCAGTCTGCACGACCTCAACATGGCCGCTGACTTCTGTGATGATGTCCTTTTGTTGAAAGGGGGCAAGAAGCTCGCGTTCGGCAATCCGAATAGTGTTCTTAATGACCATTCGGTGTCGGAAGCGTTTGCTGTGCAAGCCTATCGGGAAACCTTGCACCCCACCAACCGTTCCCACTTTACCTATGAACTCAAGTAAAGGATTTGAAATGAAGAAGACCGTGATCGGGATGGCCGCCTCATTGATTTTGTCATCGGCGGCCTACGCGGAGACGACCGTACAAAGCTGCGACCGTATTGTTACATTTGATGAACCGCCTTCAGCTGCGATTTCCAATGATGTGAACCTGACCGAGATGATGCTGGTCCTCGGTCTCACGGACCGTATGGTTGGGTACACTGGTATTTCGGGCTGGAAAACACTGGATGAAGAGATGCGGGCCGGCGTCGAAGCCCTTCCGGAACTCTCCCAGAAATATCCTACCAAAGAAGTGCTGATTGGCGCTGACGCTGATTTCTTTTTTGCGGGTTGGAACTACGGCATGAAGGTTGGCGGTGAGGTAACACCGGAGACACTCGCACCGTTCGGCATCCAGGTTTACGAGCTCACCGAAAGCTGCATCCACATTGGCGAAAAAGCCAAGGTCTCCATGGATGACATGTACAATGACCTCTTGAACCTGGGCAAAATCTTCGGGGTTGAAGCCAAAGCCCAAGAGCTTGTGGAAGGTTACAAGGCTGAGTTGGCCGCGTTTACGTCAACACTTGAAAAAGGAACCGAGCCACTTCGCGTGTTTGTTTATGACAGCGGCGAAGACACCCCATTCACCGCTGGCAAATATGCGATGCCAACAGCCATGATCGAGGCCGCGGGCGGTACGAACATTTTAGACAATGTGGAAAAGAGCTGGACCACCGTTGGCTGGGAAGCCGTTGTAGAGGCCAATCCGGAAGTAATTGTGATCGTGAACTATGGTGACGTTACAGCCGCGCAGAAACGCGATTTCATGATGTCCAATCCGGCGTTTGCCAACCTGGCCGCCGTGAAAAACGATCGTTTCGTCGTATTGGAATATGTCGAGGCGACACCCGGTCCACGCAACATCAACGCGATCAAAAAACTTGCCAATGCCTTTTGGGCGCCCGGCAGCTAGGTCCGCATGTCAGCGCAAACCGATCAACCATCAAGCGTAAGTCACGCCTTTGCTTGGTTTTCCCGTCCGGCGATCGTCGCAATTATCAGCGGGTTTGTTCTGTTGGTGTCGTTGACCATCGCCATCGGTGTTGGCGCGGTTGCCATACCGGCTTCCACCGTATGGGGCGTTCTGGGCAACAAGGTTGCACCCGGCCTTATTGAGGAAACCTGGTCGGGCGGGCGGGAAGCCATCGTCTGGGACATCCGCTTTCCCCGGGCATTGCTCGCCATGATGGTGGGCGCAGGCTTGGCGCTGGTCGGCGCCAGCCTCCAAGCCGTTACACGCAATGCTTTGGCTGATCCGCACCTCCTAGGCATTTCCTCAGGCGGCGCCTTTGGTGCGATTTTGGCGCTCTTGCATACAGGCCTGTTTCTCGGCTTATTGACCGTGCCGTTGCTGGCATTTTTGGGTGCGCTTGCGGCAACCCTTCTTGTCTTGGGTGTGGTACGTGTGGCCGATGCAACGACCGCAGATCGCCTGGTGCTTGGCGGTGTTGCCGTATCGTTCATCATCATGGCGCTGGCCAATATCCTGATTTTTCTTGGCGATCCGCGTGCCACGCATACTGTCGTTTTTTGGATGCTTGGCGGGCTTGGGCTGGCGCAATGGTCGCAACTCACTTACCCACTCGCTGTGCTCGTCGTTTGCGGCATCTGGTTATGGCTGCGTTCACCGCAACTGAACGCCATGACTGTCGGAGATGAAACCGCAGCGACGTTGGGCATATCCGTTGATCGCTTCCGCTTGCAAACATTCGTCATAGGCGCGCTGATTACCGGCGTCATGGTCGCTTTTTCAGGGATCATCGGCTTTGTCGGCCTTATGGTTCCGCATATTGCGAGGATGATGGTTGGTGGTGATTATCGGCGTCTACTACCCTTTAGTGCCCTTTTCGGAGCCATCTTTTTGCTGTGGGCTGACATCATCGCGCGCACCATAATGGCGCCCGAGGATATGCCAATCGGCATTGTGACCGGCCTTGTTGGAGGCATCTTCTTTGTATGGCTGCTACGCCGTTCAGCTCGGTCGGAGTAATTGTCTTTGTCAGTACACGCTAACTCTTTTTAATTATGCCTACCTGAGCTTACAGTCGAATTTGCAGATACATTCATGCAAATGAGGACTGGACCAAAGCGCGCGCAAAAGTACAGTGGGTTCAATGGGTGAAGTCACTTCTCTTTTCGCACGCAAAGTTGTCGCGGTTGCGGGCAACAGCGTTGACCCCAAGCAGGTCTTGGGTGTCGTCGGTCTGGATCCGGACGCTCCATGGGATCCCAAGCAAATGCTGCGGGAAGACGACTTCTACGCGATGATCGAACTTATGGCACAGCAAATGCCGGACGCGACGATACTGCCGCTAATCGTCGGTGAGTCCATGCGCCCAGATGAGTATGGCGCGTTGGGGCTTGCGTGGAAGGCCGCACCCAATTTGCTTGGCTCATTCGGACGCGTGGCGCGCTATGCGCGACTTTGGACAAGCATTGTCCAATATGAACTGCAGGAGAAGGATGACAGTTTCCTGTTCATCGAACATCGTAAAGGTGAACGCCGCCTGGGCATGCGTATATCGGTTGAAGCCGATTTGGCAAGCGGTGTTTCACTAAGCCGTCAGGTCACATCACACTCGTTTGCACCGCTTAAAGTCTATTTCAAGCACACAGCACCCTCGGTTATCAGCCATCATGAAGATTATTTTGGTTGCGAGGTGCATTTTGAGGCAGGGCAGGACGCTATGTTGCTTTCGCGCGACTCGCTGAGCATTCCCAATGCGTTGGGCGACGAAGGCATCACGCAGTTCCTGATCTCCCACTTGGATCGCGAGCTGTCTGAAATCAACGATGCGCCGACGCTGGAGGAACAAACCAGGCAGGCCATTGCCAAAGCACTCAGCGAAGGCCCACCGAAGATGGAAGATATCGCCCGCAGCCTCGGCTTCAGCGCACGGTCATTTCATCGCCGACTGGCGGATCATGGTTTGACCTTTCAGATGCTGGCAGAAGGCACGCGCCGGGAGTTAGCTGAAGGATTGTTGCGTGACGACCAGTATTCGCTTGCTGATATCGCCTTTCTGACCGGCTTTTCTGAACAGAGTTCTTTTACGCGAGCGTTTAAGCGTTGGGTTGGACACACGCCGGCAAGCTATCGGAAAGCCAAAGCTGGCCCTTGAGAAACACGTTGGCAACAGCTGTCAAAACACTGGCGTGTTCGGTCAATACGAAACCGCGTTGGCGCAACTATTCCTTGAGCATCGATGAAACCAAGGAACCCATCATGAAAATCAAATTTAACGAACGTCACCTTTTGCCAGGCGCGTTACGCATCGCCGATGTCCGACTTGCATCGCACTTGGAATTGCTCGGCAAATGCTTGCTTTACATCACTGTCGTTCCGTCAGTCGTGGTCGCCACCATGACAACGGCCTACTATTTTCCAACCATGCCAACGGGAGTTATATAGATTGGCAACCCGACTAATCCGGGGGCATCAAGACAAATTGAAATAAGGCGATGCTGTTGCGCAGCATCGCCTTATCCACTTTCAGATCCATCGCAACCGTTAGCTTTGCCACCTCTTTTGGCGGCGGCGGTCAAAACACTGGCAAACTTGGTCAATACCAGTGTACCCCTCAAGCACTACTCCTTGGTCATCATTCAATCCACGGAGTTACATCATGAAAACCAACCAACCCATCCTAGTCATTGGCGCTACTGGCAAAACCGGTTCGCGTGTTGCGAACAAGCTCGAAGCGCTTGGCCAAGACGTCCGTCGCGGATCACGCAGCTCGGCGATCCCCTTTGACTGGGAAAACCCCGAAACATGGGCCCCTGTGCTCACCGGCGTTCAGTCTGCCTATGTGACCTATTTCCCCGACCTCGCTTTTCCCGGCGCTGTTGAAAAACTCGAAGCGCTTTGCGTGACAGCGAAAAATGTGGGCCTGAATAAAATCGTCCTTCTGTCAGGGCGTGGTGAATACCATGCTGGCCGCGGTGAAGAAGTTATTAAGGCCTCGGGCATTCCTTTTACCGTCGTTCGGGCGGCCTGGTTCGCGCAAAATTTTTCCGAAGGTTATCTGCGTGACCCAATCCTCGGCGGTGTTTTGCCAATGCCCGGCGGCGACATGGTCGAACCAATCATCGATATTGATGACATCGCCGATGTGGTGGTTGCCGCGCTTACCGACGATCGCCACCTGGGAGAGGTCTATGAAGTGACCGGCCCGCAACTTCTGACCTTTGGCGACATGGCCAATATCCTGTCAGACGAACTGGGGCGACCCATCCAACATTTGCCAATCACGTTTGAGGACTTCCATGCCAACGTGGCTCAGTCGGGTGGAGCTTTTGTAGCCGACGTCTTCACAGCGATAGCCCGCGAAACTTTGGATGGTCGCAACGCGCATCTGGCCGATGGCGTTCAACGGGCATTGGGTCGCGAGCCTCGTAGCTTTGCTGACTATGCGCATAAAGCCGCTCAATCGGGCGCTTGGAATATTGCCGCCTAAGCAATCTGAAAAATCAAACCGGGGTGGCTCACGCCACCTCCCCAGCTTCCTCAATCATCTCACAGGAGTTTTCAAGCATGTCCGCACTTTTTCTCATCATTGTTCAATTCGCCATCATTGCTTACGCCTTGATTGGTGGGATCTTCATCGCCTTTTCCGACTTCATCATGCGGTCGCTCGCCAGAACATCGGGCACTGGTGGCGTTGAAGCCATGCAAACAATCAACCGTGAGGTTTTTCGTTGGATATTCATGGCGCTTTTTCTGGGCCTCGCGCCTCTTTCGCTTGGTGTCGTCATCTACGGTGTCTTCATGGTCGGCGGAAGCACGGGCACCGTGCTTGCAGCTGCAGGTCTTAGTTACTTTGTTGGCTGTTTTGGGGTGACGGTAGCCTACAATGTGCCGCTGAATGAGCGCTTAGCCAAAATGAATATTGGCGAAGAAACAACAACACGATTTTGGCGCGACACCTACTTGCCTCAGTGGACATGGTGGAACAGCGTGCGCGGTGGCGCTTGTATTCTTGCCGCCGCGCTGTTGCTGACAACGCTTCCCGCTCTGGGCTAGCTCGCGCCCAAAATGTAAAAATACTGCCCGGTGATCGCATGCGCCGGGCGAACGCTCTGCCGTTAATCCGCTAACGGGTCCGTTGTGACTTGCGGTCGCCTGAAAACTCGATCAAGTTGCCGCAGCTTTTACTGGTAGAATTTTGGACTTTTGGAAATTGCGCCGATCGATCACGATTTTTGCATTGGTGACGGCGGCCTTGGTCGCGATTGTCGCTGTATATTTTGGTGGTAGCCAAGATCAACAAACTCAAACAAAAGCCTATTCTGCGCCCGGCTTGGAGCCGATGACGATCGAACAAGCGCGCGATGATTTCTGGCGACTAACCCCGGCTTTGCTTCTGGTTGTCTATGAGGCTTTTGCGGAAACGCGGGAAGGTACTATTTACGACACGCTGGAAACGGCGACAGATGGAGAAGCCCTGGAATATCTCTATCTTGAACGTGTTGGCGCAATGGCTGGCGGTGGGCTTGAGGAGGCCGATCAAACCATTCACGAGATCAATCTTTTGACGACAACGGTTGCGCGTGATGCGGCCTCTTTAAAGATCGATGCGTCCTGGCAGGTAATCGGCACCGTTGGCCACGCAGAGCATTTGCATGTACGTGGCAACACCTACAGCGCGAATTTGACCGTTGCACCGGTGGGAGAAGCGTGGAAAATCACCGACTTTGAGCTGCGTGATGTTAGCCGAAATGGCGCCGGGGAAACATTCTTAGCGCCGCAGGATAATTAATGGTCGAAATCAAAAAGCTGGCGTTTGAGTACTCGAAAGGTGGTTTTCGGCTACAGGTTCCAGAGCTCAACATAAAAGATCGGGAACGCGTTGCCATTGTCGGCCCCAGTGGCAGTGGGAAGACGACTTTGTTGAACCTGATTGCCGGCATTCTGGCGCCATCTACCGGGCAAATCACCATCGCCGAGACTGACGTGACCGCTTTACCCGATGCCGCGCGCCGTCGCTTCCGGGCGGGCAATATCGGTTTTATTTTCCAAGACTTTGCGCTGTTGGACTATCTGACGGCACGCCAGAACATCCTTTATCCCTACCGGATTACGCCTGCACTGAAAATCGATGAAGGCGTGCTAAAGCGCGTGGGCGCACTGGCAGATGCCTGCGGTATTGAGGGTAAACTGGATCGCCATCCGGCGGCACTCAGCCAGGGCGAGCAACAACGGGTCGCGATTTGCCGCGCGCTTGTTACCCAACCCAAATTGATTTTGGCCGATGAGGCTACCGGCAATCTTGACCCTGAAAACAAAACGCGGATCCTGGAGTTGTTATTTGAGCAAGCCGACGCGGCCGGGGCTGCAGTTTTGGCCGTTACCCACGATCATGAACTTTTGCCCTTGTTTGAACGGGTGATCGACTTTGCTCAATTTCGCGAAAGTACACTGGCATGAATGCGCTGTTCCTCGCTTATGCCTATTTGCGCTATTTTTGGGCGCGAAGCCTCGTACTGGTCTTTGTTGTCGCGCTGATCATGTTCGTTCCTTTGGCAACGCAAATACTGCTTTCCACCAGCGAGCGCGCGCTTGTGGCGCGGGGAAATGAGACACCGCTGCTGCTCGGCAGTCGAGGCTCGCAACTGGATTTGACGATGGCAGCCCTGTACTTTTCTGATGAACGGCCGAACGCCATAGAAATGCGAGAAGTGGAAGCCGTTTGGGATAGCGGCTTGGGCGTCCCAATTCCGCTGCATATCGCATTTTCATCCAGTGGTTTTCGGATCGTGGGGACGTCGCTCGATTATTTTTCATTCCGCGATTTGACCATTGAGGAGGGGCGCGGCCTTTCTGTTCTCGGCGATGCTGTGATCGGATCGAAAGTTGCAACAGCCTTGGGTAAAGGCGTCGGTGACACGCTGGTTTCAGCGCCGGAAAACCTGTTTGATCTGGACGGTGTCTACCCGTTGGAGATGCCCATTGTGGGTGTCCTCGCCCCGACCAACTCGCCTGATGACGCGGCTATCTTTGTCGATATCAAAACAGCTTGGGTGATCCAAGGTATCGGCCACGGTCATGAGGATGTTATTTCGGCTGCTGACATTGCGAACAACGATGAAGCACTGGCCAATGCGGCAATCGTTCAATATCAACGCATCACGCCCGACAATATCGACAGTTTTCATTTTCACGGATCCCGGGATGGGTTTCCCGCATCTTCGGTGATCATCATACCCAACGACACCCGTTCGAGTACTATTTTGAAAGGCCGATATCTGGACCCGGAAGGGCCAACACAGCTGATAGAACCGGCAGGCGTAATACAAGGTTTGGTCGACCGAATTTTCAGGATCAAGTCGCTTTTGGACGTCGTTACAGGGATCATTGCGGGGGCCACCCTGGCGGCAATCGGGCTGGCGATATTTTTGGGCTATCGTTTGCGCGCGCGTGAAATGACTACCGCCGTAAAACTTGGCGCTCAACGCGGTATGGTCTTGCGTCTCTTGGCAGCGGAGACGGTTATGCTATTGTCAAGTTCGGCGCTTATGGCTGCGCTGGCAGCTTCGATTTTGTCGCGAAATGCTGACGCTTGGGTCGGTTTGATTATTGCGTTCGGAGCATAGTGATAGAGGTACCTATGAGACGTTACTTTTCTGCACTTTTGTTGGCCAGTCTTGCGACCACAACACCGTCCGTTGCGCATTACGGCATGATCATCCCTAACGATCCGATGATCAGTCAAACCGATGGGCGGAGCGTTTCTTTGGCTCTGTCCTTTTCTCATCCGTTCGAACTGGATGGCATGATGCTTGAAAAGCCAGTGTCATTCTCAGTCACGCACGAAGGTAACACGACGGATCTGCTGGGTGGGTTGCGCGATGCCTCGGTTATGGATGAGCAAGGCTATACGCTGGAATATCCGCTGGAACGGCCCGGTACCTACATTTTTTCGATGGAGCCAAGACCCTACTGGGAACCGGCAGAAGATGCCTTCATTATTCACTACACCAAGACTTACGTTACGGCCTACGGAGATGATGATGGCTGGGACACGGAGCTTGATCTGAAGACCGAAATCGTCCCATTGACCAAGCCCTTTGGCCTTTGGGAGCACAATGTGTTTCAGGGTATAGTCAAACTCGATGGCCAGGCGGTTCCATACGCCGAAGTTGAGGTTGAATTTTTCAATGAAGATGGCAGCGCAACCGCCCCGGACGATTTGATGATCACTCAGACGGTTAAAGCTGATGCGAACGGCGTTTTCACCTACGCGCCGCCGTCTGATGGATGGTGGGGTTTTGCTGCGCTTAACACAGCTGATTACACATTGCCCCAAGACGGGGTCGAAAAGGCAGTTGAACTTGGCGCTGTTATTTGGGTCCGCTTTGAGGATTGGACCGGCAATTGATCCAGCGCCTTATCCTAATCTGCCTGTTTGCGATCATTGCAACAAATGCGGCCGCCCATAAATTGGTCGTGTTTGCTTCAGTCGATTGCGAAGCCGTCAATGTAGAAGCCAAATTCTCCAATGGCAGGCTCGCGATAAAAGGTGATATTCGGGTGCTGGATGGCAATAATCAGTTGCTCCAGACGTTGCAGCTTGGGGATGATGGGACTGCCGCTATTCCTCTTACCAGCGTCGATCATTCCAGCGGCCTTGTTATCGAGGTCGATACTGGCAGCCACGAGAATTACTGGATTGTGACACCCGAAGATATTGTGAGCAAATGCGGCAGTTGACGACTTCACATCCGTCGATGTTTTTGACGTCGCTACTCGTCTTTTTGTTGTCCGCAAATATCGGGCTGGCCAATGATCGATTGTCCGTTGTCGCGGTCAACTATCCGCTTCAGTACATCGCCGAGCGGCTTTTGGGCGAGAGAGCTGACGTCGTCTTTCCTGTGCCTGAGGGTGTTGATCCCTCCTTTTGGAGACCCACCATTGCCGACATCAGCAACATCCAAGCAGCCGATCTTATTCTGCTCAACGGTGCCGGTTTTGCCAGTTGGGTGGATAGGGTATCGCTGCCAAGGTCGAAACTGGTGGACACATCTGCGGGCATTAAGGATCAATTGATCGTCACGGAGTCGATTGTCCATAGCCATGGGGATGGTGGAGAGCACACCCATGAAGGGATCGCAACTTATACGTGGCTCGATCCAACACTCGCCATTGCGCAAGCGCGAGCCATTATGGCGGCGGCCATCCGCCTAGGCCTCGTCGACGCTAACGATGTAGAAGACAGTTTCGACGCGCTAAGCGCTGATCTTGAAATGCTCGATGATCAGACGCAGAAAGCACTGAACGGATCAACGGATGTCCATCTGATAGCGACACATCCCAGATACCAGTATTTTGCACGGCGCTATGCTGTTCCAATCAGCGCCTTGGAATGGGACGCGGGATCAGAACCCAGTGATGAACAAGTCAAAGACTTGGAGAAACTCGTAAGCGAAACAGGCGCCCGCATATTGATATGGGAAGCAGAGCCATCTGCAGGCACTGTCGAAGCCATAGCCGAACTTGGCGTTACCAGCGTAACGTTCTCACCGTTGGCTCAACCCACTGACGGTATGGATTATCTGCAGGCCATTGAAATGGCTGTGAGCGGACTTGCAGATGCCATAGGCCGCCAGAGCGACAATTAGACGGTAGGCGGTCGAGCCCGCTCGGGGAAAACATTTGACCGATTTAAGGAAGCTACAAATCGTGCGGCCTGATTTAAGACAATAGAGAGATCTCCTGTCTCTTGGGTAGTCAGGGTGCGGTTCGACGTCACTGAGTGAAGATCACTGCCGACAAAGCTTGCACACGCGCGCCAGTTGCGCCTAGGCTGCGGGTCGAGGCCCATCGCGGCCTTGATGGCCGCACTACTGTGGGTCGGCATCAAATTGGGAGTTAGGTATGAAAGTATCAAAGAAAGTGGTTTTCGCCGCTGGTGTTGCAATTGCGACGGCGGCTGGTTCAACCAGCGTAAGCGCACAACAGCAATTCTTCTCCATCGGCACCGGCGGTGTGACCGGTGTTTATTATCCGACTGGCGGCGCTATCTGCCGTTTGGTCAATCAGAACCGTCGCGACCATGGGTTCCGCTGTTCAGTTGAGTCAACTGGTGGATCAATCTTCAACATCAATACCGTTCGCTCAGGCGAACTTGAATTCGGCGTCGCACAATCTGATTGGCAGTTCCATGCCTACAATGGCACATCACGCTTTGAAGAAGCTGGCGCCTTTGAAGACCTGCGCGCCGTCTTTTCCGTCCACCCAGAGCCTTTTACGCTGATTGTTCCAGGCGATTCCGAGGTTGACTCTTTTGATGATCTTAAGGGTCTTCGCGTCAATGTCGGCAATCCGGGCTCCGGACAGCGCGCGACGATGGAAGTTGTTATGGCCGCGTTCGGCATTGAGATGAGTGATTTCGCGGTAGCGACTGAGTTCCAAGGTGCGGAAATGGCGCAAGCGCTCTGCAACGGCCAGATCGATGCAATGATCTATACAGTTGGTCACCCAGCTGCAGCGATCACCGAAGTTTCCACCACCTGCGATGCGAAACTTATTGATGTAACAGGTCCGGAAATCGACAAGCTGATCGAAGACAACAGCTACTATCGTACAGCTGTGATCCCCGGAGGGATGTACAATGGTACCGATGAAGACGTGACAACATTTGGTGTTGGTGCAACATTCATCACCTCTGCAGCTGTCGACGAAGAGATCGTCTACACCGTGGTCAAAGGCGTTTTTGACAACTTCTCGGATTTCACCGGCCTCCATCCAGCTTTCAACAATCTGTCCGAGGACGCGATGATCTCTGACGGTTTGTCCGCACCGCTCCACGATGGTGCTGTGCGTTACTACCGCGAGCGTGGCTGGGTCGAGTAAGCCCAACTCAACGCATAAGTGCATTAAGAGGGCCGGTTTTTCCGGCCCTT
>JBCBYO010000044.1:0-22408 GCA_039815825.1 Pseudomonadota bacterium
AATTGCGTGCAGCGGGTCTGGAAGTGGATACCGATTTCCGCAACGAGAAAATCAACTACAAGGTGCGTGAACACTCCGTAACGAAGGTGCCGGTGATCGTTGTGGTTGGCATGCGGGAAGCTGAGGGCAATACCGTCAATATCCGACGCCTTGGTTCACGCGATCAAACACCGATGACTTTGGATGAAGCTATTAGCTCCTTGTCTGAGGAGGCGACACCGCCAGATTTGAAGCGGCTGATGCAATAAATTTTTGTCCTTGGCCGCTATATTGTCTATATTTGAGGGGGAGGAGTGAAGGCAGGGCGTATTGTCGCCACGGCGTTTTCGCATTGTGAGCTCATGTCTAAAGACACTCGATTTCAGGAATTGTCCTATGCACGGCCGAATGACCCGCCGCTGAAACGGTGGTTCATTCGTACGGTTGAGAACGCATCTGGTCGCGAAAAGCTGGCCGATCTCTACGAATATTGGCGTAATGAGATTTTCGGCAAAACGGACACCGTTTTTACTGAGATGCTCAATCTGATCGAAGTGAAGCTTGATGCTGCCGGCGGCCAGTGGCCGCCACGAGATTTGCCCGATACGCCGCTGGTGATGGTCGCCAACCACCCATACGGTATTGGCGACGGCATCGCTTTTCTATCGCTCGCCGAGAAGCTGGGGCGCCCGTTTCGTGTTATTATCAATAATGACCTGTTGAAGGTGCCGGAGATCCGGCCCTATTCGCTGCCCATCTCCTTTGAAGAGTCGAAAGAGGCGCTGGCCTTGAATTTGGCAACCCGCAAGGAGGCTGTCAGACTACTCAAAGAAGGCGTCACGATCATCATCTTCCCGTCCGGCGGTGTGGCTACTGCGCCCAAGGGCATCGGACGTGCCCGAGATTTACCGTGGAAAATTTTTGTCGCCAAGCTGGTGCAGAGCGCTCAGGCATCTGTGATACCGGTCTATTTTGATGGCCAAAACGGGCGGCTTTTTCACTTGGTCAGCCAGTTTTCACTGACTTTGCGCACCTCGTTGCTGATACGCGAATTTCAGCGCCTTTATGGCAAGCAGATTAAGGCTTGGATTGGCGAGCCGCTTCATTGGGAAACGCTTTCCCAGCTCAAGGATCGCAAAGACCTGCTGGATTTGCTCTACAACGCGGTTTTTGCTCTTGATCCATCTGGCCGCCAATTACGGGCCAAAACACCTAAAAAGTCAGCACCTTGCGGATAGTCAACTAGCGGTCGCCAGTCACTTCGTCCGTATTGGTGCGAATTCGGATGGTAATGTCGCGGCCTGCGGTAACGGTAAACTCACGTCGGAATAATCGGTCCCTGTGTTTGGCAATTGCGGTGTATTCACCAGCTGCCAACACCATGGAGGGAAAAGCGCCGATATTTTCGTTGATGATGTCACCTGTCGATGAATCCAGCACAGACCAAGCTGTGTCCGGCAAGGGGAAACTATTGTCGTCGCGGACCAAGTTCAGCGTAACCTGCGCTGCAAGATGTTCGATGGACGCATCAACGGTTTTGCCTGCCTGTACGCGCAAGTCAGCCCGAATTTCGGCGTTGATGTCGCCATAGCGTGAAACCACATGATAGGTGCTTTGCGGCAAGCGAATAACGCGGCCTGCCGGCACATCAGGCACAATCAGCGCGCGCTCACCTGTGGTTTCGTTGACAAGACCGTCATAAATATCGAAACGCAATTGTTCGCGGCGCATGCGGCTACCATCTGGCAGCATGGCATCCAGGCGCAGACCTCCGGCATTGAGCACCACTGTTTGCGTCTTCGGCTCAAGTCCCAGATCAAGTCGGGTCGATGCGCTGGCCCGCCCAAACGTTGTGTGCACATAATAGCCGCCAGGTTCCAACGAGATCTGAGAGGTCCCACCTTGGGCTGTAGCTATCAGCGGCAGTTTGCCGTCTGGTCCTGGCACAATGCCGAATACCCGCCATATTAACCCGGCCTCGACCGGCGCCCCATCAGCGGTCAACGTTGCGTTGAGTGTCACAGTTGGCGTGAATGCATTAGCTTCCGCGGAAGGAGATGTTGGCGGTGCATAGGGTGCCAATTGCTGTAAATCGAGTTCTGGCAAATCAAGTTGCTCCTGCGCCGCCACGCTGGCGGTTGCAAGAATCGTTGCAATAAACGTAAGAGCGACCAATCTTTTGCTTCTATTTATGCGCATGACTCAGCTTTGACGCAATTTGGGTGGCAATTTCAAGGCATGTCTTTCATGCATTTTTCGGTGGGGTCTTTATGTCGAACGAAACCGTGTTGGATTTTATGGCGCAGCGTCAATCGATACCGTTGTCCATGTTCCGAGAGCCCGGACCAGATGACAAAACGCTTGCTCGCTTGTTATCGATTGCGCTTCGCGTTCCAGACCATGGTCGTTTGGAACCTTGGCGATTGGTTACTTACAGACCGGAGCATGCCATGGCCATCGGTGCGAAGCTCGCTGAACGCGCTGTTGCTATGCGCGGGCCGTTAGGCGATGCCGATTTAGAGCGCGAAAAGAACAGGCTCAACCGAGCACCTTTGGCTATCGGCGTGGTTTCAGCTGTGGATACCAGCTCCCACATTCCCGAGTGGGAGCAATTTTTATCGGCCGGGGCTGTGTGCATGAACCTTGTAACCGCGGCTACTGCCGCCGGTTTTGCCGCCAACTGGGTCACGGGCTGGTACAGTGATGATGCGCAAGGTCGAGCGATCCTTGGCCTTGAACCGCATGAACGGATGGCAGGGATCGTTCATATTGGTTCGACCGATGCGAAAATCCCGGAACGGCCGAGGCCTGATGCGACCGCAAAAGTGAGCGACTATGCTGGGCCCGCGCCGATGACGGCACCTCAGGAGGCTTGAACCACATGTTTTACAAGCCCGAAGACGGCCATGGGCTGCCGCATGATCCGTTCAAGGCTATTGTCGCGCCAAGACCTATCGGCTGGATTTCATCTCGCTCCGCGGATGGGCAAAGCAATCTCGCTCCTTATTCCTTTTTCAACGCGGTCGTTGGTCGACCACCGATCGTAATGTTTTCGTCAGAAGGCTGGAAGGATAGCGTCGCCAATGCCGCTGAAACAGGTGAGTTTGCCTGCAATTTTGTCTCTGCGGCTCAAATGGAGCAAATGAACAAAACATCGGCAAACCTTGCACGCGAAGTATCCGAGTTTGAGTATGCCAGCCTCCCGATGGCTGACGGCGTGGCGACGAGCGCTCCTTACGTCGCTGATTGCCCTGCAGTGCTTGAGTGTCGCGTCACTCAAATTCTGACCCAAAAAGACGTTGATGGCACACCGTTGGATACGCACACAGTGTTCGGGCAAGTGGTCGGTGTTCATATTGATGATGACTTCTTGGCCGAGGGGCTTTTTGACACCGGCAAAGCCAGGCCGGTCATGCGGCTCGGTTACAGAGACTTTGGCGAGTTAGGGCCAGTTTTCGTTATGAAGCGTCCTTCAGAATAAGACCAGGACAACACACTCTCGTCACTTTTTCGAAAATTTTCGTCCCCAATGTCGCCTCGTGCCGCGCATATCATCCCGCTGTTTCAATCTGGGAAGTGATATGAGAATTTTCGAAAAACCTACTGTGTTGTTGTTGGCCACATTAGCGACGTCAGTGTCGCTACAATCTGTGTTGGCGCAACCGATCGGTGCGCAAACCATGCGCGGAAGAATTCAGCAAGAGATCCAAAGCATCGTAAATGAGAAAACCGCCGAGGCGCTCAATGAAATTGAACAGCGTCTTGCTGCGACCGATCCAGCCGCTGTGGCTGCAAATAATCGCCGCATTCAGGCCGCCCTCAATTTCTTTGGCTTCAAGTCTGGCCCGGTTGATGGAATTGTCGGCATCCGAACGCGTTCGGCGATGAATGCGTTTCAAAATTACATGGGTTTTCCAGCGTCTCGAGTGCTTGAAGATGATCAAACACTTTTTTTGTTGGAGTCGTATGAAAAGGCACAGACTAGCCCGTCCGAGACGAGACTTGCAGCGATCAGAGAGCCGGATGGGATTAGGGGGCTGCTGAAAGCTTTCCAAGCCGAACAAGCCGCAGAAACTGCGGTGGCTGCGACTGGTGACGTTTCTTCTGAGCAAACAGCAGCTTTGGCGCCTATTCAGCCGAGTTCGCCAGCGACAGACGCAGACACTTCCAGCCCGTTTGTCAGGGCCGAGCTGAGACCGCTTGCTGTTTTTTGCGCGGAGCAGTTTGAGCTGGCTGCAGCAGGGAACAGGCCAAAAAGCAGGCTATCCGAAGTTCGGCTTTCTTTGGCTTCAGGCCCTATTTTCTGCGAGGCCAAAGAGTCTGCCAAAGAGCAAAGTGCAGCGCTCATTTCAAGCATCACCGACTTTTCGAGCGCAGAAATTGCAGAGCAGTGTTTCGCTTTCGAACCTGCCTTTACGTCGCTGGTCGAGCAGTTGCCAACGCGATCCCCGGCCGAGGTGTTGGACGCGACATCTCGCTTTATTGAGCGAACCGAGCTGGATGCTGAGGGTTTGAAAGGTATTGCGCAGGTTTGCCTTGGTGTTGGCTACAGAAGTAACCGCATCCAACTTGCGATCGGCTCTGCGCTCATTTTGACCGCGTTGGATTACATGGCATATGCTGAGTTTCCGGAGCACCATCTGGCGCTAGGGTTTGGCGTAGAAAAGGAGCCTTCGCTGGCAAAAGAATGGTTCAATATTGTTCTTCAAAATGAGCCTGACGTCAGCTCCGAGTTCGAAGCGCAAGCTGCTATGCGCCTTAAAAAGCTACAGGAAGCGATGAGTGAGCTTGAGGCAGTGGTAGAAATTGATGGTGGCGTGCTGCCGTCATTCTTATTACCGCAATAGAAGGCGGAGCTGATCGGGACGAGGCGGCCGTCGCGGGCGCCTCACCTTGCATTAATAAAGTATTGCTGATCATGGTGAACGAAACTTAAACCATTTGCCGTTCACTATGTGCTCATGACGCAAAGTGACGCCCCAATAATTGTTAAACGATTCTTGAATTGGAAAGAGACAGCCGACGTTGCCAAGAGGTCGGCTGCTGCGTCAGCGCTCGCTCGGGCTTATCTGGTTTCTGACATGTCGTTTGAAGAGCGGTGCGCTGCAGATGCCGCTTTGACGGACTTGGTTGATGATCCTTCGCCCCGTGTTCGCCTCTCGCTTGCGGAGGCTTTGGCTACAAGTCCGCATGCGCCTGAACAGATTCTTGTCGCCTTACTGGCTGACCGATTTGATATCGCCTCTTTGATTGTGGTGCGCTCGCCCCGTATCCGTGAAACCGATCTCGTTGATCGTGTACGCTCCGGTGATCCGCGGCTGCAGTCTTTGATCGCACAAAGACCGCAGGTTGGGCGCATGCTGGCGCTAGCATTGGCGCGATACGCCGGGCCAGATGCCGCCGCCGCCTTGATCGAGAATCGCAACGCCCGCATCTGTGCAGAATGCAGAAGAATTCTCGTCGATCGCTTTGCACAAGAAGAGCAGGTTCGCGCGGCGCTACTCGAATTACCAGATTTGGAGCCATTGCTGCGTTACCATCTACTGGTGGCTGTTAATCGCGCTTTGTCAGAAAATGCGTTTGTCGCCGAATTGCTGGGCGCGGGCCGTGCAAAAGTGACTTCAGAAGCAGCGCTCCAACCGGCTATCAACCGGCTCTTGTCATCCGTGCACGGTGCGGATTGTGAGCAGCTTGTTGATGCATTGCGCGCCGACGGCCAGCTAACGACCGCGTTGATTATGCGCGCTGCTTGCCACGGTCACCTCGATTTTGTCGGCGCGGTTGTGGCTGATCTTTCCGGTTTGGCGCGCGATATGGTCATCGATGCGCTTGCCTCGGCAAGAGAAGGGCAATTGCATGGCGTTTTTGCAAAAGCAAAGCTTGGCGAAAAGGTTGCCGAGGTTTTGACTGTAGCTGTCAGGCAATGGCGCGCCGTTAGCCAAGGGCGCTCTCAATCCGGCGCGCAGGAGATCACGTACACGATCATTGAGGCGATGACTTCGTCTGCAAAAGCCCATGATTATGCCAATGATGATATTGAGGGGCTGTTGCGGTCCATCTACCTCGATGAAGTGCGCAACAATGCCCGCAGCCACGCGCGAGCGGTTGCAACAGCCAACGCAGCTTAGGATTAAACGTCCACCAAATCGCGGGCAAATTCCGCATTGTCTTGGATAAACCGGAAACGTGCTTCTGGCTTGGTTCCCATAATGTCGTTGATGGCCCGTTTGGTGGTCGCAGGATCCAGCTCATCAATTTCCACGCGCAGCAACGAACGTTTCTTCGGGTCCATCGTGGTTTCTTTTAGCTGAGCGGGCAGCATTTCGCCCAAGCCTTTGAATCGGCTAACCTCGACTTTTTTGGTTGAATTAAACTCGCGCTCCATGATCTCGGCGCGATGCGCATCATCGCGTGCATAAAGCGACCGGTTGCCCTGCGTGAGTTTGTAGAGCGGCGGAACAGCCAGAAAGAGATGGCCGTTGCGGACCAAGTCCGGCATCTCCTGGAAGAAAAATGTGATCAGCAATGAAGCGATATGCGCGCCGTCCACGTCGGCATCGGTCATGATAATGATCCGCTCGTAGCGTAAGTCTTCATCGCGATATTTGGTGCCGGTGCCCACGCCAAGTGCTTGGATGATGTCGCCGATCTGTTGGTTGGCACCCATCTTCTCACGACCCGCTGAGGCGACATTCAAGATCTTACCGCGCAGCGGCAACACGGCTTGGAGCGCACGGTTACGCGCTTGTTTTGCCGATCCACCGGCCGAATCGCCCTCAACAATAAACAGCTCGGCGCCCGCAGCCGCATTTTGGGTGCAGTCGGCCAACTTTCCGGGCAAACGCAATTTGCGTACTGCTGATTTGCGGGTGACTTCTTTTTCTTTGCGCCGACGAACACGCTCATCAGCGCGCTCCATAACCCATTCAAGAAGCCGGTTTGCCTCTTGTGGCGACGCGGCCAGCCAGTGGTCAAATGGATCGCGTACAGCGTTCTCAACGATTTTCTGCGCTTCCACGGTCGCCAGCTTGTCTTTTGTCTGGCCGACAAATTCAGGTTCGCGCACAAAGACTGAAAGCATGGCGGCGGCGGAGATCATCACATCATCTGTGGTGATGATAGAGGCTCGCTTGTTGCCGGTCAGCTCCCCATATGCCTTAAGCCCGCGCGTGATCGCTTGGCGAAAGCCTGCCTCATGCGTGCCGCCATCGCCGGTGGGAATGGTGTTGCAATAGGACGAAACAATTCCATCACCGGTATGCCAGGTGATGGCCCATTCAACCGCGCCATGGCCGGAACTTTTGTCGGATTTCCCAGCGAAAATCTGATCGGTTACGCGGTGATCGCCCGATAGTGAGGCTTCGAGATAGTCTTTCAGTCCGCCCGGGAAGTGAAACGTAGCTTTGGGTGGAATTTTCGATTTTTCGGTGAGTAGCTCGGGTGCACATGTCCACCGAATTTCGACGCCGCCAAAAAGATAGGCCTTTGACCGCGCCATCTTATAGAGCGTTTCGGGGTTAAACTTGGCACCCTGACCGAAAATCTGCGCATCGGGGTGGAACCGGACTTTTGTTCCACGTCGGTTATGGACGGGACCTAGGTCTTCGATCGGCCCTTGGACTTTGCCCCGCGAGAATGTTTGCCGATAGAGGTTGCGATTTCGCGCTACCTCCACCTCAAGGTCGTCCGAAAGCGCATTGACCACGGATACACCCACACCATGTAGGCCGCCCGAGGTTTCATAGGCGTCGCCGTTGAATTTACCGCCCGCGTGCAGCGTGGTCATGATGACTTCCAGCGCTGATTTATCCTTGAATTTCGGGTGCGGGTCGACGGGAATGCCACGACCATTGTCTGCCACAGAGAGGTATCCGTCGGCATCAATCTCTACATCTATGAAAGTGGCGTGGCCTGCGACGGCTTCGTCCATCGAATTGTCGATGACCTCGGCAAACAGATGATGTAGTGCCTTGGCGTCGGTGCCGCCGATATACATGCCCGGGCGTTGGCGAACCGGTTCCAAGCCCTCCAAAACCACAATTGACGACGCGTCATAGCCTTCTCCGCCAGCGCTCGGCGCCGGATTGGCGGCTGGTTTTGATGGCGCGCTCTGCGCGTTATTTTTGGGCGCTGGTGCGGCGCCAAAGAGGTCGTTGCTATTGTCCATGGTGCACTTGGTTGCATCTCGAATCGCAGATGATTATTGCACGCGGGAGGCCACCTTGCGAAGGGTTGGTCACAGAAAGGTTTGAAACAATCATGCGCGATATTTTGGGTGACCTTGAAGCGGCGGCGACGAATCCGATTGAGGCTGCCCGACAAGCGTCGAAAACCCCATTGCCAAAACGCTTCTACACGAATGTTAGCGTTCAAGAGGGGGAACGCGGCCACGAAGTTGCGCTGGATGGCCGCGTGGTGAAGACGCCGGGACAGAAAAGGGTCTTTTTACCCGCTGCTGGTGCTCAACTGTTGGCCGATGAGTTTGACGCGCAGGAAGAATATATCGATCCCAAAAACATGCCGCTCTACCGTTTGCTCAATACCGCGATCGATGGCGTTGCAACTGATATGCAAGCAGTCGCCGAGGATGTTGTTCGTTTTGCCGGTTCCGATCTGCTTTGCTACCGGGCGGAAAGTCCGGACGCTCTTGTATCGAGGCAGTCTGAAGCTTGGGACCCAATGCTGGATTGGCTGGGTTCGAGGTTAGCAAGCCGTTTTGTGCTCGCCGAGGGGATCATGCATGTCACCCAGCCCAAGTCTACGATTGCGGCATTTGGTGTGTTGATCAGTCAAATCAAAGACCCGTTGGTGTTGGCCGCCCTTCATTCGATGACCACGTTAACAGGGTCGGCGGTTTTGGGTTTTGCTGTTTATGATGGCGAAGTTGATGCGGCAGATGCGTGGGCCGCAGCGCACGTCGATGAGGACTTCAATATCGAGCAATGGGGCGATGATGCTGAGGCCAAAGCCATGCGTGCCTGGAAGTGGACCCAAATGAAGGCAGCGTCTGACCTTGTTGACGCTGTCCTCGCGCGCTGATCCTTACGGCCAAAGTTTGGTTTCATTGAGCGCCATTTGCGCGGTAACAACGTGCTAGAAGAGGAACAATATACATGCGCGTTGGGGGATAAATGAAAACGGTTCTTGATGAATTGCAGGATCGGCGCGCCACAGCCGTTATGGGTGGCGGGCAAAGGCGCATCGATGCTCAACATGCGAAGGGCAAATTGAGCGCCCGTGAACGCTTGCAGGTTTTACTCGATCACAGCTCTTTTGAAGAGTTCGACATGTTTGTGCAGCACCGCTGTACCGATTTCGGGATGGAAAATACAAAAATTCCGGGCGATGGTGTGGTGACGGGTTGGGGTACCATCAACGGGCGCACCGTCTTTGTGTTTGCCAAAGACTTCACTGTGTTCGGCGGTTCGCTCTCTGAAACCCATGCACAGAAAATCATGAAGATCCAAGATATGGCGCTTAAGAACCGCGCTCCGATTATCGGGCTCTATGATGCTGGCGGTGCGCGCATTCAGGAGGGCGTGGCCGCACTTGGTGGGTATGCTGAAGTGTTTCAGAGAAATGTTTTGGCGTCAGGCGTTATCCCTCAGATATCGGTCATTATGGGCCCTTGCGCAGGCGGTGATGTTTATTCGCCGGCAATGACCGACTTTATCTACATGGTGCGCGATCGCTCTTACATGTTCGTCACCGGTCCCGATGTGGTGAAAACGGTGACCAACGAGACCGTGAGCGCGGAAGAGTTGGGCGGTGCGAAAGTGCACACCTCCAAGTCATCGATTGCTGATGGTGCTTTTGACGATGATGTTGAGGCGCTTCTGCAAATGCGTCGTTTGATCGACTTATTGCCGACTTCTAACACATCGGAATTGCCCGAAATTGAGTGTGTTCAATCGGTGACGGACGACGACACGTCGCTGGACACACTTGTGCCGGAGAACGCAAACAAGCCGTACGACATCAAAGAACTGATCCTTAAGACGGTGGATGAGGGCGATTTCTTTGAAGTACAAAGAGACTTTGCCGGAAATATTGTCGTCGGTTTTGGCCGCATCGAAGGCCGTACAACCGGCTTTGTCGCCAACCAACCGCTTGTTCTCGCAGGCGTGTTGGACAGCGATGCCAGCCGGAAAGCTGCACGTTTTGTCCGCTTCTGCGATGCGTTTTCCATCCCAATTGTCACTTTTGTCGATGTGCCCGGCTTTTTGCCGGGTACGTCGCAGGAGTATGGTGGCCTCATCAAGCATGGCGCCAAACTTCTTTTCGCCTATGGCGAGGCGACAGTGCCAAAAATCACAGTCATTACGCGAAAAGCCTATGGCGGCGCTTATGACGTCATGGCGTCAAAGCACTTGCGTGGAGATATGAATTACGCCTGGCCGTCTGCCGAGATTGCAGTGATGGGGGCCAAAGGTGCGGTAGAGATCATACACCGCAAGGACATGGATGATCCCGATAAGATTGCGGCACATACAAAAGAGTATGAAGACCGATTCCTGTCGCCATTTGTGGCTGCCGAGCGCGGTTATATCGATGAGGTCATCATGCCTCGGTCAACCCGCCGCCGGGTTGCGCGGGCGCTACGCCTCCTTCGCAACAAGGTTTTGGAGAACCCGTGGAAGAAGCACGATAACATCCCGCTTTAGAGTGGGTCTTGTGCGGCCTTACGGTTGGGCTGAATAAAAGTAGGGCGGTGCGGTGGTGCCCCCACCGCACCAAGCCGGAAAGACCATATGTTTGACGCGGGGGCTATCAAACACATGTGACTGCGTGCCTGCCCGACGACCCCGCTTGGAGGTCGCATCATTATGCTGCAGCACACAATATCCAATAAAAAGGGCGTTTGTAATAGATTGTAATATCTCCTTTTGTAAAGTTTGTGACACGTTTACAGTGTGCAGTTGCGAGATAGCGGCCTTTTGACAGGGTTTTTCTCCCTATCGTGGAGGTTATCCGTGCATTTTCGCACATCAGAAGCCATTAAAGCCCCATAAAACGGCATGAGAACAGGTTGCTGGTGTCGCCCAAGGCAAGCATCAGCAGCCGGTTTACAAGCTTTTACAAGTGATGCGTCCAAGGGGCGCCATAACCGCGAGGAACGAGCAAATGAGCTATCAAGAAGAGATTGGGACGGCGAAAGAGTTGATCTCTGCGCAGGGGTCACCCTGGAATGCAATCGATCCGGAATATGTAGCGCGCATGCGTCTGCAGAACCGGTTTAAAACCGGGCTGGACATTGCCAAATACACAGCGGGTATTATGCGCCGGGACATGGCTGCGTATGATGCAGACCCATCGCAATACACCCAATCATTGGGTTGTTGGCATGGATTCATTGGCCAGCAGAAGATGATTTCCATCAAAAAGCATTTTGGCACCACAAAGGGCAAATACCTGTACTTGTCTGGTTGGATGGTCGCCGCTCTTCGGTCCGAATTCGGTCCGCTGCCTGACCAATCAATGCATGAGAAGACGTCGGTTCCTGCACTGATCGAGGAGCTGTACACATTCCTGCGCCAGGCGGATGCACGCGAGCTGGGCGGTCTTTTCCGCGATTTGGATGCCGCGCGCGAGGCAGGCGACGAAGTTAAAGCTGCGTCTATCCAAAAGCAGATCGATAATCATGAAACGCATGTTGTTCCGATCATTGCCGATATTGACGCTGGCTTTGGTAATGCCGAGGCAACATATCTTCTAGCGAAGAAAATGATCGAAGCGGGCGCATGCGCGCTGCAGATCGAAAATCAGGTTTCCGACGAGAAGCAATGTGGCCACCAGGACGGTAAAGTGACCGTTCCGCACGAAGACTTTCTGGCGAAAGTCCGTGCTTGTCGCTACGCGTTTCTTGAAATGGGTGTTGATGATGGGATTATCGTCACACGAACAGACTCCCTTGGGGCAGGGCTGACCAAGCAGATCGCTTATTCCCACGAGGCAGGCGATCTTGGAGATCAGTACAATGCGTTTTTGGATTGCGAAGAGGTGTCAGCAGAAGACCTCCAGTCATCCGATGTTGTCATCAAACGCGATGGCAAGCTTCTTCGCCCCAAACGCTTGGCGTCCAATCTGTTCCAGTTCAAACCGGGTACAGGTGAAGACCGCTGCGTGCTTGATGGTATTACATCGCTGCAGAACGGTGCTGATCTTCTTTGGATCGAAACGGAAAAGCCGCATGTTGGTCAAATCGGTGGCATGGTTCGCCGCATCCGTGAGGTTATGCCAAATGCCAAGTTGGTTTATAATAATTCACCGTCCTTCAACTGGACATTGAAGTTCCGCCAGCAGGTCCTTGAGGAGTGGAAGGAAGCAGGCAAAGACGTTTCTGCCTACGATCCTGAAAAGCTGATGAGCGTTGAGTATGACGAGAGCGATTTGGCAGCCGAAGCAGATGAAAAAATCCGGACCTTCCAAGCTGACGGAGCGCGGGAAGCGGGCATCTTCCATCATCTGATTACTTTGCCGACATACCACACAGCCGCTCTATCGACCGACAATCTGGCCAAGCGCTACTTTGGCGACGAAGCGATGCTCGGCTACGTCAAGCAAGTTCAACGCGAAGAAATCCGCCAGAGTATCGCCTGCGTCAAGCACCAGAATATGGCTGGCTCTGATATTGGTGATGATCACAAAGAGTATTTTGCTGGTGAAGCTGCGCTGCTCGCAGGTGGCAAGGATAACACCATGAACCAATTCGAGGCGGCTGAGTAGGCTTCTTAAGAAGGGTTCTTGGAAGAAAGAAACCCCGCGCCCTTGAAGGGTCGCGGGGTTTTTTATTTTGAGTGGTTTGGTTTGGCTTATTCAGCCTGGAACCAAAGCAGATGCTGGCAGGCCAGACACCGTGCAAACCCAAGCTGCGTTTTGATCACCTTCGAAACCAATACCTTGGGTAGTCACGCCACCGCCGGTCGTCGGCGTTTGTTGCGCGCACTCGACTGGTCCTTTGAATGCGGTATTCCAATCACCCGATCCATGGTCGATAATTGATTGGTTGACCCAAGCTCGCACGGCCTGTGCCTGCGCCAAAGCTCGCGTGTCGCCAAAGCCGATACCTGTGGTGAGTTCGATGCTTTGGGCGAACGCGCCGGTTGATGTTGAGAGTGCAATAGTTGCGCCGATGAGTGCTGTCTTGAGTTTCATGAGTTCGTTCCCTCGCTAGATGTTGATGCCGAAGCGGCAACAACCTTATGACCAGTCAAGATTGAACCGTCGTTGAAGGCAACATTTATTTGCCGTTCATGTTGGAAGCGGTGTTTGTCATGCCGGCGGTTCCGCTCGAATTGATGCTGATCGGATTAGATGCCGAACGCTGCGCCCGAGCCGATTTTTTGGCCGTTATAGGTGACGGTTGCCGCGAGCGGATTAGCGCTTTCCAATCCAGAAAGGCTCAGTGACTTTAATGTGACCGACTTTTCCGAGTGCATCGTTTTCTAGAAAAGTTCCGGTCGAGCCAGCCCTTCAAGGGCGGCTAACTTGTCTACAGCTAACTACAACTGGTCGGCACAATGTGTGCCGGCTCTTTTTTGGATCGATCGAACTACACAAATCCGATGCGGGGCCGTTTATGGCGCTTTGTCTGGTCGATTGCGATTTTCGCAGCCAGCCGGGCATTGTTTTCCACTAAAGCGATGTTGGTTTGCAGGCTTTTTCCACCGGACAATTCGACAATCTTGGCGAGCAGAAACGGGGTCGCGTCCTTTCCCTTTGCGCCAGCTTCATCGGCTTGCGCCAACGCTTCCTCAATGTGCTTGCTGATTTCGTTCAGTGGGATTTCACTGTCTGAAGGCACCGGATTGCAAATTAGTATGCCACCGTGGCCAAGTCTGGGAAGTTCCTTGCGTGCTGTGACGAGATCGCCGATTTCTTGAACTGTGTCGAGCCTTAGCGGCGCGGCTAGTCCGGATTGACGTGACCAGAATGCGGGTAGTTCATCTTGCCCGAAGGCGATTACGGGAACGCCGCGCGTCTCAAGTGCCTCCAGCGTTTTGGGGAGATCCAGAATGGCTTTCGCGCCTGCGCAAACCACAGTAACCGGCGTTCGAGCCAGTTCATCCAAGTCGGCGGATATGTCAAAGTCGGTTTCGGCGCCGCGGTGCACACCGCCGATGCCCCCGGTGGCGAACACACCTATGCCAACGCTGGCAGCTGCCATCATTGTTGCCGCGACTGTGGTGCCGCCGGTCGCTTTGCGGGCCATGGCAAACGCCAGATCGGCGCGCGATAGCTTCATTGCATTTTCCGTTCTGGCGAGTTTCACCCGGTTGTCTTCATCAAGGCCGATAAAAAGCGTGCCATCTATGACGGCGATTGTTGCGGGCAGGGCACCTTCCAGACGGATGATCTTTTGGACATTTTCTGCCATGGCGACGTTATCCGGCCAGGGCATGCCGTGGGTGATGATGGTTGATTCAAGAGCGACGACGGGTTCGCCTTCACGCAGCGCATTTTCGATTTCGGGTGCAAACTTGACATCAGCTACCATCGTTTGCCGCCTTTTGGAAAAGTGTATCCCGGTTCAAATTGGCCACCGGGCCTGGTGTTTGAATTGTCTCTCTCGCCGCTGCGACGCCGATGACAACTGCCTCATTTAAAGACCGGTCGTTGCTTTGAAGAAGGGTTGCCAAAGTCGCGCCCGCCAGCGCGTCTCCCGCGCCTGTTACGTCGATGGTATCAGCAATTGGCGGAACAGGTATCGTGTAAGTGTGCCCGGCGTCACGCACCGCGACACTGTTTGTCTCATCGGTCACAATTGTTGTTTTGAAGCCCAATTGGTCAAGATCGCCCAAGGCGCCCATCTCGCGCCTATTCATAAATGTGATGTCAAACAAAGCTGCGCTGTTTTTTAGCCGCTCGGCCTTGGCCGCCGAGATTGCGAGCCCAACAGTCAGTCCGTCAAATTCATGAACAATGGGGTCAATCGCCGATGCCGGCAAATTGGCATCAATGACAAGAACGTCCGCGCGCTTAAGCGTCTCGCGAACTTCCAGGCGGCGCAAATGGCGCGGGAGCACATCCTCATACAGGCTCATATCCGCAACCGCGGAAATGACATCGCCCTTTTCATCTAAAATTGCAGTATATGTTGGCGAGTTACGGTCGAGGTAAATACCACTTTGATCGCGCAAATTTGCGTCTTCAATGGCGGCTTGGACACGTTCGCCGGGAGCATCACCGCCGCGTGCCGAAATCATTGTGACCACGTGCTCGGGCCCCAATTGAGCCAAGACGCGCAGGCTATTTAAACAACAACCGCCAACATAGGTTTGAACTTGCCCCGGCGTTGAAGCACCGGGAAGATGCGGTGCATTCATTTGAGCTATCCAATCAACGTGCGCGCCGCCGATACCAACTATGTGTTTGCCGCTCATTCATGTCGCCTATCATGAGGTCTGATTCTCCCATAGCGCTATCGTTCGACGGCCGACAAGATTTGGCCACAACAAATTTTTTGAGAACATTTACGGAACTAATTTTAAATATCCATTTATATCAATGATTTAGTAATATTGCGAAAATAGAACAAAAATGGTACAAATTTTGTGTGATTAAATCGCGCTGCTTTTACTTGCGCACTTAGGGGATACATGATGGGACAGGCTAATTTGAAGCTCGTTGAGGGGAAAGGCGTGGATAAATCCAAGGCATTGGACGCGGCGCTCGCACAGATTGAACGCTCTTTCGGCAAGGGCTCGATTATGCGCTTGGGCGCAAGTGAGCAGATTGTTGAAATCGAAACGGTATCGACGGGTTCGTTGGGGCTCGACATCGCGCTTGGCGTTGGCGGACTTCCAAAAGGACGTATCATCGAGATCTATGGTCCTGAAAGTTCCGGTAAAACGACCATGGCGCTGCATACGGTTGCCGAAGCGCAGAAGAATGGTGGTATTTGCGCCTTTGTTGATGCGGAACATGCGCTGGATCCGGTTTATGCGCGCAAGCTCGGTGTCAGCCTTGAAGATTTGTTGATTTCACAACCTGACAATGGCGAGCAGGCGCTTGAGATCGCCGACACGCTGGTGCGTTCTGGCGCTTGTGATGTGTTGGTTATCGACTCCGTGGCGGCTTTGACACCGCGCGCCGAGATTGAAGGCGAGATGGGCGATTCATTGCCCGGTATGCAAGCACGGTTGATGAGCCAAGCGCTGCGTAAGCTTACCGGCTCCATTTCGCGCTCCAACACAATGGTGATCTTCATCAACCAAATTCGCATGAAGATCGGCGTGATGTTCGGTTCGCCGGAGACGACGACCGGCGGCAACGCGCTGAAGTTTTATGCGTCAGTGCGTTTGGATATCCGCCGCATTGGTTCAGTGAAGGACCGCGACGAAGTTGTTGGCAACCAAACCAAGATCAAGGTGGTGAAGAACAAGCTTGCACCGCCGTTCAAAGAAGTTCTTTTCGACATTATGTATGGCGAGGGTGTTTCCAAAACGGGTGAGTTGATCGATTTGGGTGTAAAAGCCGGGATCGTTGAAAAATCGGGTTCCTGGTTTTCCTATGACAGCCAGCGGCTCGGGCAGGGGCGGGAAAATGCCAAACAATTCCTGCGTGACAATATTGATGTTGCCGATCAGATCGAAATGGCGTTGCGGCAAAATGCCGGATTAATCGCTGAGCAATTGCTGCATGATGAGGAAACGCAGAAGATTGCCGCTAGCGGTGGCGAAGATTTTGAGGGCTCTGAAGACAAGAGCTGATTACCAACGATAATGTGTTTGCATTGGCGCTCCGTGGCCTTTCGGTTACGGGGCGCTATTTTGATTGTTGCGCCGTTCTGAGCTGTGGACATTGGCTTTCATTTTCGACTAATCAGCGGTTCCGCAAACTCAAGAGCGATACACAGGTTTTGATCGCTCAGGCAATTAATAGGTGAACCGATATGAGCGGCGTCAACGACATACGTGCTGCCTTTCTGAATTATTTTGGGTCCAATGATCATGCTATCGTTGAGTCGAGCCCGCTGGTGCCGCTTAATGACCCCACCCTCATGTTCACCAACGCTGGAATGGTCCAGTTCAAGAATGTTTTTACCGGCCTTGAGAAAAGAGACTATAGTCGCGCGGTTACATCGCAGAAATGTGTGCGGGCAGGCGGCAAGCATAATGATCTGGACAATGTCGGGTATACAGCGCGCCACCACACCTTCTTTGAGATGCTGGGCAACTTCTCATTCGGCGACTACTTCAAACCGTTAGCCATCGAGCTTGCCTGGAACCTGATCACCAAGGAATTTGGTTTGGATAAGGATCGTCTTTTGGTGACGGTCTATCATACGGATGATGATGCGTTTGATCTTTGGAAGAAGATTGCTGGATTGCACGATGATCGGATCATCCGGATTGCAACGAGTGATAATTTTTGGGCCATGGGTGATACCGGTCCATGTGGTCCGTGTTCTGAGATATTCTATGATCATGGCGACCATATTTGGGGTGGCCCACCCGGTTCACCGGAAGAAGATGGTGATCGTTTCATCGAGATATGGAACCTCGTCTTCATGCAATTTGAACAGATCACGAAAGATGAGCGACAGGACCTTCCGCGTCCCTCGATTGACACCGGCATGGGTCTGGAGCGCATTGCAGCTGTCATGCAGGGTGTGCATGACAATTACGATATCGATCTTTTCAAGGCTTTGATCGATGCATCACAAACGCTCACCGGCACCAAGGCCGACGGTGACAATCAGGCTAGCCACCGGGTAATTGCGGATCACTTGCGTGCATCGTCATTCCTCATCGCCGACGGTGTTTTGCCGTCCAACGACGGGCGCGGCTATGTGCTTCGGAGAATCATGCGCCGCGCCATGCGCCACGCGCACCTGTTGGGTTCAACAGATCCGCTTATGCACCGCTTGGTGCCAGCTTTGATCGCCGAAATGGGGGATGCCTACCCGGAGCTGAGCCGCGCCAAATCGTTGATTACGGAAACGCTGCAGCTTGAGGAAGTGCGTTTCCGCCGGACGCTTGAGCGCGGTCTCGGTCTATTGGCCGATGCCAGTGATGGATTGAGCGAAGGCGATCAGTTTGATGGAGAAACAGCTTTCAAGCTTTACGATACTTATGGTTTCCCGTTGGACTTGACGCAGGATGCACTGCGTCGTCGGGGCATTGGTGTTGATACCGATGCTTTTGATGTGGCCATGGAGCGCCAAAAGGCAGAAGCACGCGCGAATTGGTCAGGCTCCGGGGATGCCGCGACAGACAAGGTGTGGTTTACGGTTCGCGAACGGGTCGGGGCTACCGAATTTTTGGGCTATGACCGCGCCAAGACCGAAGCGGTTGTCACCGCAATGGTTGTCGATGGTAATGAAGTGTCAACCGCTGCCGAAGGTGATGATGTCGATCTGGTGCTCAATCAAACCGTTTTTTATGCTGAATCCGGTGGTCAACAGGGTGACCGGGGCGTGATGTCCGGTGATGGTGTTGTTGTTCGTGTCAAGGACACGCAAAAACGGGCAGAAGGCGTTTTTGTCCATCGGGCTGTGGTGGAAAAGGGCACTGTGCAAGTAGGCGCGGCCTTGGAACTTGCTATTGATGACGAACGGCGAGGCAAGCTTCGGTCCAACCACTCGGCGACGCACTTACTGCATGAAGCACTGCGTGAAGTGCTGGGAGATCATGTTACGCAAAAAGGGTCATTGGTGGCGGAAGACCGGCTGCGTTTTGACTTTTCTCATCCAAAGACTATCGCTCCCGACGAGTTGGAAATCGTTGGCGACATGGCCAATGAAATCGTCTTGCAAAACAGCCCTGTCACCACACGCCTGATGCCAATTGACGAAGCGCGCAAAACGGGCGCGATGGCGCTTTTCGGTGAAAAGTATGGCGACGAGGTCCGGGTCGTTGCGATGGGCGAAGCCGTTCGCGGCGAAAAGGCCGGATCTACCTATTCTGTAGAGCTTTGCGGCGGCACGCATGTGGGTTCAACCGGTGAAATTGGTCTTGTGAGCATACTCTCGGAGAGCGCCGTTTCGGCCGGCGTTCGCCGAATCGAGGCTTTGACGGGCGATACCGCACGCAAACATCTGCAGGGACAAGACGCGACGCTACGTGAGACAGCCGATATTTTGAAAGCTGCTCCGGCTGACCTGCCAGTGCGGGTCAAATCCTTGCTGGACGAGCGCAAGAAGTTGGAACGCGAGTTGACTGAAGCGCGCAAGGCGCTTGCGATGGCAGGCCCCTCAACCGGTGGCGCTGAAACTGACGCCACAGAGACGTTAAACGGTACTGTGTTTCAGGCGCGCATCGTTTCTGGTGTTTCGCCGCGTGATTTGAAGCCAATGGCCGATGAGGCAAAGCAACAGCTTGGTTCTGGCGTCGTTGCCTTCGTTGCCACCGGCGACGATGGCAAAATCAGTATCGTTGCCGGTGTTACGGATGATTTGGCGGGAACGATCAGCGCGGTGGACTTGGTAAGAGCGGCATCCGCTGCAGTTGGTGGCAAGGGTGGCGGCGGGCGTCCGGACATGGCGCAAGCTGGTGGTCCATCCGGCGGTAAGCCGGAAGACGCGCTGCAGGCGATCAAGGACCTTCTGACCGGATAGGTTAAATCTAGATGTTGGCGTGTGACATTAGTTCGTCGCATGCCGTGCGGATGATGTCCGCGCTGCGGCTGAGCTCGGCCATTTCCTGAGTGCTTACCGGCGGCGTCACGGTCGCGATGACGCCGTCAGCGCCGATGATCCTTGGCACAGAGAATGTGACTGTACCGCCTGTGAAGTCAGGCGTGATGCTTGATACGGTTAGTAAAGCGCGCTCATCGCCGAGAATTGCCTGTGCAATGCGGGCCATGCCGGCGCCAATGCCAAACCATGTCGCGCCCTTACCCTCAATGATTCTATGAGCCGCCCGCCGAACGCCGTTATCAATGGCGCTAATGTCGTCCATAGTCAGGGTACAATTGAGTTCTTGGCAGAACGCTTCGAGCGGAACCGCCCCAATGTTCACATCTGACCAAAGCAGCACTTCAGAATCGCCATGTTCACCCAATACATAAGCGTGGACTGAATGGCTGGAAACGTTCAGCTTTTCCGCGATCAGCGTTCGGAACCGAGCGGTGTCCAATATGGTTCCCGAACCGATGATGCGCGACGGATCGCTCAAACCTGACTTACGCGCGATCTCCAAGGCCATCTGGGTCATCACATCCACCGGGTTGGATGCGATTAGCAATATTGCATCTGGTGCTGCGGCGAGGATTTGAGGAACAATGTCAGCAAAAACCTGCGCGTTGCGTGCCAGCAAATCAAGACGACTTTCATTGGGATCAGCCTGAGGAACGCCCGCTGCAATCATAACGATGGCGCAGCCTTCAAGGTCTTCTATCTGGCCATGATGCACCGGGATACTATGGGCAAACGGTGTGGCGTGGAGAATATCTTCCGCCTGCGCGCGGGCGAGTGCAGGATTATGATCAACGAGGATGAGCTGTGTACCGACCCCGCGCATCACGCACGCAAATGCGCAAGCCGCTCCGACCTGACCCGTTCCGATGATGCCGATCTTCATGACAGCCAGTGTGTCGAAGTCTGATCCATTTGCAATAAAAAACGGCGCCAAATGGCGCCGTTTTACAATTCTGTCAAAAGCGGGTCAGCCCATCGCTTTTTGCAAATTTTCATCGACCTTGTCGAGGAAACCGGTCGTTGTTAGCCACTTTTGATCAGGGCCAATCAGCAGTGCCAGGTCTTTGGTCATATAGCCGCTTTCGACGGTGTCGATGCAAACCTGTTCGAGTGTGGCTGAGAATTTGGCCAGTGCTTCATTTTCGTCGAGTTTGGCGCGGTGAGCGAGGCCGCGTGTCCAGGCAAAAATGGACGCGATGGAGTTCGTTGAGGTCTCTTCACCTTTTTGGTGTTGGCGATAGTGGCGCGTTACGGTGCCGTGCGCAGCCTCCGCCTCGACGGTCTTACCATCTGGTGTCATCAACACGGATGTCATAAGCCCCAGCGAACCGAAACCTTGCGCCACGGTGTCCGACTGCACGTCGCCATCATAGTTCTTACAGGCCCAAACGTAGCCGCCGGACCATTTCAAGTTGGAGGCAACCATATCATCGATCAGACGGTGCTCGTACCAAATGTCGTTCTCTTTGAACTTGGCTTCAAATTCTTTTTCGTAGATGTCTTGGAAGATGTCTTTGAAGCGACCGTCATAGACCTTCATGATCGTATTTTTCGTGGACAGGTAGACAGGGACTTTGCGCTGCAGCCCGTAGTTCAAGGAAGCGCGCGCAAAGTCTTCGATGGACTTGTCCAAATTGTACATGCCCATGGCAACGCCGGAAGCGGGCGCATCGAAGATCTCATATTCCTGCTCTTTACCGTCTTCGCCGACAAACTTCATGAACAGTTTGCCCTTGCCGGGGAATTTGAAATCGGTGGCACGGTATTGGTCGCCGAACGCGTGACGGCCAACGATCACCGGTTTTGTCCAGCCGGGCACCAAGCGCGGCACGTTTTGCATGATGATGGGCTCGCGGAAAATCACGCCGCCGAGAATGTTGCGGATGGTGCCGTTTGGCGAACGATACATGCGCTTCAACCCGAATTCTTCAACGCGGGCTTCATCGGGCGTGATTGTTGCGCACTTAACGCCGACGCCATGCTCTTTAATGGCATTGGCGGCGTCTACCGTAATTTGGTCGTCGGTAGCGTCGCGCGCTTCGATGCCCAGATCATAATAGTGCAGATCGACGTCCAAATAGGGGTGAATGAGTTTGTCTTTGATGAACTGCCAGATGATGCGTGTCATCTCATCGCCGTCGAGTTCAACAACGGGATTTGCAACCTTGATCTTGGACATGGGAAACCTCTGAAAATTATTTTTGTTCAGGGGCTAAGCCGATCTTCCCCCTGTTGCGGGGCATATAGCAAAGCGGCTTTGTGTGCGATACCCGCTTTGGGC
The DNA here is from genome assembly GCA_039815825.1 of Pseudomonadota bacterium. GTDB lineage: Bacteria > Pseudomonadota > Alphaproteobacteria > Rhizobiales > Rhizobiaceae > JBCBDX01. The sequence continues at coordinate 21,903 of JBCBYO010000044.1, forward strand.
TTAAGTGATGCATTACTTTCTGGTCAATTAGATGTATCGCATGCACCAAAATGAATGGGCGAATTACTGACAGGCGGGTAGGCGTGGCCGGAACCGATAAGAACAGAAAAGTGTTGACCGGTGGTCCAGCCATCATTTTGGTCGAACCCCAATTAGGCGAAAATATCGGGATGGTGGCCCGCGCAATGGGCAACTTCGGTTTTGATCGGTTGCGTATCGTAAACCCGCGTGATGGTTGGCCCAATGAAAAAGCGGTGTCAGCAGCAGCCGGCGCTACCTACGTTCTTGATGATGCGGTTTTGTACAACACGCTGGAAGAATCGATTGCTGATTTGAATTATGTGGTGGCGACCACAGCACGCCAGCGCGATGGATTCAAAAGGGTGCTTGGCCCCAAAGAGGCTTGCGGCATGCTCGCCGCACGCGAACGGCAGGGCGACCCGGTTGGCATTTTGTTTGGCCGTGAACGGATCGGTTTACGCAATAATGAGGTGGGTCTTGCCGAT
>JBCBYO010000045.1:0-21746 GCA_039815825.1 Pseudomonadota bacterium
ACCTGTACCGCGGCCGGTATCTTTACAACCTGTCCAGCACAATGCCGGATCGAGATAGTCACAGCGGTTCAGGTCTTTCGGCGCTTGGTTTCCACGCCCTCACCAGACCCAAATCCTACCATTTGAAGAAGCTTTGAAATGAACCTTGTTGGCAATTGGAACTATCCGACCTCGATCCGTTTTGGCGCGGGCCGCATCGCCGAGATCGGAGTGGCCTGCAAAGCAGCAGGCTTGTCAAAGCCGTTGTTTGTTACCGATCGCGGCCTAGCGAAATTGGATATCACAAAGCAAACGCTTGCTTTGCTCGAAGAGGCGGGGCTCGGTTCGGCGGTATTCGCCGAAGTCGACCCCAATCCAACAGATGAAAACGCGGAAGCCGGTGTCGAATTTTACCGCGATGGAGGGTTTGACGGTGTCATCGCTTTCGGCGGTGGTTCGGGGCTCGATCTGGGCAAAGTCATCGCATTCATGGCCGGTCAGACCCGACCAATTTGGGATTTCGAAGATATTGGCGATTGGTGGACCCGCGCTGATGGCGATGCGATCGCCCCGATCATCGCGGTGCCGACAACCGCAGGCACCGGTTCAGAGGTCGGCCGCGCCAGCGTTATTACCCACTCGGAATTGGGTGAAAAGAAGATCATCTTCCACCCTAAGATGCTGCCCGTCGCTGTTATAGCCGATCCGGAACTGACGGTTGGTATGCCCAAATTTATTACCGCCGGTACCGGACTTGATGCATTCGCGCACTGTGTGGAGGCCTACTCCTCGCCCCATTATCATCCCATGAGCCAAGGCATCGCATTGGAGGGTATGCGGTTGGTGAAGGAGTATCTGCCGCGTGCCTATAAAGATGGAAACGATCTTGAAGCCCGGGCTCATATGATGAGCGCGGCTGCCATGGGCGCGACTGCCTTCCAAAAAGGACTTGGCGCGATCCATGCACTAAGCCACCCGATTGGGGCCGTCCATCATACCCACCATGGCACAACCAACGCTGTGTGTATGCCGGAGGTTCTCAAATTCAACGCAAACGCAATTCGTGAGCGATTTGATTTGGCAGCAGCGTATCTTGGCATCAAAGGCGGGTTCGATGGGTACTGCGCCTTTGTCGATGAATTCAACGCATCCTTTGCCATTCCAAAAACACTAACAGAACTTGGCGTAAAGGATCCGGACATCGACAGTTTGGTTGATGCCGCACTTCGCGATCCAAGCACCGGCGGGAACCCGGTAGAAATGACGCCTGAAAACACCCGTACCCTATTGGAAGCGTTGCTCTAAACAGGCATAGCCAAAACAGTTGCTGAGCTTTTTGCCTCAGTACCAGCGCCACCCTGCCATTGACGGTTATTTTGTCCCGGGGAAGCGTTTACGGCTTCATTCCTGACTTGTCGCAATTTTGAGAGCCCTATGTGCAGCTCATGAGCAGACATTATGAACAAAGCCGAGCACTCGTCATCGGCGCATCTGGCGGTATCGGCGCCGCGGTTTCAGCTGAACTTGCGCGCCGCGGCGCTTCTGTCACCACATTGTCGCGTGCGGAAGACGGGTTGGATGTAACCAGTCAAACTTCAGTTGACCGTATACTTGGCGCGCTCAGCGGACCATTCGAGACCATCTTCGTCTCAACAGGCATCCTCGCGCCGGTTGGTAAGGCACCGGAAAAATCACTGGACGCGATCGACGTCTCCCAAATGGCCGATGTCTTTGCTGCCAACGCTATCGGCCCCGCCTTGGTTTTGCGGCACCTGCCAAGGCTCCTTCCGCCTTCGGGTCGATCATTGGCTGCCGTCCTGACCGCCCGTGTTGGGTCTATTGGCGACAACCAACTAGGGGGTTGGTATTCATATCGGGCATCCAAAGCCGCTGCCAACCAGCTTGTGCATACGGCCGCGATCGAAATCAGGCGAAAGCGCAAAGAGGCTGTTGTTGTCGCTTTGCATCCCGGCACGGTCGCGACACCGTTTACACAAGCATACGATGGACATCGCAAGCAGCAACCCGACGAAGCGGCAAAGAACTTGCTGGATGTGTTGGAGCGCCTTACGCCAGCAGATAACGGCGGCTTTTTCGATTGGGCTGGCGCGCAAGTGCCATGGTGATTGACCGCTTTTAATGGACAAATAGCTCAACTTGCCCAATAAAATCGTTGATCGATTTCTTTCCTTCGCATCTGGGAGCATGACTGTGAGAGACGTATTGAAGACATCAATTCTGGCAGGCGCGGCGTTGGCGCTGGTAAACCTTTCGGGCGCTGCTTTTGCGGCCGGACACTGCGCTGGCGGCAAAACCATCACCGAAGGCAAATTGACGATCGCCACCGGCAATCCCGCTTACTATCCGTGGGTACATAATGACGCACCTGAAGCAGGCGAGGGCTTTGAAGCAGCAGTTGCATATGCCGTCGCCGAAGAAATGGGTTTCTCCGCTGACGATGTCGTATGGGTTCGCACGAGTTTTGATGAAGCCATTCAGCCAGGTGCGAAGAATTTCGACTTCAATTTGCAACAGTTTTCGATCACCGAAGAGCGTGAGAAAGTCGTCGATTTCTCTGAAGCCTACTATTCGGCCGCGGCGGCTGTATTGGTCACCACATCTGCAGTTGAAGGCGGCCTGGAGCCGAAGCTCGACGCTCTGAAGGCGTTGAAATGGGGTGTTGTGCAAGCGACAACCGCACTGCCTGTCGTGACGGATGTCATTGAGCCTGATGCGGATCCGCTGTTCTATGATGATAACGCCAACGCAGTTGCAGCGATGCAGGCCGGCCAGATTGATGCAGCTATCTTTGATTTGCCGACGGCACTTTTCATCTCCGCTGTGCAAATGGACAACGGCGTTGTGCTCGGACAATTTCCTGCGGGGCAATCCGACAACCCCGACCAGTTCGGTCTTTTGATGGAAGAGGGAAGTGAACTAAAGCAGTGCGTGGATGCCGCGTTGGGTGAACTAACGGCAAGTGGCAAGCTGGCAGAAATCGAAGCCCAATGGTTGCAAGCCGCTACTGACGTTCCGCTGGTCGAATAAGTAAACGAGGAAATGAGCAGACGCGCCGCCTATGAGGCGCGCCAAAGACGGCGCGCCACCATAATCGCTTCCGGCAGCACAGTGTTGGCGCTTGTAGCAATCATTTTGTTGGTGCCGTTGGCGCCGGGTTGGCCACGCGTACAACAGAGCTTTTTCTCTGGCGAAGTTTTTGTCCAAACGTTTCCCAAAATGTTGGAAGCGTTCATGCTCAATATCGCAATTTTTGCTTGGAGCGCTCCACTCGTGGCGTTGGTGGGTTTGCTAATTGCGCTCGCGCGCTCTGTGCAGGCGCCTGCACTGTTCCCTTTGAGGTTTTTCGGAGCCGCTTATGTCGACATTTTCCGTGGCTTGCCGGTTGTCCTTGTCATTTATTTGATAGGCTTTGGGATCCCCGGCCTTGGCCTGCCGCGACCTTATAATTCGCCTTATGTTTGGGGAACGGTCGCATTGGTCCTGACATATTCTGCCTATGTCGCAGAGATCATCCGTTCGGGGATCGAGAGCGTGCATCCAAGCCAACGCGCTGCAGGTCTTTCGCTTGGTATGAGTGAGCGGCACGTGATGCGCGATATCATTTTACCGCAGGCAATTCGGCGTGTTGTGCCGGCGAATATGAACATGCTGATTGCGTTACAAAAAGACGTAGCGTTGCTAAGCTTCATCGGGCCGGTGGAGATCCTGCGCCAAGCCGGGATATACAAAAGCCTGTTGGCGAATTTCACGCCTTATGTGGTAGCCGCCGTGATCTTCCTGTCGGTAACGATACCAGCAACGCGCTACGCCGATTATCTGGTGAACAGGCAACGCAATGCCAGAAGCTGAACTAAAACTGCGATTGCAAGGCGTCATCAAATCCTTTGGCACCCATACTGTTTTGCGCGGCATCGATCTTCAAATCGGGGAAGGCGAGATGGTCTGCCTGATCGGGGCCTCAGGCTCCGGCAAATCAACATTACTGCGCTGTATCAATGGGCTTGAGGCGGTGGATGACGGATACATTTTTCTCAACGATACTGACATCGCTGAACCCGGCATTGACCTCGGTTCAGTGCGTCAACGCATTGGGATCGTATTTCAATCGTTCAATCTTTTTCCGCACATGACAGCCCTTCAAAACGTATTGCTTGCACCCAAGCGGGTGCTTCGCAAAAGCGCTGAAGCAATGCGGCCCGAGGCAGAGGCGCTTTTTGCCCGTTTCAGCCTCGAAGATCATATGATGAAGTATCCGGACCAGCTCTCTGGCGGGCAGCAGCAGCGGGTCGCGATCATCCGCGCTTTGGCAATGCAGCCAGAAGTTATGCTGTTTGATGAAGTTACATCGGCACTCGATCCAGAATTGGTCGGTGAGGTGCTTGATGTGCTCAGACAGTTGTCAGCTGAAGGAATGACGATGATTCTGGCGACCCATGAAATGCGATTTGCACGCGAAGTGGCCAATCGAATAGTTTTCATGGATCAGGGCGTCATCTGCGAACAAGGCCCCCCGGAAACGCTTTTCAGCGCGCCCAAGCAAGCACGCACCAAGGAGTTTCTAGCAAGCGTTTTGGGCTAAGCTTTGCGCCATGTGCAGCCGATATATCTACAGGCTCTCGGTGCTTGCGTATAAAACCTTCCTTCTGTTATCAGCATTTATCGTTTGAAACGGGATTTGGCGTGATGGTGAAGCAGATTTTACGGGGGGTCGCTTGGCTCACCGTCTGTGTTTGCGCTTTCCCGATCATCTCGGTTTTGATCTCAGCGTTTAGCGGCACATCGGAAACATGGACGCTCCTCTCCGAAACCGTGCTTGCCCGTTATGTAGTCACGACGCTTGAGCTGGTAATTCTGGTCGGCATCGGAACGGCTGTGATCGGAACTGTTTCAGCGTGGCTCGTTGCCGTTTGCGAGTTTCCCGGGCGCCGCATTTTTGAGATTGCGTTGGCGCTGCCCTTTGCGTTTCCCGCCTATGTGCTGGCCTATGCCTACACCGATCTGCTCGACCATCCCGGCATCGTTCAGACAACATTGCGTCAGTGGAATGATTGGGGCCCAAGAGACTATTGGTTCCCTGAGATCCGCTCGCTTGGCGGTGCGGCCCTTATGCTTGTGTTAGTGCTGTATCCTTATGTGTACCTGTTGGCGCGTGCCTCGTTCATTCGCCAATCGCCGACAGCCTACCAAGCAGCGCGCATGCTGGGCCGGTCGCCATTAAACGCGTTTTTCACGATCAGCTTGCCGCTGGCGCGCCCGGCTATTGCCGGTGGTGTTGTCTTGGCTCTCATGGAAACGGTCGCTGATTTCGGTACGGTTTCGCATTTTGCTGTCCAAACCTTTTCGACCGGTATCTACCAAGCGTGGATTGGTATGGGCGATCGATCGGCATCTTCGCAGCTGGCTCTTTGCCTGATGGGCGTGGCGTTTGTACTGATCGTTTTGGAGCGCATCGAGCGCAGCCGACGGTCTCACTTTGAAGCGGGCAAACGGATCGAGGCCATGTCGCGGCACGAGCTGCATGGCTTTCGGGCAGCCGCAGCAATTGTCTTTTGCGCCGTACCTGTTCTCGGTGGTTTTGTCATACCGTTGGTGGTTCTAGGTGAAATGGCATGGGGTTCTGGGCAAAACCCCTTTGACGAGCGCTATATTCGTTTCATTAGCAATTCACTTTTTCTAGCCACCAGTGCTGCCGTCATAACAATGCTCTTTGCCATCGTGGTTGGCTACAACGCTCGGCTCTTCCCCGGTAAACCAGCTGAAGTGACCAAAACACTCGCCGGGCTTGGCTATGCAATCCCCGGCGGGGTGATCGCCGTTGGCGTGTTCGTACCATTTGCCCTGTTCGACAATACGCTCGACGCTTACATGCGAGAAAACTGGGGCGTCTCTACCGGTCTATTACTCTCCGGTTCGGTCTTTATCCTTCTGGTTGCCTATATGGTCCGCTTCATGGCGGTGGCGCTGTCATCGTTCGATACCGGTATCTCCCAGATAAAACCGTCGATCGACTCCGTTGCGCGCACCCTTGGGGCGGGCCATGGTCGCATATTGTTCGGTGTTCATCTGCCTTTGATGCGCGCTAGCCTCTTAACGGGTGCACTGATCGTTTTCGTCGACGTCATGAAGGAGTTGCCAGCAACCTTGATGCTGCGCCCCTTCAACTATGACACGCTTGCCGTGCACGCCTACCGCTTGGCTTCGGATGAGCGTTTGACACAGTCGGCCGTGCCGTCACTCGCGATTGTTGCCTTCGGTTTGTTGCCGGTCATTATATTATGCCGGACCATTGCCCGAGAGCGTCCGGTGCACCATGCAGAACTGGCGCATAAACACCAACATGCTCCGGCGCCGGTGACCAGCCCGGTGCCAGCGGAATAAAAAACCGCACCGGATGATGCCGGTGCGGTCTCGGATCTGAAAATACCATTTTTTGGATTTTCAGTGCCCCGTGTTCGATTATTTCCAGCCGACTTCACCAAGTACACGGTTTGCCGCATCAATGTTGTCGGCAATATCGGAAAGTTCAATCACGTCCGGACGGAAGATACCCAGTGCTGCAACGGAAGGTGCCAACCCAACGCCAGGCACGCCTGGGTATTCATCATTGCCGGCCGAGAAGTAGGCTTGCGCTTGTTCGGACGCCAAATACTCAAGGAACTTGATGGCGTTTTCCTTGTTCGGCGCGTTCGCGGCAACACCGCCGCCAGAGATGTTCATGTGCGCCCCGATGCTGTTTTGGTTCGGGAATACCCAACCGATGTTTTCACGTACATCAGCCGGGAGCCCGTCAACATCTTTGCGGATCGCACGAGCGAAATAGTATGTGTTGGACATGGCCACATCGCACTCACCTGACGCAATGCCGCGCAGCTGGTCAGTATCACCGCCTTGCGGATCACGCGCAAAATTGGCGACTACGCCTTTGGCCCATTCGCCAACAGCTTCTTCACCCAAATGGGCAATCAGAGCGGCCGTGATATTCTGGGTGTAAACGTTAGATGATGAGCGGATGCACACTTGTCCGGTATACTTAGGGTCCGCGAGATCCTGGTAGGTTCTAGGCGGCTCGGCTACGTCGTTCTTGTCGTAGAACAGAATGCGCGCGCGCTGTGAAAAGCCGAACCACTGATTGTCCTCGTCCTGCAAATAGGCGGGGATCGATGTTTCAAGAACAGCGCTGTCAACTGATTGTAGAAGGCCAAGATCTTTGGCGCGTGTCAGACGAACGGTGTCGACGGTCATGAAGATGTCAGCGGGGCTGTTGGCGCCTTCCGCATCCATGCGCGCAATGAGCTCATCGGCATTGCCCTCGATGCGGTTCACCTTAATGCCCGTTGCGGCTTCGAAATCAGAATAAAGGCGCTCATCTGTGTCGTAGTGGCGCGACGAGTAAAGGTTCAATTCGCCATTCGCAAAAGCCGTAGAGCTCATGCCGGTCAACGCCGTCGCGGCCGCCAGTACAATTGTCGAGAGCTTGATCGCCCGTGTCATTTCTGTTTCTCCGATTTAACCTGAGTAAATTGATCAGGTTAAATCGTCTCATATATCTGACAAAATTTGTCAAGTTTACTGGCGAGATTTTTTTTGTTGGTCTATTGTTGGGCGGATTGAGCTTCACGAACGGATTTTGGGTGGAAAGCGGATGCGTCTCACGCGACAAACGGATTACAGCCTGCGGATCTTGATGTTCTGCGCGGCAAGCGGTGACCGCATTTCGCGCGTATCCGACATCGCGCAGGCCTATTCGGTTTCAGAAACGTTCATCTTTAAGTTGCTCAAGCGCCTGGTCGATGCCGATATTGTCACAACGACCCGCGGTCGAGCCGGCGGAATTCGGCTTGCAAGACCTGCTGGCGACATCACAGTAGGCGAAGTGGTACGGGTTGCTGAAGACAATATGTCTATTGCCGATTGTTTCGAAGTGGATGGCCCTAATTGCCCGCTGGTTGCTTCCTGCCAGCTAAAGAATGCGTTTTCCGAGGCACTTGAGGCCTTTCTTGGTGTTTTGGATGGCGTGACGATCGACGATTTGTCCAAGCCCAGTGCTGCCGTTATCAATCTACTTGCCCAAATAGACGGGCCACCCCCGCGCTAGGCGATTTGCGCCACTTTGTACCTTTGGCGGCTTGCCCAAATCGTCTTCACTCGGTACCGCTAGGTACGACGGGATAATCTGGTTACAACGGCATGCCTCCACATCCTTTTTTGCCGCCAAATGTAGCGTTGAGCGGTTTGGCATCGGAACTGGCTCAGCGCGAAGACGAGGGTCGCCCGATACGTATCGGTTTGGTCGGCACCGGTGAAATGGGAACCGACATCTTTACGCAAGTGGCGATGATGAAGGGCATTGAAATTGCCACCGTCATGGAGCGTTCGCCAGGAAAGGCCGCTACCGGTGCGCTGCTAGCCTATGGCGAAGATGGCCACGTTGTTGAAGCCAATTCTCACGATGCGGTATCCACCGCCGTCGAAAATGGCAAAATAGCCGCGACCACCGATCTGGACTTGGCGCTAAGCCACGATCTGGTCGATGTGGTGATCGATGCGACCGGTGTGCCGGAGGCGGGTGCCGACATCGGGATGCGCACCATCGGCCATGGCAAGCATTTGATCATGATGAATGTCGAGTGCGATGTATGCATTGGTCCATATCTGCGCCATGAGGCCGATAAGGCAGGGGTAATCTATTCGCTCGGCGCAGGTGATGAGCCGTCCTCTTGCCTTGAAATCATCGAGTTTCTCACGGCGATGGGCCATTCGGTCGTGTCGGCGGGCAAGGGAAAAAACAATCCGCTCAATTTCGACGCTGTTCCCGATGACTATCAGGAAGAAGCTGATCGACGGAACATGAATGTTCGCATGCTGGTCGAGTTTGTAGACGGCTCCAAAACGATGGTTGAGATGTGCGCCATTGCAAACGCAACCGGTCTTGTGCCTGATATCGCGGGCATGCATGGGCCGCGCGCAACGGTCGATCAGCTCGCCTCGGTGCTTATCCCGCAAGAAGATGGCGGCGTCCTCTCCAAGCCGGGCTGTGTTGACTACTCAATTGGCAAAGGCGTGTCGCCGGGCGTTTTTGTCGTCATCAAGGCTGAACATCCGCGCATTCATGAGCGCATGTCCGATCTGAAGATGGGGGAGGGGCCATATTTTACATTTCACCGGCCCTATCACCTGACGTCGCTGGAAGTGCCGCTTACGGCCGCGCGCCTCATGTTCACCGGTAGGCCCGACATGGTGCCGCTAAAATTGCCGGTAGCTGAGGTCTGCGCAGTCGCCAAACGCGACATCAAAGCTGGCGAAAAGCTCGATGCGGTGGGCCAATATTGCTACCGTTCTTGGACAATGACTCGAGAACAAGCGATCGCCAAAAACGCAATGCCGTGTGGTCTTTTGGAGAACGGGACCGCGCTAAAAAATATCCGCAAAGGCGAGCTTTTAACGCGCGACAACGCCAAACCAATGGCGGGTTCATTGATAGCCGAACTGCGAGATCGGCAGGAAGCATTGTTCGCCACATATTGAACCTGACGAATTGTCCCATTACAGCAAAGCCATACACATATTATCTGAAAAGCAGAGAAATGATCACCCCGCGCCAACACCCGGTTGACGAAGTTGATGTTTCAGGCAAAACTGTCAATAAAAGTTGACAGATAAAAGTGTCAATAAAAAGAGAGGCTGGGGAGCGAATGACGAAGCGATTTGAGACACCGTTGCTTGACCAAGTGGTTGTTCCAAGTGATCTCCGGGCTCTGCATGAGGATCAGCTGCCGCAAGTGGCCGATGAGTTGCGCAGCGAACTTGTCGACTCTGTTTCCCAATCGGGTGGGCATTTGGGCTCCAACCTCGGCGTTGTTGAGCTGACGGTCGCGCTCCACCATGTTTTTGACACGCCCAACGACCGAATCATTTGGGACGTGGGCCACCAGTGTTATCCGCACAAAATCATTACGGGTCGGCGCGATCGTATTCGCCAAATCCGCAAAGAAGACGGCCTATCCGGGTTCACCAAACGCGCCGAGAGCGAGTATGATCCGTTTGGCGCGGCCCACTCATCTACATCGATCTCTGCCGGTTTGGGTATGGTAGAAGCCGCCCGTCTGCAGGGGCTCGAGCGGCAGGTCATATCGGTAATCGGCGACGGATCGATGTCGGCGGGCATGGCCTATGAGGCCATGAACAATGCCGGTGCCGCCGATGCGCGCCAGATTGTGATTTTGAACGACAATGACATGTCTATTGCGCCGCCAACCGGTGCGATGAGTGCCTATCTGGCGCGGCTGGTGTCGGGCAAAACCTATTTGAACCTGCGCGAAAGCGCCAAGCAGCTTTCCAAACGCCTGCCGAAGTTTTTCCAGGACAAGGCACGCAAAACGGAGGAATACACACGCACATTCTTCTCCGGCGGTACGCTGTTTGAGGAATTGGGTTTCTTCTATGTGGGCCCCATTGATGGTCATAATTTCCACCATCTACTGCCGGTCCTAAAGAATGCGCGGGACGCTGGTGTTGGCCCGATCATGATCCATGTTGTGACGCAGAAGGGCAAAGGTTATGCGCCCGCTGAGCAAGCGGCTGACAAGTATCACGGCGTTGCCAAGTTCGATGTCATCACCGGCGCTCAAGCCAAACCAAAACCAAACGCACCTGCCTACACAAAAGTCTTTGGGAGCGCGTTGGCGCAAGAAGGTCGCGAGGATGATAAGATCGTCGCCATAACCGCGGCGATGCCGTCCGGCACCGGCGTGGATATATTTGAAAAAGAATATCCTGAACGTACCTACGATGTGGGCATCGCTGAACAGCATGCTGTAACCTTCGCAGCTGGTATGGCGGCCGACGGTATGAAGCCATTCTGTGCGATTTATTCCACATTCTTGCAGCGCGCCTACGATCAGGTGGTGCATGATGTTTGTATTCAGAACCTGCCAGTCCGGTTCCCAATCGATCGCGCGGGTTTTGTTGGCGCTGATGGTGCCACGCACGCTGGCTCGTTTGACATCGCTTATCTCGGCTGTTTGCCCAATATGGTTGTTATGGCTGCTGGTGATGAAGCCGAGCTGAAGCATATGGTCCGAACCGCTGCCGAATATGACGACGGTCCCATCGCGTTCCGTTATCCGCGTGGCGAAGGCGTTGGCGTGGACATGCCCGAACGGGGGGAGTTGCTCCAGATCGGTAAAGCACGTGTGATGCGCGAAGGCGGCAATGTTGCCATCGTCTCGCTAGGTGCCCGTTTGAAAAAAGCGCTTTTGGCGGCAGAAAAACTAGATGCCTATGGTTTGCCTGCCACTGTTGTGGATGCTCGCTTTGCCAAACCCATCGATGAAGATATTATCGCTCAGGTTGCCAAAAACCACGAGCTGGTGATCACGGTTGAAGAAGGCTCAGTTGGCGGCTTTGGATCGTTTGTGGCCCATTTCCTCACAAGCAACGGTTATCTGGATGGCAATTTGAAGTTCCGGTCGCTTTTCCTGCCTGATCGGTTCGAGGATCAAGCTTCCCCCGATCGTATGTACGAACTTGCAGGCCTTGATGCGCAAGGCATTGTTGACGCGGTGTTCAAAGCGCTTGGTCGCGAGCAAACCGTGGCAGCGGTTCCGGACATGCGGGCCTAGAACAGGTTTAATACCAAAAGGCTATTACGGTTGCAGTGATGGATCGATTCACGTAATGCGTGAGCAGAGCTATTGGGCAAATCTTTGGGGCATGGGACAGGCATTGGCGTGGTCATTCGAACCGTCAAGATGACGCGACATCTGTCTTTCATCATTTCTTGGCATTGACCGATTAGCTGCTTTGCTTAGCAATGGTGCAGTGCATCCAAATATGGTGGAATTAATGAAAAAACCGGTCGCGCAACTTACGCCAAACACGTTCGAGTTTGAAACAACCCCGCTCGTTAAACCTACGGGGTTCCGTGAATATGATGCGCGTTGGTGGTTCGGTCACCCGGCCTCGGATAAAGAACCCGAATTGAACCTGATGGGGATACAAGCGCTTGGCATGGGCCTTGGGACGCTCATCCAACGGCTTGGCGCAGGCCCCGACATTGTCGTGGGGCACGATTTTCGCGGCTATTCTATGAGCATCAAATTGGCGCTGACCCAGGGTCTCATGGCCGCTGGTGCCAACGTCAAGGACATCGGTCTCGCATTGTCGCCCATGGCCTACTATGCGCAGTTTGCGCTTGATGTGCCATCGGTTGCGATGGTCACCGCCTCCCATAACGAAAATGGCTGGAGCGGCGTAAAGATGGGGTGCGCACGGCCACTGACGTTTGGGCCAGATGAAATGGGTCAGCTCAAAGAAATAGTTCTGAACGCCGACTTTGATGCCAATGGCGGTGGTTCATACGAGTTCGTCGATGGCTTCCGGCAAAACTACCTAGACTCATTGGTTGAGGGTAAATCGATCAAGCGAAAGCTGAAGGTTGTCGCGGCCTGCGGCAATGGCACGGCCGGCGCGTTCGGTCCGGAGGCGCTGGAGCGGCTTGGTTGTGAGGTTATTCCGCTCAATGCGGAGCTTGATCACACTTTCCCCAATTACAACCCAAATCCGGAAGACATGGAAATGCTGCATGCGATCCGGGATGCAGTACTGGAACACGGTGCTGACGTAGGCCTTGGTTTTGACGGTGACGGAGATCGCTGTGGGGTAGTCGACAATGAGGGCAATGAGATATTTGCCGACAAGGTTGGCGTGATGCTTGCGCGCGATATTTCCGCTCAATATGATCATGCGCAATTTGTTGTCGACGTTAAATCTACGGGTCTGTTTCTAACAGATCCGGTGCTAAAGGAGCAGGGCGCCAAGACTGATTATTGGAAAACCGGCCACTCCTATATAAAGCGCCGCGTCAATGAACTCGACGCCATTGCCGGTTTTGAAAAGTCTGGGCACTTTTTCTTCAATCCACCGATTGGCCTTGGCTACGACGATGGCATCGTCACGGCAATTGCAGTCTGTGAGATGTTGGATCGCAACCCTGAAAAGTCGATGGCCGATCTCTACCGCGCGCTGCCTTTGACCTATGGTTCGCCGACCATGTCACCGCACTGTGACGATGAGATTAAATATGATGTCATCGAGCGTGTCGTGGCGCGTTTTGAGCAAATGCACAAAGCCGGTGAAAAAATCGCAGACCATGACATTGTCGATCTAATCACGGTCAACGGCGTACGTGTTGTTACTGATGATGGCACTTGGGGTTTGGTGCGTGCGTCATCCAACAAGCCCGAATTGGTTGTTGTGGTCGAAAGCCCTGTCTCCGAGGAGCGTAAGGTCGCAATGTTCCATGCTGTGGATGCGGTATTGCGCGAAAACTCGGAAGTCGGCGAGTACAACCAGACACTTTAGATATTAAAGAGGCGTCCCCACCCGCCCGATAGCCGGAAGCTTCAGGGCGGGGCGCACAAAGTCAAAGCCCAGCGTTTGCCCGAATATGTTGATCTCAAATCCGGTCAGCAAACCAGCGGACAAACCTGCGAGCCCGTAGACTGAGAGATGGACATTCTGCTGGTCGGGGGTCACCTGAAAGACTTTGCCCCCCGCCAACCAGTCTTTCCCGACCGCATTGGGTGGTAAAACGGCACCAATCTCGGGCACTTCCCGCAGCACGTGCGCGACAAAACTGTTTGAGTTGGGGCCAGGCCAAATCCGATATCCCCCGCGCCCGGCATGAGGGTATTCGGCAATTGCACGGCGTATCATGGGAATAAGCAGGGCCGCCTCCAAGCCGCGCACCGTTTTGATGATGAACGGCGGATTTGAATACCAATTTGCATCTGCTGCGTAGGCATTTCGGCGAACCGGCTGGCCCCAACCCACCTTGTCATAGCGCTCATAGTTAACTGCGCCATGATCCTTCAGCACAATCCATGAATGCACGGAAAAAGCGCCCTTCAACCCACCGGTTCGCGCGGCCATGATATGCACGACTGCTTCTGGTTCCTGTGCGGCTGTCGGCAAAAGGCCGGTCGCTGACCAGTTGGCTTGGCGCCAACTATCGGGACGATCAACAGTGGACCACCACGCCCCTGCGGCACCCATTGGAAGCAAGAATGTAAAAACAATAATGATGATGAAGGAGCGCAATTGCGGGTTGCTCTTCTGTTGTATGGCATCAAAGTGTAAAGCTTGGCGACGCAAATATGGACAAAATACGGCAATGGCAAATCCAGTGATTGCGCAGGTGCTTCGCGGTATTCGCATCGAAAGTGTCCATCGCGGCGCTTTGGCGGTCGTAGACGCCGACGGCACTCTTGTGCATGCGCGTGGAGATGTTGATGCGCTGGCTTTCCCAAGATCCTCACTAAAACTCATGCAGGCGCTACCGTTAGTCGAAAGCGGCGCAGCCGATGCGCTGGATTTCGACAACAAGCAAATGGCGGCCGCATGCGCATCGCACTCATCGTCACAGATGCATGTGCAGGTAGTGGGCGATATGCTCCAAAAAGCCGGTGTCCATGAGGGTGACCTGCAATGTGGCGCGCACTGGCCTGTCTATTCGACAACTGACGTGGTTGCCATGGCGCAACGTGGCGAAAAGCCGAACCGTATCCACAATAACTGTTCAGGAAAGCATGCGGGCTTCCTGTGCACATGCAAACATTCCGGTATTGCCGTTGACAACTACATTGACCCGCAAAACCCATTGCAGCGCGAGGTTCGCGCTCTGGTTGGCGACCTTTGTGGTGCTGTGATCGGCGATGACCATTGCGGCCTGGATGGTTGTTCAGCACCCACATTTGCAGTGCGGATTGTCGGGATGGCAAATGCTCACGCTCGGTTGGGTACCGGACAGGGATTGGCTGCCGGGAGAGCTGATGCTGCCAAGAGACTGTTGGCTGCCTGTATGGTAGAGCCTCAAATGGTCGCAGACCATGGTCGCTACTGTACGATGCTTATGCAGGCTGCGCCGGGGCGGCTATTCGCCAAGACCGGCGCGGAAGGTTTTTATGCGGCTTCGCTGCCGGAGAAGGGTCTCGGAATTGCACTCAAATGCGATGATGGCGCAACCCGAGCCGCCGAAGTCACTATGGCAGCAGTGCTCGCGCAATTGTTGGGAGAAACAGATCCCGCTTACGAGGCTTTAGTTACTCTATCCCGCCAAGATGTGCGAGACTGGAACAAAAACACCGTAGGCGAAGTTCGCGCCGTTATCGACTGATCACTTCAGCTTCACGCCGGTTCCGAAAGCCAGCATTTCTGCGGCTCCTTGTGTCACCATCGACGTCGAAAAACGCATTCCCACAATTGCATCTGCGCCTTGCGCCTTGGCGTCAGCGACCATCCGATCATAAGCCTGTTCACGCGCTTCAGCCATAAGTTTGGTGTATTCGGATACCTCGCCACCGACGATATTGCGCAAGCCGGCGATTATGTCAGTGCCCACATGCTTTGCGCGAATGACGTTACCGCGAACAATACCGACCGTGCCGATAATTTCATGGCCTGGAACGGTCTCGGTTGTCACAACAAGCATCATTATTTCTCCACATTGTTTTCATAGTAGTCATCCTCAGCGTTCGAACGCCGCTCGTTGATGATCCTGATAACGATCCAAAGTCCGACAAGCAGGATGAAAACAAAGGGGATTCCCACGCCGAAAGCAGATGCGGCAATAGCACCCGCGAGCAGTGCAAAAAAATAGGTACCCGCCGCGATAGCGACGATGATAAGCACAATCGTGTCGAGTTTCATATCCAACTCCCTTCCAATTTCACATGGTGTCGGGGCTGAGAGATTACAAACATTTACGCTAGCTTGTTGCCGGAAAGCTTAATGTGGGTCGGTGCTGAGGCCGGTGACACAGCAAAATCCGTGGCATCAATCTCGGTCCAACGGTGGGTCTTTATCGCCCCGTTGCGCGCGTCTATAAGGTTGCTGGCGACAATGATTTGACCGACGCCATCGGCGCGGCTGACACCAATGCCAATTCCTGCATTCCTGATAACATTGGCTTGCACGACGACGTCCCGCAGATGCGATCCCCAGCCTGCGTTGATGCCAAATAGCGGTGCACCGTCGATGAGATTGCCGGCGACTACGCTATCCGCTTCCACAGCAATACCAATGCCAAAACCAGGTGCCATGGCCGGGTAGGGGCCTTTTCCCGTAAGGTTACGGACAATGTTGCTTGATACTGTTGCCCCGCGTCCGCCCTCATTGAAATTTGTAACGGAAATGCCGTTAGCACCGCCGGTAATCAGATTGTCGGCTATGATGGCATTCTCAAAACTGAATTCCGCATAAATCGCTGTTTCACCGCTATGTTCGCACCGATTGCCGCTGATTTGAATATTTCGCGTTGTGTTGGCGCGGATAGACGAAAACGCGCAGTCTGCGATCATATTGTCAGAAACGACAACATTATCGGCACGGTACACATTGATACCGTTACCCCATTGGCCCGTACCACCACTGCGGGCTGCGATCTTCCGGATACGGTTGCCAGTAATTCTGGTTCTGTCGTCGCCAACGCGGCTACGGTGCACAATGATGCCGCCGTCGGCGCAGTCGCTGACCGTATTGCGATCAATGTCCAGACCTCGGCCATCAACGCTAAAAAGACCAAAGCGTTTTGCTTCAGTGAACTTGCACCCGACAATCTTGCCACTCACACGCGATAACTCAACAGCATCGGTGGCACTTCTTCGAAACCGGCAAGAAGCCAGCGTCAAATCGGTCACATCCGAGGCGAAGAGTAGGGGGCCGGCACCAGGACGGGCAGCGCCACCATCGAGCACGATGTGCGAGAGGTGAACAGTATTTGTTTCCATCGCGCGTAGAATGGATTTGCCGGTGCCCAGAACCAATATCGTTTGTCCGGGCACGCCGGTCACAACCACCCCGTCGGGAAGATTGATATCGCCAACGACGTAATAGCCTGCTGGTAAAAAGACCGGTTCGCCGCGCGCGCTTGCGCGATCAAGCATCTGCTGAAAAGCGACCGATTGGTCTGTCCCGGCATTCGGCATGACACCGTAAGTTGGCGCGCTTACCGCGCCACGTAGCGGCAGCGTTTCAAGCGATGACTGTGCAAAAACGGGACGTGGAAGGCCAGCAGTGGCAAGGCCTGTGCCAAATAGGGTCAGAAATTGACGTCTTTGCATACGCGATCTCCCGTTGGGGGTATCCGCGCAAGAAAAGTGCCACGCGCGTTTCCGCCCATGGCACAAATCAGCTTTATAATTAGGCTTAGACGAACTGGCTGAGGCCTGGGATAGCAGCGATCACGTCGTCGACAGGTCCGTCACCGGCTTTTTCTTTGGCAAAAGCGATTGTTTCTTTGGAAATGCCGGTGATCTCGCCCATGCCGAGACCCATTCCCATAAGTTGCTGGCCAAGCCCCATAACGCCGCCACCCATCAGGCCGCCCAATAGGCCGCCGCCGCCACCGCTGGCCGCTTCAACCAATTCCTCAGCACCGGGCATGGCTGCCATCATTTCACTGATCTTATCGGCGGGTCCTTCTTTTTGAAGAAAGCCCAAAATGGCACCGACAGCGCCCTGTGCTTTGTCGGCGTCAACGCCAACAGCGTCTGTGATGCGTGCGATAAGTTCGTCCATGGATATCTCCCAAAATTTTGACGTTTACGTCATATGCCGGAATGTCTTTTCCCATGCAAGCAGTAGTGCATGAAACTTCAATAACGCTTGTTAGCATTGTGCCGTGCCAACCGCACGCTTATAGCAAGAAAGGGACGGGAAATGAGATGAACGACGCGAAAAACAATCACTTATTTGTGGGTACCAGCCGCAAACCGGACGATGAAATCCAACAAAAAGAGTGGCTCAACCTGGAATACGCCAATCGCCATGGTTTGATAACCGGAGCGACAGGCACAGGCAAAACGGTGACGCTTCAAATCCTCACCGAAGGTTTTTCCAACGCTGGAGTTCCGGTCTTCTGTGCTGATGTGAAAGGTGACCTTTCTGGTTTGGGCGCGCAGGGTGAAGCCAAGGACTTCCTTGCCAAACGAGCCGAAACGATTGGCCTTGATCCTTATAATTTCCAAGCGTTCCCCACGATTTTCTGGGATTTGTTTGGCGAAAAAGGGCATCCCATTCGCACAACGATATCAGAGATGGGCCCGCTTTTGCTGTCTCGGATGATGGATTGTAGTGACAGTCAGGAAGGCGTCATCAACATAGCTTTTCGCATCGCCGATGAGGAGGGACTTTTACTCCTTGACCTAAACGATTTACGGGCGTTGCTCGCCAATATGGCGGAACGCCGCAAGGAGCTGACGGCGAAATATGGATCAGTTAACGCTCAGTCAGTTGGCGCGATCCAACGCAAGCTCCTCGTACTTGAGCAACAGCATGCCAATCTGTTTTTCGGTGAACCGGCGCTGCGAATTTCCGACATCATGCGCACAACGCCGGATGGCCGCGGTGCCGTCAATGTTTTGGCCGCTGATCAGTTGATGATGGCGCCTAGGCTTTATGCGACGTTCCTGCTTTGGCTTTTGTCGGAATTGTTTGAAGAGCTGCCGGAAGTGGGTGACATCGACAAGCCTAAATTGGTGTTCTTTTTCGATGAAGCGCATCTATTGTTTGATGAGGCCCCAAAAATCCTGATTGAGCGGGCTGCGCAGGTCGTAAGACTGATCCGATCTAAGGGCGTCGGCGTTTTCTTTGTCACCCAAAATCCGCTCGATGTGCCCGACTCAGTGCTGAGCCAACTGGGCAACCGAGTGCAGCATGCGTTGCGTGCCTACACGCCGCGCGAGCAGAAAGCGGTCAAAACAGCCGCTGATACCTTCAGACCGAACCCGGATTTTGACTGTTATGAGGCGATCACAAAGTTGGGTGTCGGCGAAGCGCTGGTTTCAACGCTTCAGGAAAAGGGTGTTCCAAGCATCGTACAACGCACGCTGATCCGCCCACCATCATCACGGCTTGGACCACTTGAGGACCATGAACGCAAAGAAATCATGGAGCTGAGCCCAGTTGCGGGTCAGTATGATGAGAGAATTGATCGTGACAGCGCTTACGAGATGTTGGCGCGGCGCGCCGAAGAAGAAGCCAAGCGCGAGATTGAGCAACAACAGCGGGAAGTCGAAGTGGCGAAAGAAAAAAGCGCCCGTTCGCAATGGCGGCTGCCTGGACAGGACGATGACGGTTATACGGGGCGGAAGAAATCAACACGCAGCCGTTCAACCACCAGACGCGGAACCAGCCGCAGGCGCCAGTCAGCGACCGAGGCCGCAACGAAACAAATTGTACGTACGGTTAGCCGTGAACTGGGCCGCGCGTTGGTGCGCGGTATATTGGGCGGTTTGAAACGAGGCTTTTGACGCCCATTTTGGGTGCAAAACCGAGACCACTTCAGCACATTTTTGCAAAATCTGGATCGTTGGTTGGCGGATGGCCGACGAGTTTATGCTTAATCCGAAAATGAGCGGTTTTCTCTAAAGTTCGCTCAGCGAAGAAATCACCTTGTCGGGCGCATAGTTGCTATATTCATCGATTGCGCCGGAGCGGTTCAACCAAGAGGTTTTAAACTCGAACTTGGAGGTTGCCGCAATGTCCCAACGGTTCGAAGAGACAAAACCTATCTTTTTGGGCTTACAATCCCAAGCATCGGTGACCATCCGGTAGACATCGGGTGAGGTCTTGAAGACTTTCACCGCGTCAACGCTGAAAATATCGTCCACCAATGGTGCAATGCCTGAATGTTCGGTCGCAGCTTGCAGCATGTCAGGCGACCCGTTGGAAAGTATGGCGATGCGATAGCCCTCTTGGCGAAGTCTTTGCAATGCTGGCACGACGTCATCAAACGCATCCAGCGTCCAATAAAGATCCATTAGCTTTTCGTGGAGTTTATCATCATCACGTCCGTGATGTTTCAGCGCAAACTGCAGCGCTTCACCTGTCAGCTTCCAAAATTCCTTGTAAGACCCCATCAAGCTGCGGACCCATGAATATTCCAATTGTTTCTGGCGCCAGGTTTCCGAAATCGCAGCATGGTCCGGACCTATATCGTCGGCCAGCGTTCGCATGGCAGCATGTACGTCAAAAAGGGTGCCGTAGGCATCGAAGACATAGCCGATTTTGGCCATGGGATGTTGTCTCGCTTTCCGTTAAAGACGGCGTGAAGCTTTGGCGGCTTGTTGCGTCGCGGTCAAGAGCGCGGGCATGCGTTGACTGATGTGTGGGGTCGTATATTTGCACTGATCAAAGGGAGATTGATGCCTATGACCGTAAAGAAGACCACTGCTAGTGCCACTTGGACGTACGTTGATGGTGATTGGCATGAGGGCAATGTACCGCTTTTTGGTGCGCGCACTCACGCCGTATGGTTGGGTTCGACGGTCTTTGATGGTGCGCGCTGGTTTGAAGGTGTTGCACCTGATCTTGATCTCCATTGCCACCGCGTAAACGCATCGGCCGAAGCGCTCGGTCTGAGCGCCACCGTTGAAGCAGAAACGATAGAGGCGCTCACGCACGAGGGCATCAAGAAATTTGACGGCAATACCGCTATATATGTTCGACCCAGCTATTGGGCTGAAGATGGCGGCTATATGGGTGTGCCTGCCGACCCCAGCTCCACGCGATTTGCATTGACGCTTTTTGAAAGCCCGATGATCGCGCCAGAGGGCTTCTCGGTCACCATTTCACCGTTCCGCCGCCCCACACCGGAATCGATGCCGACAAATGCCAAGGCCGGGTGCCTTTACCCGCAAAATGGCAGAGCGATCATCGAGGCGAAAAAGCGTGGTTTTGACAATTGCATCACGCGCGACATGCTGGGCAACGTTTGTGAAACGGGCACGTCGAACATCTTCTACGTAAAAGACGGGCAGCTGTTCACACCCGCCGCTAATGGATCATTCTTGGCCGGGATCACGCGTAAACGCATTATGCAATTGCTTGGCGACTATGGCTTTAAAACAATCGAAAAGACTGTCACAGTCGACGAGTTGCTTGACGCCGATGAGATATTCTCGACCGGTAACCATTCAAAGGTCGTGCCGATCATCAAGATTGAGGATCGCGAACTGCAGCCAGGGCCGATCGCGAAAAAAGCCCGGGAGCTCTACTGGGAATGGGCGCATGCGTGATCGGGCAAATAATGCCGACGGTGTTCCTTGTCAGCTTTGCGTGTGCGGCCTACTTGTCGCTCAGAAATACCCGACCATCGAGAGGATAAAGACATGGCATTGACACTACCCGATCTTCCCTACGCCTACGACGCGCTGGCGCCTTTTATGTCTGTTGAAACGCTTGAGTTTCACCATGACAAGCACCACAACGCCTATGTGGTAAAAGGCAACGAGTTGCTGGAAGGCACGGCTCATGCCGACAAGTCAATCGAAGATATTTGCGCCGCTGCGTACGCGGAAGGCAACGCCGGTCTGATTAACAATGTCGGTCAGCACTACAACCACATCCACTTTTGGCAGTGGATGAAAAAAGATGGCGGTGGCACCAGCTTGCCCGGAGCCATTGCATCGGCCATCGACTCCGATTTGGGCGGTTATGACAAATTCAAGGCTGACTTCGTTGCTGCTGGCGTTGGCCAGTTTGGATCCGGCTGGGCCTGGCTCGCTGTCAAAGACGGCAAGCTGGAAATCATGAAAACCCCGAACGGTGAAAACCCGCTGGTTCACGGCGCTGCGCCGATCCTCGGCTGCGACGTCTGGGAACATTCCTACTACATCGCCTCCCGCAACGCGCGTCCGAAGTATCTGGAAGCCTTCATCGACAACATGATCAACTGGGACTACGTC
>JBCBYO010000046.1:0-5830 GCA_039815825.1 Pseudomonadota bacterium
CAGAGCCGAAAACACAACGGGTACTGCAATGCGCTGAACGCCACTAACGGCCGCATCGCGTGGCGCCTGTCCATCTTCACCATTTTTGTAGATCTTCTCAGAAACAACGATTGCGTTATCGACTACGATACCGATGGCAAGAATAAAGCCAAACAAGGATATCATGTTGATCGTCACATCAAGCAAACTCATCATGATGAACGTACCGGCAAAGGCTATCGCGATGTTGGTGGCCGACCAGAACGCCAAACGCACATCCAAAAAGAGCGCTAGGCAGAGGACCACCAAAATAAGGCCGGTGAATGCGTTCTTGATCAAAAGATCGAGGCGTGATTGGAGCACCGTGGATTCATCCTGCCAGAGTGAGATCCCAACGCCCTGCGGTAGAGATGGCTGGAAGCTCTCAGTGACATGGGTCCGCACCGCTTCAGCCACTCCAAGAACCTGCTCATCGCCAACCCGGAAAACATTGACCGTTACAGCGGCAGTGCCCCCATAATTCTGGACCAAATCATCGTCCGCAAATGTGTCTTGGATTGTCGCGATATCTTCAAGGAGAACCTGAGTACCGTTGTCGCCGCTTCTTACAACGATCGCGCCGAAATCTTCGGCATTGAAGTTACGCCCAATGGTTCGGATCGGCACAGACACGTTGGCAGAGTCCAGGTCACCACCTGGAAGTTCAAGTGAATTGGCCTGAACGATGCCCGCCAAATCGCTGAGCGTAAAACCATACTCAGCCAACCGATCGCGATCGAACTCAATAAAGATTTCGCGTTCCGGAATATTCTGCTTTTCCACAAAGGACACGGCATCCAATAGAACCAATTCGTCCTTTAATCGTTCCGCCGCAGCAGCTAGAACGGCCAAATCGGCATCGCCATGTATGACGATCTCCATCACCCGTGTGTTGTTTGAGGAGCGCACCACCACGGGCTCATCTGCATCGGTCGGAAAAACGGTGATGCGGTCAATTTCCGTCTTCACCTCGTCCAGCTTCTCGATGATGTCCTGACCGGCAAGAAAGCTCACAGTAACGGACGCATTACCTTCACGCGCAGTCGCGTTGACCTCATCAATGCCATCGATGGATGCCAATTGATCTTCGATCGGCCTGATGACGGATTGGGTAACCTCCTCCGGCGATGCTCCCTGATAGGGAACGGTGATCGAAACGGTATCCAGATCAAATTCTGGAAATGTCGTCTGCGGCAGGCCGATTGCCGTTATAAGACCGCCAGCGAGCATCAGCACCATTGTCATGGTCGCTGCGACCGGGTGTAGCGCCATCCATTTGAGAGCCCCATTCATGTCAGTTGCTTTCGTTGCTTTTAGCCATGGCCGATTGCTCGGCTACTGCGACAGCCATGCCGTCGGTGGCTGCCGGCAATTGGCTCGTGATGATTTGGTTGCCCGGTGAAAGACCGGCAGTTGTAAAATATACAGTCCCGCTGTCCCGATATTTCACCTCAACCGGGATGCTTGACAATTTACCTTCAGTAGCGAGCCACACTGTGTCCCCTGCCCGAATTGCCTGCGATGCGGCCATATAGGTTGGATCACCGCCGGCAACTTCGATACGTGTTTGAACATAGGCGTTGATAAGTGCCGGTATCGGCGGTGCGTCGCCGTCAACGGCACTCCCCATTTCAGGATCGGTTAGCCGCAAAACGACATCAATGGTGCGGGTCTGTTCGTCGATCTGCCGGTCCACATGGCTGATACGCGCCGCCCACTCATAGGTACGTCCAGCAAATTCGGTCGTAATATACGCAACAGACTGTGGCGATGTGAAAAGCCCGGGAATAAGAGACGCCTCGTCATTACGCAGTGACACTTCTACTTCCATATCCACTGCTGAATAGATGTTTGCTACGGGCGTGCCTTGCGCAATCACAGCACCCAAGTCAGTCTGTTTTTCGAGCACACGTCCGTTAAAGGGTGCTTTGACGACTGTGTTTTCCAAAGCGATGATCTGAGCGTCGAGATTTGCGCGCTGGCTTCGCAGAGACGCTTCGATTTCCAAAAGACTGGTTTCCAGTTGGTCCAACTGATCTTGCGGGATAATGCCCCGTTCACGAAGCGTACGGCCTCTTTCAACTTGTGTCACAAGCAGGCCACGTTGCACTTCGGCGCTTTCAATATTGGCCTCAATTTGCGCTATCGATGCCCTCGCCTGCCGATCATCAAGCCGGAAAAGAACATCGCCTTCATTAAAATAGCCCCGATCTTCTATGGCCGGATGAAGCTCTACAATTCTCCCGCCGGCCTCAGATGCTATGCCGAGCGACCGTTCCGCACGAAGAAAACCAGCTCCCGAAATGGGAATTGGCCCATCCAGCAGACGGACGCTTTCAGTTTGCACAAGCGGGACGGAAACGCTGACCGGTTGCGCTTCAACCACCTCGCGGTTCGCCCCTAGAGTTTGGAAGCCGTACCAGCCGCCCGCGACCACAGCGACGGCGACCAGCAACCAAAAAACTTCAGATAAAACACGTATTATGTAGCGCATGGAAATCGTCCGAATGAAGCAGTTGTTTATTTTACGAAAGTCTGTCCGAAGGGATCAGTTTTAGTTTTCGACTGTCAGCGGGTGAAAGGTCGGCCGTTTGCCAGTTTCCCTCAAGATCACGTTTGAAACCGTGACCGTTGTTGTTCCAAGATGCTTTGCGATCCGGGTCAACGCCCCATAGTTTGACGAGCGTGAATGCCACTGATCAATGATGAACTCGACTTCCCACACCATCAAATGTCCACGCGAATTGCGTTTCTCTAAGCGTTTCGTCTTTTCGTTGTTTGGATCTTTCAAAGAGCGTTGGTCAGCGATCATCATCTTGTCATTCGATTGTAAGTGTTATGCCGTTCGAGCTATACAATTCAGTTGAACTCAAACGTGTTATGGTTTGGCAGCGGGCTGCGCCTGAAGGTCGCCGTGGCATGTCGATGCACAGCTGATCACCTTCAACAGACCAACTCCCGGATTGGCGTACAGGACCCATTCGCCCCATTGCGGTTCCATCTTCTGCAAGGGTAAGCCGAAGCGTGAGGCCGCTGCGACGCATCTTTAAAGTCTCACCTGTCACCGTTTGGCGAATGTCGGCCCCACCCAAAAGCTCGGCATAAGCGGTGCCGACGAATGCCATGCTAAACACCGCGGAAGCCGCGAGAAGTTT
This sequence comes from Pseudomonadota bacterium, assembly GCA_039815825.1. Lineage (GTDB taxonomy): Bacteria > Pseudomonadota > Alphaproteobacteria > Rhizobiales > Rhizobiaceae > JBCBDX01. The sequence continues at coordinate 3,174 of JBCBYO010000046.1, forward strand.
GGTTATTTGGTGGATCATGCGATAATTTCCGAACATACGTTTCAAACAGATGTTTGAAAATAAGTCATTACACCTAGAAGGCAAGGGTTTTTTTGTCGCGCAAATGTCGATACATCAGCGCCATGGTGAAACAGACTGACGAAAAGCAGGTAGAGGGACGGGCGGAGCAGACACGCCAAGCTCTCATTGAGGCTGCCATAAAGCTGTTTGGAAACAAGGGTTACGACCACACATCGGTGCGTGACTTGGTCAAAGAGGCCGGGACCAATTTGGCGGCGATAAACTATCATTTCGGTGGTAAAGAAGGCTTGCGCCAGGCGACGATCGAATTTCTCGCGCAGGACTTCAAAAATCACGGCCCAGGTCAGGCCATGGCGGCAATCGATCCGGCAAATATTCACTCATTGAGCAAGGATGAAGCGCGTCAGATACTGCGCCAAGTTATGAAGTCGGCGTTTATGCAGGCTAACCAGCGGAAGTTTGGCGATAAGCACGCGCGATACGTTTTAAGGGAGCTGGTGCAAGGCGGCGAACTTACCGAATACTTTTTTGACAAGGTTTTCAGCAAACAGTTTGCGCTGCTTCGTGTTTTAGTCGCCCATTTGACCGATGATGATCCCGAGAGCGAAACAACGCGCGTACGATCAATCTTGATTGTCGCTCAGAGCGCTTTTTTAAACCTTGCCCAGCCCCTCGTCTTATTGGCGTTGGACTGGGAGGATTTTTCAGGAGACAAGGCAGATATTATCGGCGAACACTTCTGGGTTAATCACGAATAATCCTGCGAAAAACGGGTGTTGTGCAATTGAAGCTTACATCTCATCGTCCGTTTGACGCTGATTTGGCAGTTGATGCACAATTGCAGCGGCCAGAGACGTGACCCCCAAGGTTTCGACCGTAGTCTGCAGAATAATTCGAACCGTTATTTCTGAAAGCTTCATTTCTTCTGCGACCTTCGCGCATGACCCATAGGCCGTAAACATCCCGAGAGCGGTCTGCTGCAAACTATTCAATCTGCTCATCTGCCCAGCCACTTCGATGTTCACTGCACTTCCCCCCATATAAAAATATGGCAGGCCTTCGGAGTTATCTGCCCGACAGTTACGATCCCGTGTAAATTTAATGTTGGTTTTGATTTGAAACCAACGGTCAAGTCATAGGTCCCAACGTCCATCAATCCGGAATCCCCTTACGCATCCTTTCGAGAGGTAAGTTTACTGGAGACGCATCATCGGTTATATTCATATTTGGGGACAGATAATTACGGATTCAGGACAAATGATACCTGATATTCTAGATGAACCATATGTAAGGGCGACGTCTTTGATCGGCGTTGAGGAGTTCGCCTGCGAGCTTGGAATCAGTTTGCGCAATGTTTTGCGGGAAGTAAAAATCGCGGATGCCGCGCTTGATGATCCAACCATGCTTATTTCGATGGTTTCTTTCAACAGGCTGTTAGTCCGCCTTTCGCAACTGTCAGGTGATCCCGATATTGGATTAAAGCTCGTGTTGAACGCGAAAAGGGCAATGGATGATATCGGCCCCTTGGCACTCATCCTGAAAATGGGAGATACGACCGGGGAATGCGTCAAAAATGCGCTTAGGTATCTGAAATATCACACGAATGCGATTAAGGTCGAGGTCGTTAAAGATACTGAAAAAGGGATTGGTGAGTTTAGATATATGCCACTTTTCCCGTTGACCGATGTTCGCCAACTCACGGAGAATGCTATTGGGGTCGCCTGTGTAGCGATGCGATTTCTTTTGTCGGATGACGGTAGCAAACCCCACATGGTTGCTTTCCAACACTCAAAACCGGCAGATGACAGTTTGCACAACGAGTTTTTCGAATGTGAAGTCATCTTCAATCACCCGACAAATTCATTGTACTTCGATTTGAAATGGTTGGAGCTGGAAACAATCGGCGCAGATCACCAGATCGCAAACGTCGTGTACTCGTTTCTGCAGTCCGAGATCGACAAAGTAGAGGCAAAGCTGACGACAACCGCTTCGATTTCCAGTGCGATCAGTCAACTACTTCCATCTGGCCATGTTGGGATCGATTTGATCGCACATGCTATGAACGTCAGCCCGAAGACGATACAGCGAAGGCTTAAAAATGAGGGCACCAGCTATTCGGAAATTTTGCACGGCGTTCGAAAAGAAACGGCGACGCGGCTTTTGACCGAGACTGGCATTCCAGTCTCCAATGTTGCTGGCCTTTGCGGCTACTCGAGCCCTGCCGCGTTCAACTTGGCCTTTAAGGGTTGGCACAATTGCACACCACAAGAGTTTCGTACCAGGCAAAAAAATAAGCCTATCAAAGCTGACAATCCTATCAGTTGACCCTTCTCCGTTACCGAAACCATTTTTAGTTTTGCGCAAAAATGTCGCAACACTCTAGCGGTGGCAAATACTGCAAATATATGATAGTTAACGAGAAATAGACTTCATAGGCTTCTACAACCATACAAGATGAAACTGCTAGGACTGATAGGCGATTATAGCCGCGCCTGTGAGCGTCTTAAACGCGCGATCCAAGACGATGATATGGAAAAGATCGTTGATTTGGATGGCAAGGTACAATTGTCAGTAAATAAAATACTCCAATTTGAGCCCACAAATGAAGACGACCAAAGATTGCTCGTAGAGTTCCT
>JBCBYO010000046.1:5929-20739 GCA_039815825.1 Pseudomonadota bacterium
TGTTGGAAATTCTCATTGAGTGCAGCAAGGACGGCGAACTATTCAACCAAGTCCATGGCAAGATTTTGCATCTTGCTACCTGCGCTAGAGGCACCTAGCCAAAACCGGAAGTAGCGCACGCTGTCCGGCAATCTTAGTTGCTTAAATCAGATGTTTGTTATTTTGCGCCACCAAATGCCAATGCCACGAACCCTTCTTTTCTTCGTCATCGTATTTGTGGTCCACATCTTTCAATGACCAGACTTCAAAATCGCTGAAAAGATCAAGGCACTCTCGGCCGTCGCAGAAATAGTGCGGATGGCTTTTGTCGCCTGAACCATTTGGTTGAACCCAGGTGTTGGGCGAAATTTCATTGCCGACACCATAGTCGAAGCGACGTTTGGACAGCATTGTGCCCTGATAAATCCCACCTGGCTTCAGCACGCGGGTGATTTCCGCGATCGTCTTGCACAGCACTGTCTCGTCGCCGTGATATATGACATTGAACGACAAGACATAGTCGAAAGCGTCGTCTTTAAAAGGAAGCTCGGACATATCGCCTTGCGCTGTTTTTAGAGTGAGCCCAAGCGCCGCAGCACCCTTTTCAACCTCAGATAACCCCGCCGAGCTTGCGTCGAAAGCGGTCGTATCAAATCCAAGCGCAGCCATAGCCAGCGCATGGCGTCCAACACCGCACCCGAGGTCCAAGGCGGTCTTTTTGCCCTGAATGCGCAGAGAGCCCGCCAGCTGAACCACGTCAGGTTCCGGTTGCAACCAACCAGCGCGACCTTCATCGGTTTGCCACGCCTGATCCCACGCTTGGTGTGCTGTTGCGGTGTTGTTCATAGCAAAAACCCTTTTCTTTTGGTGCCGCCCGTATCGGTGTAGCATGTCACATAGATGACATCGCCCGTTCACATGGTTGTTTTATCGGCGCCCTAAAGGTCTGCAATTATTTATAGAAATCACCGAGGGGGTGGATATGTTTCGTTCATTGCTGGCAGGCGCCGCGCTTGCTGTCACTACTGCTTTTGCTCAAGCTGCTGACGTGACCATGGCCGTCACTGATGTTGAAGGTCTTGAGGAGCTTCAACAGGAGTTCGGCGCCGTGGAAGCGGCACTTGAGGCATCTACAGGTCTGGAAGTTGAGCTGTTCCCAGTCAACTCGCGCACAGCGGCCGTTGAAGCCATGAATGCCGGTCTGGTAAACTTCGTGCTCACAGGTCCAGCCGAATATGTTGTCATGAAAGAATTGACTGACGCGCAAATCGTCGTTGCTTGGCAGCGTCCAGATTATTTCGGTCAGATCGTGACTGTCGCAGGTGGCGATGTGAAGACCGCACAAGACCTGAAGGGCAAGATCGTCACTTACGGCTCTGTCGGCTCAACATCACAACAGCTGGGGCCAGCACAGGCGCTTGCAGACCTCGGCCTCGAATATGGCAAGGACTATGACGCCCAAATCATCAAGCGCAACGTTGCCATCGAAGCACTGATCCGCGGCGATATCGCCGCAGTGGGCATGAACTTCGGCCACCTTCGTGCTGCCCGAGAAGCTTATCCCGAAGTTGCTTTTCAGGTGATCGCACGCGGACCCGACCTTCCAAACGATATTCTTGTTGCATCAGCGACTGTCGATGCTGACGTCTTCGCCAAAGTCAAATCTGCGTTTGTCGAAGACGGCGCGGCAATGATGGAGGCTGTTCTGTCCGCCGACGGTAACCAGAAGTATCGCGGTGGGTTCTTCATCGAAACCGTTAACGATGCCGACTATGACTATGTGCGTTCCATGTACCGCACCATCGGTGTCGACAGCTTCTCTTCTTTCGTCGGCGACTGACTGATATTTGAAACAAAAATGCGCGGCTCGCTGGTTGCCGCGCATTTTTTTAGCTTATTTTGAGTATGCATATGCCCAATAGGTCTGCGGTCGCTGTGTCGTGCACGAACCTTGCCAAGCGCTATGGCAATGGGGCGCCGGTTTTGAAAGACATCAGCCTGCAAATTGACACCGGTGAAACGATTGCATTGATCGGTTCAAACGGTGCGGGTAAATCCACTCTATTGAAGTGTTTGATTGGCTTGCACGACATTTCAGGTGGCAAGCTGAACATTTTGGGCGAGCAGTTTGAGCGGGCCCCAACTGGTGCGCAACGGAAGGCCATTCGAAGACAAATCGGTTTTGTATTCCAGCAGCACGGGTTGGTGAAAAGGCTCAGTGCACACTCCAATGTCGTGCAAGGATTTTTCGGTTTGGCGGGCGGTTGGCGCGCAGTATCCCAGATGACCGCATCGCAAGACATGCGCTTAGCCGCGATGGAGGCTCTCGAAGCCGTCAACCTGACTGAGAAGGCGCAGTCTCGTGCCGATCAACTGTCCGGCGGCCAGTCGCAGCGCGTCGCCATCGCGCGAGCGTTGGTTAGGCAGCCGAAGCTGTTTATCGCTGACGAGCCTGCGGCCAGCCTCGACCCATCTTCGGGCCGTGATGTGATGGAACGGTTTTCGCATTTGGCAAAGGACTTCGGGATCACGCTGATTTTCACGTCTCACGATATGGAGCACGCGCTGAGTTACGCAGACCGGCTCATTGCCCTAAAGGACGGCGCCGTCTTTATTGATGCGGCAACTGCAGATCTGAAATCCAAGGATTTGGCGGGGGTATTTGATGGCTGACGTGCACACACGCCATGTGCCGCCAAGAATGGGGAGCGTTTCAGCGCTACAGTTCACGCTGTGGGTGGTTATTGGCGCAATCATCATTGCATCCATCACGCAAGTGACGCCATCGCCTGAACGCCTTGCTGAAGGCGCGCCTCGCATCGCGCGCCTGCTCTCACGGATGCTGCCACCAAACACAGACCCTGATTTCTTGGGACGGATGTTCTGGAAACTCGTCGAAACCATGCAAATCGCGATTGCAGGGACGGTTCTGGGCGTGATCCTGTCACTGCCCATTGCCTGGTTGTCGGCCCGCGGTATCACGCCGGTGCCCGTGTTGGCATTCTTCTTTAAAGGACTTGTATCGCTCTTCCGGACGATACCAGACTTGGTTTGGGCGCTGATTTTTGTTGTATCTGTCGGGTTGGGCGCTGTTGCGGGCACGATGACCATCCTCGTTGACACTATCGGCTTTTGCGGTCGGTTTTTTGCTGAAGCCATGGAAGATGCCGACAAAGCGCCACAAGAGGCCTTGGATGCGACTGGTGCCTCTCGCCTGTCCATCCTGCTCGGCGCTGTCATACCCGACGCTTTGCCGTCACTTATCAACACAACGCTGTTTGCGCTGGAAAAAGCCGTTCGCTCGTCCGTGGTACTTGGTTTGGTCGGCGCCGGTGGCATCGGTCAGGAACTGAAAACCGCTTTTGACTTGTTTCAGTACAGAAATGCATCCGCCATCATCATCGCGATATTCATCATCGTTCTGGCGATGGAATGGTTGACGGACCGGTTACGGCGCGCTTTGAACTAAGGACTTTCTATCGCTTCGGATTGGCACCATCGAGATCACCAAACTTCGCAATGCAGTGCCAGGTCTTTTTCAAAAGTCCGCATTTCTCGGCGCATGCCTGTACGCTGACAAGTCAATTGGATAAACGCGCTAACCGGAAAACCACGAAGATCAAAAAAGGCCCGTTGAATTCCTGTTGGAAATTCTCATTGAGTGCAGCAAGGACGGCGAACTATTCAACCAAGTCCATGGCAAGATTTTGCATCTTGCTAACTACGCTAGAGGCACCTAGCCAAAACCGGAAATAGGGCACGCTGAACAGCAATCTCAGTTGCTTCCAATTGATCCTGGTTATTTAAGTTCAAGCACAACTGAAAGCCTGAGAACAATTTTGGAGCGAAGGTGACCGATAACATTTTGTGGTCAGTTTCAATGGCATCGACTAAGTCTTTCGTAACCAGTGGTGTTTGGAAAGACAGAAGGTAAAGGCGGTGGCGTTCGACAATCGAATAAAGCGACTCTCGCAAGCCCCGAACTTCGTAACGATCAACAACTACAAGTGTGGATTTTCCAGCAGCTGCCTGTTGCCACACCAATCTGTCGACGTAATCCAGCCAACTGATTCGGTGATCCTGTTTTACCGGGATGTGCACATGAGGGCGCTGAGCGTTTTCATCAACTGGTGCATTACAGATCAACGCTACAACACCGAGGACGGGTTCCTTTTCAAAAATCTTAAAGCGGTGATGGATAGTGAAACGTACAGGTTTTTTCTCGACTGCCTAAAAGCTGGCGAATACGAACAAGCCTTTGATCTCTACGTTGCATATCTGACGGAGTTTGGCCCTCTCGATAACCATACGCTGCCGCAGCTCGAGATCATAGATTATTATAAACTCGATAGATTTGATTATTTCGTCGAACTTGAGAGAGCTGACTATTTTCATCAAATAACAAACATCCAATTTCCTTATGAAAAATCAAATCAGTCTGATCGCACCATCAAAAACAGGCTGCAAAAACGTATCGCCATTGACCCGTTATTGCACAAAAAAATTTCTGACTACTACAAACAGGACACTGACTTTTTCGCCAGCAAAGGCCTGACGTGCCATCCGTGGCGGAAGATATTGTTGGCGAAAGAGGGCTTGAACGACGGTGAGAGTGGCCCGACGCCCACCGCTCAAAGGCGGGACAGCACAAAGCCTGTCAGCTTTGATCAGAAGTCCTACACAGTCTTTTTCCCACTCTTTGATCATATCGAAGCGCACAGCAATGAAGTCAGGTTGACACGTGCGGGCTTGGAGGAACATCCGCGGGTCGAACTTGTCGATGACCCGGAGGCCGCCGATTTCCTCTTCTTCTGCCAAAATCACTTCAATGAAAGATACCCGCGTCGCGCGGAACTCATCAAGCTGAAGGATCGGTACAAGTTCAAAACCATCTTTCTTGATTTTGATGACGACCCTTTCGGCATCTACGATAAGGATGACTTCACTTGGCGGCTCTACTTCAAACGCAGCTGTGTAAATCGCAAAATGGGTTGCAGGGTCGATTATGACGGGCTCCCAATAGTTCCAACCGCTTACTGTGTTGTTGATAAAATTGCAGAGGTTACTCCGCCTCAAGAACGCGAACGAACCATCGACGTCGCCTGCCTTTTCGACGATCACATCGTGGATAGCTGGGTTTATAAAAAAGCGCGTGGTCGCTTGCTGCAGTTTGCCAAAGAGTTCAGGGAAAAACACGATTTCAACGTTGTTGTTGGCACGGTATCGGAGACGGGCCAAGTCGGCAGATCCGGACTGGATGATCGTTACAAAGACTGCCTTTTGTCGAGCAAAATTGTTTTGCATGCCAATCCTGATCCGTGGGAAGGCGACTCCAGAACATGGGAAGCATTGAGTTCAGGCGCGCTCGTGTTCGTGGACAAGATGGTACAGCCGATCAAAAACCCGCTGGTCGATGGCGAGCACGTCATCTTTTACGATGTGAGCGATGAAGGCTTCAAAGCCCTTGAACAAGCTATTCTTCACTACTTGAACAAGGATGATGAACGCAAAAAAATCGCCCTTTGCGGTCAAGAGTTTGTCCATTCAAACCACCGACCCGTTCATCGAATTGGTGCCATCATTTCACGACTTGACGGGCAAGCAGAAGCGCTGAACGCAGAAATTGCCCATATGGCAAACCAACAAAGCATGGCACCACATGACTATCTGCAACGTGTCTATCGCCTTTGTCCCGGACAGCGTATCCGAACAACCGAACATGGCTGTGTTTTGGATAACACAGCCACCGGCAACTCTTTTGCATGCAACCAAACGGCGGCAAGCTTTTTGTCAAAAATTGACGGCCAACGCTCCGTTGAAAAACTCGCTGTGCAGATGGCGCACGAGTTCCACGCGCAATGGTACTCACTGGCCAAAGACGTTTACAAATTGGTGTTTGAATTTGAGAGGCTTGATGTCATCGAAGTCGTAAAAGGCAACGATGGAGCATAGTTTGGCGTTGTGATCTTTCGCGAGTTGAGCAATTTGCCGGTATTGGGGCGCGCGTTTGTCAATCCGATTTGAAACGCCACAAGCGCGGAGCTAGCGAGTACGCCTAGTCATTCCTTCAGGTGGTAAAACCACCGTCAGAATTCTCACGACACCCCTGAGACGATTGCAAAAACCTAAGCGCTCGCAGTTCATCGCCAAGCCTCATCATCCTTGAGTAGTCGCCAAACACGTTCAGCCAGCAACGGGGAGAATTGTTGAAAGCGAATATGGCAAGCGCGGCCGTTGCGAACCAAGTCAGCGATCACCTCAGCGGGTTGATCCGGCTGTGCAATCTCAGAGAACCCCAAGAGCAGCTCGTGGCGTGAAAACATCAGGCCAACCGAGACGTCATCGACTATATCATAGCGAAGCTGATCCTTACGCGCGACAAGACTACGAGCCTCCGCGGCGTTGATGAAATAACCGGCTCCAGAAACGAAAGTGTTGCCTTCAAAGTCATCTAATTCCGACAGGTCGGCTATGCTTTTTCCCGGGCCGACCTTTTCGTGATGAAGCAAATCATCTCGAAGGCTATCCCCCCAAACCCATGAACCCGAGTAGATAAATTCATCCTTGGATTGTACGAACCGATCAAACGCGGAAATTTTTATGAGACCGCTCAGGTTTGTTCGAAAAAACAGGTCGTAGTTGTTTTCAAGCAGCTCCAAGGCATGGATCGTTTTGCTCAAAATGCCCGGCACGCCCAATGCGGGGTTTTGAAATTTCGTCGGCACGAGATGATCGAATGTCGTTCGGGGATCGATGATGGTGTTTTGTGTCAGATTTTGAAATTCGCGGGTCGGTGTGTTGTTTTCAAGCAGCAAGAAAATATCAATGTTGGGGATGTTTTTCGTGTGCTCTATGACTCTGGTCCAATAGTTGCGGATGTAGTTGAGGTATACGGGCTGGCTCACGGCAGCGATAACAAGAATGGCGACTTTTCTCATTTGATGACTCCAAACCTCAACCGCTTAGAAAAGCTATGCAGCCAATCCGCTTCTCGCCTCACCCATTTTTTCGACTCTCAACACCAAACTAACAATCCCTGCACTTGAACAAAATGCGGATGGCTCACCCTTCCCTGCTTATGCCTATTTCGAAAACCATGGGCGAAAAAGTACGACCTTCCGATCCTCGTTTCCGATTGAGATAGCGGTTGTAGTAGATCTAGCAAACGCCGCGATTTGCCGAAAATGTTATTACCGAGCGTCTATGAATAGCACGCGACCGCCCAGCACATTACTAAGTTTGTTGGCGTCTGTTTGGGAACTGCCAATATCAGAACTTCCAAACAATTGGCGGAGAGAAAGTCCGCCTACGTCATCGACTAAGTGTTTGTTACCAACAAAATTGCCTATCTGGTTGAGGCTTTGCGCTAGCCTCTGCCCTACCCTTAGCGCTTCCTAACTCTCGTTTACGGAAAAGAGCAACGCTAAATCAACGTCCGCTAAGCGGACAAAGCCATTGTTGAAATTCCAGCGCGCTAGGTCCGTTCTTCGAGCGATTGCGGCGTTAGGCAAAACAAAACCATGTAAATTCTGGTTTCGTTTAACAATGGCAACGTCACGGTGACCTTGATAGCTTGCGCTAGGCATAGGATCGCAACTGTTGAGGCCATGTGTGGAAGTTGGACGGAACGCAATAAATCTTCTAAAAGCCGATATCCAGCGTTTGGATGTTGTGATTGACCACATCACCTGGGAACGGATCGCCGAGCGGTGCAGGTGCGTTCAAATTAAGGCGGGCGATAAGATCCAAAACCAGGCGCGGGTCGCGGACAGTTGGATATTCCTGTCTGAGGGCATCGCCGCATCTGAACAAACTGATCATGATGGCGTGTCCACAATCGCGCGTTTCTTCGAGCCTGGAGATTTCTGCGCAAATCTTACGAGTGCTTGGACGCGTGACGTTGCCTCGGATGATCTCATCGCCCTCACGGATGTTGTCGGCATTGCAATCGCTGACAAATACTTCAGGCGGCAATACATCGAGGGAAGGTCTTTTGGGACTTACCTTAGGCTGAAAATGATGGGTGCGCATCTCTTTGCAAAAGAGCTGATCTGCGCGAAAACGTCGAGCCGAACCGAAACGCGTTATCGTTTCCTTGAGCAACACCACAAGACCGTAATCGGCTCTGTGCAGCAAAAAGATATAGCCCGGTTCCTGGGGATGACGCCGCAGGGTCTTTCCCGGTTTCTACGACAACGAAAAACTAGGGCCAGTTAACCGAAGTTCATCGCCGAAACCGGCTGATTGTCTACCATCAAAGCACTCACAGACAGGCTTTGAAACGGAGACGCACAAGCAATGACGAACCTGACAATGCCAGCGGAACGGGATTTTGGCTGGAAACTCAAGCCGGTTTCTTCGTCCTATTTCGACATTCATCAAAAGGACAATGGCCAGTTCTGTGTCGTGCTTAACCATGCCCTGTTGCGCGGCGTTTCAGCAGAGATGATCGGATGGTGGTTCCAAAACTTTCCGCGCCTGAAGGTTCGGCTGAAAGATATTCCTGGCTACGAAGGAGAGCAGGTTCCGGGATATTGGCTTTGGCATCCGATAGACCATCATAGCGCCGAACTGTCAGGGGCTCTCGGCCCCGGTGGCGTCGCGAAAACAGGGTGTAGCATCCACATTCGCGAAGCCATGCAATACGAGAGATATGGGTGGAAGTACCCGGTCGACAGCACACTGAAGGTGTTTTACGTCGGTCCCGATGGCTGGGCGATGGGCAAAGCGCTGCCGCTCATCGGTCCCGTCATGATGCTGCGTATCAACTTCAAGGATGTCTTTGAGGATGGGCGGCACGTCGGGGTTAACTACCAATACGAGATTGTTATCGGAGCAACCGGGAACAACCCGGTCGCTCGCTTTATCAATAAACGGATCACTGGGGCGTTCGGCCCAGAGTTTTTCGCGGCTTGGCACCGTCACAACGTCATCGAAGTTGGCACCTTCGAGAACTTCCTTCCGGCACTTTTCGCCCAAAGGGATAATCTTTCAAATCTCGAATATACGCGTGACATGAACCCCAAACTGCCCTCTCCGGAAGGTCAGCAGGGGCATGACAGGGCATTATTCGAGAAACGGCTGAGCGGATACACAAACACCAATGCTCCATATGAGTACCAGCAATATGCAAGCCCTTCGTTCCTGTGAGCCTCAAAAGGGGGCTTGCCAGAAATATCCTCGGCCTTTTCAGGCATTGTGACGATCAAAGTGTACCGAGGAGAAAGTAAAGTCGCAGAAAACGGTATTGATAACGGGCGCGAACCGAGGGCTGGGTGCATCGTTTGCAAATACCAATAAGTCTGCCGTAACCAACAATCCACGCTGGATGCGCACTGACATGGGTGGGTCCAATACGGAACGCACCCCGACCGAGGTCGCTCAGGCCGTGTTTGCATTTTGCAGAGATGGCAAACTGTCAGCAGCTAACGGCGAATTTCTCAACAGCGACGGATCAACCCCTCCTTGGTAGCTAACGCAAACAAGGGGTTGATGGTGCATGTCTTGTTAGCGGTCATTCTTTCAACCGAAGCAAAATGGCGCGGCCGACGCGCAGCATCAAGCAACAGCAAAGGGCAAATTGCACGAATGCCTTCGCCCACATCAGTATTTCCAAAGTGCCATGCGTAGACGCTATCCAATGCGTGCAAAGCGCTACCGGTAATGCAAGCGCGATCATGGCTATCCCGCTCCTGTCATCCATCGCGGCCAACAGTGTTGCAGCGGTATAGCTAACAGTGAAGAAAAAGGCGCTCAAAATCGCTGGGACAAGTGCGGAGCCTGCCGGTCTAAATTCAACCCCAGCCACAACGCTGATTACCATGTCGGGTGAGCTAAGAGCTGCAATCGTCAGCAAAGAACCCGTGCATACAATGATGCTGGCGACACCTAGTATAGACTTTTCGACAGATCGGCCTTCACGGACTGCGCGCACTACCAAAGGTAACAGAACCCCGGCAAGACCAAAGCAAGCGTAGAACTGAATTCGCTGAACGAGGGAGAGCCCTGCGACTAGGTCTGATTCATGATCGCTGAGCAGCATTTTTGAAAGCAAAAGCTCACCGTCCAGATGGCCAACCTGGGCCAGTTGCAAGAGGGCAAAAGGCGCGGCCATTAATGCGATTGTTGGAGCTAGTTTATGATCTCTTCTCGGTGGATTCCACCCTTGTTTGAGGGATGATGTTTCCCTGCGCACCGGCCACCAGCCGGCGATCAAAGAAAGGTTGACCACCAAAACGATCCCGGGGAGCCCGAAACCAAGGAACCAAACAGCAACCGACCCAACCAAACGGATGACCATCTCCAAGTTAACAGAGACAACCATTGCACGCACCGAAAGCCGACCAAGGGCAGCGCCTCGTGCCAGACACAATGGCAGTGACACCGGGAGCGAGAGCAGAAGTATCACGAGCAAGCTTCGGTCTTCGATGCCCAGCGTGGCGGCCACTTGCTCAGAAAACGCGAGGGGCGAAAGGAGCACCGCCGCCAAAAGCAACACCAAAAAACTTACCCGAGATAATTGCGTGAGACGGGCAAGGTTAGGATATGTCGATAATCCACTCGCGGTGAGTTGGGATACCGCCATTTGAGCTGCACCAAATACCGACAAAACGGCCAGCTGGATTGTCAGCATCACCGCCAGATCGTGAAACTGTGCTGGTCCCAATAGGCGGCTAAAGAGCATATTGAACGCCAGATTGCCGACGTTAGCCGCGTTTGTTGCCAAAAAAATGGCAACAACCGGACTAGCAGCCAACGTGGCCAACAATCCAATTGATCGCAGCGGATTTGAAAGCCCTCGGAAAGAAATCGAGGCGGCGCTCATGCTCACACAGCTTCCTGAAAGTCGCCCGGCGCAACAATCCGTTTGTGATGCGCGCTCATTGGTTCGCCAATTCGCATTTCCAGAATAAGGCGGAGCATGCACAACCCACTTCGCACGATGTCACCTCCGGAGACTTTTGAGCCCGGTATTTCGGACCATTCAGACAGAGGCAGTTCGTAAAACCGCTTGGTTCCACCCACGTGAGAAATCCGCGCGAAAAGCTCCACGTCAAACAACCAGCCCGCCGAAAACGGCGTCGCAATAGCTGATTTCAATGCTGGTGTGACACGAAGTAGTTTTGCACCGCATTGGGTGTCGGCGACCGGAATGCCAATCGCAACGCGCGCCAAACCGGCGCATATCGAAGAGACCATGCGGCGCGATATGGTGCGCTCAACTCGGTGACCCAACATACGCCGCCGAGAGCCAAAGATAACCTCCATATCGGCGTGTCGGTCAGCGATCCGCAGGAAGTCCTCGACCAGCTCCAGGGGGGTCGCCAGGTCGGCATCCCAATAGGCGACCAGTTCGGCACCATCCTCTATGGCCGATACCAAGCCGGCTCGAACAGCTTCGGATTTGCCACCATTTTCAGGTATATCAAGAACAGAAAAACGAAGTGGACGTTCCATTTGCAGCGCGTGCAATACCGAAAGGGTGTTGTCCTTGCTGCCGTCGTTTACGAACAGGATGTGAACGCGCGGGACGGTATCTACAAATTCAATAAACTGTTGGCAGTTCAGACGTCGCTCCTCGTTGTAGCATGGAACGACAAGAGTAAGGTCCGACTTAGGCAAAGCGACGCCAGTTGCCTTTGAACTGGGGAAGGTGATCGTCATTTCGCAAGCTCCAATTGGTTTTTTGTTGGAGCTGTTCTGCGCGCGCGCGATGTATGTGTCCCTCAACCGGGTGGGTAGTCTTATGGTTCAAAAGTGAGCGCTTGGTCCGTATGGTTTGGAAGCGGCGCAAATGGCGCCGCCACTATCCATTTGGCTATTCAAAAACAGGCATCATATCCGGTGTCTCAAGGATTTTCCCAAGATGCCAAGCAGCAATGTCAGCCATGGGGATGGCCGCAACAGCACTGCGATTTGATCGCGCAATACGATCTGCGGCTGCCGTGTCGGTTAAAAGTTCATGCATCGCTTGGGCAAGCCCGTCAGCATCTCGTGGCGCGAAGCTTCCCCCGGTCAGATTTTCATCGCGACACAAATCGACAAAGTCTCCAATGCGCGGAAATATGGGCACGGTCCCAAAGCTGGCAGCCTGATGGAGCACGCCAGACGAACCGGTCGTGGCTTCATAGTCGAAGATTGCCAGTCGCGCCGTCTCAAAAAACTGAGGGACATCAGCCTCGGCAACATAGCCGAGAAAACGCACATCCCTGTCGGATGAACGTGATTGGGCGAGTGCTTCCATATAGCCTTGGGCGTTGGGATGATCCGAGCCACCTATAACAAGTTCCAATTTCGGCGCCCCGGGCAGTTGTCTAAGTCTGTCAAACGCTGACAAAAGCGTTTCCAACCGCTTGTAAGTGCCAAATTTTCCCATGGTAACAATGCGCGCAGGCCGCTCGCTTTGGCTAACCCATGGGCGATTGCCGGCCTCAAAAGTGCCGTGCGGTACAAGTGTAACGTCCGCGTTCGGAACCATATTCTTAAGGGTGTCAACATATCCACGCAAAGTGACTGTCGTGTAGCTTGCCCACGTCATAGCCCTTGTGACCATTGTGCCACCTAAACGCACGACGGCCTGCCTTACGCCTTGGCCTTTCAAGATGGTATTTTCGAGATCCAGACCATCGATGATGTTATGGGCGATAACGCCGCTCTTCCAGCCCACCAAGCGGCTCGCAACCGGCGTAAGTAATCCGAGGGCAGCGGTTAATTCATTGTCACCAAAACTCGCAGTCTGTGTATTGTAAACAACCGCGTCGGGTTTTTCAGCGCCAAGTGATTGCAGCAAACGCAACGGGGTGCCCACGCCGTTGAAATGCCAAACCCGTTTCACTCGGATCGCTGGGTCCAATTCAAGTTCCGGCTCCGGGTCTGGAAGGATGTCGGCGAGAACAATCACCTCGGCTACATCAGGGTGATCGGCAAACGCGCGCGCCAAGTGAAATCCGTACTCGTTGAGAGTGCGTTTACCGGGTGGAAAAGCGGTAACGAGTGCGATGCGAAGTCCTTTGGTCATAGGAGGTCTCCTTTGAATGAAGTGAGAAAGTCTTTGTAGGCGCGCGCGACCGCTGCGGCGGCTGGTTTGGGCGCACCTGATTGCGAATAAAGGCCGAAGCGGCTTTGAAGCGCGATCACCCAAGGTGACCGACCAACCGCGGTGTGATCAGGGTCCGGGAAATCATTGAGGGTCCAAACAAATAACCCATCTGCATTCGCCAGTGCGGTTAACCGCGCAGATAAGCGTTCGGCTTGAGCATCGGGCGAAGACGGGAAACGGCCAACAAATAGCGAGAACGACGTCTCTCCCAGTTCGGTCACATGCACCTGTCGTTGCCCGGCAGCTTCACGAACAGCAGCAAGCGATGCAGCACTTTCTTCGATTGGGCCATAATCGTGATAGGTGATCAGATCGAGCGTGTCCGCCATGATGTGTGCGGCAGACGGCGCCGACCAGCCAATGGTGTAGGCAAGTTCCGGTGCCAACGCTCTGGAAGCGGCAAGCATCGTACGGGCCCAAGCTTCTACTTGCCCTTGGCCCTGATTTTCCATGTCCAAGTCGGGCTCATTTTTAAGGTCGACATAAGCAACATGTTCGGACGCAGCGAGCACCGGAAGAACGCCTTCGAGGTAGGCCATATCGTTGGCCCATTTCACAGTTTCATAGCCGCCACGCATGTCAAACAGTGTTGGAACCACCTTGATTTCCGCATCTCCTGCCAGTGCGAGAAGCGTTTTCAGGTCCGCTAATGCTTTCGATGCACGATCTCTTTCAAGGAAGTCTTCGCGTTGCAAAAATATGCGTACCGTGTTGGCGCCAAGATCTGCGACACGCGTGAAATCCTCAGCAACTACATGCGGGTCAAATTCCGACCAGAAACGGCTCCAAGGTGTTTTTGAAGGATAGTAATTTATGCCCGCAGCAGGCTCGATTTCTACTGCTGGTGCGGGCGTTGACAGCGCCTCAACCCCATCCCGCTCATGGCTGATGATACGCCAGCCGAGTACGTCATTGCGCAATGTGGTCAGCATGCTGTCGCGGGTCACAGAGAGCGCCTCGAAATCTCCGTTTTCAGTGACACGAAATCGCGAAACAAGCGCCTCGGTTTTCACCTGAACGAGTGACCCGTCAGCGTGGAAATAAACCGGCCTAGCGATCTGACCAAGAACAGCCATGCGTACACCTGGCATTGCAAGTGACCGTTCCGCCCGCTCCAAGCCGATCCCCGAGAAGTAGTCTGACAAACCAAGCGGTGAGCCGGTTTCCAGCGCGGCCGCGTGGGTAGCCCAAGCGCTGGTCATCGCCATGCCGATTAGGTTCTCTTCCGCCGGACCGAAAACGCGGTCCAAGGGTACTTTTGCAGGCCGCCATTTTACTACGGACACGCCGGATCGGATGGGTGACAACGCCTCTTCGAAATAGCGATAAAGCTGATCCCTTTCGGTTGCCTGCGCGAATATGGTCCCGAGTTGCCCCAGGAGCAAAATTAACACGGCGCAAATTACGGCGGTAAGGCCGAGGTACTGCAAGCTCCACCGGGTGACATCTGGTTTCCGACTCATTGTACGACCTCCACGCTATCGACCACTTGGAATTGCTTTCCGCTTGGTGACGCCACGCTCAAAGCAAGCGGAAGCGCGTCCGTGGGTACGGTAAGCTCGGCAAAACCATCGAGTGTCCACGCTCGTGCTTCGAATTCGCGCCCTGCCGCATCGATGATGGAGACCTGCGCCAGGCTGCCGTCGTGCATAAGGTGCCCTGCTTGCGTGGTGAGTGGTCCAAAGCGAAGTCGCGTTGCTGCGATGTCGGTAAATGCTGTCGCTCGAACCCG
>JBCBYO010000047.1:0-20321 GCA_039815825.1 Pseudomonadota bacterium
TTTTATTGGCAAAGACGATCTGGAGCGCGTCGTCTTTGACCAATATTCCTTGGTCCAAAGCGTTCAGAATTTCCTCAGCTAATTTTGTGCGCTCGACGGCTTCTGCCAATGAAAGGTTTGCAACGCTCCACAAGGCTGAACCTACAGATTTTATCGGCAAGAGAGCGTCGGAGTTTTTTGGTGAAGAAGCCAAGCATTTTGAAGAATCCGAGCAAGAGACACTAGCAACAGGCAAAGTCACCGAGCTCCAGGAAGACTATGAGGAGGACGGGGAACAGCGCAGCCGGTTGGTTCACAAATCACGCGTCGAAACCGACAGTGGCAATCCCTATGTGACCATCTCGCTTACTGACGTCACTGAAATCCGTAACCGTGAGCGCGCACTTGAGGTCGCTGAACAAAAGGCACAACTTTCTGACCGCGCCAAGTCAGAATTCTTGGCTAATATGAGCCACGAAATCAGAACGCCGATGAATGGCGTCCTCGGCATGGCCGAGCTCCTAGCTAAATCCGAACTGGATTCGAAGCAGAAAACCTTCACCGACATTATTGTCAAATCCGGCAACGCGCTTTTGACCATCATCAATGACATTCTGGACTTCTCTAAGATTGATGCCGGTCAGCTGGTTCTCGATCCAGCGCCGTTTAATCTGCGTGAGTCAATAGAAGATGTTGCAACGCTGGTGTCGGCCAAAGCCAAAGAGAAACAGCTGGAAATGATCGCGCGAGTGGCGCCAGATCTGCCTGATCGTTTCATCGGTGATGTTGGCCGGTTCCGGCAGATCATCACCAATTTGATGGGCAATGCCGTTAAGTTCACCGAAGAAGGTCATGTTCTTATCGATGTCTCCGGTGACCTCACTGACAAAGGCTTTATGCTGAAATGCAAAGTTACGGACACCGGCATTGGCATCCCTGACGACAAGCTTGAAACCGTCTTTGAGAAATTCTCGCAGGTGGACACATCGGCCAGCCGCCGCCATGAGGGAACAGGCTTAGGTTTGGCCATTACCGCCAAGCTTGTTGATATGATGGATGGCAAGGTCGGCGTAGAAAGTGCGGTCGGCGAGGGGTCGACTTTTTGGTTTGAAATCGAGCTGCCGGTAGAAGAAGGGGCAGTGAGAAAACCGAAAAATGTACCAGTAGATGTCTCTGGCGCGCGGGTGCTCATTATCGATGACAACCCGGTAAACCGCGATATTCTGATGGAGCAAATGACCGCATGGGACTTCGACGCTTTCGCCGTTGAAAGCGGTCCCAAAGGACTGTCCATGCTCAAGCAAGCTGTAAAGCTTGGACATCGCGCGGACATCGTTATTGTTGACTTCCAGATGCCGGACATGACGGGTGATGAGGTTATTCGCCTTATCAGAGCCAATGAGGATATTGGTGATACGCCGGTCATCTTGCTAACTTCCGTCGACCAAGCGCTGAAACCAGCCATGTTGCGTGAACTAGAGGTTGATCATCACCTCCTCAAACCAGCGCGTTCTTCGCACTTGTTGGAATGTATCGTAGGAGCGCTCCAATCCCGTCTTTCAACGAGCGCTGCACCTGATCCAGAGCTCGACTCCATCCAAGACGAGGCTGCTTTAGAATGGATCTCTGGCGGTAAAGGCACCGACGTTCCCGAAAAGGCCGCGTTTGCTCGACCAGATAAGCCGGCGCAATCGCAGAGTTCGTCATCGTATAAGGCCGCCGAAGCGCAGCCTCACGTTGAGGTAGCAGCAGCTGGCGTGCCCGCTGCTGGTAACCAGCCGCAAGACGACGATCTGGGAAAAATTGATCTGCTGATTGCAGAGGACAATGAAGTAAACCAACTGGTTTATGGGCAGATTTTTGCACAGCTGGACTACACATATGAGATCGTCGACAACGGCCAAAAAGCTGTCGAAGCTGTTAATCGCCTGAAGCCGAAAATTGTTCTTATGGACGTGTCCATGCCGGTTATGAACGGGATTGAAGCGACACAGACGATCCGCAAGAATGGCTTCCAGGATTTGCCGATCGTTGGCGTCACCGCCCATGCGCTTAAGGGAGATCGAGACAAGTGTTTGGAGGCGGGCATGTCAGATTACCTGCCAAAACCAATCAGCCCCGACCGACTGGCGGAGAAACTCGCTCAATGGTGGCCGAAAACCAATAGCCGTGCCGCTTCAAGGTAAAGCGTCCGGTGCGATATTGGACGCTCGGTTCAAACGCTATCGATAATCAAGCCTTGACCCGCAGGGCGCCGCGATAGGTGTCCCGCAGGTAGCCCAGCGTATCCATTTCGTCGACGGGTTTCCCGAAGTAGAAGCCCTGGCCATTTGTACAACCGAATTCAAGCAATCGGCTCACGGTCTCTTCTTCTTCAATTCCCTCGGCGACGACGTCCATGCCCAGTCCCTCACACATGGCCAATATGGCTTTCACGATGTGTTCAGACGGGCGATCGCTAAGCAATTCGCCGATGAAGGCTCGGTCAATCTTCAGCTTGTCGAATTTAATGTCACGCAAGCGCCCCAGCGATGATTGACCTGTGCCAAAATCATCAAGCGATACGCGAATACCAGCAGCGCGCAGATCTTCGATGATCTTTGTCGCGGATGCAGGGTCTGTCATCACGCTTGTTTCAGTGATCTCGACCTCAAGGCGATTGGGCGCAAGACCGGCTTTGTTCAAGATCGACAGAATCTGGAGACCCGTATTGGCGTCAACCAACTGCGATGGCGATAGGTTGAACGCAAGGAACATCTCGTCGGGCCATTGAGCGGCGGCTTCGGCCGCTTTGCGTAAAACCAATTTGGACATGGCGGTTATGATGCCACGTTCTTCTGCAATCGGAACAAATACCGCAGGCGAGACAAAACCGAGATCGCGATCAACCCATCTGGCAAGACACTCAAAGCCGATGGTTTCGCGTGATTTCAAATCCACAATGGGCTGGAAATGCGGTTCAATTTCACCAGCGGAAACCGCACGGCGCAAAGCCTGTTCAATCAGGGCTGTCTTACGTGCCGCAACTTCCATCTCATATGTGTAGACAACCGAATTGCCGCGTCCGTTCTTTTTGGAGGTATAAAGCGCAGCTTCCGCCTTGCCTGTGAGCGTTTCCACCGTGTCTTCCGGATCCGTAAAGACGGACAATCCTGCCGAGCAGGCTAAACGTGCAGTGCGCTCGCCCACATCAAATGGCGCGGACAATACTTCGGTAAGCGTGCGGCCAAAATCTGCCGCTGCACTTTCATGGAACATCATAGGTAGGATCAGTCCAAATTCATCGCCACCGACGCGCGCGACGGTCGCGTGTTCACCAACCAGCGCAGTCAAGCGAAGGCCAATTTGTTTGAGGATGGCATCGCCAGCGGCCTTGCCGAAGAGATCGTTGATTGGTTTGAAACCATCAATGTCGACCAACGCCACCGTAAAAGGAACAGGGTCATCATGGCGCTCTTCGAGCAGCTGCTGTAGCCTTTTTTGAAACCGGCGATGGTTGGCTATGCCCGTGAGAGGATCTGTAAATGCCAGCTCATCTGGCTGGATGTCGAAATCGTCGAAGAATTGCATATGGTTCCGTCCCGGTTACCCTGCCCGGACATGAACACAATCACTTTGATATCGCGTTAGGTGAATAGATCAAATTATATACATCGCCCGCCATCGACCTCTAAAGCGACACCAGTAATAAAATTAGCCTCATCTGATACCAACCAAAGCGCTGCATTGGCGATGTCGAGCGGGGTCGAAAACCGGCCCAAAGGTATGACCGACTGGAAACGGGCGCGGATTTCGGGCGTATCTTCGCCCATGAAGGTTGCCAACATACCCGTCTCGCCAGCAACGGGACACAAGCAATTGACACGAATACCATGTTCGGCCAGCTCAACGGCCATCGATTTTGTTGCCGTGATCGTCCAGCCTTTGGAGGCATTATACCAGGTTAGCCCGGGTCTCGGACGCAACCCGGCTGTCGATGCTGTCGTTAAGATCGCGCCGCCGCCCTGATCGCGCATTTGCGGTACGACTGCCTTTGCCGCCAA
The DNA here is from genome assembly GCA_039815825.1 of Pseudomonadota bacterium. Classification (GTDB taxonomy): domain Bacteria; phylum Pseudomonadota; class Alphaproteobacteria; order Rhizobiales; family Rhizobiaceae; genus JBCBDX01. Next base: position 4,023 of record JBCBYO010000047.1, read on the forward strand.
ATAAATCGCCTTCATATTCACATTGTTGATGCGATCAAACTCGTCTTCACTGACATCAAGGAGCGAACCGTTGCAGTGCGAATATCCGGCATTGTTGACGAGAATATCCAATCTGCCGAAGGCCGAAATCGCGCTATCCACCATGGATTGAACATCTTCGCGGACAGAAACGTCGGCTTCGTGAGCCTTCGCATCCTTTCCGATTTCATTAGCAACTGCCTCTGCGCGAGCAAAATCAAGATCAACCACCAGCACCCGGCAGCCTTCTTGCGCGAACCGCTTGGCCATCCCTTCGCCGAAGCCCGAGCCTGCGCCGGTGATGATTGCCGTTTTTCCCGCAAGTCGCCCACTCATCGCTACCTCTTATCCGTGGTTGAAAATGATTGTTTTTGTGGCGCTCATGTCTTTGAGCGCTTCAAAGCCTTTTTCCCGCCCGAAGCCGGATTTTTTGAAGCCACCAAAAGGTAGCTCAATTCCACCGCCGGCCCCATACCCGTTGATATAAACCTGACCGGCCCGCACTTTTTTCGCCACGCGGTGCTGGCGAGCGCCGTCCAAGGTCCACACCCCAGCGACAAGGCCAAAGGGTGTGGCATTAGCCAATCCGACGGCATCCCTTTCGTCGCCAAAAGGGGTCAGCGCCAAAACCGGTCCAAAGACTTCTTCGTTGAACAGTGTTGATTGCGGTGGAACATCGCCAAACAACATAGGTGCTTGATAATTTCCACCGGCTGGCGCGTCCGATGCAACTTTACCCTCAGCCAACAATTGAATGCCGGATGCTGTGGCATCATCGACAAAGGCTTTGACACGTTCGGTTTGGGCTCTGTTGATAAGCGCACCAAGATCACCATCGCGCCAATGGGGTTCGGCAACCAGCGATGAAAAGCGCTCAGCAAGTGCCTGCGCCACTCGGTCATAGATCGATTGTTGGATTAGGATGCGCGAGCCCGCCGAGCATGTTTGTCCCCCATTTTGGATGATGGCGTTGACCAGCACCGGGATAGCTACCTCCAGATCAGCATCTTCAAAGATGATTTGAGGCGACTTGCCGCCGAGCTCCATCGTAACGCCACGATTGTTGCCGGCAGCGGCGGTTTGGATCGCGGATCCAGTCGGCGGCGATCCGGTAAAGGTGACATAATCAACATCCGGATGCCGACTAAGTGGCGCGCCGACCTGCGTGCCAAGGCCCGTTACAACATTGAGGACCCCGTCGGGAAAACCGACTTCTAACGCAAGTTCAGCTAAACGAATGGAAGTCAGCGACGCATCTTCGGCCGGCTTCATAACAAGAGTATTGCCCATCGCCAGTGCCGCGCCCGCTACACGTGCAAAAATCTGCATCGGATAGTTCCATGGGATGATGCCCGCGACAACGCCATGCGGCTCAAGCGTGGTGATCGCTGTGTGTGTCGCCAGGAATGGAATGGTGTCCCCGTGGATCTTGTCCGCTGCGCCTCCGTAATATTCAAAGTAACGGATTGTTGCCTGAACGTCTGCAATGCCTTGTCGGATCGGTTTCCCGGTCTCACGGCTTTCAGTCAGCGCCAGCTCGTCAGCGTTTGCTTCGATCAATAGCCCAAGCTTCGTCAGGAGCCGCCCGCGTTCCGTTGCGGTCATGCCAGCCCAAGGCCCGGTTTCCAAAGCCTGACGCGCCGCGGCTACCGCCATGTTGATTTCCGCCTCATCACTGTCGGGGATGCTTGCAAACGCGATGCCGTCTGAAGGGCAGGTAACCGGTAAGGTCTTAGCAGTTGATGCAGCAACACCGCGGCCACCGATAATGTTGTGCGCGGAACGGCCTTGTGCGACCGAACGTGATAATTCTTGGGCGTTGAATTCTACCATCGTCACCTCCCAAAAATCAGCGTAGCGGTTTGCACGATCGATCACAAAGCCTAGTTTCGTTCCAGTCATCGTGCCCGCTGTTTTCCGACATCGCGTTTTTGTGGGTTTGCCGCTATGCTCAACAGCCGGAGATGCCTTTTAAAAGCTCAAAGCGGGGAAATGTGTTTATGAACATGGGAAAAGTAGGTGCGGTATTCTTGGCCCTGGTGTTCGCGATATCAAGCGCGGCAGCAGAAACGTTTTCGTTTAACGCCGATCACAATGGCTCGTTGATGCAGGTGCAGGTCAATAACGGTCAGGCCGTGATCGTTTACGCAAGGCCAAAGGCAAGTTTGGCTCGCCTTGGTGTTCGATCCGGCACAGTGCTTTTTCAGGGCGTTCAAAGCGGCGGCAATTATTCCGGTCAAGCAAGGGTGTTTCGTTCCGGATGCGCGCCGGCCTTATACAATGTGAGTGGCTCAATCCGTGTTGTAGGGGAGGTCGGGCGCCGATTGACGCTCACTGGCGCGGCGCCAGTTCGAAACGGCTGTGACGTCACGAGCTATACAATGAACAGCTCAAATGCACGCCTCGACTTTGACCTCTACATTGTAGATTGACATCTGCGTGACATTTTAGCTGCGCCAATAGAATAGGGTAGCTTTTTTAAATCGATTAGATTATGGGTTTCCGCATACGCAACTGACCTTAAGATGCGCGCCCATGTCTTCACAAATTATCCCCGTCGACCCGTTCGACCTCATCATTTTTGGCGGTACTGGTGATCTTGCTGAACGCAAGTTGTTGCCCGCGCTTTATCATCGCCAAGTGGACGGCCAGCTTTCTGAGCCAACGAGCATAATCGGGGCGTCACGTACTGAACTCGATGATAGTGGGTACCGCGCATTTGCCAGAAAAGCCCTTGAAGAACATGTCAAAGACGGACTTGATCAAGAACAGCTCAAGCTCTTTCTGAACCGCCTGACTTATGTGTCGGTAGACGCCAAATCTGACCGGGGCTGGTCCGACCTTGCCAATGCGTTGCCGGATGACACGAGCCGCAAACGCGCTTGTTACCTCGCGGTCGGTCCATCGATCTTTGGCGATATCGCGACAAAGCTGCGTGATCATTCCATTATCACTGACGAGACCCGCATCATCGTTGAAAAGCCGATTGGTAGAGATTTGGACTCAGCCAACGCGCTCAATGACACGCTTGGTCGGGTCTTTCATGAACGGCAGATATTCCGGATCGATCATTATCTGGGAAAAGAGACAGTTCAGAATTTGATGGCGCTGCGCTTTGCCAATGCGCTCTATGAGCCGCTGTGGAATTCCGCTCACATAGACCATGTTCAAATAACGGTTGCAGAGTCAGTTGGCCTGGAAGGGCGAGCAGGTTACTACGACAAAGCAGGCGCATTACGCGACATGGTGCAAAACCATTTGATGCAGCTTTTGTGTCTTGTTGCGATGGAGCCGCCATCATCGATGGATGCCGACGCTGTACGCGATGAAAAGCTCAAAGTCCTTCGCGCGCTTCGGCCAATCACGCCAAACAACGTAGAGAAGCTCACCGTGCGCGGACAGTATAAGGCCGGCGCATCCGGCGGCGGCCCCGTTAAAGGCTATTTGGAAGAGCTGGAAGGCGGCAAATCCAATACGGAGACGTTTGTTGCTCTCAAGGCTGAAATTGGCAGCTGGCGCTGGGCAGGCGTGCCATTTTACTTGCGAACCGGCAAACGGATGACCAGTCGTGTCTCCGAGATTGTTGTTGCGTTCAAACCAGTGCCGCACTCGATCTTCGATACGGGTGCAGGCCGGGTTCAGGCCAATAATTTGGTTATTCGCCTCCAACCGGATGAGGGTGTCAAACAGTGGATCATGATCAAGGATCCGGGGCCAGGTGGAATGCGCTTGCGGCACGTGCCGCTCGACATGAGCTTTGCAGAAGAGTTCAGCGTTCGAAATCCAGACGCCTATGAGCGCCTTATCATGGATGTCATCCGTGGCAACCAAACGCTTTTCATGCGTCGCGACGAGGTGGAAGCGGCCTGGCAGTGGGTGGATCCCATTTTAAGTGCATGGGAAGAAACCGGCATGCAGGCACAAAACTACACGGCGGGAACATGGGGCCCATCCTCGTCAATCGCTTTGATCGAACGCGATGGCCGTACCTGGCATGAAAGCGTGTGATTGATGAGTGATATTGAGTTTCACACCTACGATACGCGCGAACAGTTGGCTGAAGCGCTGGCGATTGGCGTTGCCGGAGTTCTCGGCGGTGGTATGGCAACTCGGGGACTGGCCAATTTGGCTGTGTCTGGCGGCAATACGCCAAAGCTTTTTTTTGATCATCTTTCGAAGGCCGAGATTGATTGGTCCGGTGTGAAGGTTCGGCTGGTTGATGAACGGATTGTTCCTTTGGATCACGAACGTTCCAACGCTCGGTTGGCCAAGAGCCACCTTATGCAAAACAACGCCGCATCGGCCGAGCTGGTGCCCTATATCGTTGATGCGGCGACGCCTGAAGAATGCGCATCGCTTTCCGAGCCGTTAATGATCATCGCCGATGGCCGTCTCGATGCGGTCGTGCTCGGCATGGGAACAGATGGTCACACTGCATCATTCTTTCCCGGCGGCAACCGGCTTTTAAGTGCCATTGATTTGGAAGATGAGCGCAACGTTATCGCCATGGAAGCACCCGGTGCAGGCGAGCCACGGCTAACGATGACGCTACCATTTATCCTGGATGCGCGCTTTATAGCGCTGCACATTGAAGGCGATGAAAAGCGCCGCGTTTACGAAGAGGCGATTGCCGGTAGTGATCCGTTGAAAACCCCGGTACGCGCCGTGCTGCAGCAGAATGTAGCGCCAGTCCACGTTTTCTGGGCGCCTTAAGAAGAAACTGTATGTGAAAGAGACACAATCAGGGAGTGTGTTTTGACCAGTGCCAAGTTTGATGTGAGTGCCGCTGTCGAGGCTGTCACCAACCGTATCATTGAGCGTTCAAAACCCGGACGTGAAATCTATTTGCAACGTTTGCAAGAACGCGCGGCGCAGGGTCCAAAGCGCTCATCGCTATCGTGCGGTAACCTTGCCCATGGTTTTGCAGCGTGCGGACCGACCGACAAAGACAATTTGAAAGGCGATGTTGTTGGCAATCTTGGTATCATCACCGCCTACAATGACATGTTGTCTGCTCACCAGCCCTTCGAGACCTTCCCGACACTGATACGCGACGCTGCTCGCGAAGCAGGCGGTGTTGCTCAAGTCGCCGGCGGCGTGCCTGCCATGTGTGACGGCGTCACCCAAGGACAGGCGGGTATGGAGCTCTCGCTTTTCTCACGCGATGTCATCGCAATGGCGGCTGCTGTTGGCCTGTCGCACGATATGTTCGATGCAGCTGTCTATCTGGGTGTGTGCGACAAGATCGTTCCTGGCCTCACAATCGCCGCACTCACGTTTGGCCACCTGCCCGCGATCTTCATTCCCGCTGGTCCAATGACGACCGGCATCTCCAACGACGAAAAAGCCAAAATTCGCCAGCTTTACGCAGAAGGCAAAGTGGGCCGCAAAGAGCTTTTGGAAAGCGAAAGCGCAGCCTACCACGGTCCAGGCACCTGCACATTTTATGGCACGGCCAACTCGAACCAAATGCTGATGGAGATTATGGGTCTGCACACACCGGGTGCGTCTTTTGTTAATCCCAATACGCCATTGCGCGATGCGCTGACCAAGGAAGCGGCCAAACGGGCATTGGCCATCACAGCGCTTGGCAATGAATTTACACCTGCAGGCGAAATGATCGACGAACGCTCTGTCGTGAACGGCGTTGTTGGTTTGCATGCGACTGGCGGGTCCACGAACCACACCATCCATTTGATCGCGATGGCTGCAGCAGCAGGTATTAAACTAACCTGGCAGGACATTTCAGATCTATCGGATGCAACACCACTCTTGTCGCGGGTTTACCCGAACGGCAAAGCTGATGTGAACCATTTCCAAGCGGCTGGTGGCCTTGGGTTTTTGATCCGCGAGTTGGCATCCGGCGGTCATGTCCACCGCGATGTCCGCACCGTTTGGGGCGAGGGTTTGGACGATTACATGGTCGAAGCCAAACTTGATGGGGAAAGCTTAGTTCGGGTGCCGGCACCAGAAAAATCTGGCGATGAAAGCGTCCTCGCGCCGCTGTCGAAAGCGTTCCAGTCGACCGGTGGTCTGAAGGTGCTGACCGGTAACATTGGACGCGCTGTCATCAAAACGTCGGCGGTCGCCGAAGAGCGCCATATCATTGAAGCACCGGCCAAAGTGTTCCACTCCCAAAACGCGATGCAAGATGCGTTCCGTAAGGGGCAGTTGGAAGAAGACTTCGTGGCGGTCATTCGCTTCCAGGGCCCCAAAGCCAACGGCATGCCAGAGCTTCACAAGCTCACGCCAAACCTCGGTATTTTGCAGGACCGTGGATATAAGGTTGCGCTCGTTACTGATGGGCGCATGTCAGGCGCGTCCGGCAAGGTCCCGGCGGCTATTCATGTCACGCCTGAAGCATTAGACGGTGGTCCGATCGCGAAGGTCAAAGACGGCGATATGGTGCGTGTGGATGCCATTGCCGGTACGCTGGAGTTGCTGGTCGATGAGGCTGAGCTTGCAAGCCGCCCGACGGCAACCGAGGACATGGAACCAAATGCCCATGGCGTGGGTCGTGAACTGTTCGAGACTTTCCGGCGCGTGGCGGGACACGCTGACGCGGGCGCCAGCGTGTTCGGGTAAGCTATCGCTTACTCTACATTGATCGTGATGACGTCAGACATCACCGGCGGATCGTGCGGTATGTGGAATTGGTCGCCAAGTACAAGCTGAAGCGTGTGCGAGCCTGCTGGTAGTTCAAGCGTCACTTGCGTTTGCCCGCCCCCGAAGTGCCGGTGATTGTCATCTGCGGGGATCGCATAGGTAAGTTCTTCTGCTCCGTCGGGCCCTTCACCCATTGGCGCACGGTTTATGAGAAGATGGTGGTGGCCGGTGTTTTCAAAATCACCACCGGCCGGCGCGACACCCATGCCTTCCAGACCAAACATGACGGTGACCGGAGACGTCACCGTTGAACCGTCTTCGATATTGGCGATATAGACCCGCGCCCCCTCAGGCGACGGCGTTTCCTGTGCGATTGCGAGCGCGCTCGCGCTCGCAATGAGCGCTCCGGCAATGAGTAGCTTTTTCATTTTTTCTCCTCCGTAAAGCAGAAAAACTAGGCCTTACTGCTTCAAGGAAAAGGTTTGGCGACTTCACAAGCCGTTGAAGCTAGTTCGATTTGTGCGAATGCCCATGCCCCGAATGGCCTTTCATTTCCATGTCGCCACCCATGTTTTTGCGGATCATCGTCAGGCTTTGAACGTCAAGCTCCAGCGCAACCGATCCTGCATTTTCAAAGGTAATGGTCACCTTACGTGTCTGGCCTTCCAGAAGTTGCTCATTGAGACCCATAAACATCAAATGCAGACCACCCGGCATGAGCGTTATGCTCTCACCTGGTGGCAGTTCGATGCCATCTTCTAGTTCCCGCATCTTCATCACATCACCATCCATGGCCATTTCATGGATTTCGCCGCGGTCGGAAAATGTGCTTTCTACCGCAATTAGGCGATCTGCTTCGGCGCCATTATTGGTAATAGTCATATAACCGGCCGACACGGGCGCGTTGGCCGGTGTTGCACGTGCCACCGGATTTTCAATGGTCAAGCTGCCCACTTGAACAGTCTCGGCCAGCGCCGTGTTCGCGGAGCCCAAAATGAGAGCCGCTGCAATAAATGTGTTCTTCATCGTTCCATACCCTATGGGCAGGCAAGCGTTCACTCGCTCGCCAAAATTAAGTTGATTGTGAAAATGTGTTTTTCGCTTTTATACCAGTGGTGGCGCGCGTGGTTGAAAGAGCCGGTGAGGCCTAAATTCGGCAGTCCGATGGCTCATTAACGATAGCCATCTTTGTCGCGTCCAAGTTCTCTCCAATATGGCAGGGGGCGAAGACGCTACTGTTGCTTTGCCAAAAGCTGCCAGGCAAGCGTCGCAAACATGGATGGCATTCGTTTTATTGCCAGTCGACCCGCCAATGCAGATGTTGGGTAACTGCCCATCAGGTGTCACATACTTCGCGAACTCAACCAGTCGTGTCAGGTCCGGTTCGCCAGCGTGTGACTTATGGATTGCAGGAGCACTCAAAAAGGCAAAGAGCAAAAGGGCCGAAAAGCCCTTGGTCCACCAACCTTCACGTTCGCGCCACATCCATCTCATGCAAAGAGATGTGGCACTTGCACGCAAATGGTTCAACCGAACCGAAGGTCGCAGGATTTAAAAGCTGGGTGGTGTCTGGTCGGCCGCGCGGTATGCGGCGGCAACTGTATTGACCATCAGCATGGCAATTGTCATTGGGCCAACGCCACCAGGCACGGGAGTGATGGCGCCAGCGTTGTCGGCGGCTTCGCCAAAATCCACATCACCGACGAGCCGTGTTTTACCTTCGCCACGCTCAGGTGCATCGATGCGGTTGATACCCACGTCGATCACCGTTGCACCAGGTTTGATCCAATCGGATTTGACCATCTGTGGGCGACCGACAGCGGCAACCAGAATATCGGCGGTACGGCATAACGCCGGTAGGTCCGGCGTGCGTGAATGGGCAACTGTCACCGTTGCATTGGCCGCAAGAAGCAAATTGAACATCGGTTTGCCGACGATGTTGGACCGTCCAACAACAACAGCTGTCTTGCCGCTCAAATCATCGCCCAGCACATCGCGGATCAACAGCATGGAACCTGCGGGTGTGCAGGGCACGAATGCGTCTGAAACCGCACCGGTTCCAAGCTTGCCCACATTGATGAAATGAAACCCGTCTACGTCTTTCAGGGGGTCGATGGCTTGAATAACACTTGCCTCATCAATGTGCTCTGGCAGTGGCAGTTGGACCAAAATGCCATGGACATTGCTGTCACTGTTGAGCGCCGAAACTTCGTCGAGCAGCTCTTGCTGCGACGTGCTTTCGGGCAAACGTCGCTCGATTGATTTAAAACCGCAGGCTGCTGCGGTTTTACCCTTGTTGGCGACATAGACTTTGGACGCCGGGTCTTCGCCGACGATGATGACCGCCAGGCCCGGTTGAGTGCCCTCGGTTGCAACCAACTTTGCCGTCGCATCTTTTACCCGTTCGGTGATCTGTGCGGCCTTCGCTTTGCCGTCGATAATTTGCTTCATGTCATGATTTCCCGATCACCGCTGCCATAAACAAAAAAGGTGCCGCATGCGACACCTCTTGCGACGAATTTTTGTAAGTTTAAGCCTAACCGTATCGGCGCCCGCGATTTGATACGAGGTGGTCGAGCACTTCGCGGATATCACTGACGGATTGGCGAAGTTCCTCGATCTCAGCCTCTTCCCTTGGATCGGGCAAATGGGATGTGTTTTGCGCCGGCGCAGCTGCTGGTGCAGATGTCGGGGTTGGCGCTGTCGGCATCGGCTGCGGTGCCATTACGTACACCGGTTGCGGTGGTGATGGGTAGGCTGGCGCCGGCGCTATCGGTGGATAGGGCATAGCAACCGGCGTCGGCGCAGCTGGGTAGTAGGCGGTCGCCTGCGGTGGCGCGGGATAGGCCGAAACCGGATGGGCTGGGCCATACGCTTGTGCCGGTTGCGGTGCCAGGTGGTAGGGATAACCGTAGTGGTGCATTTGTGTCTCTGGTGCTTGTGTTTGCGAAGGTTCTTGTTGCTGTTTTCGCTCTTCGTTTCGCGTTGAGCGCGGTGCATTGTCTGGATCCAGCCGCGGCGCACTCGTCTGGTGCATGCGTGTGCTCTCGGCCCGAGAACGGAAACTGTTGACGCAACCTGCCAGAAACGCGATGCCCGCACCGACCAAAAAACCGGCGATTGCGCCCAAAACGGCGATCACGCGGCGTGAAGGTGACGATGGCTGCAATGCCGGTTCGGCCGACGTCAAAATGGTCGCGTTCACCGAACCCAGCGCGCTTATTTCTCCAGCTTCACGTGAACGCACAAGCGCATTTTGATAAACGCTCTCAGCAGCGGCTACTTCGCTTTGCAGGCGGCGCAATTCGCCAAGCAATTGGCCATTGGCACCCAGATCGGCATTGGAAGCGGCCAGCTGCGCTTCAATCTCATTTTGCGATTGGATCGCACGTTCCAGTTCAGTCTGGGCGGCATCAACAATCCGCAAAAGCTCGTTTTCAATGTCTTGGCGAGCTGCTTCAACCGACGCGCGGGCAACCGCAAGGCGTGGGTGGCGCGGTCCTAGAGTCTCGCGCAAACCGGCTTCGTTCTGGCGCAAGGATGCATATTGTGCGCGGAAAGTTGTTAGCGCCGGTGTGGTCAAGTCGGCTGGGACCGCACCGCTTACAACCGATGAAACATTGATCCCTTGCGCGTTAAGTGCACGTGCTCTGGCCGACGCTGTTGCCGCTTTTGCGTTTACCAATGTGGCATTGAGTGCGGAGACAGATTCAATACCGATTTCATCACCGGTCTGACCAAAGAGATTATTGGCAGCCTGAAAATCTGCCAGTTGCTTGCGCGCAGTTGCGACGTCAGCTTCCATCGAGGCAAGACGTTCTTGCAGTGCCGTAGATGCAACGTTTGCGGTATCGGCTTCGATGGTTGATTGCCGATCGATAAATGCACGCGCATGCTCATTGGCAAGGCGCGCAGCTTTGCGTGGTGATAGCGACGTTGCTGCAAAGTTGACGACGAAGGTGCTCGAAGATCGTTCAGTTTCCAGAGCATCGCGTAAATTTTCGATGGTAACACGTTCGTTGGTGTCCACCGGTGTTTCATCGTCGAACAGCGACCGAACCAGCTTGATCCCGTCCAAAAGGCCGACACCGCCGCCACTGCTTCCATTAAACTCCGGGTCCTGATCAAGGTTCGTACGCGCAATCACTTGCTCTAAAACGGCGGTTGATCGCGCCGCTTCAAGCTGACTGTCGATAATGGCAAGAGCGCCGTCATTGGATAGAAATTCGGGTGTCAGGTCGCGTTCCACTAGGCGTAACTCGCGGGGATCGAGCAGGACTTGTGCGGACGATGTGAATTCCTTCGGTTGCGACAACGCAACCATGGACCCGATAACGCCACCGCCGATTGCACAGGCGACAATCAGCCACTTCCACCGCCACATTGTTTGACCAACTATAATGGGGTCAAGAAGTGTTTCTTGGTCGACGGGTCTTGGTTGAAATCCATCTTGACCTGCGGCGTAGACCGGGGGTGCTACCGGCGCAGCGGTCGGAGCTTTGCTATCAACATCGTTAACGAGCTGGTTCAACTCCCGCTCAATCGCGTCAATATCGACATCAGGCTTCGCGGCTTGAGGATTGCGCTGGCGGGCTTGCTTGCCCAGTGCCTCCATTAGGACACCTGGCTTCGATCCACCTTCCTTCCGGTAACTTTGCTTGTTCCTTTCCGCACGATCACCAACTTCATTGTCCACCGCAAGGGTGAGCAAGGACTGGCGCTTCGTATTTCGGGGCTTATTGAACATGAACAACCGCAAGCAAGACCGGGGCTACACACCCCAAACGTAAATCGACGCTAAATATTTATGGGAAACAAATGGTTAAGATTGGGGTTGGCATCGGGTCTTTTGTGCACTCAAACCGCAAATTAAGGAAAGCGTGTTACGGCCATAAAAATGACGATCGCCGAAACGCAAAATGTTCAGATTTCGATGCAGGGCGAGGGCTTGAAAACCCTTGCCAACAAATATGCGCGCGCCGTTTCCGGTGATGTCATTCGTGTCTTCATTCAGCTCGTATATTTCTATCTTGTCGCCAATACGCTCACGATCATAGAGTTCGGACTGTTCGCCACCGCCTCTTCGGTGGGCATTGTGCTATCGCGCGTGAGCGGTTTTGGTTTTCTGTCACCGCTTTACCGAATTGCAACGGTCAAACCTCAGCTGATTGGCACCTATGCGGCCGGTTATTTGTCCGCGATTATCGTCTCATTGCCCGTCGTTCTCGTAATTGCTTACGGCGTGCACGCGCTGTTCTTCGCAAGTTCGATGTTGTTGCTTCCATTTCTGCTAATCGTGTTTTCCGAGGTGCTTCTTTGGCGATCAGTTGAGGCGGTCATAAACATCAACAAAGGACTTGAGCGGTTCGGGACCGCCAGCTTCATCATTGTGTTCGGCTTTTCCATGAAAGCGGTCGCCGCGCTCATTTTGGCGCTGCAAAGTTCGCCGGATTTGGCGCAATGGGCGCAAATATATCTTATCTCACAGGCAGTCGCAGCGTTCATTGTAATCGCTCTTTTCTTTCCGCGACAGCGGCTTCGGTTCAGGCCGAAGCTCTATATTCGACGGTTGCCGGACGCTTTTTCAGTGTCAGGTGCCGAAGTCCTTTTCTACATCCAGTCAGAACTGGATAAGTTGGCGGTTCTTGCCTTGGGCGGGCCAGCGGCAGCCGGCGTGTACGCGATCATCATGCGCCTCGTCGATCTGACAGCTTTGCCGGTACGCACATTTTCCACGCTTTTAACGCAGCGCCTTATGCGACGCCCCGAACTGATGAAAAAGCCGTTTGTAAGGGTCGGCTTCGAAATCGGGGTATTCTTTGTATCGACAGCGGCAATGCTGGCGATGGTGCTCGTCTTGTGGATCAAGCCTGATATCCTGGGCGCAAACGTAGCTCCTGCAGCATCAATGCTATGGTTGGTAGCGCTTGTCCCTGCATTCCGCAATTTGATCGAGTATCAGGCCGAGCTGCTTTACGGTCGCGGGCAGACTTTCGTGCGTCTTGTCAATTACGCGTTGCTGGGTGGTGTGAAACTCGCGCTGCTTTATGCCTTGCTGTCGACAAGACCCGACCCCGCCACATGGCTGATCTGGACCAACACGGTGTTCGCCAGCCTTTATCTGATCTCAGCCTCGGTTACCTATTCAGTATTGGGCAGACCCGCTAAGCCGGTTTAATCACGCTGCTTCGGAAAGATGGGTGGTAACGGCTTGCCTGAACAAATCAGGCGAGAGGGGAATAAACGATTGAACCCCAAGTCCAACAGCTTCCGGTGTCAAATTAGCGACCATATCAGCTAATTCAGCTTCGCTCGGCGCCGGATTGAACCATTTCATCGGGCAAAGTTCACTTGATGTTTGCCAGTGATCAGCGCCCCCCAGCACCGCATTCACATAGGCGCCGTAAAGCATGCATTCGGAGAATTTTCGGCTGGAACCAACTGTGGCGACCCAAGACTTGCCGTGCACCTTCTCCATATGCGCGCACATGTCGACCACTGTTTGACGACGCCATGTCACAAAGGAGCAGACGAAATTATCAAGCACACGCTCATTTTGCGTAATGGATAGTGACTGCGCCGCGTGATCGACCCAATGCATATGATCGTTTTGCGCAGTCAGTGCGCCTTCTGGCTCGGCCCACAGGCGTATTTTGTCGCCATCCCAGATGGAATTCAGATCATAATCCCGCACAAAGGCCGTGTCGGAATCACAATAAAGAAGACCGTCTTCCTCAAGCATGTGGGCAACAGCGATCCGCATGATCTGCTGCACATGCCAACCATGCATAGGCATGGTCAAAGGCGATAACCACACGCGCCGCCCCTTGGGCGAAACAGCTTTTGGCATGCGCATCATCCACCATGGCAATAGGTCAACATCGGTGATGATTTTCCGTTTCGGGCCTTCAAGACGCGCAAACAAGTCGCGGTCCGGAGCATCCACCAGAATGTAGTGGCAACGATAACCACTCGCATGCCTATCGATGCTTTCGCAAAGGATCTGGCATCGCTCGAAATCAGGTGCGTATGACGCGGTTATGATCGCATTAGTCTTTGTCATTTGCTGGCCTCAGGTTTGGCGCTTCTCCGTTTTTGGTAGAGCGCGCGGGTGAGGAATATGGGGTTGCCCAGTAGGTAACGTCGCCAAAGGCGTGACGGTTCCACCAATAGGCGATACACCCATTCGCTTCGTATCATTCGAACCCATTTCGGCGCGCGTGGCGCATTGCCTGCAACGAAATCCAACAGTGCACCGACCGCAATTGGCACCGTGCAGTGACGCGCTGTCAGTTGGTTTTGGATCCACAATTCCTGGCGCGGCACGCCGAGTGCGACAAGCAGAACGTCGGGTTTCCATTCGGCAAGATCTTCCAAGACCTGCGCTTCTTCATCAGAACTGAAAAAGCCGTGCGAAATCACGCGATATTCATGGCGTCCATCAATAGCCGTAAAACCATCAACTGCCTTGTTAGCAATGCCCGGCGCTGCGCCTAAGAGGCCGACTTTTAGCGGACGTTGTGCTTGCTTCAAAAGCGCGGGAACAAAGTCTGTTCCATTCAAATTAGCTTTGAAGGTTGAGCCATGCAGCAGGCGCGAGGCCATGTCGACACCGATGCCATCGGGTAAAACAACAAAATGCTCAAATGCGATGGCCGCCGCCGGGTTGGTCCAGGCAATATTTGCGTTATTGGCATTCAAGAATGCGATCGGCTGGTATCGGCGTTGCTCAATGCAGGCGTTGATAAAGGATAAGGCCTCGCTCTCGCTATAGTCAGCGACCTGAACGCCCAAAATATCCCTTAATTCAACTGGCTTTGTTGAGATTGTCATGTCGCATCCATTTGATGGCGCGAAGATAGCATTGCGGGCTTTCGTATGCCTTAACTGCCCGCCATTTTGGTAAATGGTGCCAGAAGGTTGGCAATTGCCCGATCCATCGCGTCCAGTTGGGCTTGCCGAAAGCTAGCGCCGTCGCCGTCTTTTAGCCGTCCGGTCCGCACATCGACGATCATGGTTTTAAGCGCTTCTGCAAAGGCTTGCGGGTCATTTGCTTCCACCAAATGGGCTGGCAGTGGCTTGGGGATGCCCCGCAAAGAAGAGCTCGTCGCCACTCCCGGCAGACCCATTTCCAGGGTTTCAAGTGTTTTGAGTTGAATGCCTGTGCCAGCCCGCGCGCAAAGGATCGACACCCTGCAAGAGCGGATGAAGGACTTTGCGTCGAGCACTCGACCAAGAAACTTGACCCGCTTGTCGCGCTTGGGGAAATCTGGCGGCAAGCTACCCGCGATGGCAACTTGCGTATGCGCCGGCATAAGCGGCATGACCTGTTGAAGAAACCACTCAAGTCCGATGCGGTTCTGTGTCCAAGTCCATGTACCCACCATTCCTGCATCAAAGGCGATGGGGCGTAGGCCACTTGTTGGGGTCGTTGGTTCCGGCGTCACCAGCGGTAAGACATGCGCATTTTTGTGTGCGCCAAACAGTGCGTTGCAATCTTCTTTTGTGAAGGCAACTGCACCGACAGCAGTCTTGGCAATTTTGCGTTCCAATTTTTCAAGCTGTTTGGCCTCGCGCCGATACATCATTTTCTCGGTCAAGGTTGCAGAAGCGTCGGCGGCGTGGCGGGCGGCCACTGCTTCCTGATTATGGGCGACATACACATGCGGGTAGGCGGTCAGGACATCCAGGAAGGCGCCAGCCATCGGCGCTCCATTGATAAACAGAACATCGAACGGCGCGAGTTGGTCAATTTTCTTTTTAAGTTCGCTGGCCGAGACCGCAGCCAGCTTGGCAGCCGCGAATGTTGTATTGTTGCGCACTGCCTGCGCAAGCCATTGCAGTTTCTGCTTTCCGCCCGCGTTTGCCGTTTTCACATCAAGCGACCCGAGGTTGTTAGAAAACTCCGGGAACGACAAATCGCGATCCGGCAAGGCAAATCCGATTAGCTGAACCTCATGCCCGGCCCGGAGCAACCCTTCAACGAGGGCGCGGTTGGCAATCTCAAACCCGCTATCGGTTGGCAAAGTGGGTATTAACGATGATGCAAAGACGATGCGCATGGCGGCTCCTGATATGGCATTTTCTATGCGAGGAAGTTGAAGAGGCGATTAATCGAACCGTTCTTTAACGTTTCCATGAGACTGAACATGGTAACTGGAAAGTTAATTCCCATGAAACAACGCCTTGCCGATAACATATCTCTTGTCGCCCAATCACCGCGGTTGGACAGGGATGGCGTTGAAGTAGTTGTAACAGTCCCCACCTTTCGACGGCCCGAGCACCTTTTGGCGACGCTAAGAAGCATCAAAGCACAGGAAACCGAGCGCACTTTATCGATCATCGTTATGGAAAACGAAGCCGTAGATCGCGAAGGCGCGAAAGCGGCGACGCCATTATTCGAGGATGGAACGTTTTCCGGCCAGATAGTTATCGCCCATGATCGCGGCAATTGTCATGCGTATAACGCCGGTTGGTTCGCGGCGCTGACGCAGTTTCCGAACTTCAAGTATCTTTGCGTAATCGATGACGATGAGTTGGCCGACCCAGATTGGATTGAACGCCATTGTCAGGCGGCTGAGGAATATGGCGCTGACCTCGTCGGTGGACCACAAGTCCCGGTTTTTGCAGGGGAACCGAATGCGCGGTGTAAAGACCGGATGCGTTTTCCACCGC
>JBCBYO010000048.1:0-20181 GCA_039815825.1 Pseudomonadota bacterium
CGCGGGTCATTGGCGGCCATTTTCTCCAACGCACTGCGAAGAATATCCTCCGAAAGGTCCCACATGGCGTCAGTGCCAACACGTTTTTGAGGCCGCGTCGCCAGCTTGACCTCTACCTTGTCAAATCCGAAATCGTCATAGACGCTCATCATCAGATCATTGATCTTCAAGATCTCGTCTTCCAATTGTTCTTCTGTACAGAACACGTGCGCATCATCTTGGGTAAAGCCACGAACGCGCATCAACCCGTGAAGCGCACCGGAGGGCTCGTACCGGTGAACGAGACCAAACTCGGCCATCCGCACGGGCAAATCCCGATAACTCTTTAGACCGTGTTTGAAAATTTGGATGTTGCCCGGACAGTTCATGGGTTTGAGCGCAAAGGTGCGTTGATCCTCCGCCTCAGGATCAGCCGAGCGGATGCCAAACATGTTTTCCTTGTACCAACCCCAGTGCCCGGATGTTTCCCAAAGATCAGAAACAAGCACTTGTGGCGTGCTGACTTCTTCATAATCACCTTTGATGCGCCGACGCATATAGGCCAGGATGTTCTGGAACACCTTCCAGCCTTCACTGTGCCAGAAGACAACGCCGGGCCCTTCTTCCTGGAAATGGAACAAGTCCATCTCGCGACCCAGCTTGCGATGATCTCGCTTTTCCGCTTCCTCCAGCATCTTCAGATGCGCGTCGAGCTGATCTTTGTCAGCCCACGCCGTGCCGTAGATCCGTGTCAGCATTTCATTGTCGCTATCACCGCGCCAATAAGCGCCTGCCACCTTCATCAGCTTGAAAGCGTCCCCGATCTGACCTGTAGACTGCATGTGCGGTCCGCGGCAAAGATCGAACCATTCACCTTGTCGATAAATCTTGACGTCATCGCCTTCAGGGATCGCATCAACAAGCTGAACTTTGTACTGTTCGCCCATGTCGGAAAACGTTTCCTTGGCCTTGTCGCGCGACCAAACCTCTTTGGTGAACTTGTCGTTGCGCTTAATGATCTGAGCCATCTTCTTTTCGATCTTCGGCAAGTCATCGGGCGTGAAAGGTTCATTCTTCGCAAAATCATAATAGAAGCCGTTTTCGATGACCGGTCCGATGGTCACCTGCGTTCCAGGCCATAATTCCTGTACGGCTTCCGCCATCACATGGGCGGCGTCGTGGCGAATAAGTTCCAGCGCACGCGGATCATCGCGCCCGATGAACTCGATCGCACCATCAGCGACAGGGTCGCCCAGATCCATCAATTCACCATCAAGTGCCATCGCCAAAGACTTCTTGGCGAGCGACTTTGAAATGCTCTCGGCCACTTCGCGACCCGTGGTCCCGGTAGCAAATTCGCGTTTTGAATTGTCAGGGAAAATCAGTTGGACAGTATCGCCCATGGTCAGTCTCCTTTATCCAGTCCCGCGAACGGATGCGGGTGGGTTGATAACGGGCGTGGCGATAGCCGAATATGGCGGCGATGTGAAGCAAAAACGCAGCCACCAACAGTAACATAAGGCCGGGTAGGAAAATGATGGAAGTTAGCGAAGAGACAAGCTTTGAAGCCATCCTTCATTTGGTCGCCACTGCGGCCGAAGCGCTGGGTGTATTGGCTATTATCGTCGGCGCAGGTTTTGCCTGTTATTTAACCGCCAGCAAGCTCATGGAGGGCGCGGACGGTGCCATAGCATACAGAACGTTTCGGCGTTCCTTGGCGCAAGGGATATTGCTCGGCCTTGAGTTTTTGGTCGCCGCCGACATCATTGGCACTGTAGCCATTGAGCCATCGCTGCAAAACCTCGGCAACCTTGCCATCATCGTTGCCATACGGACATTCCTGAGCTGGTCACTTGAACTGGAAATTGAAGGGCGCTGGCCGTGGCAAAAAGCGCGCGAAGCGCAGAAAACATGACGACGAGAGACAAGCAAAAAAGAGTCCTGCTTTTCGGCCCGACGGGAACCATTGGCAACGCGGTATTGGCCGAACTGACAGCACAAGGGCATCAAACCGTCTGTGTGGTGCGTCCCGGCAGCCGAGCAAAAGTAACAGACGGGATCGAGGCCATTGAGGTCGATGTTACAAATGCGGACGAAATGCGTAGCGTCTTCACCAATGGGCCGTTTGACGGGGTGATCTCATGCATGGCATCGCGCTCAGGGGCACCGTCGGACGCTTGGGCAATTGACCATCACGCCAATTCGCTGGCCCTGACCGGTGCCAAGTTCGCGAACATCAATCACTTCATCCTGCTGTCGGCGATCTGTGTCCAAAAACCCAAACTAGCGTTCCAATTTGCCAAGCTGGCATTTGAGAAAGAGCTGATAGACAGCGGCCTAACCTATTCGATTGTTCGACCCACCGCGTATTTTAAATCATTGTCCGGCCAGCTAACGCGTGTCAGCAAAGGCAAGCCGTTTCTTGTTTTTGGCAACGGCAAACTGACGGCGTGTAAGCCGATCAGCGATCAGGACTTGGCTCGGTACATCGTCGATTGTCTCCACATGGAAAACAGACACAACGCTGTCTTGCCCATCGGTGGCCCCGGTCCGGCGATCACGCCACTGGATCAAGCCGCCATCTTGTCCGAGCTGATGGGCCGCGAGATAAAGGTCCGCAAAGTGCCAGTCGCCTTGATGAACGCGATTGTAAGCGGCCTGAACATCGCCGGATGGTTCAGCGCAAAAGCCCGCGACAAAGCCGAATTCGCACGCACCGGCCATTACTACGCGACTGAAAGCATGCTGTTTTGGGACAACGATCGCCAAACTTATGATGCTGATGCGACGCCAGAATTTGGCGGTGAGACTATAAAGAATTTTTACTCAAAAGTGCTAGCAGGCGGCGAGAGAGTTGAATTGGGCGAGCACGGCGTCTTCTGACAATAGGCGCGTGTCCAGCCCCAACGTTGGCATCGGAAATCGCCTTGGAAGCGCTAATACTGATCCTGGTGGAGTTGTTGGCGGCACCGTTGATCGCCTTGGTCACGCTGGTCGCGAATTTTTTCATCGGGTTCTTGCTGATAACCCTGGAGCTACTGGCAGCGCTTTTTGGCTGGCGGTGGAGCACCTATCAGCAATGGAAAAAGCGTCGCACATCAACACAACCGACGCCGGCCGCCAAACCTAAAAGTCGAGCATTTCGCCTTTTTGAGGTGGTGGCATTGTCCGCCCTCCTCGTTTTTCTGTGTGCCGCATTGTTGATCGAGTTGGTGTTCTTCCAACCAACCGCACGCTACGTGCTCCATCAGATCAGCGAACGCACACCCTATCAGGTGACAGCGGAAAACATCTCTGGCAGCCTTTTTAGCGCTCGCATAAAAGCCGAAAACGTCACGGTACGCACAAAATCCGAAAGCCCTGTCCAGTTGAGCTTTGACGTCGACAGTTTTTCGGCAGACGCCAATACTTTTTCGTTGCTAATGCCTTTTAGCGACCCACGCATAAACGTCGCTGCAGCCGGTATGGATGGCAGCGTCGTTACGCCGCCAAAGACGGGTGATGAAGAAAGCAGCCCATCGAACAAGCCCAAGCGGGATTTCGTGATCGAAACTTTGGAGCTGAACGACATTAAAACGTCGATTGCTTTAGCCGGTTCGGAACCCATCATCTTTGAAATTGAGCGGATGGTCTCCGAACCACTTCGCAGCGAGAGTGCGCTGTTTGATCTGTTCTTCCGTTCCAATATGAGTGCGACCATTGATGGGGCACCGCTTGAAATCACGATGGTTGAAACCACCGACGGCCGAATAACGACATGGCAGGCTGACGCGCTGCCACTGACGATCCTGCCCAAAATAACCAACAAGGCCCCGCTTGGATGGATAACGGAAGGCACCGTTTCGTTGGACGTCCAGGACGCTTGGTCACGAGGTGAAGCCGACGAGATCGATCTCGACTGGAACATAATCTTGAGCGGCGCAAGATTTGAGGCACCCGATGACGCCAGCCTTACCCAACGCACGCTGGCGCTGCCCGTGGTTCGCTACGTTAACGGGCGTGATGATGACATCGAATTGGGCTTTGCACTCACATTGGATGAAAACGGCCTTCAATATGCAACGTCGCTGGACGCGCTAGGCCTATGGGATGCACTCGTTAGTTCCGTATCAAGCGCCATAAGCGAGAAGATCGGCGTCACGTCTGACGCAGTGGAATCGGGCATCGACCGCTTTATTGATCGCACGCGCAACTTGCTGGACCGCCGCGCGCGCGAACAAGGTGAAAGCGAAAACGAGTAGGCTTTAAACCACAGCCGCTTCCGTTGCTGCCCTTAGCTCTTCTTCGGTTATGCCATCGGCAAGCTCGACGATTTTCAGGCCGCCTTCAACAACATCCAAAACACCCAAATTGGTGATGATGCGGTCGACAACACCGGTGCCCGTCAATGGCAAAGTACATGCCTTAAGCAGCTTGGAATCACCGTGCTTGTTGGTGTGGTCCATCACGACAACGACACGCCCGACGCCTGCGACAAGGTCCATGGCCCCGCCCATGCCTTTGACGAGTTTTCCGGGGATCATCCAGTTGGCCAGATCTCCATTTTCAGCCACTTCCATCGCGCCCAAAATCGCCATGGCGATCTTGCCACCACGGATCATGCCAAACGAGGTGGCTGAATCAAAATAGGAGGTCTCCGGCAACTCTGTGATCGTCTGCTTGCCCGCGTTGATCAGGTCCGGGTCTTCTTCGCCCTCAAAGGGAAACGGACCCATGCCAAGCATGCCATTTTCCGATTGCAACATCACGTTGACGCCCTCGGGGATGAAGTTGGGCACGAGCGTCGGAATGCCGATGCCGAGGTTCACGTAGGTGCCGTCTTCAAGCTCTTTCGCCGCGCGCGCGGCCATTTGATTGCGATCCCAGCCAGCCATGATCACGCCCCCTCTTTCTGGCGCACCGTGCGCTGCTCAATCCGCTTTTCATGTTCACCCTGGATCAGGCGATGCACATAGATACCGGGCAGATGAATATGGTCCGCGTCGAGTGAACCAACGGGCACAATCTCTTCCACTTCCATTACGCAAACCTTGCCGCACATGGCCGCGGGCGGATTGAAGTTGCGGGCCGTTTTACGGAAGATACAATTACCCGTTTCATCTGCTTTCCACGCTTTAACGATGGAAAGTTCAGCGAAAATACCCTCTTCCATAATGTAGGTTTCGCCGCCAAAATCCTTGTGGTCTTTGCCATCAGCGATCACCGTGCCGACACCAGTCTTGGTGTAAAAGCCCGGAATTCCGCAGCCGCCAGCGCGCATACGCTCGGCTAAAGTACCCTGTGGGTTGAATTCAAGCTCCAATTCACCCGACAAATATTGCCGCATGAATTCAGCATTTTCGCCCACATAAGACGACATCATTTTTTTGATCTGGCGCGTGTCCAGCAGCTTGCCGAGGCCAAATGAATCAACGCCTGCATTGTTGGAGGCGACGGTCAAATCTTTCACGCCGCTTTCGACGATGGCATCGATCAAGAGTTCGGGGATGCCACACAGGCCAAAACCGCCGGCAGCGATCAGCATGCCGTCGCTTAAAAGCCCGTCCAATGCGGCTTTGGCGTCAGGATAAATCTTGTTCATGGGAGCTCCGGTTTAAAACCATGCACACAATGATTGTGCGACTGCGTCATAAGCCAAAACAACATTTGGGAGCAAGTTATACCAGCGTTCAAAGACGCATGATCATCAATGAGGCCTGATCGACATAGACCTCATCGGTCCCATCTTCGATCCGCACCGCTATCCGTACGGCATCGCCTGGCGCGAAATTGACCAGTCCGGTCCAAGCCGCAGTAGTCCCGCCGCGCCCCGCCTGCCGATTGTACATCCGTGCCTTGGATCCACGTACATTGACCCATGCTGAGCCATCATACCGCTGCAATACGGCAATAGAATCAGATCGTGCAGAGCCTGAACTGATCTCCGTCGAAACCATGAAAGTCGTCATATAGAGACCAGCACGTCCAATGCTGCACTCACCCAAGGCAGCGTTCCACGTAAGATCATCGCCAAGGAAGGTGTGCTCACCGTCCCAATTGGCGAGCGCTGCTTCAGACACTGTCAGCGTTTGTGTTGTTACATCCTTAAACGCCTGCAGATGTTGTACGGAGAGCCCCAATGGCATCGAAACCTTGCCACTGCTGGCATCAATTCGCAGAGCATTTTGCCAGTCGCTTCCGTTCGGTGAGACCTTCACATTGAAGTCTGTGCCGCCAGACGTTCCGATCTCAGCATGTCCCACCCAATTATTGGCCAGCGTGATGGAAGCCGTGTTTGAGGCGTTCGCCATATTCAGTGTCATGCGCACATCGCCGGTGCCAGGCGTGACATCATCGTGACTGAAATACACCGCATCAGATTTGACCGCCAATCGGTTTACGGCATCGGCGGATGCATTGATACCAAAAGCCGTCACAGCGCCATTGACGGTTGACCATTGCGCGCCGTCAAAAACCAAGACGTCCTTCACATCGAGCGCATAGACGACCCAGCCCGCCAGCGGTCTGTAAAACACCCAGGTGCCGTCCTGCCAGGCGGCTATGCTATTATCGTGATCTGCCCAAGCACCAATGGCCGCAATACCAACCACAAAGCGCGAACCCATAGATGGATTGGTCGGCGGCTCAGTGCGCCCCACCTCCAAGATCGCCACCTGAAGCAGCGCATCTACCATGCGCAAAGCTTCATTATGGGTGATGTGTTTCTGCGCCTGACCCGCCATGATGTAGGGTAGTTGCAGGTTCTCAGTGTACTCAAAGTCTGCCATGGATGCGCCCTCTCGATTGCTCAAAGAAGGCTATCAACGCATTAGACGCGGTTGATAAGTTCATCGACTGGCAGCCCGAAAACGGGCATTGCCAATTCGCAAACCTCACACCTTGGACCGGTGATGGTTGTTCGGCAAAAAAGCGTGCGACCCTAGACCGACGCCTGCGTGGTGACATCACCGGCTTGTCTACCAACTCGTTTGGGCGCCGCCTTAAGCCCGCGCGAGGAAGATCCTGTCATCGAATTAGCGGCGCCGCGAAGAAGACTATCAGCGTCGCGTATATTGGCCTCCAACGCCAAGCGATCGGAGTTAAACGCCGACTCCATCTCCAATGTCTGACGGATAAAAGCCTCCTGGATTTCAACACGCCGGTTCTCGAGTTTCGACAAGTGAAGCCGCGCTTCTTTTATGTCAGCATCGATATCTTCAACATCAGTGGCGTGTTTTTTGCCAATGTCATCTCTTAAAGCTTTGAACTTGCTGAGAACCTCCTCAAGTTCGTCGATGCTTTCTTCTCGGGTTCGGTACAAAATCTCCAAAAAATGACTGCGGCGAGAAAGCGAACTGCTTTTGTTTTTAAAATCAGGCGTTTGCATCATGTGAGCATTGCCATCGACAGGTTTTGCAATTTGGGATCCTGCTTTGCTGGCATCAAGCGACAACTCTTTCCCATTTACAGACATACTCTCAATCTTCACCATCGCACTCAGTCCCTTGGATACCGATGGGACCCACGATAAAATTCAATCCGGTATAATTGAGGCGACCGGCCAAGAATATGAACGCGTGGTTAATAGCTAAAATTCTAACTATTCTCGCAGTTTATCGCACAAAACCTGACCGCGTGTTGACTGGAAATACCCCCCACAAGTCGGCTTCTTTGTGAAAATTTTCTTGAGGGAAAAAATGGTGCGGCCGAGAAGACTCGAACTTCCACGGGTTGCCCCACAGCGACCTCAACGCTGCGCGTCTACCAATTCCGCCACGGCCGCACGCCCAGCAGGTTCGGCGCGCATAGCAAAGCCAATCCGCGCATACAAGTGGAAGACAAAGAAAAAGGGACGCTAAAGGCTATTTGCACCCCTACCCCAGTTTGACTACATCTGGCGCGCAGCACAGGACAAGCAGATGCTCCAACGTTCAGATATCATCGGCAATGGGTTTCTGCCCGTCGATCCGAATGCGCCGCCGGTAGAGTGGCGCATAAGTGATGGACTCATAAACTATGAAGAAGCTTTGTCGGTCATGGAAGCACGCGCGCTTGCCATCGCTGAGGGAAAGGCAAATGAACTTGTCTGGCTTTTAGAGCACCCACCACTCTATACCGCTGGCACCTCGGCAAACTCTGATGACTTGGTGTCGCCGGATCGTTTCCCTGTCTACGAGACAGGGCGTGGTGGTGAATACACCTATCACGGGCCCGGCCAGCGGGTGGCTTATGTCATGCTTGATTTAAAGCACCGCCGCCAAGACGTGCGTGCTTTTGTTGCAGCGTTGGAAGCTTGGATCATTGGGACGCTTGATCGCTTTAACGTTAAGGGTGAAAGACGCGAGGATCGCGTTGGGGTCTGGGTGCAACGGCCAGAAAAAGAAGCACCAGTCAGCGGGCAGGTCGCCGAGGATAAAATCGCCGCGATCGGCATCCGTCTGCGCAAGTGGGTATCCTTCCACGGCATCTCGATCAACGTTGAGCCTGAATTAGAGCACTTCTCCGGCATTGTGCCGTGCGGCGTCACCGAGCACGGAGTGACGAGCCTTGTTGATCTTGGCCTGCCGGTGACAATGAATGATCTGGATCTGGCGCTTAAAGCTGAGTTTCAGACGATCTTCGGCCAGCTAGCGGATGATTAGCGCACCGACTGACCATTGAAGCACGATTGCGTGGATCACTAAGACAGCCAAAAGACCAAATAGTGACAAACCACGCTCGAATGGTGACATGGCAATCAATGCGCGCCGCGGTTTAACGGTATTGGTCCCTGTGACCAAAGTCAGCGCAGCGACCAGAATAAGCCCGGTTGCCACGACCTGAACGGGCATGCCAAGCGAAATACAATAAAGCCCTATCGCCGCGAGCAAACAGAAAGACGCTAAATATAAATCAATCCGACGGCGAAAAATTTGTCGCAAAACCTGCCCGCCATCAAACTTCCACACGGGTAAAATATTGCCCAGATTGAAAACCGAACAGATAAGCGCGCACACCAGAACCGCGCGTTCCATGGACCCTTCAAGGGGCGCCAACAGATAAGCAAGCCAAAGCCCGACCACCAAAAAGGCGGAAAAACCCGCTCCCATTAATGCGGCAAACGCGATCTCAAAATGGCTGTTGTAAGGCCGCCCACCCATGGCAATTCCACCCAGTAAAGGCAAAAAAACCATCCGCGCCGACTTATGACCGCTGAGCCGGAACGCCAACACGTGGCCTAACTCATGCAAAGCAACGACACTGGTGAGGACAACGGCAAGCGAGAAGCCATTGAGCGTTAATCCAAACAAAGGCCAAATCAACAGCGTGGATATAACTGCCATCGCAAACTGGGCTTCAATCCGGTCAAACCAGCCGCCGCGTTGATAGGCACCTGTTTCGCCCCATTGTTTGATCTGTCGCGCCATCCGACGCATGGCAAAGAACCGGTAAACAAGGAATGCCAAACCCCGGTAACGGTCGGTCTCTAAAAGCGTTACCTGCGTTCCGTTATCGGTCGAACAAAGCTCGATGCGTTGCCGATGATGTTCCCAGAAATTATCAGCAAGCGAAGTATCATCGGTGTAGCGAAGGTCATAGCTTGAACCGGCCACAATATTGCTCAGCTTGAAACGACGCACAATGGGTTCGCCGTCGCGCCCTGTGTGCCCAGTTGTTATACGGCCCTGCGTATCGTCTTCGCGTTCAATCGCCACGGCTGAATGATGCCATGTAGCACTAGCGCCGAAGGGATAAAGTGCGTTCCACACTTTCTCTGTCGGAGCCGAAACGCGCACGCTTCGTTTGATTGTCCGGATGCCAATAGGTGCGGCCATGACAAGCCACATCAGCAACAAGACGAAGATAAACGGAACAACGAACATCAAATGGCACCCATCCTGAAACGTAACCTGGCACAAGGGCGTTTCAGATTGGTTTCAGCTGATGATCAAACCCTATTCGAATTCCATAATGACATCATCAACGGCAAGACTGTCTCCAACGCCGCAATTGATCGATTTCACCACGACATCACGCTCCGCGCGCAACACGTTTTCCATCTTCATCGCTTCAACCACGGCCAGCGTGCCGCCTGCTGCAACCTCATCGCCTTCGGAGACGGCAAGCGAAACAACCAAACCGGGCATTGGGCAAAGAAGCATGCCTGAAGTATCAAGCACCGCCTTTTCAGGCATAAGCTTTTTCAAAGATGCAATGTGACCCGCAAGCGCCTGGGTTTCCGCAGTATAGCCCTGCCAGCTGATAATAGCGGAGTTTTCGTGATTCACCACTTGCGCAATTACAGGCATTCCATTGATTTCACAACGGAAAACGCGAACACCGAAACTCCAGTCTGTTTTCAGCGAGATGGCTTCGCCATCCAAGGTGGCGGCCAAATGGCAGCCACCAGAAGACACATCCAGCGTCGTCACTTCGGTAATGACATCTTCGCCGGCTACGTTGACGC
This sequence comes from Pseudomonadota bacterium, assembly GCA_039815825.1. Classification (GTDB taxonomy): domain Bacteria; phylum Pseudomonadota; class Alphaproteobacteria; order Rhizobiales; family Rhizobiaceae; genus JBCBDX01. The sequence goes on from JBCBYO010000048.1 coordinate 10,406, forward strand.
TCCAATCTTTGAGAATTTTTCCACTGTGTGGCATCGCCCTGTCGGAATGGCGATCGAGGCGCTCCTTGCGCATCAATTCCATGGCAAGCGATATACCCGCAATCACGCGTTTTGCGTCATCGGTCAGCGGTGGATAGGCGTAACCGTCGGGATATTCCTCGGCAATGAAGCCCGTCGTCAATCGGCCTTCCCGCCATCGCGGATGTGCCATCAAAGACGCCAAAAACGGAATATTGTGTGCGATACCATCAACTACGAAAGCGTCCAGCGCATCCTGCATGGCGTCAACCGCCGCTGCTCTCGTCGGGGCCCACGTGCACAGTTTCGCGATCATCGGATCGTAGAACATTGAGATTTCCGCACCCGCAAACACACCCGTGTCGTTGCGCACGATCAATTTGTCAGTACACACTTGTGCCGGTGGTTGGTAATGCGTCAGCCTGCCGATGGACGGCAGGAAGCCGCGGAGCGGGTCTTCAGCATAAACACGGCTTTCGATGGCCCAGCCATTCAATGTCACATCGTCTTGGCTAATCGGCAGTGCTTCGCCCGCAGCAACACGAAGCATAAGCTCAACAAGATCGAGCCCCGTGATCAACTCGGTTACCGGATGCTCCACCTGAAGGCGTGTGTTCATTTCCAAGAAATAGAAATTCCGGTTCTTGTCGACGATGAACTCAACGGTTCCAGCTGATTGATAGTCAACCGCAGTGGCCAGTGCGACCGATTGCTCACCCATGGCTTTGCGGGTTTCTTCATCCAAAAATGGCGATGGCGCCTCTTCGATGACCTTCTGATTGCGCCGCTGGATTGAGCATTCCCGTTCGCCCAAATATACGGCGTTGCCATGCGCATCAGCCATCAGCTGTATTTCAATGTGCCGTGGATCCTCGACGAACTTTTCAATGAATATGCGATCATCACCAAATGACGAGGCCGCTTCTGATTTGGAACGTTCAAAGCCATCGCGGGCTTCATCATCATTCCAAGCAATACGCATCCCTTTGCCGCCACCACCGGCAGACGCTTTGATCATCACCGGATAGCCAATGTCGGATGCGATCGTGACCGCGTGCTCAGCGTCATCAATTAGCCCCATATAGCCCGGCACGGTCGACACACCTGCTTCAGAGGCAATCTTCTTGGACGTAATCTTGTCGCCCATCGCGTTGATCGCCTTGGGCTTGGGGCCGATGAAGATGATACCTTCAGCCTCCAACGCTTCGCAAAACGAGGCCCGCTCAGACAAGAACCCATAGCCGGGGTGAACAGCCTGTGCGCCCGTCGCTTTACACGCAGCGATAATCTTCTCGGCCACCAAATAGCTTTCCGCGGCTGCCGGCGGGCCGATATGCACGGCCTCGTCGGCCATTTTCACGTGCAGCGCAGCAGCATCGGCGTCAGAATAGACCGCGACCGTTGAAATGCCCATGCGTTGCGCAGTCTTTATGACGCGGCAGGCAATTTCACCGCGATTGGCAATTAGAATTTTTGAGAACATCGGCTCCCCCTCTTACCCAAGCTGTAAGCTGACGCGAAACGCCCGTCCATCAGCCAAGCGTATGAGATGCTAGTTTTTCGCCTGCGCTTCTTCACGGTGGAACACGAACAAACCGGACAAAACAATGATGATGATACCAACCCACTTCCAGAATGTTGGGAACTCAGAAAACATGAAATACCCAAACAGCGCTGCCGAAACGATCTCCAAATATTGCAGCGGCGCGATGACTGAAGCTGGTGCCATTTGCAGCGCACGCACAAACAAATAGTGCCCCACCAACCCAAAGGCTGCCATGATGATGACGAGGCCCCAGACTGAAAGTTCCGTATTGAACGAGAAAGCCAGATCTCCCGCCCCAAACGGCAAACCGATGAGCATGGCCGCCAAGACGACAGCACTGCCACCAAGACCGGACACCCATTGCATCACAAGCGCGCTATCAACTTGGCCAACCTGCCGGTTCAAAAGCATGTAGATGGCGAAAAGTGTGGCTGTGCCCAGCGGCAACAAGGCGACCGGCCCAAAAACGGCATAGCTGGGCTGTATCACAAGGATCGCGCCGCCAAAGCCAACGACCACAGCGGCAATGCGCCGCCAACCCACTTTTTCCCGCAGTACGATGAAGGATAAAAGCGTCAGGATCAGCGGTTCTACGAAAAATACCGCAATCGCGTCTGGCAATGGCATGTACTTAACGGCGATGAAGAACAAAAGGCTCGCCACACCCAACAACGCGCCGCGCAAGAAATTGGTCCAGAACCGCTCCGAACGCAGCGATACCATGCCGCCGATCCAAAGCAGCGCCAGAACCGACGCCACCATCTGGATGAAAAAGCGAAAGAAGGTCAGCTGACCGGGCGACATGACCTCCTGCTCGCCAAGTAACTTGGCAAGCGCATCCATGCCGGGCAGCAACAAAGCGCCCAAAATGCCAAGTATGAGCGCATTGAACGTCGTGTTGCCGGTCTGATCGGTTGGCTTTGAGTAGGCTCTGACCATGCCATAGGTGTGACATGCGTCAGCCCATCGGAAAAGGTCAGTTTAGCGCGAAACAGTCGTCTCCAAGCACGCCAATTTACGCAACTTTATCAAGAAGAGGCCGCAAGCTCGGGTGAATGTCGCGTGCCTCGCGTGCGATAAATTGCAAAAGCGCGCGCTCATTGTCATGCAAGACGCCATCGCGCCCGATACGTTCCACCAACCATTGCGCCTCATTACCGCAGATGTTCTCGGCAACACGGTTTTCAGCTTCAAAGCGAGCGTTGCGCTCGGCAAATGCCGTCTCAGTGCGTGTGTCTGAAAACACCTTTTCGGTAAAGCCACGCAAACCACCGGCAAAGACCCGGCCAAAGAACCCACCGACGTCGATATCGGTATCGTTTAGCCATTCCTCGCGAGCCAGCGCTTCATCACGGGTCGGCTGAACATAGCCAAAAGCAGCCAACAGGCTAAAACCGATAGCCTTCGTGAAAAGATCGCTCCAGGCCGGATCATTGTCAGCTTCAACGGTGGCGTCGTTGATGTCGAAAAGCACTTCGGCTTCTTCGCGCGTGACCATCGCTTGGCCGCCGCCGCCAAAGGCATACAAAACGCGGCGCAACATATCGACATCGGCTTTTGTCACCATACCAGCGCGCGCGATACGGTTTTTAGCCAAAGCGCCCTTGCCGCGGACAACAACCTCGGCAACCTGTTTCAACGCAAAAGCAGAAAGCACAGCCGGGGAGTGTTTGGCGCGCTCAAGTACGTTGATCAGCAATTCAATCTCGGTGCGCGTATCAACCACGCCATCTTTTGAAATAGCGCGCATCAACCACTGCGCATTTTCAGGTGAAACATAACCCTGAGGTGGCTCCAAATTGATCAAATAGTCGGTCACAGCTTCGATGAAAAAGACATCCCACTCATCGCAACGATCGCTACAAGCACTGTCGATCGCAAAAAGAGCCTCGGCTTCAACGCGTGTAGCAACGCCATCGCGAAAAACTTCGCGGCGCAAACGCAGTACATCATCCGGTGTTACTTTATTGCGCGTTACCAACGTCGCGGCCGCTTCCGGCAGAACCAATTCACCCATCAAAACGCTCCAACTGATGAAATCCCATGGGCAACGCTAACAAAATGCATTTGAATTTCGCCTAAGGGTCGTGGTTAAGCGGTGGTCACCAAAAAAGGTAAAAATGACCCATGACCGACATCGATATCGAAGCGCTGACAATGGCCTATGAGCAGGCCTTGGCGCATGAAAAAGCGGGGCGACCTGACGAAGCCAAGCCGCTTTACGAGAAGTGCCTGGCACTTGATCCGACCGATCAAGTGGGCGCCAGTGTTCGGCTCGCCTCCATGGGTTTGATGAAGGCACCGATGAAAGCGCCCGACGCCTACGTCAGCGCACTTTTTGACCAACATGCGGACGATTTCGATGACATTCTAACCGGACAACTTGGGTATGCTGTTCCCATGCAGCTAGCGCAGTGGCTAGAGGAGCAGGCAGCCGGCCCATTTGAGCGGCTACTCGATTTGGGATGCGGCACCGGCCTTGTCGGCATGATGCTGATGGCACGATGCAAACACGCAACGGGCGTCGATCTAGCTGAAAAAATGGTCGAAGCTGCTGATGAACGGGCGGCCTATGACGAACTCTTCGTCAATGAGGCAGTCCACTTTTTGGAAGAATATGCCAAATCCAAAGACCCCGCCCATCAAACATTTGATCTAATCGTCGCCGCCGACGTCTTGCCCTATATCGGCGAGCTTGAACCCCTGTTTGATGGCATCGCCACTAACGCAGCCCCGGGCGCACTTTTGGCGATCTCCTGTGAAACCCTGCCAGGCTTAAGTGTCGGCTGGTCCATCACACCGAACCAACGCTTTGCTCATTCAAAGAAATATATCCACGACATGTGCGCACGCGCAGGTTTTATAGACGTCGAGTGGTTCGAAGAGATAACGGTACGCACCGAACAGGGGGCACCAATTCCAGGCTTTTTGGTTGTTGCGTCACAACCTGAGTAAATGGCCCCGGATCATGTGACGCTTGGTGCCGTGCCCCGGGATCTTCTCAACTTCAAACCCGGCTGCCGCCAAATTGCGACGCACCCAACCTGCTGCGGTATAGGTAGCAAAGGTCCCATCATCTTTTGTGTGATCAGCGACCGCCTGCATTAACGCGGCTGACCACATGTCTTCATTTTTAGCTGGTGCGAAACCGTCCAGATACCAAGCATCAGCCTTACCAAGCCACGAATCAACCCCGTCAAGCGCAGCGCCGACATGAACTTCGCAGCGTGTTTGTTCATCGAGTTGAAAACGATTGATACCATTGTTCACATCTTTCCAGCTTGGTAGAAACATCTCGCAAAAGGGCAACAGATCCGGCCATCGGCTGATCGCCTGAAGCATGGCGTCTACTGCCATTGGGTATGCCTCAAAGGAAACGAACGTCAGTGTTTGGCCAGGCTTTCGGTTCTCAGTCCATTGTCGCCAAGTCTCAAACAGGTTCAGACCTGTCCCGAAACCAAGCTCGCCAATGGTAAAGTCGTCATTTTGGTGCCATCGTTCGGGTAATCCATTATTTTGGAGGAATACATACGAAGTTTCCGCCCGCCCATCTTGGCGGGCATAAAAATGGTCGCCAAACAGCGTTGAAAACGGCATATCGCCATCAATCCATTCCAACTTTTCGGTGTTTTTGTCGTCCATGGCATCCGTCATTCACAACCCAATCCAGGACATCACCATAGTCGGCGGTGGCATTGTCGGGCTTTGGTGCGCGCGGCTTGCGGCCAAACGCGGTCTCAAGGTTCGCTTGGTGGAAAAGCGCACTTTGGGCTCTGGCGCAAGCGGCGGCATGTTGGGCGCGTTGATGCCGCATCATCCAGGCGGCTGGTCGGAGAAAAAAGGATTCCAGCTCAAGGGCTTACTGACTTTGCCGGAATCAATCTCTGAGCTGGAAAACGATATTGGCCAATCATGTGGATACGCACGCGTTGGCCGTATTCAACCGATTGGGCACCCGGAAAAGCGCCGCCAGAGCCAGACATGGGTTGAAGGGGCAACGGACAACTGGCCAAACGAGCAAGGTTGGCACATCAAAGACAACCACCCAGCGCCTGGCTGGGCGGACGAAATCGCGGAAAACGGCTGGAACACAGATACGCTATCGGCACGCATCAATCCGCGCCGTTTCGTGGGGGCACTCGCAAAATGGGCACAAGAGCAAGCGGACATTGACGTCCGCGAAGGTGAGCCCGCGATCGAGCTATCACCCGACGCGCCAACAATCCTTGCTGCCGGACTGGGCTGTTTTGCACTCATTGATCCTGAAAATCCCGGCAAAATCGGCAAGGGCGTAAAAGGCCAAGGCGCACTATTGAAACCGGCACGCACGATCGATCCGAACAATCCGATCATCTACGACAATGGCACCTATGTGATCGCTCATGCCGATGGCACTATCGCGGTCGGTTCAACATCGGAAAACGAGTTCACCCACCCCACAACAACCGATGAGAAACTCGACGCCATCATTGAGGATGCCAAACGCATTTGCCCGCCCTTAAAAGGCGCGGAAGTCATCGAACGCTGGGCTGGCGTGCGCCCCAAGGCGGGCAAGCCTGATCCGCTGCTTGGCCCTTTGCCGCGACACGAAAACGTCATCGTGGCGACTGGCGGCTTTAAAATCACATTCGCCATTGCCCATGTGATGGCAGACGCCGCGATCCGTATAGCCATCGGCGAGGATGCTGAAGTTCCTGAACAATTCGCACCCAAAAATCGGCTGCCAGCCTGAAAAAACTGAAAGTCATTTGAATTTCAAATGTCCGGTTCAAAACAACCTCGTTTTTTCCGCTAGTTGCTGTAAAAGGCGGCCAAAGGGACTGTGTACCGCACTATGCGGCGAATGACTGCTATGAGCCTTGTGCGTTTCAAGAGGGAGAATTTGAAATGTCGGACAACACGCCGGAAACTGAAGTAGACGTAACCAAAGCCTGGCAAGCAACGCAAAACCAAAAATCTTCGGCCAAACGTTTACGGATTTTTGCTGGCCTTTCTTGGTTGGTTGCCATCGGCGCCGAAGTGGCCGGTATTGTCCTTTTACTGCGCGGTTATTTCGACCAAGGCAATTTGGCGATCCTAATCGGCCTGCTGGTGGCAATCGCTGCGTTCGCAATCGGCGGTAGCTTGTTGTGGAAGGCAGCCAACAAACATGATCCCGCTTCCAGATCGGAACCGTTCCGGTTCTTCGTCCAGAACCAGCTTGGCGCGATCATCACATTGATCGCCTTCCTGCCGCTCATTGTCCTTATCCTGATGGACAAGGATATGGATCCGAAGAACAAGCAAATCGCGACAGGCGTCGGCGCAGTGCTCGCGGTTGTCGCAACCGCGTTCGGCATCAGCTACCAGCCGCCGTCCATTGAGCAATATTCGCTTGATATGAATGAGTGCGCGGCGCAAATCCGGTCGGGCGAAGCTACAACAGCGTGTTCACCCGAGGTCGCCGAACAGGCGCAAGACATTGCGCGTGATACGGAAGCGGTGGCTGCTGCAACTGCTGACGCAGACAATCCAAATGGGCGCGACGTCGTTTACTGGATTACGCCGCCTGACGGCTTGGAGCGTCATGATTCTCCACGCGTTTTCCACCTATGCGAAGATGTCAGCGTGTTGCGGGACAAGCCGGTTTCAAGCGGCACCGTCACAGAGGCCTACTCCCAAAATGTGATCCGCATCACCAAGCAGATTACCATGGAACAAAATCAGTGCGGGTTTGCCACCGCCAACTGATCAGATCAGCTTTCACCCGGTCCAAAGGTCGGTATCGGGATAAAATTGCGACCAGGCGAACCAAAACGCCTGGTGGCTTCCCAAATCATTGCCGTTTTCATCAACGGCTTTGATACCGCCCGCATCCAGTGCCAGCCGCACGTTCTCAAAGGAAATTTTCTCACCTTTGGTCAACGCGATAAGGGCCGCGCTGCGTTGAAACGCAACGGGTTTGCCGGAAGCAGTCGTCACGCCGATAATGTCCTCTTGCACCGGCAAGCGGGGATCAACATCCCCGATCGGGAAAATCGGACCATTAGCGTCGCGCCCATTACGGAAATCAAAATCCCGGCCCAAGGCCAGCGCTTCGACCAGCACTGTCGTTTCAGGGTGCGTGGCTTTCCAGGTCGCCCAGTCGGTCGTTACGACCGCGGCCTGGTCCAGCTTGATGCCTTTTTCAGCCAAGGGACCGGTAACGGCCGTGCCACGGAATGTATCAAACACGGAGTAAGTCTCGATGTCATACATCACCTTGTTGGAACGGATCAAAAGTCCGGATGTGCGAAGAATGGGCCGTTCTACCCCTTCCGGCATATTGTCAGTGAAATAGGCCTGTGCTGACCCGCAAAGCGTACAATATGGAATACCAAGATCGCGTCCGCCAAGCGTGTCATTGACCATCTCGCGAACTTCCATGATTTGGCGCGGATAGGCCCTCGCCTCACCATTGATCTGGATGCCAAAGACGACGTCATCATCCTCCAACCAGTCAGCCTCGGAAGCGCTGATCACTTCCGGATTATCGGCAGCAGGAATGCAGTTACATACCTGATCAGTGGTGTCGTAGGCGCGATTATCGATCAGGACACCACCCCACGAAACATGGCGCCAATCAATATCGCCCTCAATGAAGATTTGATCCCAGCCCGGCACGACTGCGGTAAAAATATCGCGCTTGGCGTCAAGATAGTCAGGTGGCGCAGGAATATCCCAAGCGATCAATTGATCAGTAATTACACCCCAATGGTTGATCCTCGGCGGTTCAATGCCAAGAACTTCTGCAGCAGCGTTCCCCAAGATGGCGCTGAGGCTTGGTCCGGTTGCAAAACGCATCAAATCGGCGATCAGCCAAGCAAGGCGTGGATCTCCCGATTTTGCAATCTCGTCCAGCGCTAAAACTTGGTCGCGCCCCCAAGCAGACTGGGTTGCCGGATTAACCAGGCCAAGCTGTATCGCACGTTTCAACTCATCCGAAATAGGGTCGGTCGGTATCGCAGGCGGCAATCCGAATTCTTCAACCACATAGTCCGGTAATCCATTGGCATCTTGGCTGTAGGCAGATGGCGAAAACGCTGTCGAAGCACCGATCGACAGCGCTAGCGCTAGCGCGCTGAACCCGGTCTGTTTGCTTATGATCATGGGCCAGCCCTCCAACAGCTTAACGGCGTGTGGAACCACCCTCACCGCGAAAAAGTCAGAAGGCTATTCACATCCAATCAGCTTTTGGTGATCAGCGCACTTTTTTGGAGCTTTTTGATACCAGCAATTGCTTTTGCAGCATGCGCAACGTCCACCAATAACGGACGTGAAACGGATTGAGCAGCGCCGCGACGTACCACGGGCGACCTTGAACAGCCCGCACAATCTTCTCGCGACTGGATAGTTTTCGCGGGAAGGTCCTCATGACCCCCCCGTTTGTGAAGATTTCAAGGCTGCTTTCCGATAGACCCAAATTGGGAACATCGGACGCGACCAGATCACCGGCCGCGTGCGGTATCCAAGTCATTCGCATCTTGCGCATATGTAGCCGGTTGCGCGCGACGGCAACAAGTTTGCACTCCTCGACAATGTAATTTCGGATGGATAAACCCAGTGCTTTGCCACGTTCAGCCTTGATGAGACCCAGCCTTTGTGCATCTGCGGTCGTCCTCAACGCATAAATCATTTGCGTCATGGATTCCGAGCTGTTCTCAACGTTGAAGATGTCCCTGTCGTCGGTATTGCGCCCGATGGATCCGCGGCTGCTCGCATGCATGCGCAACTGCAACGTGGGTTCTTTCATGTAGTAAATGCCCTTGAGCAGCGCGGCACGATAGGGGATCACCCAGTCTGAGGCCCTCGCGGTCCCGTCAGTATCAATAGGGCCGAACTTGTCGAAAACATTGCGATGCCAACTTAAAACCGGGCCGCGCACATGATCGGTCCAACCATTTTCTGCAAAGTCTTCCGCACTGATGAAACAATCGCCTGTTTTACAAGAGGGACCGATAACATCACCTTCGGCCGTTATCTTAACCGCGTTGGACGTCACCATGCTGACATCGTGCTTTTCAAAGGCCTCCATGATCATTGAAACGCGTTGCGGATACTGAATGTCGTCATCATGCGCTGTAATGATGTATTCGCCAGAGGCTTTCTCCATCATCACATTAAAGTTGGCCATCGAAAGGTTCTTTTCGTTGCGGCCGATTATAACAGTATGTGGCCCTTCGTATGCCCCAAC
>JBCBYO010000049.1:0-19465 GCA_039815825.1 Pseudomonadota bacterium
ACCAGCAAAGAAAAAGGCAAAGTTGCCAAGCATCGAAATAGCACCAGCAAATGTCGCAGTAATTGTCATGATCAACGTGTCACGATTTTGCACATGGGCCAGTTCGTGCGCCATGACACCAGCTACTTCTTGTGGCGTCAGGCGTGCCATCAAGCCTGTGGTTGCGGCAACAGCTGCATTTTCCGGGTTGCGGCCCGTGGCAAACGCATTGGGTTGATCTTCCTTGATGATATAGACTTTGGGCATTGGAAGGCCGGCATTGGCGGCCAAATCGCGCACCATATTGTAGTACTCAGGCGCTGACTTCTCGTCCACTTCGACGGCGTTGTTCATACGCAAAACCATCTTGTCGGAGTTCCAATAGGAAAATGCATTCATCGCGACGGCAACGGCCAATGCAATGAACATGCCGCCAGTTCCACCCAGCAACAGCCCCATGCCCATGAAAAGCGCGGTCATAAAAGCCAGCAACATGCCGGTCTTCATCACATTCATAATCGCCTCCAGATCAATTCAGGTGCAGCGTTTGACGCATTGAACCTTCATGATGACTTGCGATATTAGGATGGAGACGAAAGGTGCGGTTTTCAATGTCCGACAACAGCAAAGATACCGAAAATCAGGAAGCGACTGCAGCGCGCAGCTTTGAAGACCTGCCGCCAGCGGCGCAAAGGGCACTTGAGGAGGCACAAGCGCGCCGTGAGAAAATCGACAAAAAGTCCGCGGACCAACCAACGGAAATTGATGGGCGCGGCGGAAAAGATCCGGCACGATATGGTGACTGGGAAGTAAAAGGCCTGGCGGTCGATTTTTAGATCTAGGCGCAAGAACGTACCAAAACCAAACACACATTTGTCCTGGAATGGCACATCAGCCGGAACCAAATCGGGTCACCGATGCCAATATCGTTTATTTGGTCGACTAGATTAAACATCTGGTAACCAAAAACGAGAGCCAAACTTATATATATCAATGGTTTAACTAACGTCGATCCGCCAACAAGATAGTGTGGCAAGCTGTTTGCAAAGTCTTCACCAACACCAATTGGCGGAGCAGCAAATGGCCAGCACGTTCGACACCCAAGGCACTTGGAAACGCTTCAAGGCGGATCAACGAGGCAACTTTGCCATTATCACCGCCGTCGGCGGCATCATGGTCATGACGGCTGTCGGCCTTTCCATTGACATCTCGCGGGCCTTAATGGCCCAAACGCACTTGTCCAATGCGGTTGACTCAGCCGTCCTTTCGACAACACGTTTGGTCACACAAGGCGCAATGAGCGAAGAAGACGCCAAAAAAGAGGTCAAAAAATTCCTCTTTGCCAACTTTGATGACAGCAAGTTTGGCTCTCAGCCAACGATAACGGCCGTCAAAGTTGACAGTGCCGCCAACACAATGAGCGTTTCAGCCCATATCGATCTTCCCACGGCATTCATGGGTATCGCAGGCGTGGATACACAACGGGTCAATTGGAATTCAGAGGCAGCGTTCTCAAACACCAAGATTGAAGTCGCTATGGCCCTAGACGTCACAGGGTCCATGGGCAGCTATATCCCGGGAACATCTGACACCAAAATTGATGTGCTCAAGGATGCAGCAAGCGGCGCAATTGACACCCTCATCCCAAACGCAACGGCCGCACAACGGGTACGTATCGGACTGGTGCCCTATGCAGCAACAGTCAATGCCAAGCCTGTTATCAGCCGCATCTCCACTACCGGTTCTGGCAAATGCATCTATGAACGTGTCGGGCCAAACGCGCACAATGACACATTCGCCAATGGATCGAACCCCGTTGGCAGCACGAAGAGCTACTGCCCTTCTGCCAAAATCATGCCGATGACGAATGATGCAACAAAGCTGAAAAACCACATCAACAGCTTTTCCATTGGCGGATGCACAGCTGGGCACACAGCGATTGCTTGGGCTCACTATATGGTCTCGCCCAACTGGAACGGCGCTTGGGATTTGGAGTCCGAAGCTGCTTCCTATTCTGACGCCGAGACACGCAAGTACGCCATCATCATGACCGACGGTATTTTCAACACGCATATTTCTAGCGGGAATGTGTGCACCAGCGCTGGCGAAACAAACTCACGTGCCGATGCGCTTGCCTTGTGCAGTGAAATGCGTAGCCGCGATATCGATGTCTATACGATAGCGTTCGATGCGCCCACCGATGCGGCTAAGTTGATGGAAGATTGCGCAAACCCTAATACGGCTCAGTCGCAATACTATTTCAATGCTACCGACCGCACGGAATTGGAAAACGCTTTTCAAGCCATCGCCAAAGACATTCAGTCTCTGCGTCTGACCGGTTAATTGATCAAGCCAGTGGGTAGGCTCGACCAGAACGGCCACGTTTCCAAACGGGAGCGTGGCCGTTCCCATTTATAAAACAAACGCCGCCCCGAGGGGCGGCGCCGTAATTCGTCAAGTCCGGCCGGTCGTCGGTCAGTTTCGACCCCGGCTGCGCGGACGCTTCAACCGTTAGAGGCTGCTCCAACGGAGATTGACCCGCAAAGACCGAACCAAACTTTTGGAACCACTCGACATCGGATCACCTCCTTTCACTACGTTAAACACAAGAATAACGATGCAGTAAAAATCGACGAATGCAAGACCTAATCGCGAAAGCACCTGCGACATAGATGTGGCAATCCGCCCAAAATATGGTCAACCGCCCTGCAGCTCACCGTTGCCGCCAAGGCCAATAGTGCAATTGGCTTTCAAAGGCGCCCAATTGCTAACCACACCATTTGAATTGGAAACTGCAATACGATATTCAGCATCGATACTGGAAACGATGTTCAAGCTACGCGAAAACTGAGCCATATAGCCACTGGCCGCTTTCTTCGACTGCACCGAAAATGGCCCTGAGACGCTGCCGCCCTTGCGGACCAGCATATATTGCACGGTGCCCGGTTTGGTTGTGAAGATCCATCCGCTGACTGTCGCCTGTGCAGGGCAAACATTGGACGGTGGAGACTTAATACCGAGTTGCGCCGATTTGATTTTCATCTTTGCTTCATTGGCCGGCGCAAGGTCGTTTACAGCAAGCGCAGGTGTCGCCAGTGATAAGGCCGCCAATGCGACGAGTGTTGAAAGTTGCTTGTTCATGATAACATTCCTCGAATTTCAATGGCCGCTTGATAGTGCTAGACATTTGAACCACGTCGTAACGTCACGTTCATGACCAATTCATCTTGGCAAAGCATTCAAAACAAAAAACGCACCCGCGATGTGCGGATGCGTTTCAGTCAAGGATGTCAGCACAACTATTTGTTGGCGCGGTTTTCGATCAGTTCATCGACAACCGAAGGGTCTGCCAGCGTCGACGTATCGCCTAGTGACCCGAAATCATTCTCAGCAATCTTGCGCAGGATGCGGCGCATGATTTTACCAGAGCGGGTTTTTGGCAGACCTGGGGCCCACTGAATGACGTCTGGCTTGGCAATCGGTCCGATCTCCGTGCGCACCCATGCTTGAAGCTCTTTGAGAAGCTCATCTGAGGGCTCCGTGCCTTCCATCAAAGTGACGTAGCAATAAATGCCCTGTCCTTTAATCTCATGCGGGTAGCCGACAACGGCAGCCTCAGCGACGGTTTCGTGAGCCACAAGCGCGGACTCAACCTCGGCTGTACCCATACGGTGGCCCGATACGTTGATCACGTCATCCACACGGCCCGTGATCCAATAGTAGCCATCGGCATCACGGCGGCAGCCATCGCCCGAGAAATAGTAGCCTTTATATTGCTCAAAATAGGTCTTCTTGAACCGTTCATGATCGCCCCAAACGGTGCGCATCTGACCCGGCCAAGAGTCCTTGAGCGCAAGCACGCCCTGGCATTCAATCTCATCGATTTCCTTGCCGCTTTCAGGCTCAAGGACAACGGGTTGAACACCAAAGAACGGGCGTGTCGCGGAACCCGGCTTGGTTTCGGTCGCGCCGGGCAGCGGCGTAATCAATATGCCGCCGGTCTCCGTTTGCCACCAAGTATCCACGATCGGTGTTTTGGATTTGCCGATATTCTCATGGTACCAGGCCCAGGCCTCGGGGTTGATTGGCTCACCTACTGAACCCAATACACGGACAGTTGAGAGGTCATACTTCTCAACGAACTCTGTGCCTTTGCCCATCAAGGCGCGGATCGCCGTCGGAGCTGTGTAGAACTGATTGACCTTGTGTTTTTCACAAACTGCCCAGAACCGTCCAGCATCCGGGTAGGTTGGCACACCTTCAAACATCAAAGTGGTCGCGCCGTTCGCAAGTGGACCGTAGACAATATAGGAGTGGCCGGTCACCCAACCGACGTCAGCGGTACACCAGTAGATATCGCCTTCCTGATAGTCGAAGACATACTCATGGGTCATAGAGGCATAGACCAGGTAACCGCCGGTCGTATGCACGACGCCCTTTGGCTTACCGGTTGAACCCGAGGTATAAAGAATAAAGAGCGGATCTTCCGCATTCATCTCAGCGGGCGTGCAATAGGTGCCAACCTGCTTGCGCAGCTCATCGTAGGAGAAGTCTCTGCCTTCTTCCCATGTGGTTTGATTGCCGGTGCGGTTGATCTCCAGCAGTTTACAATTGTGCATTACACGGCGCAGTGCTTTGTCCGCATTGGTTTTCAGCGGCGTGTTCTTGCCGCCCCGAGGCGCTTCATCTGCCGTGATTACGACGGAGGCCTGGCAACCATTGATACGGTCAGCAAGTGCATCCGGCGAAAAGCCACCAAAAACGATCGAGTGGATGGCGCCAATACGCGCGCATGCCAACATGGCGTAAGCTGCTTCAGGGATCATCGGCAGATAGATGACAACACGGTCACCTTTGCGAACACCCATTTCTTTCAAGACATTTGCAAAGATGCACACCTCTTTGTGCAGCTCATTGTAGGTGATGTGTTTAGCGTCTTCGTCCGGATTGTCCGGTTCCCAGATTATGGCTGTTTGATCACCACGTGTCTCAAGGTGTCTGTCGATGCAGTTGGCTGACACGTTCAACGTTCCATCGTCAAACCAGCGAATATTCACATCCGCGTAAGCGTAGCTGGTCGATTTGACCCGAGTAAACGGCTGTATCCAATCAACACGCTTACCGTGTTTGGCCCAAAAGCCGGATGGATCCTCAATACTATCCTTGTACATGGACAGATAAGTGTCGTTATCGATGAGCGCCTTTTCTTTGGCAGCAGCGGGAATTGGGATCAGGTCGCCAGACATGCGTCTCCTCCAGGCGTTTTTCGGCAGATGCCAAACGGTCAATATAAACGGGCGTAGGTGGTTCCCACGTCTCCGCACATGGCTCTACTTACCGCGCTTGGGTCGCCACCGTAAATTAGACAAACGGTGCCACATTCTAATGTATGAGCTAGTTCACGTTTTCGGCTGGTTTGGCCGTAACAACGGTACTTTGTGGTCGATCAATACCGGGCAGATAAAATCCGGTGAGTGCGACCACCGCCACGATGATGGCCCAACAAGAAAAAACCAGTCCTATTGAAAACACTTCGGCAATAAACCCGACAAATGCCGGAATGAACAAAAGGCCGCCGTAGCCAAAGGCCGTCACAATCGCGATGCCGACCGCAGGTGCAATACCGGGATAACGGCCCGCGGCGGAAAACAGGATCGGGACAATATTGGCCATGCCAAGGCCGGCAATCAGGAAACCAAAACAAGCCTGAAAAACCGAACCGGTCGTGCCCGCGATAAGCAGGCCAATAGCTGAGACGAATCCGCTGACGATAAACGTCCGACGGTCGCCAAATCGATCGCGCAATCCATCACCGCGAAAACGCATCAAGGCCATTGTCGCAGAGAAAGCAGCGACGGCGTACCCACTCACCACCAAAGGTGAACCCAACTCATCCTTTAAATAGAGCGCGCTCCAGTCGATGATGGTCCCCTCGGGCGCAAATCCGAGGAGTGTGACAACGCCTAGGACATAGATGCCCACGCTTTTGGGTAAAACCACCTTCGGTTTTTCATGAGCGGAGCTGGTATCTGAACGTGTAAAACTCGCAGCGTCCGGCAAGTAACGCGGCCACGCCCATGCCGCAAGCAATAGCGCCAGAACCATGACAATCATGGCATGGCCCATCTCACCAAAGGCGGCAATGATGGCTCCGCCCGTTAGTCCGCCAAACACACCGCCCAAACTCCAAAAGCCATGAAAGGACGAAAGCACGGGCTTTTTCAGCGCGGTTTCTACACCAACAGCGTTGGCGTTCATGGCATTATCCATCGCGCCCAAATAGACACCCAGCCAGAGCATTGTCAGCGATGCCGTCAAAACATCGGGCGCTACAGTCATCAGGACAAGCGCTGGGGCAACAAGGATCGATGTCCATCGTACAATAGCTGGAGAACCGAAACGGGTAACGGCCCAAGCGCCGGCAAGGAGCGCCAAAAGCGCGCCTAGGCCAAGTAAGATAATCATCTGACCTAACACACTTTCGGATATGCCCAGCCTTTCCACCAAAACCGGGATTTTGGGTGCCCAATGACCGACCATCATCCCATTGGAAAAAAATGCGGCTGAAACCGCCCAGCGAGCGGACCGCAAGCGGTCCGCAGAATGTACTTCTGCTTTAGTCAAGATTTCCATTGAAATACCGTAGCCGAAATATGCGCCAACAAATGGCGCACTACACCGTCAGCCATGGTTCCGCAATTGGCTTATGCCGAGGCTCAACTGGCCCCGTACGCCACCAGCAAATCCTTAGCATCAATCTGGTCACCGGCGCGCACCAGCACATCTGCGATCTTGCCGTCTCGCTCAGCGTGAATCGCAGTCTCCATTTTCATCGCCTCAATGGAAACCAGCACGTCGCCTTTGTGCACATCCTGTCCAGGTTCGACCGCGATGGTGGAAATAACACCTGGCATCGGCGCACCAACATGGTTTTCGTTGCCATCTTCGGCCTTGGCTCGCGCGGCGGCCGCCGAAGCCCCATGGGCACGATCCGGCACCTTGATCCGGCGTGGTTGACCATTTAGCTCAAAAAAGACCGTGACCATGCCCTGCTCATCAGGCTCGCCTATGGCCAGACACTGAATGACCAGCGTTTTGCCGTGCTCAATCTCGGCAAACACCTCGTCGCCCTGCTTCATCCCGTAAAAGTAGACAGGCGTGGGCAGCGTGCTCACCGGCCCGTATTTCTCTTGGGTCAGCGCAAAATCAGTGAAAACCTTCGGATACATCAAATAGGAAGCCAGCTCGAACTCATCGACGCCGCGCCCAATAGTGCCTTCGATATCGGCTCTCTCCTGCGCCAGATCGGCAGGAGCGAGCAAGGAGCCAGGCACTTCCGTATAGGCTTTTTCGCCTTTGAGCACCTTGTGCTGAAGTGCCTCCGGCCAACCGCCGGGTGGCTGACCCAAATCACCGCGCATCATGGAAACGACTGACTCAGGAAACGCGATATCGCGATCCGGGTCCTCCACATCGGCAACTGAAATGTTCTGGCTCACCATCATCAGCGCCATATCACCGACGACCTTTGATGAAGGCGTCACCTTTACGATGTCGCCGAACATCATGTTCACATCGTGATACATGCGGGCAACCTCGTGCCAGCGTGTCTCCAAACCGAGGGAACGCGCTTGGGCCTTCAAATTGGTGAATTGCCCGCCCGGCATTTCATGCAAATAGACCTCTGACGCTGGGCTCTGACTGATCGATTCAAATGCCGCATATTGCTCGCGTACCGCTTCCCAATAGAATGAGATTTTGCCGATCCACTCAGCACTCAAACCACTATCGCGCTCAGATCCCCGGATCGCTTCAACGATAGAGCCGAGGCAAGGTTGCGACGTGTTGCCAGAAAATGAATCCATGGCGGCATCGACGATGTCGGCCCCGCTTTCAACGGCAGCCAAAATTGTCGCAGCCGCAATACCCGATGTATCATGAGTATGGAAATGCAGGGGTAGATCCGTTTGTTCACGTAAATGACCGAACAGTTCGCGCGCGGCAGCCGGCTTCATCAAACCAGCCATGTCCTTGATCGCGAGCATATGCGCGCCTGCATCTTCCAACCGCTTCGCCAAATCGAGATAATAGTTCAGATCATATTTGGGGCGGTTCTTGTCGAGAATATCGCCCGTGTAGCAGAGCGTTGCTTCGCATATCTTATTATTGTCGCGCACCGCCTTCATGGCGACCTGCATATTGTCCACCCAGTTGAGGCAATCGAATACGCGGAAGACGTCAATTCCACCTTCGGCGGCGCGTTCAACGAAATGCTCTACGACATTGTCCGGATAATTCTTGTAGCCAACGCCATTGGCACCCCGCAGCAGCATTTGCAGCAAGATGTTTGGCGCTTGCTCACGCACCATCGAAAGCCGCTCCCACGGGTCTTCGGTCAAAAAGCGCATAGCGACATCAAACGTTGCGCCGCCCCAACACTCCAGCGAAAACAGTTCCGGCAATGCGCGGGCATATGTACCCGCAATGGCGACAATATCATCGGTGCGCATGCGGGTTGCCAAAAGGGATTGGTGACCATCGCGCATGGTCGTATCCGTGAGCATGACGCGCTCTTGCGACCTGACCCATTGCGCAAATTTTTCCGGGCCCATCTCATCGAGCAGATGTTTGGTGCCGCCGTGCGGGATCTTGATGCCAACCCACGGCACCTCGGGCTTAAGCGAGTGCGGGTTGGGTTCTGCGCGGCCTTTTGTTTCCGGATGCCCATTGACTGTGACATCGGCCACATAGGTCAAAAGCTTGGTCGCGCGATCCTGGCGTTTGACGCTTTCAAAAAGCGCCGGCGTGTTGTCAATGAACTTGGTCGTGTAGCGATTGTTCTGGAAATCATCGTGGCCGATGATCGCTTCCAAAAACGTCAAATTGGTCGCAACACCGCGAATACGAAATTCGCGCAGCGCACGGTCCATACGGTTGATTGCTTCCTGCGGCGTTGGCGCCCAAGCGGTGACCTTCTCCAGAAGCGGATCATAAAAACGCGTGATCACTGCGCCGGAATAGGCGGTCCCACCATCAAGGCGAATACCGAAACCTGTCGCACCCCGATAAGCGGTAATGCGGCCATAATCAGGGATGAAATTCTGCTCAGGGTCTTCCGTAGTGATACGGCACTGAAGTGCATGACCGTTAAGTTCAATATCCTCCTGCGCCGGAACACCCGATTCCGGCGTACCAATCTCATGGCCTTCAAGGATATGGATCTGCGCTTTGACGATATCGATGCCGGTCACTTCTTCGGTAACCGTATGCTCAACCTGAATGCGTGGATTGACCTCAATGAAGTAGAAAGCCCCGGTATCGGCATCCATCAGATATTCGACGGTTCCGGCACCAATGTAGCTGGTCGCGCGCGCAATCTTTAGCGAATGCTCAGCTAGCTCGAGGCGCTGCTCAAGGCTGAGATAGGGTGCCGGCGCCCGTTCAACGACCTTCTGATTTCGTCGCTGAATAGAGCAATCGCGTTCCCACAGATGTACGGCATTACCGTGGGTATCACCCAAAATCTGGCTCTCCACATGGCGGGCATTTTGAACCAGTTTTTCCAGGTAAACTTCATCCTTGCCAAAAGCGGCACGTGCCTCGCGCTTGGCTTCTGTAACCTCACGCTCCAGATCATCTTCTGAAAAAATCGCCCGCATACCGCGACCGCCGCCGCCCCATGAGGCCTTGAGCATGACCGGATAACCGATACCGGCTGCCAGTTCCCGCACCGCCGCCATATCATCGGGCAAGGGATCCGTTGCAGGGACCACAGGCACACTGGCAGAAATGGCAAGGTTCCGAGCGGCCACCTTGTTACCCAGTGCGCGCATCGTCTCCGGCTTTGGACCAATAAAAGTGATCCCGGCTTCAGCGCAGGCTTCTACAAATTCCGGGCTTTCCGACAATAGGCCGTAGCCCGGATGGATGGCATCCGCGCCGGATATGCGTGCTACCCGAAGGACCTCATCGATGGAAAGGTAGCTCTCAATTGGCCCCATCGGCTTTTCAAGATGCGGACCTGTTCCAACCTGATAACTCTCGTCGGCCTTGAACCGATGAAGGGCCAGCTTATCTTCTTCTGCCCAGATGGCGACGGTTTTGATACCGAGTTCATTGGCGGCGCGAAACACGCGAATGGCAATTTCTGAGCGGTTGGCGACGAGGATTTTCTTGATAGCGGCCAAAATAGTGTTCCCGGTATACTTGGTCGAAGGATTGCCATCCTCATATCGCGAGTGTTTGTGCAGTGCAAACAATCTGCTGTCCATTTCACGATGGACGCATTAAATACGACTTCAGACCGACGAGAAACCACGAGGTAAAACCTTCATGGAAGAGCTAGCCCCAGATCTCCGGCAAATGGTTCGAACACCTCTGTACGACTCCCATGTGCAAGCACTGCGTGAAAACGGGCTGGAGCGTCGTTTCACCAAAGGAGAAATGGTCGCCCATGTTGGTGATCCATCTGACTATTTCGTCTTCATCGAAGAAGGCGAAATCGAAGTTCTCGACCCGTTTACGGGCGAGCGATATTTGCCGTTCACGCTGGGGCCTGGGCAATATATGGGCGATATTGGTTTTCTGGCGGGTGCGCCAATTTCAGTGCCATTCAGAGCCGCCCAAGACACCCGGGTAACCTGTGTCCCACGCGAAACAATGATGTCATTGATGTCGGCCATCCCCGAAATGTCCGATATCATCATTACGGTTTTCGCCGCTCGCCGTCGCCGGCAGCTGGAGGAAAATGACTCTTCACTCAGCCTTATCGGCGCGGACATCGATCGCAACATAAGGCAAATCGCATCATTTGCGTCCCGCAACAAAATCCCGTTCCGGTCCATGGACCTTGACACCCAAGAGGCGCAAGAAACGGCCCATTCTTGCGACATCACGCAAGGCAAACCCGCGGTAATTTTTGGTAAGAACCGGGTGATCGAAGATCCGACGCCCGAAAAGATCGCACGCCTCTTCGGCCTCGACCTGGAAATTGAAGAAGGCGCTGTATTTGACGTCTTGATCGTTGGCGGTGGGCCCGGCGGCGTTGCTGCCGCCGTTTATGCAGGGGCTGAGGGGCTCAGCGCACTGGTCATCGAAGATCTTGCCATTGGCGGGCAGGCAGGAACGTCCAGCCGCATCGAGAACTATATGGGCTTTCCAACGGGTATAACGGGCGCGGATTTGGTTTATCGCGGCGAAATCCAAGCCATGAAATTTGGCGCCCGGTTCGCTGTACCAAGGCGCGTCACTAGCCTAACAAAGTTGGAAGACGGAACCTTCTGCGCCACCCTCGACAATGGCATTGAAGTCTGCGCGCGCGCTGTCGTTATCGCCACCGGGGTGCAATATCGGCGTTTGCCATTTGAGCGGCTGGAAGAGTTTGAAAGCGCTGGCGTCTACTACGCTGCAACAGAAATGGAATCGCGTTGGTGCAAAGGAACTGAGGCTATCATCGTCGGGGGCGGCAACTCTGCAGGCCAAGCGGCAATGTATCTCAGCCGTTCGGCCGGGCACGTGCACGTTCTGGTACGTGGCAAAACGCTTGCAGCTTCCATGTCCAACTATCTGTCATCGCGACTTGAGCAGGACCCGAAAATCACGATCCACTATCAAACACAGATCAAGTCTCTGGACGGCAATGAAAACCTGCAAAAAGTCGTCGTGCACAATGCAGGCACGGGCAAAGATCAGACAATCGACTGTCGTGCGCTCTTTATTATGGTTGGGGCAGCGCCCAATACTGATTGGCTGTCAGACTTGGTAATGCTCGATGAGCGCGGCTTTGTGCCAACCGGCCGCGACGTGGGCGGACGTTCACAATTTGAAACGTCGCACCACGGCATTTTTGCGGTCGGTGACGTTCGCGCCGGTTCCGTCAAGAGGGTTGCTTCTTCAGTCGGCGAAGGCTCTGTGGTCATCTCTAAGGTTTGGGAGCATGTGAACGCCGATGGTTAGTTATGGCGTAGTGGCGCGATCAGCCCGTCAGAAATAGCTGCAAGCATCGCCTGCTCGTCAATTTCCAAATCTTGCGCTTTGGTTTTACCATCAATGATCAACCACGAGTGTCCGTGGACAAAAGTCCACAACATGTAAGCGCGTTGTGCTGCAAGTGGGCTATCAACCGGCACGCCCAACGTATTGGCAACGGCCTCGATAACAATGCCGAACACACCACGTCCGCACGACTGTAGCTCTTCATCACCTTCATGCGCTTCTGAAAAACCAAACACGAGCCGGAAAATGCCCGGGTGGTTACGCGCAAAATCTATGTAGCATTTGCCAAGTGCGTTGATCCGGTCAATGGAGCCAACCGGGAAAGGTTCCATCACCCGGTTCATTTCATCAGCTTTCTTGTTCATGGCTTCCAACACAACCGCTTTTAAGATGGCTGGCTTGTCGGCAAAATGCCGGTATGGCGCGGCGGTACTAACGCCTGCTTTGCGCGCCGCTTCGGCGATGGAAAAATTCTCTGCACCTTTTTCTTCCACCAGATGCCAAACCGCGTTCACCAGCTGCGCACGCAAATCACCATGGTGATACCCACTCTTGGCCTTAACGGTCGTAGTCGCCTCAGAAATTAATTTTTCCAACCTGTGATCCATCCCTTACCGCTTGGAGTACTTGACTATGTTAGCGGCTTTTACATATGTTATAGCTTCTAACATAAGACGCACCGACACTTGTTGCAAGGATCAAGAAGCGATGGCCAGTGAACAATCTGACACAATGGAACAAAAAAAACCGCGCCGCTTGCGCCGCATCATTGGCCGCTTGGCCGCAGTCCTTGTCACTGGAACGGTGATTGCTGCGTCCGGTGGCATAATTTGGCAATCCACAGGGTTGATCGCAGAACGGGCCGCAGCAGTGGAAAAGCCGCCGGCAACCGAACCTGTTCTGGTCGAAACCTCTCCGATCAACATTGTGGAGACGTATAGCTTAGAACGCTCCTTTTCTGGCCAGATCGAAGCGCCACAACTAGCTGATTTGTCGTTTGAACAAGGCGGCACGATTGAGTTCATCGGCGTCGATGAGGGCGAGGCCATTGCCAAAGGGCAAGTGGTGGCGCGGTTGGATGCGCGTATCTTGCAGGCTGAACATCGTCGCCTTGAGGCTTCAAAAGCAGCCATCGAAGCACAACGCGAACTTATGACACTGGACAATGAACGGGCCGCAGAGCTCAACAAAAGAGGCTTTGCAGCAACGCAAACACTGGACCAAACACGGCTTGGCCTCGTCGAGTTGGGTGCTCGTATTGCCGAAATCGATGCCGGCATTGCGAGCATTGATATCCAATTGGAAAAACTTACAATCAAAGCGCCATTCGACGGCATAGTGAGCGGGCGCCTTGTAGATCCCGGAACAACTATTGGCGTCGGACAGCCCGTTTTGTCCCTGATCGAAGATGAAAACCCGGTCTTTCGGGTCGGCATCGACCCCCAATTGGCAAACAGCCTCAGTGTCGGAGACACCGTACCGGTAACCTTTGGCGACAAAACAATTGAAGCTGAAATCATTAGCTTCCTACCACAATTGGACCCGACAACGCGGACCCGAACTGTGCGTGCCCAGCTGCCAGGCGGTGCTGGCGCTTCCATCGGAGAAACGGGCGAGGTGACATTGTCTGAAGTTGTTGAAGCCAGTGGCGCTTGGATTCCTCTTAGCGCAATCGAGGACGGCGTGCGTGGCCTTTGGACGATTAAGACAGTCAAAGGCGAGAGCGAACAAACTGTCGCGATCGAAGCAGTCGAGCTCATCCACGTCGATGAACAAAAGGCATTTGTCCGTGGCTCTTTTACTGCCGACAGCGAGTTCATCACGACCGGTCTGCACAGAATTGCCGCTGGCCAGCCAATCAAAACTGAAAACCAGTAAGGACCGCAAAAATGGAAACGACGACCTTCCGCCAACCGCGCCTGGTTTTCTTGATCTTAATGGTTTTGATCGCCAGCGGGCTGGCGTCACTTCTGTCCATCGGGCGCCAAGAAGACCCCACGATTACTAATCTTTTTGCATCCGTCACAACGCCATTTCCGGGCGCATCGCCTGGCCGTGTGGAAACGCTGGTGAGCGCCGAGATTGAAGAAGTTCTCAAGGAAATCCCGGAGGTTGACACCGTCACTTCAGTATCTTCCACGGGCATTTCCATCATTCAGATCGAATTGGTTGAAACGCTTGAAGCCGAGCGGATCGAGCAGGTTTGGTCCGAAATACGAGACGCGCTGGACGAAGCGCGCGCCGAATTCCCAGCCGGCGCTTTGGAGCCGGACCTAAACGCGGAAGGGATTACTGCTTATTCGTTCACCACCGCACTGAGCGCAAATCATGATGGTGTGCCGATGACGACCATGGGCCGTTACGCAGACGCGCTGGCCGATGAACTGCGCCGAATCCCGGGCACGAAGGCAGTCGACACTTTCGGCGCGCCGATAGAAGAAGTGCTGGTCACCTTGGATGCAGAGAAAACGGCCGCTCTTGGTCTGACGCCTGACATGGTTTCAGCTGCCATTCAAGCCGCCGACGCCAAAGTGCAAGCCGGACGCCTTCGTGCCACGCAAAATGATCTGGTTCTGGAGGTCACCGGCGAAATCAAGGCACTTGATCGCATCAAGTCCATTATCGTGCGTGAAGGTCAAAATGGAGCCGTCGCCAGCCTTGGCGATATTGCAACCGTGGAACGCGGACCACGGATGCCACTGGCAGAAATGGTTTTGCAGGACGGCAAGCCTGCGATTTTGATTTCGACGGTGCTGCAAGAAGGTTTGCAAGTTGATGTCTGGGCGGGTTTTGTACGCGAGACGGTTGAAGCGTTCCAAGAAGGAGTGCCCGCCGGAATGACGCTCGAAGTCGTTTTTGATCAATCCGAATATACCAATGACCGTCTTTTGGAAGTCGGCACCAATATGGCAATCGGCGTAAGCTTGGTGGTAGGCGTTCTGCTAGTCACACTGGGCGTGCGTGCCGCGCTTATCGTCGCGTTGATATTGCCAGTGGTAACGCTCGCAACTTTGGCAACCATGAACTTTATTGGTCTGGCGATCCACCAAATGTCTGTGACCGGCTTGATCGTGGCACTCGGACTTTTGGTCGATGCAGGCATTGTCATGACCGATGAAGTTGCCCAGCGTATCCGCAAAGGCATGGCGCGTATTGTAGCCGTTCGCGATTCTGTTCGCCGACTTGCGGCACCGCTTTTTGCTTCGACCGTAACGACCGCATTGTCATTTACACCGATGATTTTGCTTCCGGGGCCTGCAGGCGATTTCGTCGGATCAATCGCGATCGCCGTGGTAATCATGCTCGCCTGGTCATTTATCATCGCGATAACCGTAACACCGGCGATTGCCGGCTGGTTCATGCCAGCACAAGGATCGACAAATTTCTTCAACGCAGGGGTACCCGGCGGCTTTATTGCCCGTTCGTTCCAATGGTCACTGAAATTGGCGGTCAACAATCCACTGCGCGCCATTGCATTTGCGTTGATCTTGCCCGTCGTTGGCTTTTTGTCGATGCCAACACTGACCGCACAGTTCTTCCCTGGCGTTGACCGCGATCAGTTCTACATTGAAATAGACATGCCCGCCGGAACGGCGATCACCCAAACCCGCCAAGTCGTTGACCGTTTGGATGCAAAACTTAGAACCGAAGAAGGCATCGAACGGATCAGCTGGACTATCGGCAAATCCGGGCCAGCATTTTACTACAACATTACCGGCGGGCGTGATGATGCACCGGGATACGCGCAGGCTTTGATCACGACAACCTCGCCTGCTGCAACAGAGGAACTGGTTTCACGTTTTGAGCGATCGCTGGCAGATCAGGCACCAGAAGCACAGGTTTTGGTTCGCGGTTTGGTGCAGGGTCCGCCCGTTGCAGCGCCTGTAGAACTGCGTGTGGTCGGTCCTGACATTGAGACACTCCGCCAGATCGGTGATGATTTGATGGTTGTCCTTTCATCGGTTGACAGCATTGTCCTTGCCCGCACAACATCGGGCGCGGGAGCACCTAAAATTGTCGTCGACGTCGATGAACAACTTGCCCGCTCCATGGGCATGGACTTGTCGTCCGTTGCCCGCCAATTGCAGGCAGGCCTTGAGGGTGTGACTGGCGGCTCCATGCTCGAAGGCACGGAACAATTGCCCGTTCGCGTCCGCCTTGGCGATGACATCCGTGGCAATTTGAGTGCGATCCGCGATCTGCCCATCCTTTCACCCCAAGCGACACAATTGGCGGCAACTGGCGGTTTTGCGGCAACCCCGCTGTCAGCCATCGCCAATGTGCAACTAACGCCAAGCGACGCATCCATCACCCGTAGAAACGGTGAACGGGTCAACACGGTCCAAGGCTTTACATTGCGCGAGGTCCTGCCTGAAGAAGCGCTCAAAGTCGTGCAGGAACGCCTTGCTGAAAGCAACTATACGTTGCCCGCAGGTTACCGGCTCGAATTAGGTGGCGATAGCGACGCGCGTGCCAATACGCTGGGTAACTTGCTCGCCTCCGTTGGTATGATTGTCACGCTGACCATCGCGACAATCGTCATGACCTTCAACTCTTTCCGACTTTCCATCGTTGCGCTTGTGGTGTGTGTTCTATCGGCGGGCCTGTCGATTTTCGCACTGGCAGTGTTCCAATACCCGTTCGGCATCAACGCAATTATCGGAGTTATTGGCTCCATCGGCGTATCAATCAACGCGGCCATCATCATAATGACGGGCCTTCGGGACAATGAAGAGGCACGAAATGGCGACCGGGACGCTATGGTTGGGGTGGTCATGGGATCTTCGAGACATATTGTTTCGACCACGATAACCACATTCGGCGGTTTCCTGCCCTTGATCCTTGCTGGCGGCGGCTTTTGGCCACCATTCGCCATGGCAGTCGCGGGTGGTGTGTTACTCTCAACGATTATTTCGTTTTACTTTACACCGCCAATGTTCGCATTGGTCTATGCCAAGCGCCCATCCCGGCAGAGTACGGTCCAAAATGAACCTGTAACACAGGACAACATTCCGATGACCGAACCGATGGCAATCGCGGCTGAATAGGCCCGGAATGCCGCTAAAGGTGCCCGCGCGATTTACTTGACTTTCCATGGCAATCGGAGCATAGGCACCCCACTGGCGCGGGAAACCGCGCCGGTTTGCTTTTTTAAAGCGCTAAAACCCGAAAGACTGAACAAAAAGCCAGGCGACACTCTCGTAGTGTGAGACCTGATCCGAACACGAAAGGATAAACGATGTTCGCAGTCATCAAAACCGGCGGCAAGCAGTACCGCGTGACCGCCGATGATGTACTTAAACTGGAAAAAGTCGACGGCGATGCCGGCGAGATCGTCCAGTTTAACGATGTTCTTATGGTAGGCGAAGGCGAAAACGTCACCGTTGGCGCTCCGCTCGTAGAGGGCGCGTCTGTCGCTGCCGAAGTTGTCGAGCAAGGACGTGGCCGCAAGGTAATCGCGTTCAAAAAACGGCGTCGCCAAAACTCGCGACGCAAAAAGGGTCATCGCCAGATGATCACAACTGTACGCATCTCCGAAATTCTAACCGGCGGTGCCAAGCCTTCCAAAAAGGCGGCAGCAAAGAAGCCAGCAGCTGAAAAGCCTGCACCAAAAGCGGAAACAAAAGCAGCTGATGATGCCGCGCCGGCGACTGCAGCGCCGTTGTTCACAGCGCCCGCTGGTGGTGAGCAGGATAAGCTGACCAAGATCAAGGGTATTGGCCCGGTCGCGGAAAAGCAGCTTAACGAGCAGGGCATCATGACCTACGCTCAGATTGCAGCCCTGACCGAGGATGAAATCGTCAAGGTTGACGAATATATGCCTTTCTCTGCCGATCAGATCAAAGATTGGCAAGAACAGGCAAAAGAACTGATCAAGGAATAAGGCTACGGCCTTGCTGCGGCCCGATTTTATGGGTTAAGAGCGGCGCAAGATTTAGATGTTATTCCGCTTGCAAAGCGGTAGGAGACCAGAAATGGCACATAAAAAAGCCGGCGGTTCATCGCGTAACGGTCGCGATTCAGAGAGCAAGCGCCTTGGCGTGAAAAAGTTCGGTGGTGAGCAGGTTATTCCAGGCAACATCATCATTCGCCAGCGTGGCACCAAATGGCACCCTGGTACGAATGTTGGCATGGGCAAGGACCACACGATCTTTGCGCTGACAGAAGGTTCGGTTGAGTTCCGCAAAAAAGCGAACGGTAGAACCTATGTGTCGGTGATGCCCGCAGCGATCGCCGCCGAATAATCCCGGGAAATAAAATCCGGGCCTCCAGTACCCGGAAGATGAAATTTCAAAAAGGGCTGCTGGGGAAAAACCAAGCAGCCCTTTTTTGATTGACAGAGCAATGTTCAATTCACGTCCAACGGCAGAAAATAGCCAAGCCTTTTCACTGCACACGCCGGTTCTATCCACCGAGCGGTTGGTTCTCCGGCCGCCCGTGCGCGAGGATGCTGAGGATCTGGCGATTATTGCAAACGCCCGCGAAATCGCGGAAATGACCCGACGTATGCCGCATCCCTACGGGCTTGATGATGCCAATGCGTTCATCGATCAGATTGAATCTGGCGGTGTTGAAGGGCACATTTATGCCGTCACACTGGCGGACACTGGCCATTTGATCGGCATGACTTCCGTCGAACGCAGACAAAGCCAGGACGCTCTGGAAGTCGGCTATTGGCTGGGCAAAAAATGGTGGGGTAATGGTTATGCCTCAGAAGCCTGTACCGCAGTTGTTGATCTGGCGTTCCGCGTGACCGGTGCTGACGTTATCTTTGCAACCAGCAGACCGATCAACTTGGCATCGCGCCAAGTACTGATGAAACAAGGCTTTGAATTTGTTGGCCGCGACGAAGTCGGCACCTTGGCCGCTGGGCGCGTGCAAATCGATCGATACCGCCTTTCGCGTTCCGGTTGGTTGGATAATAAGTCAACCAATTGATCTAGCGCCGCCTGGAAACCGTAGCATGGGCAAGGAGAAGCCCATGCCAATTATCAATAGACTGTTCGCTGCCATTCTTATTTTCATTGCGCCACTGGCTAGCGTCGCGCAGGCAGCGGACCTTCGCCTCGAAGAGTTTTTTCTTGGACACACGACCGCCACAGGTTCGTTCAAAACAATCACCGGGTTTGAACGCAAGTTTCGCCTGGAGCTAGTCGGTAAATTCGATGGCAAGACGCTCACGTTACGCGAAGACTTTTTCTACGACGATGGCGAGACAGACCGCAAAACCTGGAGGTTCGAAGTCACGGGCGACAATACTTATGAGGGCATCCGTGAGGATGTATTAGCCCCGACAACAGTGACCATTGACAGCAATCAGGGCTTTTTCAACTACCGGGTCGATCTGGAGCCCGGTGAGAAAAGAAACATCGTACGCTTCTACGACGTGCTCACACTTTCTGACGATGGCAAAACGCTGATCAACACCGCCAAAGTGTTTAAAGGGCCATTGCAGGTCGCAACTGTCCGCGTCGACTTCAAGCGTTGACAG
>JBCBYO010000004.1:0-124013 GCA_039815825.1 Pseudomonadota bacterium
CAGCCTTACCGCTGCAGCAAGGCCGCCAAAACCTGCGCCAATGACAATTGCGTGCGGCCGAGACGAATTTTGTTTCCCCGTTTTAAAATCGACGGGGTTTTGCGCAATCGTCATCATGCCGGCAACTCCTCTGGTGACGCGGCCATGGCGTCGATCCGGTTTGCGATCGTTTCTGGCTCGAATTCATGGATCAGGTGACCGCCTTTGGGCACGGTAAAGAGCGATACCGCGTTAGCCTCTGAGGCTGCCGCACCGGACACCCGCGCGGGCACCATCGCATCATCATCCGTGGCTATCAGCTCGACGGGTAGTTGAAGTTCCGGCAGACGGGCGCGTAACGGTTTCAAGTCCCAGTTGGCCATCATGCCCAACGCCCCAGCTATGTGAGATGATTTTTGCAGTAGGCGGTCGTAGGCCGCCACGTTGATCTTATCGAGCGGTGATCCGGTGTTCTTCAGAAGTGATTTTGCCGGGCTGAAATATCGCGCCTGCCAAGCCACAGCCGACGGTACAAATGGATTGACGAAAAGCGCTTTTGCCAATGGTGAAAAAATCGCGTTGCCTTCGATTGGTTCAAGGGCTGCGTTGATGCCAACAATGCCCCGGAAACGCTTTTCATCCTCAAGCGCCATCTGCAAAAGGATTGCCGCACCAGCTGAATGGCCAACACCGATTACCGGTGTGATTTTGAGGCTATCAATCAAGAGGCTAAGAGCGCGCGCCATACCCGGGAGAGTGTAGTGGCGATTGGTTTCGCCGCGTGTAAAACCATGACCGGGCAGGTCAATGAGTGTGACGTGGTACTTTTTCGAGAGGTAAGCCGCCAGTGGCGCCATGGAGTGTGTCGTGCCGCCGGTTCCGTGAACAAGAAGGACTGTAGCGTCAGAACCTGGTTCGCCTATCTGCTGCACGTGCCACTTGATCGAGCCGCAATTTAAAAAACGGCTTTCATCAGCCAATGGCCAATTTTCGCGCACGTCAGCAAAGTCTTTCGGTGGGCTGGTTGTTTTTAAGTTCATGGGCCGCCATCCAGTTCGACGTAGCGGCCAATAAGGTTGGACATCGTCTGAGCGTCGGCGCGAGGGAGCGTGCAGTAGTCCGCGTTCAGCGCATCGGCGAGTTTGGAAGCTGCAGGCCGTGGGCGGCGCGCAATATCGATGATTAAAGATTGAAAATCATCGGCGGCGCATCGCTTTGCAGCCACAAGTGCTTCATCTCTTGCGGCTTGCTTATCCGGCTCACCGTTCAATGCAATGTTCCCGCGCCCGTCGGTCAGGAAAACAAGAAAAGGCTGCTGGCCGCGGTTACGTGCGCGGAGCGCTAGAAGATGCGACTGGCACAACGCATCGGCCAAAGGCGTTGGGCCGCCGCCGGGCAGTGACTGGAGACCTTTTTTGGCCCGAACCAGAGACCTAGTGGGCTCCAATAGCACTTCAGCGCGTTCGCCGCGAAATGAAATAAGCGCCACTTGGTCGCGACGGACATAGCACCGCCCCAGCAGGATTTCGATGCAGCCCTTGGCTTCGCCCAATCGCTCTAAAGCCGTTGATCCTGACGCATCGACCGCGAAGATCACGGTTGTTTCTGTAGGGTGGTTCAGCCGCTTAAAGCGGAAATCATCTCGCGTAACGATGAGGCGTTGGCCTGCATGCCAATCATTGCCACGGGCGCGGGCGCGCATCTGCTGCCAGGGGGCAGCTTGGCGAAGTGTCGCCACTGTGTCTGGCCGTTGTCCATCGAACGCGGGGCGTCGCGATAGGCCCACCGGGCGGCCACGTTTGGCGTTTTTTCGGTTTGCGCCAGCTTTACCGATCGCGGCGTTGCGCGCCGCCGTCGATCCGGATTTGATTGGGGCCAAGGCTTCCGCCGGTGCCTCCGCAGCCTTGGCGGCGACGATCATTTCTTGAAGCGCAGCGAGGTCCAGCGGTTCGTTTTGATCCTCGCTGTTGTTGCTGTCTGGCGGACTTTCTTCTGGATTGGGCTCAGGCTCTGCGTCTTGTGCTTCGTCGTTTTCCTGTTCTTTCGCCTCGGGATTTAACGCCATGCCCAGCACCAATTCCAGCGCGCACATCAAATGCGTCGGATCTGCCACCGCATTGTCCTCAAGTGCTGCCAAAGCCCTAACAATCTTCAAAAGTGCGTAGAGTTTTCGGGCGCTTGTAACGTGGAATTGGGCAAGCGCGGTTGCTCCTGCGTCCATGATGTTTTCTGACACAACGACTTGATCGGATTTTAGCGTTGTTTCGTCCGCTGGCGGCACAAAAGCTGCATCACGAACCGATACCTGGTGAAGATTCAATGAGAGCACCGAACGCTCCGCCAATGCCGTTGGAACACCATCTTCTTGCGGATCGGCTTCACAGAGAAAAATCAGTGTTGGTGCTTTACCATCGTCCAGCGCTTGAGCCAGTTTGCCAACCAGTGTGGGCGGCAAGCGTTCTGCCATTGGAACAACAAGAATGTCGTTGGCGTTTCTCGTAAAAAGGCCAGCTTCAAATACGGGATGGCCGGCAATCAAAGATGCTTCCAGATCAAGGGATTTTTCCAGGCGCGCCGGTGAGAGCTGACCGGGTAGGCGGCTCAGTTTTCGGTTGGGCGCCACGAGCGATGCCACAAGGTCGAGCCAGGCGTCTCGCACAGGACCTGGCCCAGCGTTAAGGGTGATCGCGGTACCGGCAAAGCTTGGTGCGCTTATGATCGCGGCGGCTTTGAGCGCGCGTGTCCAGGCCGGGTTTTCAAATTCGGAGGGTTGAATATATGGCAGGTCGGCCAGAGCCTGTGTGCCGGCATCAAGCATGCCCGTAGGTCTTGGTATCGGGTTTTTGGTCGAAGTCGGCGTTTTGAGTGTTCGCTTCTTCTGACAGGGCAAAGACTGTTTTGACGGCGCGCTCTACACGCACGCCTGATCCGGCGTCATCGAGTGGGTCACGCCGGAGGCGATGCGATAGCGCCAATGGCGCCGAATTCATGACATCTTGCTCATCCACGATGTCGCGGGCGCCCATAGCGGCCATCACACGCGCTGTGCGCATCAATGTTAGCTCGCCACGGAGACCATCGACTCCCAGCTTGAGGCAGAGTTCGGAGATCTTTTCCAGAACC
This sequence comes from Pseudomonadota bacterium, assembly GCA_039815825.1. GTDB lineage: Bacteria > Pseudomonadota > Alphaproteobacteria > Rhizobiales > Rhizobiaceae > JBCBDX01. Next base: position 3,103 of record JBCBYO010000004.1, read on the forward strand.
TCATCAGGTATTTCCACACTCTCCAATCGGGCGCGTGCCGAGAGCACACTGTCGTGGATCGAGCGATTGGCTTTCGCCCAAGTTGCGCAAAAACGTGCCGGGTCTCTATCGAACAAATCACGCCGCTTGATGACTTCCACGCGCTCTTTCACGCTTTTGGGCGATGAAACAGTAATGGAGATCCCGAAGCGATCCAGTAGTTGTGGGCGCAGTTCGCCTTCTTCGGGGTTGCCGCTGCCGACCAGGACAAATCGAGCAGGATGTCGAACGCTCAACCCTTCCCGTTCAACCACATTCCAGCCCGAAGCGGCCACGTCGAGGAGTAGGTCGACAATATGATCTTCCAGCAGGTTCACTTCGTCGATGTAGAGAAACCCGCGGTGTGCATTGGCCAATAGTCCCGGCTCAAATGCTTTTTCGCCAGCTGCTAATGCTCTCTCAAGATCCAGGGCGCCGCATACGCGATCCTCAGTTGCCCCCAAGGGCAGATCGACAACCGGTGCATTTATATGAATGGTTTTGACAGGCTCGCTGCCGTCCTTCGGATTGCAAATCCGGCAAACGTCGACGGGCTTGCTCGGATCGCAATTATATTGGCAGCCTGCGCGAACCTCGATCTCGGGCAATAACGCTGCAAGAGCGCGGATCGCTGTGGTTTTGCCGGTACCACGGTCGCCAAAAGCGAGCACGCCGCCCAAGGTCGGATCGATCGCGGCCATGAGCAAAGCGCGCTTCAGCTCATCCTGCCCTACAATGGCAGCGAATGGGAATATGTCGTCCATGTGTGTCACCATTAAGTGTCAATTATAGTTGACACCGAGCCGAATGCAATGGGCTAACTGCGACAAAACTAGATGTTTTTTACGCTTGAGATGACTCGGCGAAATTTACCACCATTCGGTCTTGTTTGTCGTCTCGATACCTCATTTGTGCTATTTTTTTTAGCGGAGGGGGCCCCATGGTTGGGCCTTGGAGGCGATATGACAGGGCACCGGGACGATCCGGCTGCACCTAAGCGCAGCCGCGATGCAAAGGCCGTTGGCTCTGAAGGGTCACTCGGCAACGGGAAAGCTGCGGACAATTTTTCCAACAAGCAAGCCCTTGAGCGCGCCATTCGCGATCACGTTGTGCCCTCGGTTGGGGCGTCCGAAGCGGCGCATCAAATCCCCGACTTGGATGCTCCGACATTGTTTAAGTACGTCGTCGATGGGGACGAAGGTCAGCTTAAAAAAGTCGTCCCCTTGTTGTTGAAGCACAATGTGACGTTTGAAGACTTCCACGACGCTTTGCTGCAGCCTGTTTTTGAGTTGATGCAGGAAGGTTGGCACTCCGACAAGCTAGATTTTTTAACCGTCGATTTGGCAACAGCGCGCATGCAAATGATCTGCAACGCGTTGGTGCATCATCGATTAAAGCTGCGCAAAGATGGCTCTGACACCGGCCCAACGGTGTTGATTGCCCAGTGTTCAGATGATGCGCATACGATGGGCCTGAGCGTCGTGCGCGCGTTTTTCACGGATGCGGGTTGGGACGTGGATGGCGGGGCTCATGTATCGCCACGCGCCGGTCTGTTCGAGACACTTGGCACGTCCGATTATGATTTGTTGGCATTGTCGAGCGGGCGGGAGAACAAAGAGGCGGTTGCAAGCGTGATCGAGCGCGTTCGCCAGGTTTCTATGAATTCGGGTCTAACTATTTGCCTTGGTGGCCCTTCGGTGCGCGACGAGTTGGGCCAATTTGATCGGGTGGGCGCTGATGTGGTCGTGGGGTCTGCTTCTGAAGCCGTTGCAGGTGCGCAGACGATCATGCAGGCGCACTAAGTCGTTTTACCGACAGCGACCTCAATGGGTGTTTCGAACCAGAATTCCTCGAGATTTGGCTCGTCTCCGATACGGTCGATGACCGCAAAAAGCCCGGGGGCAGCCAAAGGTGTCAGCACCCCGTGCCAGACATTGGCATGGAAATTTATCGCTTGGCCCGGTGTCGTTAGGAAAGCGATCGGATCACCGGGTTTTCCATCATCATCGGGTGCGACGATGACGAGAAACGGATTTTGGGTCATTGGCACGAAGCACTGGCTTCCCAGTGGATGCCGTTCAACCATATCGAGCAAATATGGCAAGGCCCGAGGTTGCGCGTTGAACAAAGATACGCCCAAACGTCCACTGCCACCTTCTGCCAATTGCAGCTGCGCACGGTCATGAAACCGGCCACACATGCCTTGGTTGATGATCTTGTCGGGCTCACCGTCGCAGTCCAAAACATCGCCAAAGGGCGCAAATGCGTCCGCGGATAGGGGGTTGGTCTCGATGCGTGTGACCATCAGTCCGCTATGCCGAAGAAACGCAGGCGGCTGACCCCGCCATCGGGATACATGTTGAAACGCACATGCGTCACCAATCCGAGATCTTCAAAATCCTCAAAGACGTGCTCGGAGTTGGCCGTCAGTTTTTGCTGCGGCATGAGCTCCTTCCAAAACATGGAGTCAGTGACCAAGGCTTCGGAGAGCAGATCACCGAAATTGATCATATCGGCCGCTTGTATGGAGCAGCGATCCGGGAAATTGCCTTTGAAGTGTAATGTATCGACAACAGCGCGATGGATCCGGCCGCGCGCGCCGAGTGCGATGATAATCCAATCATAACCGGGTTCACGGCGACGGCGCGTTTCCCATGCATCGCCCATATTGTGGGCGCGTCCAGGCGCCAAAATGCGCTCGTAGGTACCATAGTGGGCGTCTGAATAGGCAAGGATGCGGCCACCATTCAAGCTCGCGGCCAAATCGATCTCTTTGCCACGCAGGGAAGGATCAAGTTCCGGCACCCCGTAAACCCGAAGCCGGGCGACGCCGCCATCGGGAAAGATGTGAATTTTCAAATGCGTCCAGCTTTCAAAGTTCTCGCAAGCGAAAAAATGATGGTTGCTGGCCGAAAGTGGCTTGTGGTTCAGGATCTTTACCCAGCGGCTTGTTTCGTCTGGGTCACCATCCGGGCAATATGTTGCTTCGATTTTGCAGGCAGGCGCATAGTTGCCCGTGAAATGAGCTGTGTCGACGTCAAAACCGAGGATCCGACCCGGTGCAGCGAGCTTGATTACTGCATGATCATGACCGCCATCGCGTCGGCGGCGTGTTTCCCAGCCGTCCATCCATTTGCCGTTTTCGTCAAAACGGTCTGGGTAAAATACCGGTGGAGCATCATGCAGCATCCGTTCAAGTGGTGCGAAAAACTGGTCGGTTGCATAAACTGGTTTTGCGCCAAGACCTGCCGACGCAAGGTTAATGCCCGTTCTGACAAAAAGTGGTTTGTTAGGTTCCAATGACTCAATGGTCGGCATGTTGTTCTCTTATCATTCGGGAAGAAAGGACTGAAGGCGCAAATAGGCGATGCGTTCGACCTGTCGGCAGGCTTCTTCAAATTCCACTTCCGTGTCGTTTTCAATGCGTTGTTGGAATGCGGTCAGGATTCCCGCCTTATCATGGTCACGTACAGCGATAATGAAGGGGAAATTATGTTTTTCCGTGTAGGCGGTGTTGAGCTTGGTAAAGGCTTCGCGTTCGTCGTCGGTCAATGCGTCAAGGCCGGCGGATGCCTGTTCTGATGTCGATTCAGCGGTCAGGCGTTTCGCCGCGGCCAGTTTCCCGGCCAAATCAGGGTGGGCGTTGAGCACGTCCAATCGCTCCTGGTCACTGGCAATGCGAAATTGGCGTGTCAGCGCACTGTGAAGACCGGTTGCGGTATCGTGGGCCGTACCCAGTTCCCCAGCAAAGGCCCGCTCTGCGATCCATGGGGAGTGCTCGAAAATCGAGCCGTAAGCGCCGACAAACTCAGATTTGCCCATTGCCGAAGGACGAGTTTCTTGTGCTGGCGGAAAGTGCTCATGCCAATGCCGGGCAATATCTATACGGCGCGCGAACCAGACGCCGCTATGGGCCAAAGCGTGATGGATGAAGCGTTTCAATGCCTGTATGCGCCCGGGTCGACCAACAAGCCGGCAGTGCAGCCCAATTGACATGATCTTGGCTTGGCCGTGACAACCCTCTTCGTAGAGAGCGTCGAAGGTGTCGCGCAAATAAGCCTCGAATTGATCGCCTGCATTAAAGCCTTGCGGGGTCGCAAAGCGCATGTCGTTACAGTCGAGCGTATAGGGAACGATGAGTTGGTTCTTCCCTTCATGATGATGCCAATAGGGCAAGTCATCGGCGTATGAATCAGCGCAGTAAAGGAAGCCGCCTTCTTCGGTAACCAAATCGACCGTATTGACCGAACAGCGCCCGGTGTACCAGCCCAACGGGCGCGATCCCGTCACCGCCTCATGCAAGGCAATGGCCTGCTGGAGATGCGCACGTTCATCTTCGGGCAGAAAATCCTTGTACTCGATCCATTTCAGCCCGTGAGATGCGATTTCCCAATCGCTATCCAGCATGGCTTTGACCTGCGTTGGTGACCTGGCGAGTGCCTCGGCAACGCCATACACGGTCACCGGAATGCTGTGCTCCTCAAACAGGCGATGCAAACGCCAGAAGCCGGCGCGTGCGCCATATTCGTAGATAGATTCCATGTTCCAGTGACGTTGGCCGTGCCAAGCCTGTGCCCCAACGATTTCGGACAAAAACGCTTCGGAAGCTGCGTCACCATGTAGAATATTGTTTTCGCCGCCTTCCTCATAGTTGACGACAAACTGGACCGCAATTTTCGCATCACCCGGCCATTTCGGATCGGGTGGGTTTGCGCCATAGCCAAGCATGTCGCGCGGGTAGCGATTTGCGTGCGTCATTGAGTTTTCCTGAGCGTGCGATGTTACGCTTGACATCGCGGCAGATCATCACAGGGTAAAGGCAATCTTTGTGCAGTGCAAGCAAGTGCGTGAGGGCATCAAATGGCGGATGGCGGATTTTTAACAACACATGTGTTGGACACTGCACGAGGGCTGCCGGCGGCCGGTATCGAAATTATTCTTTATCGTGTCAGCGGTAACAGCCACAAAAAAATTGCGACAACAGTGACGAATGATGATGGCAGAACAGACTCACCGATTTTGCCGACCGATAAGTTCGCTGTCGGTCAGTATGAGCTGATTTTCTTCGCGGGAGACTATCTTCGCGCGAACGGGTTAGCGGAAGAAGACACGCTTTTCCTTGACCAAATACCCATTCGGTTTGGCATCAATGATGCCTCTTCACACTATCATGTGCCGCTTTTGCTCTCGCCCTATGGCTACTCAACCTATCGCGGCAGTTAGGAATATCGAGCATGTATGATCTTGCTGCTGGTGTGGAATGGATTGAATTTGCGGTGCGTTGGACACACGTCATCACCGCGATGGCTTGGATAGGCTCGTCGTTTTACTTTATCGCGCTTGACCTTGGCTTGAACCGCAACATTCCCGGTCCTGCTGATGGTGAAGAGTGGGAAGTCCATGGCGGAGGCTTCTACCATGTACAAAAATATATGGTCGCGCCGCCGAACATGCCTGAAGAGCTGACATGGCATAAGTGGCAAAGCTACACGACCTGGCTGTCCGGTTTCGCACTGCTCGTCTTGGTTTATTATCTGGGTGCTGATCTCTATCTTGTTGACCCGAACATAGCCGATATTTCGACGTGGGCAGCGATTGCGATTTCACTGGCTTCGATCGGCTTTGGTTGGATCGCTTATGATTTTCTCTGTAAGTCCAAACTGGGTGAGACGCCGACCGTCTTGATGGTTCTGTTATTTGTCCTGCTCACGGTGATGGCATGGGGCTATACGCAGGTGTTTTCTGGGCGTGCCGCACTTTTACATCTGGGCGCGTTTACGGCGACGATCATGAGCGCGAACGTCTTTATGATCATCATTCCGAACCAGAAGATAGTGGTGGGCGATCTCAAGGCTGGGCGCACACCGGATGCCAAATATGGCAAGATCGCCAAGCTGCGTTCAACCCATAATAACTATCTGACGTTGCCGGTTATTTTCCTGATGCTGTCCAACCATTATCCGCTGGCTTTTGCGAGCGACTATAATTGGCTCATTGCGTCGCTGGTGTTTTTGATGGGCGTCACCATTCGTCACTATTTCAATACAATGCACGCCAAGAAGGGTCGGCCCAATTGGACATGGCTCGCGACGACGATAATCTTCATAGTCATTATCGCGCTTTCCACCGCGCCGCTTTACTCAGATGATCCGGAGTTCCGTGAAGAAGCGAAAGCGACGCCGCATCAGGAACGCATTATGGCGTCGGCGAACTTCCAAGAAGTGTCGGACATCGTGCTCGGGCGCTGCGCCATGTGCCACGCCCAAGAACCGGTATGGGATGGCATTTTGTGGCCACCTAAAGGCGTACGGCTGGAGACCCCCGCCGACGTGGCAGCGCACGCTCGTGCTATCTACGTCCAATCGGCCGTTACGCATGCGATGCCACCCGCCAATGTTTCCTACATGGAAGACGAGGAGCGCCGCATATTGCGGAATTGGTATCGCAGTTTGAATTAGAGGTGGTCTTTCACCGCGCGCGCGATAACGACTTCTTCGTCTGTGGGTATCACCATCACGCGCACCTTATTCGTACCGATTTCGCGCGCGTTGTCAGCGTTTGAAACCTTGTCGATGTAAATGCCCAACCATTCCATACCGTTGCAAACTTTTCGGCGCACATGCGAAGAATTTTCGCCAATGCCGCCGCAAAAGATGAGCCCATCGAGGCCGCCGAGCACCGCGCTCATACCGCCGATCTCTCGCCGGATGCGGAAGACGAAATAGTCAATCGCTTGCTTTGCGGCTGGATCATCTGAAGCTTCCAAATCACGCATATCGTTGGAAATGCCGGACAAGCCCTTCAGGCCACTTTCTTTATAAAGGAGGGTCTCGATCTGCCGCGCATCCATTCCCTTATCCATAAGATAAAGCAGAACGCCGGGATCAAGTTGGCCGCACCGCGTTCCCATCGGTAGGCCATCAAGGGCGGAAAACCCCATAGTCGAGCCCACGGATCTCCCATTGCGGATGGCGCACATAGAAGCGCCGTTGCCCAGATGGCAAATGATGACGCGACCGGCTGCAAGTTCGGGTTCGGCTTCGCCTAGATGGCCCGAAATATAGTCGTAGGACAGTCCGTGAAATCCGTAGCGCCTCACACCCTCATCATAATATTGGCGTGGCAGTGCGAAGGTGTCGTTCACCCAGGGGTGCGTGCGATGAAACGCAGTATCGAAACAGCCGATTTGAACGACACCCGGAAAGGCTTTTGCGGCGGCCCGCACGCCAGCCAAATTATGCGGCTGGTGCAGCGGCGCGAGCGGTTCCAACTCTGTCAGCTCGGTCAGCGCCGCTTCATCAAGCACGGCCGGTTTTTCATGGCTGATACCGCCATGAACCACACGGTGGCCCACCCCAACGACCTTGCGATCGCCAAATAATAGGTTGGCGTGGCGCAAAATATCGGCGAAAGCGCCAGCGTGATCGTTTGCGGCTATGTCTTCCCTTAATGTTTGGCCGGTGCCGAGCTCTTCGATATTCAAACTTGTTTGCCGGTTTGGCCCTAACGAATCGACGTTTCCGGACACCAATTCGCGCAAATTTTCCACGTCATAGACTGAGAATTTGATCGACGAAGAACCAGCGTTGACGGTGAGAAGGGCTTGGTTCGACATGTCTGCTCAATGTCCGTTATGGCTTTCACCGCTGACCTGCCAATGATGATAAAGCGCGGCCACCGCACAAGAAGCGAGGCGGGCTTTGTCATCATCGGCGCGGCTGGTCAGGATCACCGGCACCTTCGCACCCAGAACAATGCCGCCGGTTTCCGCATGGGCCAAGAATGTCAGTTGTTTGGCGATCATGTTGCCGCTCTCAAGGTTGGGCGCAACCAGGATGTCAGCGTGGCCTGCCACCAATGATTGAATGCCCTTTGTCGCTGCAGCTTCGGCACTGACCGCATTGTCCATGGCGAGAGGGCCATCAACAATCCCGCCTTTGATTTGGCCCCGATCGGCCATTTTGGAGAGCGCTGCGGCTTCGATGGTCGATGGAATGTTGGCGTTTACCGTTTCGACGGCCGACAGGATGCCAACCTTGGGTGTTTCGACACCCAGTGAAATGGCCAAATCAATGGCGTTTTGGGTGATGTCCACTTTGGTCCGTAAATCGGGTGTGATGTTGATCGCGGCATCGGTGATCATCAACAGGTGTGACAGACCCGGTACGTCCATCACGAACACATGGCTTAAGCGACGGCGTGTGCGCAGGCCGCCGTCTTTCTTGACGACATGTTTCAGCAAAACTTCGGTGTGCAGATGACCTTTCATCACCGCGCCAGCCTTGCCTTCGTGCACCATTTTCACACCCGCCGATGCGGCGTCGGAATGGTCGATGATGTCATGTATTTCATAGCCGGAAAGGTCCGCACCAATCTCGTCGGCTGCCGAAATGATCTTCGATTTATTGCCGATTAGGATCGGTCGAATGAGTGTATGTTCATGGGCTAAAAGGGCGCCGCCCAGCGACTTTGGCTCATCGGGGCAGATCACAGCAGTGGGTAGCGCATCGAGTGGCTCAGCCAAATCGAGTATGCGATCGAAATGGACGTGGCGTTGAACTGTGAGCCCCGGCAAATCGCCGGCATGATAGCGGACGGTTCGATCAGGTGCGATGACGCGTGCGGTGCCGGTTACGATATCGGTGCCGTCGGCCTTGGAGACTGTTGTGCTTAATATGACTTCTCTACCGGGTTTTTTCTCCAGCACTTCAACGCTAATGGTCAATTCATCACCGGCGCCGGCGCGTCCGTTGAACTGGCAGTCCTGGCTTAGATATATCGTTCCGGGTCCTGGCAGTTGATTGCCGATAACTGCCGAAACAAGTGACGCTACCCACATGGATGGTGCAAGTGGCGTGTCTGGGCTGCCGTCACCATCATGGTCGCTACCGGGAAGGTGTACCGGGTTTTTGTTTCCCGATGCGGACGCAAATACGAAAAGGTCCTCGGCGCGGCACAGGCGTTTGGTCGAGGCCGTCATGCCCAGCGTAATTTCATCGTAAGTCGTTGAGATATAGTCCGCCATGACCGCGCCTTTTTTCGGAATCGCCAAGATCCCTTGTAGTCCACTTTGTTGTAACGCGACATTGTGACAGTCGCATACCGTAGGTTCGTCAATGACATTGCATTTTTTGTCATTGGCACGCACAACTTCACCCATGCGCTACATGATTTACAGCTCAATTTTTTTGCTAACTGTTTCAACAGCTTCGGCCAACGGTCTACCCAAACCGTTGACGGACGAGGATTTTCCGGCCGTCAACATGGCAGAGGTTGAACTTGGGCGCCAATTGTTCTGGGACCCTATTTTGTCGGGCAACCGCAATATCTCTTGCGGGACTTGTCATCATCCAAAACATGGGTCGGGCGATGGGGTTGCCCTGTCGCTTGGCGAGGGCGGCAAGGGCGTTGGGCCGCAACGCGTTGCCAACCCTGAAAACCTGCCAGAACAGCATATCCCACGCAACGCTCCGGCGATTTGGAATCTTGGCGCGAAACAATGGTCAGTTCTTTTCCATGATGGGCGCATTGAGGTAGATGAAACGCGTGTCGGCGGTTTGCGTACGCCACTTGAAGACGAAATGGTTGCTGGTTTCCGCGATTTGTTATCTGCGCAGACCATGTTCCCGGTGCTCAGCCAAGATGAAATGGCCGGGCAGTATGGCGAAAATGACGTGTCGCGCGCGGTGCGCCTCGGTGTTCTTACAGGCGAGGGTGGCGCTTGGGATGTCATCGCTGACAGGGTGGCGGCTATAGATGCATATGGCGAACAATTCGATGCGGTTTACCCCAATATCGCCGATGGTGAACCCATACAGTTTACCGATATATCGAATGCCATTTCTGCTTTTGTAGCATTTGAATTCCGCTCCGATGACAGTGCTTTTGACGCTTATCTTCGCGGTAGTAAGACGCTTTCGGCTCAAGCGGTCGAAGGTATGCAATTGTTTTATGGTGAGGCCGGGTGTGCCGCCTGTCATAGCGGCCAATTGCTTACGGACTTTGATTTTCATGCCATGGGCGATTTGCAGATCGGACCGGGGAAGGGGGCCCGATTTGAAAGTCACAGCCGAGATATTGGGCGGGCGCGCGTGACGAACAAGGATGCGGATCTGTACAAATTTCGTACCCCGAGCTTGCGCAATGTGGCGCTCAACGCACCTTATGGACACGCCGGTGTCATCAACGATCTTACGGCCTATTTAAAACATCACACAGCGCCGCGTGCTGGATGGGCGGCATTTTCCCGTGACGCAGTAGAAATGCCCGACTTGCCGGGTAAGCCTGTTTTCTCAATCGCTGAGGACGCCGGCGAAGTTGATGCTATTCTGGCTGCGGTTGAATTTGAAGATCGGAACCTGCCGGATGCGCAGATCGACGCGTTGGCGGCTTTTTTGGAAAGCCTTACGGGTGAGGCTGCGCTTAGGGGAGGGCGCTTAGGCATTCCAGACAGTGTGCCAAGCGGCTTGCCGGTGGATCGTTGAGCGTCACATAACGGGTTGGCAAGCCAGTTGCTGGCTTTGAAATGAAAACTGGCAATGTGTATTTGCGGGCGCTTGCTCCCAATCTGATATGCTAGCCCCGTCTGGCGCAATAAAGCGGACTTCTGCTTGCGTGCTGCCACCAAGACCGAAATGCTGTTCCAGCAACTGACCGCCTGCATGACCGCCTCCAATAGTGACTTCGCGGGTCATAACCCCACGATTGGTGCGGACTTCAATAAATGCGCCGATGGCGTCAACGTTATCATCGTTACCGCTCAAGCTTATCGTCAGCCAATTGCCGGTGTTTGTCGTCGCGTTTTGATATAGCTCCAACGGCGCGCGTCTGTTGACCACGATCAGGTCAAGCAGGCCGTCGCGATTGAAGTCTGCCAATGCGGCGCCACGGGAGCGATCGGTCGTCGCGATTCCAGCACTGATCGCAGTTTCAACAAATGTCCCGTCGGCTTGTTGCTGGAGTAGGTTGTTGGGGTCTTTTATAGCGTTTGACGGCATTTGGTCGACATTTCCTTTGGCAATAAACAAGTCAGCCAAGCCGTCATTGTTTACGTCGCCGAATTGAGCGTGCCAACCGGTGGAGGGCCTGCCGTCGTCACCCGAAAACGGTTTCTGTGCGTAGGTGCCAATGCTGTAGGGCGCGTTTTCAAAGCCATCTTCGGTTGCGATTTGCAGTAGCTGATCGCCCATGGAAGTTGACATGACCTCCGCGCGCCCGTCACCGGTGATGTCCTGCGCGGCGATGCCCATCCCCCACAATGAGACGGTCGGCCAACCATCATCGGGTCCCAGAAATTCCAAATTGTCCAGGCGCAGTTTTTGCTCTGCGCCGCCTCGCACATAATAGTGTCGGTCGTTGGAAATCCGCAGCTCTTTGCGACCAGTGCGCAATTCATCGGCGATCAATGCCGACAGCGCGCAAAAACCCGGCTCGATGCGGATGGGTCTTTCAAACCTGGTGCCATTTGGCCGGTGAAGTTCATTGGTATCGCAGGCTTCGAAAGGGCCTTCAGGATCGTTCCTGTCGACGTAATTTCCGACAAACAGGGTCGGCCAGGTTTGACCCTTTTCCCAAGTGGCGGAAAAACTTGTCGACCATGCGTCGCCGCCATCAAAGCCCCATAGCTCATTGGCGTTTTCAAACCTGCAGTCTCCTAGACCGCGAAGAGCGATGTTCTGGCCAACACGCAGGACGATCAAGTCTTCATGTTCATCACCATCTACGTTGATTGGGTAGGCGCCGGTAACGTCGCTGAAAGTTGGTGCGCCGTTGCCCAACTCAAAGCGTAGGGTGCCACTTGGTTCGGTTTGGTTGACAAACAAGCGGGCCGGGTTTGTGCCGCCTGCTACGTAAAAGTCGGGCATCGCGTCATCATTGCAATCAAAAACCGCCACGCCGCCGCCGACGAAATGCTCCCATCCCCCGGCATAGATATGTTCGACCGGAAGTGATGCTGAGACGTTGTCAAAGCGGGGTGGCGCGGTGTCGGCGCGAGCGCTCGTTGCACATATTGCAACCACCATAGCGGCCATAAAAAATGTTGAACGGCCCATCATGATTGGAACATGGTATTTGTGACCGCCGATAGCGCCAAAGCAGCAGCGCCTTGGGCCCATACAAGATCACCCCACTGGTGCGACTGTATCTTGGTCGATTTACTGTGCGCATTGGGTGTCATTGTCGCCATGTCGGTTAGTACCTCTTCAGCATACAGATAATCGTAGCGAATACGGTCGCCGGAAAGGATGATCAGGCTGGGGTCGAACAGATTAATGACATTGGCCAGGCCGACCGCCAAATAGCGCCCGGCTCGGTGGAAGATCGCTCTTGCCGCCTCATTGCCGGACTTGGCTTGCGTGAAAAGCGTCTCCATCATCTCACTGATATCGCCGGAGTTAGGCATATCAAGCGCGGTCGATGCCTCGCGCACCAACGCGTAGTCGGCCACATAGGCTTCCAGGCAGCCGCGTTGACCGCAGCGGCAAAGAGCGCCATCGAGCTGCACTTTTGTATGTCCCAACTCCATGCCCATCCCGCGTGCGCCACGATAAAGCTGGTTGTCGATCACCAAACCCATGCCGATACCATGCTCAATGGTTACAACGGCAAAGTCTCGCATGGCGCGGCCAGCGCCAAACCATAGTTCTGCAAGCGTCAGAAGATTAGCATCATTGTCGACCTCGACCGGCGTGCCCAAGCGTTCCTGAAGGATATCGCGGATCGGTATGTTGTTTCCGGCCAGCAGTGGAGACCAATCAGCAATACCGGTGTGGTGGTCAACAAAACCCGGGAGGCCGACGCCGATCAAATCAATTTGATTTTTCGAAAGCTTCGCCTCATGCAGCGACTGTTCCATTAGTTCAACAACAAAATCGCAAATTGCTTCCGCGCTGTGGCGCACGGTCGAACATGGCAGAATCACTTCAGCGCGGATGTTCCCGGCCATGTCCATGATGACGGCGGAATGGTAGGGTGTGCTAAGCTTGATGCCTACAACAAAATGGCTCTCCGCATTGACGCGCAGAGAAACCGGGGGGCGTCCACGCCCGCTTTCGCCGTCACGATCGGTTTCTTCAACCTCACGCACCAGCTCGGAAGCTATCAGTTCCGCGGTTACGGTTGTCACCGATCCTGCGCTGACGCCAACCTGCTTTGAAATATCGACCCGCGCTACCTGCCCTTGCGCGCGAATAGCTTCATAGATCTGCTGCTTGGTGGTCGCCGCGCGAAGGTCATTGATCGCATTTAGCGGACCACAGCCTTCTATGTTCTTTGCCCCGGCTTCGTTTGGGGTTCCGGTTAAGTTCAGCATTTAATTTAGACGCTAACGAAATAAACCATATTTCCGTTGCGTTGCACCATGAAATGATGCAGCGCACGCGACTTCCTCCCACCAAAACAATAGATCGAAGCATTTTTTTCGTCAAATAAATTTGACAACTGAATTTAATCTGCGAGTATTGGGGTAGGCGGTCCCGCAGAGGATGCGGGGCGTCACGCATAAGGGAGGAACCATTACATGCGTAAAGCACTCGTGCTTGCCGCGGCTGTGTCCGTGGCACTTACATCTACTGCATTGGCCGGCAGCCACAGCGTCACCGTTGGCGTTAGCTGGTCAAACTTCCAGGAAGAGCGTTGGAAAACTGACGAAGCTGCGATCAAAGGCGCTTTGGAAGCAGCTGGCGCAACTTACGTTTCTGCAGATGCGCAGTCATCTTCTGCCAAGCAGCTTGCAGACGTTGAAAGCTTGATCGCTCAAGGCGTTGATGCGCTGATCATTCTTGCGCAAGATGCTCAAGCCATTGGCCCAGCTGTTCAGGCTGCTGCTGACGAAGGTATTCCGGTTGTCGGCTACGACCGTTTGATCGAAGATCCACGCGCTTTCTACCTGACATTCGACAACATCGAAGTTGGCCGTATGCAAGCTCGTGCCGTTTTGGCTGCGCAGCCAGAAGGCAATTATGTGATGATCAAAGGCTCACCGACCGATCCAAACGCCGACTTCCTTCGCGGTGGTCAGCAAGAAGTGTTGCAGGAAGCCATTGATTCCGGCGCAATTACCATTGTTGGTGAAGCTTATACCGACGGTTGGTTGCCAGCAAACGCTCAGCGTAACATGGAGCAGATCCTGACGGCGCAAGACAATGGTGTTGACGCGGTTGTTGCTTCAAACGACGGTACAGCCGGTGGTGTTGTTGCTGCTCTTACAGCGCAGGGCATGGAAGGTATTCCAGTATCCGGCCAGGACGGCGACCATGCAGCGCTGAACCGTGTCGCTCTTGGCACGCAGACTGTTTCTGTCTGGAAAGATGCGCGTGAACTGGGCAAAGCTGCCGGCGAGATTGCCGTCGCTTTGGCTGGCATGGGCGATGGTGCCATGATGTCTGACATTGATGGTTCCACAAAGTGGACATCACCAGGTGGCACAGAGATGACAGCACGTTTCCTCGCGCCAGTTCCAGTGACAGCTGATAATCTTTCAGTTGTTGTTGATGCGGGTTGGATCACGCAAGAGGCACTCTGCCAAGGCGTTTCCGGCGGTCCTGCTCCTTGTAACTGATCAATCAGTTTCCGATCAAAAATCAGCCACCGTCCCAAGGGGCGGTGGTTTTCTTAAACCAATCCCGTGGAGCAAGCCATGAGTGACGCTACGGTCACCGACGGCGCGCCCGCAGCTGAAGGCGCGGCACGCAAGTCCCTCTTACAAACACTGGAAGTTGACACGCGCCTCTTGGGCATGATCGGGGCTTTCATTGTCCTTTGCCTAGCGTTTCACCTCATCACCGATGGGCGCTTTTTGACGCCGCGCAACATTTTTAACCTAACGATCCAAACGGTGTCAGTTGCGATCATGGCCACTGGCATGGTGTTCATCATCGTCACCAGGCATATCGATCTTTCGGTTGGCTCTTTGCTTGCCACTTGTTCTGCGATGATGGCGATGACGCAAACGTTTGTGGCGCCGGAACTCTTGGGCCTTGGCCTTGGCAATCCGATGACCGCGCCGATTGCCATCATTGTTGGATTGGCAACGGGCGTCGCGATCGGTGCCTTTCATGGTTACCTTGTCGGCTATCTGACAATCCCGGCCTTTATCGTAACGCTGGGCGGCTTGCTTATCTGGCGAAATGTCGCCTGGTATTTGACGAGCGGTCAAACCATCGGCCCGCTTGATGCAAACTTCCAGCTTTTTGGCGGTATCGGCGGCACACTTGGTGAAACGTGGAGCTGGGTGTTCGGCGTACTTGCTTCGGTTGCGGCGGTTGCAGCGCTTTTGTCAGCGCGGCGCAACAAGATTACCCATGAGTTTCCTGTCAAACCCCTGTGGGCTGAATTTGCCCTTGGCGCGATCATCGTTGGCGCGATCATGGGCTTTATTGGTATTTTGAATTCCTATGAAATTCCGACCAATCGTTTGCGCCGAATGTTTGAAGCGCGCGGCGAAACGATGCCGGAAGGTTTGAGCGTCGGCTATGGTTTGCCCATCTCGGTGCTACTGTTAATTGCAGTGGCTTTCGTGATGACGCTCGTCGCAAAACGCACCAGGCTTGGTCGCTACATCTTCGCCACCGGTGGCAATCCGGACGCAGCTGAATTGTCAGGTATCAATACCCGTATGCTGACGGTGAAGGTCTTCGCCATTATGGGCGCTCTTTGTGCGATCTCAGCTATTGTCGCGTCTGCGCGCTTGACGTTTCACTCCAATGACATCGGCACGCTTGATGAACTGCGGGTCATTGCCGCTGCGGTGATTGGCGGCACGGCCCTGTCGGGTGGTCTCGGGACGATTTACGGTGCCATCCTCGGTGCCTTGATCATGCAATCGTTGCAATCAGGCATGGCAATGGTCGGCGTTGATGCGCCATTCCAGAACATTGTCGTTGGCACGGTGCTTGTTGCCGCGGTCCTGATTGACATCATCTATCGCAAACGTACGGGGGATAAATAATGGTTGATAGAACTGGAACACCCCTTGTTGAGATGCGCGATATTTCCATCGCGTTTGGCGGTATCAAGGCTGTTGATCATGTCACCGTTGACCTTTTTCCGGGCGAAGTCGTTGGGCTTTTGGGCCACAACGGTGCTGGCAAATCGACGCTGATCAAATGCCTGTCGGGTGCCTATCAGGCTGATGCTGGCGACGTGTTCGTCAACGGCACAAAGGCCACAATCCGAAACCCCCGTGATGCGCGCGGATACAATATTGAGACCATCTACCAAACGCTGGCGTTGGCGGATAATCTAGACGCTGCCTCAAACCTTTTTCTTGGCCGCGAACTGACAACGCCGCTTGGCTTTGTCGATGATGCGGGCATGGAAGCGGAAACCCGGAAGATCATGGGTCGCCTCAATCCGAATTTCAAAAAATTCTCAGCGCCGGTTTCGGCGTTATCGGGTGGTCAACGTCAGTCAGTCGCCATCGCACGTGCGGTTTATTTCAACGCCAAGATCCTGATCATGGATGAACCAACTGCGGCGCTTGGGCCGCAGGAAACGCAGATGGTGTCGGAACTGATCCAGGAGCTTAAGAAGGATGGCCTTGGCATTTTCCTGATCGACCATGATGTGCATCAGGTTAAAGAGCTTTGTGATCGCGCCGCTGTTATGAAGAATGGCCAGCTGGTCGGTGTCGTGAATGTTGACGAGGTGACGACCGACGACCTTTTGGCGATGATCATTGCAGGCAAAAAGCCTGAGCAGTTGGCTGCCTGACCGCGATGTATATTGGCATTGATCTTGGTACATCAGGCTTGAAAGCTGTCCTCGTCGATGATGATCAACGCATTATCGACGAGGCGCATGCTGCTTTGACTGTTGACCGGCCGCATCCGGGCTGGTCTGAGCAAGATGCCAATAGCTGGTTGGATGCTGCTGATGCGGTGTTGGCTGGGTTGGCCAAGCGGCATTCGCTGGGTTCTGTTGGCGCCATTGGGCTCTCTGGCCAAATGCATGGCGCAACATTACTTGATGCTTCTGATAAGCCGCTTCGACCGTGTATTTTATGGAACGACACCCGATCCGCCGATGAAGCCGCGGCGTTAGATGGCGATCCGCAGTGGCGGGAAAAATCTGGCAATATCGTTTTTCCGGGCTTTACTGCACCCAAGCTTGCTTGGGTGCGTATCCATGAACCGGCAATTTTTGAAAAGACAGCGAAGGTCCTTCTGCCCAAAGATTTTCTGCGCTTGTGGCTGACTGGCGAGCATGTCTCGGAGATGTCAGACAGTGCGGGAACAAGCTGGCTCTATGTTGCAAAGCGCGATTGGGATGATGGGCTGTTGGCCGCAACCGGGCTTGATAGATCCCATATGCCAGCCCTTGTGGAAGGGTCGGCGGTTTCCGGCAAATTGCGCAGCGAACTGGCGGCGAAATTCGGTTTTGCAGATAATGTGGTCATTGCTGGCGGCGGCGGGGACAATGCAGCTTCTGCAATCGGGGTAGGTGTCGCGACACCTGGGACCGCTTTTGTTTCACTTGGTACGTCGGGCGTTTTGTTTGCATCATGCCCATCTTACTCGCCGGATGCACAAACAGCTGTACACACTTTTTGCCACGCCTTGCCTGACACTTGGCATCAGATGGGTGTGATTTTGTCGGCAACAGATTCGCTGGAGTGGTTCGCGCGTCTTACTGGTGCAACGGCCTCGGAGCTAACCGCACCTTTAAAGACATTACGCGCACCGGGTCGAGCTTTGTTCTTGCCTTACCTTGGCGGAGAACGCACCCCGCACAATGACGCGCAAGTCCGCGGTTCTTTGCTGGGTATCGAGCATCTTGCAGATCGCACCGCAGTAGCACAGGCGATCCTGGAAGGTGTCGTACATGCGATCCGCGATTGCCGTGACGCACTGGCAAAAACCGGTACCACAATCGACAACCTGTTGGCTGTTGGTGGCGGCAGCCGATCAGACTATTGGTTGAACGCGGTTGCCACTTCGCTTGATGTACCCGTTTCGAGGCCGGTGGCTGGTGACTTTGGCGGTGCTTTTGGGGCAGCGCGTCTGGCAATGATGGCGGTCCATGGTGTTGAGCAGCAATATTTGACGCAGCCACCTGTTGAGGCGGTTTTTGAACCCAAAGCTGATTTGCGCGATGCATATACCGAAGCACATGGGCGGTACAAAGAAGCCTACAGAACCACGCGTTTGGTCAGCTAGCAGTTGAATGCAGCTTGTCGGCGTGGCATGGCTCGCCCATGCAATTTGTTCAAGTTAACGACGTTACTCTCCACTATCAGATCATCGGCGCGCCAAAAGACAAGCCGGCGATTGTCTTCTCCAATTCATTGGGTTCGGATTTTCGCATCTGGCGTGATGTGATCGTTCGCCTCGTGGGCGACATGCAGATTGTCACTTATGACAAGCGGGGACACGGTCTCTCCGATGTGGGCGATGCAGAATATTCTATTGATCTTCACGCCGATGATTTGGCGGGGCTGATGGATCATTTGGGTATGAAAGGCGCTTTTGTATGCGGGCTTTCAGTGGGTGGCATGATCGCCCAAGCGCTAGCTGCCAAACGCAACGACCTGGTCAAAGGACTGCTTCTTGTTGATACCGGCCACAAGATCGGCCCGAAGCAAAACTGGCAAGAGCGCATTGACGCGGTGAAGGCCAACGGGATCGCGCCACTTGCGCCCCAGATTTTGGATCGTTGGACCACAAAGCAGTGGGCCGAGCAGAATGCTCACGAGATCCCTGGCTATCGTAACATGGTCTCGCGCCAACCCGTCGAGGGGTACATTGGAACCTGTGCAGCGATCCGAGACGCGGACCTCACAGAGAGTTCTTCAACGCTGCCCATGCCCGTATCTGTGATTGTTGGCGATCAGGACGTTGTAACACCGCCCGCGCTTGGGCTGGAGCTTTCGAAGCTTGTTCCCGACGGGCGCTATGATGAAATCAAAGATTGCGGCCATCTGCCATGCCTTGAGCATGCGCCTTTGCTGTCAGAGATCATCAAGGCTTTCGTTGCCGATGTGAATGGATGATGCGGCTCGCGCAGCGCTTATTTCTCGCCAGACAAAAGCAGCGATGAATAACGCAGTGAGTATCAGGATTATGGTCGGCGCTGGCGCGCTGTCGAGAAAGAAACTGGCGTAAACACCGCCCAAGCCTGCAGTCACGTTGATACAAACAGCCAGTAGCAGCATTTTACCGAATTGACGTGTCATCAAAAAGGCGATGGCGCCCGGTGCGATCAGCAACCCGATCGCCAAAATGATCCCGACCGCCGAAAGCGTGGCGACAATGGTGAGCGATATTGCGGCCAATAGCCCATAGTGAAAAATGTTAACGGGCAGGGCGATTGCCCGTGCATGCGTTTCATCAAATGCGTGAACCAACAGGTCCCGCCATCGCACTAAAACCGCCAGCGTTACAAGTCCGCCAATGATACCAGCGGTCCAAAGATCGGCTGGGCCAACGCCAAGCATGTTGCCAAACAAAATATGGTCGAGATGTAGGCTGGTGTTGATGTGGGTATAGAGCACAAGGCCGAGCCCAAACATGCCGGCAAAGACGACGCCCATTACTGTATCGCGCTTAACGCGACTGTTGTCGGCGATAAAACCCGTCGCCAGCGCACAAATCATACCTGAGATGAAAGCGCCGATGATCAAAGGTAAGTTGGTGATATAGGCTAGCACGATCCCGGGAAGGACAGCGTGAGAGATCGCATCACCAATCAGCGACCATCCTTTCAATACCAGGTAACAGGACAAGAGCGCGGTCGGCACTGCAACGATTGCGCTGATCCAAAACGCGTTGATCATAAACGGCAATTGGAACGGCAGGAGCAACTCGTCCATCATTCTGCTGCCTGCATTGGAAGTGTTGCCGCCGTTTGCGGTGTCTGGTCGGGGGCCGGTTTTTGTGGCGAACGGCCTTCTCGGCCGCGTTTGCGAGCGGCAAGCAAACCATGTTTGGGCGCAAACACAAATGCGGTGAGAAAAGCTAATGTTTGAAGGCAGATGATAATACCGCCGGTTGCTCCGTCCAAAAAGAATGACGCATACGCTCCGATGAAACTTGAAAGCACGCCGATTGCGATTGCGATGATCAGGACATGCGAAAAGCGGTCCGACAGGAGGTAGGCCGTCGCGCCGGGCGTAACCACCATCGCTATCACTAGGAACGCGCCGACGGTTTGCAGGGCTGCCACGCAGCTAGCCGCGAGCAATGTAAAGAATAGCAGTTTGTGGCGTGACGGGCTGATGCCAACAGACCGCGCGTGGTTCTCGTCGAAAAAGACGAGCATCAAATCCTTCCACTTCATGGCCAGGATGAAAAGTGTGATCGAACCGATCAACACCAGCTGTAAGGTGTCTGAGGGTGTGATCGCCAGAATGTTGCCGAGCGTGATGGTTTTAATGTCGACCGACGTGGGTGCGATTGATGCCATGAAAAGGCCGAGGCCAAAGAATGACGTGAATATCAGGCCGATAATCGCGTCTTGTCTGAGCCCGGTTCTATTATTCAAAAACAGCATGGATCCGGCCGCCAATCCGCCCGCTAAAAACGCGCCGAGCGCAAAGGGTAGACCGAGCATATATGCGCCGGCGACACCCGGAACGATGGCGTGGCTAAGCGCGTCACCAATGAGCGACCAGCCTTTCAGCATCAAATAACAAGAAAGAAATGCGCAAACGGCGCCGACCAAAGCAGACACCCACATGGCATTGACCATGTACTGATAGTTAAATGGTTGGGCGAGCGTCTCAATCATCGGAGATGTTCTCGCCAGGCTTGTCGTCGTAGAGAACGAACGGGCGCTCATCATCGGTGAAGATGGTCACCTTGCGTTCGTCATCATCATCGTGAAGTTGCTGCCCGCCCAGTGTGAACTGGCGCAAGACCCCACCGAAAGCGACCTCCAAATTGTGCGGCGTAAACACTTCTTCGGTCAGACCGTGCGCCAGGACCGTCCCCTTGATCAGGATGGTGCGATCGCAAAATTCTGGCACCGATCCCAAATTGTGGGTCGATATGAGGATGACGCGCCCTTCGTCGCGCAGGGCGCGCAAGAGTTCGATGATCTGGCGTTCAGTCTTGACGTCCACACCGGTGAATGGCTCGTCGAGCAAGATCACTTGCCCATCCTGTGCAAGCGCACGCGCCAGAAACACGCGTTGACGTTGGCCGCCTGACAGTTCGCCTATTTGGCGTTTGCGAAATTCGATCATGTTGACCCGCGCCAACGCTTCATCGACTGCTTTTCGATCTGCTTTCCTGGGGATGCGGAGCATGTTCATGTGCGGATAGCGACCCATCATCACCACATCTTCGACCAGCACGGGGAACGACCAATCCACTTCTTCGGCCTGGGGCACATAGGCGATGAGATTGGCTTGCAAAGCGGACTTCACCGATTGACCCAAAACCGCGATGTCGCCGGTTGCCGCCGGCACAAAGCCCATAATCGCCTTGAAGAGCGTCGACTTTCCCGATCCGTTTACGCCGACCAAAGCGGCAATTGTGCCGGTTGGGAGCGCGAAGCTGGTGTCGCGCAAAGCCGTATGGCCATTTCGGTAGGTTACCGAAAGGCCATCGACGGCAATGCCCTGAACTGTCATTTCGGCTGGCGCCATTAGTTCAAACTTTCGCTCAGCCCATCGAGAATTGTTTGGCTGGTGACTCTGAGAAGGTCCAGATAGGTCGGTACCGCACCATCTGCCTCGCTGAGACTATCGACATAAAGAACGCCGCCATAGGCTGCGCCCGTTTCACGCGCAACTTGCTTTGCTGGATCAGTGTTGACTGTCGATTCACAAAAAACGGTCGGGATATTGTTTCCCCGAACACCGTCAATCACAGAGCGAACCTGCTGCGGTGTTCCCACTTGGTCCGCATTCATGGGCCACAGGTACAGTTCTTTCAGGTTATAGTCGTCGGCGATGTAGGAGAAAGCGCCCTCGCATGTGACCAGCCAGCGGCGTTCGTCTGGCAGCGACCGGATCGCGTCTCGCATCGGCGCGATTACATCGGCGATTTGACCTTTATAAATTTCCGCATTGGCGCGGTATATGTCCGCATTGTCGGGGTCAGCCTGAGCGAATGCTTCCGCGATGTTGTCGACATAGATTTTCGCGTTGGACAATGACATCCAGGCATGTGGATTTGGTTTTCCCTCATAGCTTCCACGGGCGATCGCGATGCCCTCGATGCCTTCGGTCAGGATAACCGATTGTGCGTCGGGCAAATTGCGGAAGAACTGTTCAAACCACAGTTCTAGGTTCAAACCGTTCCAAAGCACCAGATCTGCGTCGCTTGCGCGCAGAATATCGCGTGGTGTTGGCTCGTAACCATGGATTTCAGCTCCTGGCTTTGTAATGGATTCCACGATCGCAGCATCACCGGCGACATTTCTGGCCATATCGGCAATGACCGTGAACGTGGTCACAGCTTTCAGTTTTTCAGCATGCGCTGACAAAGTGCTGATCGGCAAAAAGGCAAGGCAGGCGCAAATGGACACGCGAAGGTCAAGTCGCATGAATATCTCCTTCCATTCAGTCGCCTATCTAGTTATGGACGCGTCGAAGTTTGTCAATGCACATGAGAACGATTTGCAAGAAGAAGAATGCGGTTCTTGAAACCAATGGGCGAATAGGCAAAAAAGCGACATGGTTGATGTCGATCAGTATAAGATAATGGAAGATGCCCTACGTGATCGTGGTGTTCGGATCACGCGCCAGCGTCAGGCCATTTTGTCCGTCCTTGCAGCGGCAACCGATCATCCCGATGCCAATGAATTATTGGTGCGTGCTTCTGCCATCGATCCATCAGTTTCATTGTCGACTGTTTATCGCACGCTGACGGTTTTGGAAGAAAATGGTGTGGTCCAGCGATTGAGCTTTGAGGGCGTGCCGGCGAAATTTGAAACGACTGATGCGCCTCACCACGATCACATCATTGACGTCGAGACGGGCGATGTTATCGAATTCCGTTCAGAAAAAATCGAGAAATTGCAGGCAGAGATAGCCGCCGAACTTGGCTATGAAATTGTCCACCACCGTTTGGATTTATATGCCAAACGTCTGGAAAACTGACGCGATTTTTTGTCAAATTTTGAGAATGCTTGCGCCGACGCTCTTGCCACCAAAAAGGCGAGCCGACCTGGCAGGGGCACCACCAGGTCAGCTCTGACTGCATCGAGGGCTCTCTCCCTTGGGGCAAGTCGGGAAAGCTCGCTACAGTTTTCAAAGTGCAGGCCAATCGCCCGCGTTAGTTTAAATTCTCACCTTGTGTTGACTTGGTCAACGCTGAAATTTCACTAACCAACTGGTCTATAGTCTGGATAGTCAAAAATAAATGCTTACGTCAATGTCTTGGAACGTAAGTTCGTGGTTAATCTGACATTTTTTTTGCAACCTCATGCGCAAGATTGTCCCGAAATGGGATTTCTATCCTTTTTTCCACATTGTATGTCGAAATTGATTGCACTGTACATTATTGGTGCTCGGGGAGGACTATAAAGTGTCAAACAGTTTTTTTTCAATTCGTGAGCCTATCCCTTTTGGTGACGGCGTTTCTGCAGGTTCGCTTGCTTTTCATCACTACAATCCTGACGAAATCGTTTTGGGCAAGTCGCTCGCCGAGCATCTCCGTTTTGCTGTTTGCTACTGGCACAATTTTGTTTGGCCGGGTGGCGATCCATTCGGTGGTCAAACGTTTGATCGCCCCTGGTTCCCAGCCGACACAATGGATCTAGCCAAGGCCCGGGCCGATGTTGCGTTCGAGATGTTTTCGCTTTTGCGCGCACCGTATTACTGCTTTCACGATGCGGACGTTCGGCCGGAAGGCGATACCTATGCTGAGAACAAGGCTGGCCTTGAAGAGATCACCGACTATTTCGCCCAAAAACAGGAAGAGACCGGCGTTAAATTGTTGTGGGGCACGGCCAACCTTTTTTCACACAAACGCTTCATGAGCGGTGCTGCAACCAACCCTGACCCTGACGTATTTGCGTTTGCCGCTGCGACGGTGAAAAGCTGTATCGATGTGACGAAAAAACTAGGTGGTGAAAACTACGTTCTGTGGGGCGGACGCGAAGGCTATGAAACACTTTTAAACACTGACTTGAAGCGTGAGGACGCTCAGCTGGGCCGCTTCTTGAACATGGTTGTCGAGTATAAACACAAGATCGGCTTTGACGGTGCAATTTTGATCGAGCCAAAGCCACAAGAGCCGACAAAACATCAATATGATTACGATGTTGCTACCGTCTACGGCTTCCTGAAACGCCACGGCTTGGAACATGAAGTCAAGGTCAATATCGAGCAGGGGCATGCCATTCTCGCTGGTCACTCGTTTGAGCATGAGTTAGCCACGGCGAACGCGCTTGGCATTTTTGGTTCCATCGACATGAACCGCAATGATTACCAGTCTGGGTGGGACACCGACCAATTTCCTAACAATGTTCCTGAAATTGCGCTGGCATACTACGAAGTATTGCGCGGTGGTGGTTTCACGACCGGCGGTACCAATTTTGACGCGAAACTGCGACGTCAATCCATTGATCCTGATGACCTTCTCATTGCCCATGTTGGCGCGATGGATGTCTGTGCACGGGGGCTGAAAGCCGCTGCAAAGATGTTGGAAGACGGGGTTTTGGAAGAGTTGCGCGCCGAGCGCTACGCTGGTTGGGATACGAGCTTAGGTCAGTCCATGCTGACGGATAGTTCGCTCGAAGCCATCGAGGCGAGGGTGCTTGCTGACAATATCGCGCCCGCGCCGCGCTCCGGGCGCCAAGAAATGCTTGAGAATATCGTCAATCGCTATGTGTGATGGCTTTTGCGCGGCACCTTACCAAGGATTGCCGCGCCGAAAGAAAGTCTGCATGCGGTCGAACACATCCATCCCCTTCTGGTGGAGAATGTGGATGATGTCGATCGGTACCCAGTTCTCTCGGATTTGACCTTCGTGATGGAGGTAAAAGTCCATGACCCGCATATTTACGGTTTTGCCAGTTGATCCCATGCCGAAGATGCTACCGCCGGCATGCTCGGCATAGACACTTGGCCAACCGCTAGTCAGTGAATATGGCCCGTCTCCAATTCTGATATAGTGCCCGCCGCCCAGCGCTTCGCGCTCGGCGGCCGGGACTGAATCCCATTGACCGCCGCCTTTGCGGTTGGGGTACGCCAAGCGGAACGGCAGTTGATGGTAGTCGACAAAGCCGGCCAGGGAGCGCGTTGTGCCGATACCGAATGGCCCGTACCACATCATGTTCTCATGCCAATGCAGCTTTTGCGCCATGTTTAGGAGACCGTCCCGTCCTGCCATCGCATGATCATCATAGTCCGCCAGCGTTTTGTGCATTGCCAGCGTCTGCGCCAATGACTGTGCGCCTTCATCAACGGGCGAAGGCTCCAATCGTATGCCGTCCGCGGTTATGGGGCCCTGCCAAATGGCCTCTGTTCCCAAACTGGGTCCGATGGGCCAAAAGCCGGCCTGACGCATCAGATCCAGTATGTCCCAGAGGATATTGGCTTGAACTATTCGGTCTTCACGCATTTCATAGATTTCGCCATAGCGTAACCAAACCGGCCTGCCTGTGGCCGGGATTGTGAGCCAATCGTTTTTGAAGTTTCCGCAATAGTGGCCTATGGTGCCAATATATTCGCGACCTTCGTAAGTCCCGCGCATGAATATCAAGTCTCGGCGCTCTAGATCTCCGAGCGCATGGTGTAGAGGCTTGAAAACCGCCTCTATAACCGCATCGGCACCATTGAGTGTGTTCATTGGATGAACGGTGCGCCATTCGACATTGTTGGCAAACAGCGCCTTGAACTGGGTGGTGAAATCGCCATTGCGTGACTTGGCAAGCTCGTACAGTGCTCGATGAAGGGCTCGGCGGTCCAATTTGCTCTCCGGGATGCGGTTTTATTTAATCTGATTTGGACGCTTGCATTCGTATTCAATTATTGTCAACAATCTCATCAGAGCGGGTTTCATTTAACCCATGAGGGCTTTTGAACCTGTGAACTGCTTGTTGGGAGAAAAGCATATGAAATATTTTAACAGAGCCATGCTTGCTGGTGTGGCGGCAATCGCATCCGTTTCTTTTGCGCATGCTGGTGGGCATTCCGATTGCGGGATTGATAGCGGTCGCGTGTCCATTGTTGGCAATGAATTTCCTGCCATCCAGACCATTGGTGCTGGTGCCGTGGCGTGTGCCAAGGACGGCGTCACCGTCGAAACAAACCTGACTGCCGACCACCAGCAGATCAACGTTGCTGGCATGACCGGTAATCCTGCCGAATACACATCAGCCATTATCGCCAACTCATCGATTGTTGCGTTGATCAACGAAGATTTGATCCGTCCGCTGAATGATCTGGTCGAAGCGCATGGTGCTGACCTCAAGCCAAACCAGCTGATCAAAGTTGGCGATGACATTCTTGCAGTTGCGTTCATGGCAAACGCTCAACACCTTGTTTACCGCGCAGACGTTCTCGAGCAAGTTGGCCTCGAAGCACCGACAACTTATGAAGAAATGTTGGCGGCCGCGGAAGCGATCCGTGCCGCTGGCATTATGGATAACCCTGTTGGTGGTGCGTATGCATCGGGTTGGAACCTTGCTCAGGAATTCAACAACATGTTCCTCGGTTTTGGCGGTTCGCACTTTAAAGACGGCACGGCAGAGCCAAGCGTCAACACCGAAGCTGGTGTCCAAACACTTGAGATGATGAAGGCGCTTTCCGAGTATATGAACCCGGACTTCCTTACACATGACTCAAACGCCACGAACGCAGAGTTCCGTGCTGGCAACACCGCATTGATGAACATGTGGGGCAGCCGCGCAGCGACTCTGCCCGACGCAGAAGGCGTTGTGCAGGAAGTTAAAGATCATATGGCGCTTGGCGGTCCTATGACTGTGGGCGGTGGTTCAACGCCGGCTTCCACACTGTGGTGGGACGGCTTTACCGTGTCAAAGAACATCTCTGACGAAGACGCGGAGGCAACATTTGTCGCTTTGGTCAACGCGATCCAGCCATCTATTTTGGAAGATGACGAAATCGCCAAGCAAGCCGTTTGGCTGATTGATGGCTACCAGCCAACAGACGCGGCCGCTGGCGTGTTCGCCGCCGCTCAGGCCAATACGACGCCATATCCAATGTTGCCATATATGGGCTTGATGCATACGGCGCTCGGCAATGAGCTCAGTGACTTCATGCAAGGCAACGAAAGTGCAGAACAAGCACTTGCCGATGTTGAAGCTGCCTACACAGCTGCGGCCAAAGAAAAAGGGTTCTTGAACTAATCGTTCGACAACCGGGATCGGGCGCTTTGCCCGATCCTTCCCTTCATTTTGGTTTCCGGGCTAGAGCTTCATGAGACATAGTGCGTTTTTCTGGTTCTTTTTGCCGACGGGCTTGGCGATGTTTATCTTCATCGCATTGCCAATCGCGTCCGTACTGATCCAATCAGTATACACCCCCCATGAAGCGGTATTGGAAACCGTGGAAAATTGCGGCCCGTTTGGTTGTACCGAATCAACGGTTATCAATCAGGAAGCGACAGAAGCGCTGCGTGATGAACAGCCGCTAGGCCGTTTTGTAGGGCTGCAAATCTACTTCGATCGTGGGCATCTTGCCCTTCAGGAAGTTAGCCAAGCTTGGCAAAACAGTGAGAGCTGGGGCGCGTTTTTCGCCTCCATGAACAATTTGCCATTCTATGGCGCACTTGCTTTTACGCTGACCTATACCTTTATCGCCACACCGCTGCTGATCATTGTCGGGCTTATGATCGCGCTGGCGGTCAACACGCTCAATCAAGCGCTTAAGGGATATGTGATCTTTCTTTCGCTCTTGCCATTCGTGACGACACCGCTGGTTGGTTCACTTATCCTTTTCTGGATGGTTGATGCGCGTGGCGTGCTCGGATCGTTCATCCAATGGGCTGCCAGTGATCCGGATTTGTCGCTGAAAGCGTCAACGACGATGACGTGGATCATGATTATCGTTTGGGGTGTCTGGAACTCGGCGCCATTTGCTTTCGTGGTGTTTTACGCGGGGCTTCAAACAGTGCCGCAGGACACCATTGAGTCCGCGCGCATCGATGGTGCAAGCCGCTGGCAGCAAATCCGGTTTGTGATCATTCCGCATCTGATGCCGCTGGTGACGTTCGTTGCCTTGATCCAGTTGATGGACAATTTCAGGGTCTTTGAACCGATCATTGGTTTCTCGGCCTCGGCGCATGCACAATCGCTATCGTGGATCATATTCAATGATCTGGGTGGTGAAACGCGGCAGTTGTCGTCGGCTGCTGCCAACTCTGTTCTGACCATTCTTGGCGTCGCAATCTTGTTGTCACCGGTGCTGATCCGCACCTGGCATGACTTCAAAGCGGGGAGGTAATCGCCATGTCTTCTTCTGCGCAAAAAAGGCCCATGTCTTTGCAGCTGATGATGATCATTTTCTTGATCGTCTGGTTGTTTGTTGCTGCATTCCCGTTTTTTTGGACCATGTGGGGGTCGTTCAAAGTCGAACTCGACTTCTTCTCGATCAATGACTGGACCGATGCGCTGACGGGACCACGAACCACCGAGACACACGGCGCACCTTTTACGGGCGCTGGCTACTATGGTGCCTGGATCCAAGAAGAATATTGGCGCGCCGCGATCAATACCGTGATTGTTTGTGTGCTGACTGTTTGCATTTCACTGACCATCGGGACGCTTGGTGGGTATGCGCTTTCACGTTCCAGCTTCCCCTATGCCTTCTGGCTGTTGATCCTGGCGCTCATTTTCCGAGCCATGCCGCCAATCACGCTGGTGGCCGGTTATTTGTTGCCGTTCTTTGAGTATAATTTGTGGGGTCACTTGCTAACAGCCGTTATCGTGTTGGTGGCGATTAATCAGCCTTTCACACTGTGGATGCTGACATCGTTCTTCCGCAACATCCCCAAGGATTTGGACGAGAGCGCGATGGTCGATGGCTGCACCCGTTTCCAGGCGTTCCGCCATGTGATCATTCCGGTGATGTGGCCGGGCGTCATTACGACTGGGCTATTTTCATTCCTCTTGGCCTATAACGACTTCGCCGTGACGTCGATGGTCTTGGCCAAAGAGAACCAGACCATGGTTCCGGCTTTGTCCAGCTTCCTTGGCACCACGCAGACCGAGGGCAATGTCATGTTTGCGGTGGCTGCGACCATTTCGGCGGCTGTGCCGCTTTTCATTCTCGTCATGTTCTTCCAGCGTCAGATCGTTTCCGGACTGACCGCCGGTGCCGTTAAAGGATAATCAAATGGCTGGTATCACCTTAAAAAATGTCACGAAGCGCTGGGGCAACTTCGTCGGTGTTGATGACTTCAATCTGGAAATTGGCGACCGTGAATTTCTTGTGCTGCTCGGGCCTTCCGGTTGCGGCAAAACCACCACGATGCGCATGGTGGCCGGGCTCGAAGATACCACGTCTGGCGAGATCTGGATTGGCGATACAATGGTCAACAATCTCGATCCGAAAGACCGTGATGTGGCGATGGTTTTCCAGTCATACGGCCTTTATCCGAACTTGACCGTTTGGGAGAATATTCGTTTCCCGCTCCGGATCCGGAAAATAGATCCGTCCACCCATGAGGAACGCGTTCAGCGGGCCGTAGATATGGTGGAGCTCAACGACTTCGTTCACCGTAAACCCGCAGCGCTATCGGGTGGTCAGCGGCAACGTGTTGCCCTTGCGCGGGCAATTGTGCGCACACCAAAAGTGTTCCTGATGGATGAGCCGCTGTCGAACCTGGATGCGAAATTACGTGTTTCCACCCGCGCGCAAATCAAGAATTTGCACCATGAGCTTCAAGTGACGACCATTTATGTCACGCACGATCAGATTGAGGCGATGACGCTGGCTGATCGCGTGGTCGTCATGAACAAAGGCGTTGTTCAGCAAGTTGGCACGCCCAAGGAAATCTACGACAATCCGAACAATACGTTCGTCGCCGGTTTTATGGGTACACCAGCTATGAACCTGATGGATGGTTCACTGAAGGACGGCACATTCACCGGGGAGAATGTCACGATCAAGGGATTGAGTTCGAAGCATTCCGGTAATGTTACGCTTGGTTTCAGGGCAGAAGATGCAGCTATTGCCAACGGTAAAACAGCCCAAATCGAAGCGCCGGTTTATTCAATGGAATTGCTTGGCGATGCCTCAATGGTCACAATGCGCGCCGGCGGCTCTATGGTGGCGATCAAGGCAGAGAAAGACTTCTTTGCCGAGATTGGGACGGAAACAAAAGCGTCCATTCCAGCGGATATCTGTCATGTTTTCGATCAGTCGACGGGAACGCGGATCGCAAATTGACCGATGCATCATTGGCGCTGCAAAACAAGCGGTCTGTAAAGGCCTATCTTGACGCGCTTTCAGTTCCCTCGGATGACGGATTTAAGTCCGCTGTTCTCGCCGCATTTGCGGAAGATGCAGAGGTGCATATTGTCCACCCCTATAATGATGTTTGCGGCGCAGCGGCTTATGCCGAGGAGTTTTTTGGATCCTTAAACGCGGCCTTCGCCGACCTGCATCGTCGGGATTATATCCTGATGGGCGGTGAATTTCAGGGTGATGATTGGATCTCAAGTACCGGATACTATGTGGGCCAATTCCAATCGGATTGGCTTGGTATCAAAGCCACACAAAAATTGGCCTATATCCGCGTCGGCGAGTTTCATCGGATGGAAGCTGGAAAGATCCGGCAATCATATGTTTTTCTCGACATACCTGAATTGATGATTGCCTGCGGCCAGTGGCCAGACTTGCCTTCACCGGCTTCGATAGCCGGCTATACCGGAATGATACCCGGACCTGCGACCAGCGATGGTATCTTGATGGAGCAAAGCGATGCTGAGCAGTCCGCCATTTCGTTTGACATGGTTGTGGCGATGCTGCGCGGATTGGCGACGCCCGACGAGGCGTGGCGGCCATATTGGCATGATACCATGATGTGGTACGGGCCAGGCGCCTTTGGTTCTTTTGTTGGCTTGGAGCGGTTTCGCGCGTTTCAGGTGCCTTTTGAGGCAAGGTTTGATGGCTGGTCCGGCGGCGCCGCCAACAATGGGATGACGGCGCACTTTACTCGATTTGGTGACTGCAATTATGTTTGTTCAGGCGGATGGCCTTCGCTGACAGGCGTTCAAGTTGGCGAGTTTTTAGGTCAGGCACCTACAAACAAACGGCTCTTCATGCGTGTTTGTGATTGGTGGCGGCGCGATGGGGATCGCCTTTTGGAAAATTGGGTCTTTGTCGATATTCCCCATGTGCTTTTGCAAATGGGATATGATCTTTTTGGTGAATTAGAAGGAAATGGGTCGAGCCATGCCGGTTAAAGGGTTCTCGCAACGTTGGAAGGATTTTCCAGATTATATCATCGGCATCACCAAAGAGATTTGGGAAGATCGCGGTGTTGGTACCCTGAACCATTACTATGCGCCGGATATCCCTGTGCGTTCGCCGATGGGGATACAGCGGGGCAATCAGCAAGTGATTGCGTCGACCATGGCGACAATTGATGAGTTTCCAGACCGTGAGCTCTTCGGCGAAGATGTCATTTGGTCTGGTGATGCGGAGGGCGGATTTTTATCCTCGCACCGCTTGCTGACACGTGCCACGCATACAAATGACGGGGCATTTGGTCCCGCGTCTGGCAAACAGTTTAAGGTCTATGTGATCGCCGATTGCGCTGCGAAGAACGATACGATCTTCGATGAGTGGCTGGTGCGCGACTATGGCGGCATCGTTCGCCAACTTGGCATGGACCCGAAGGACTATGCGGCGCTGCTAATCGAGCGCGAAGGCGGCCCGGCAAACTGCGCCAAGCCTTTTACGCCGGATATGGATGTAGATGGCGGCTACCACGGCACCGGCAATGACAACCAGTGGGGCGTGCGGTACGCCGACTTGCTGACGCGTTTGATGGACAAGGACTTCGACCTGATCCGCTCTCACTATGACCGTGCCGTGCTGTCGGAATATGCCGGGGGACGCTCGGGCGTTTCTTATGATGCGGTAGAGCAGTTTTGGGTTGGCCTTCGCTCATCATTTCCAAATGCTGAGTTTAAAATTCACCACCGGATTGGCCTTGATGCCGATATGTTGCCACCGCGCACAGCCTTGCGTTGGTCGCTCGATGGCAAACATGAGGGATGGGGCTCATTTGGCGCGCCAACGGGGGCGCACGTTCACATCATGGGCATGTGCCACGCTGAGTTCGGCCCCTATGTTGCGCCGGGCGTTGAGCAAGACGCAACGGTCAGACGCGAATGGGCGCTTTATGATGAAGTGGCGATCTGGAAACAGATTTTGATGCAGGCCTGATTTTTTGGGGGAAACACCATGACGAACATTCACACAACGCATGTCGGCTCCCTGCCGCGCTCACAAAAAGTGGTCGACTATATTTTCGCCCGCGAGAAGGGCGAAGCCTATGACGAAGCAGCTTTTGATGCTGCTATGACCGAAGCGGTTGACGAGACGGTTCGCAAACAGGTTGAGGCCGGCATCCATTATGTGTCGGATGGGGAAACGTCCAAGATCTCATACGCGACGTATGTGAAGGACCGCTATACCGGCTTTGACGGCGACAGCCCGCGCAATGCGCCTGCTGACCTGAAGATGTTTCCATCGTTTCTAGAGCGACTGAAGGATGATGGCGGCACACCAACCTACGCGCGCCCGATGTGTGTGGGTGAAGTGAAGTCGAAAGGGCAGGGCGAACTGGAAAAGGACATTGCAAACCTAAAGGCGGCGATGGAAAAGCACGGTGCGACCGGCGGCTTTATGAACGCGGCATCACCCGGTGTTATTTCCTTGTTCCTTCAGAACGACTTTTATCCCAACCGCGAAGCTTATTTGGCGGCGCTGGCTGATGCGATGAAGGACGAATATGAGACGATTGTAGGCGCCGGTTTGCGCCTGCAACTGGATTGCCCTGACTTGGCGTTGTCGCGCCATATGCTGTTCACCGATTTGTCTGATGAGGAGTTCGTCAAAATTGCCGACATGCATGTTGAGGCGTTGAACCATGCGTTGCAAAATGTACCGCAGGAAATGGTGCGCGTTCACATTTGCTGGGGCAATTATGAAGGCCCGCATGTGTGCGATATTTCCATGGATAAGGTCTTCTCAACCTTGATGAGCACCAAGGCGCGCGCGGTCCTTTTCGAGACTTCCAATCCGCGCCACGCGCATGAGTGGACCGTGTTCCGCGATCGCAAATCCGAAATCCCGGACGACAAAATCCTTGTCCCGGGCGTCATCGATTCCACAACGAACTTTGTGGAGCATCCTGAAGTTGTGGCTCAGCGCATTGAGCGCTTCACCAACATTGTCGGCGCCGAACGCGTTGTTGCGGGATCGGATTGCGGCTTTGGGACTTTTGCCGGCTTTGGTGCGGTCGATCCTGAGATCGCCTATGCCAAGTTGGCGGCCTTGTCGGAAGGTGCTGCCATCGCTTCTGCATGAACGGGTCGCGCGGCCTTTTCAACTGGCAATCGCCTCCTTAAATGTCGGGCAAAGACGATGGGGAACCGCATGGCGACGCTTTCAAAAGAAACAATCCTGGCCGAATTGGCCAAGCTTTCACCGCCAGGCGACGCGAAAGATATCGTCGCCCAGGGTATGGTGTCGGACATTTTCATCAAGGATGGCGCTGTCAGTTTTTCAATCAGCGTACCTGCTGACCGTGCCGCGCAGTTGGAGCCTATGCGACTTTCCGCGCAGCGTGCTATCGAAGCGATTGATGGTGTGCAAAAGGTGATGGTTGTCTTGACGGCTGAGCGTCAGGGCGGCGCTAACACGGCCCAACCAGCGCCAAAGGCGCCCCCACAACAAGGCAAGCCCTCCGGCAAAGCCGGTGTGCCGGGCATTAAACACATCATCGCTGTGGCCTCTGGTAAAGGCGGCGTGGGCAAATCCACCAGCGCCGTCAATATCGCGTTGGCGCTGTCGTCGCTTGGTCAAAAAGTCGGACTTCTGGACGCCGATGTGTATGGTCCGTCGCTACCGCGCATGATCGGGTTGAAAGATCAAAAGCCGACATCGGAAGGCCGCTTAATCCACCCGCTGGTGGGCTATGGCCTTAAAGTGATGTCCATCGGGTTTTTGGTGGAAGAAGAAACGCCGATGGTCTGGCGTGGACCCATGGTGATTTCTGCACTGACCCAAATGCTGCGCGAAGTTATGTGGGGTGAGTTGGATGTGCTTGTTGTCGACATGCCACCCGGTACCGGTGATGCGCAATTGACGATGTCGCAACAGGTGCCTTTGTCAGGTGCAGTCATTATCTCGACACCGCAGGATATTGCGCTGCTTGATGCACGCAAAGGGTTGAACATGTTCAACAAGGTGGATGTGCCTATTCTCGGCATCGTTGAGAACATGAGCTATTTCCTCTGCCCATCTTGCGGTGAGCGTTCAGATATTTTTGGCCATGGTGGTGCGCGCGAGGAAGCTGAAAAACTTGGCGTGCCGTTCCTTGGGGAAGTGCCACTGCATATGGAAATTCGTACCAATGCTGATGCAGGCACGCCTGTGGTCGCTTCGTTACCAGAAAGTGCACACACGGCCGCCTATGAGAACATTGCAGCGGCGGTTTTGGACCAGTTGTTGGCCAGTGAAAACCAACGCGCCACGCCTGAAATTGTATTCGAATAGTCCCCTTGAAAGATTTGGTTTGCGCCGCGCGTCAAAATGAGATTGAAGCGCGCTTTGCACCAACCGGAACACGTCCATGTCTGCTTATGTCCTAACCGTCCAATGCCAATCGATGCGCGGCATCGTTGCGGCCATCGCGCACTTTCTTGCAGAGCATGAGTGTAATATTACCGACTCCTCGCAGTTCGATGATCCATCGACAGGATCGTTTTTTATGCGGGTTAGTTTTGTGTCTGAAGGCGGTGCCAGCGCCGACAAGCTGGCTGACGATTTCGCCAAGACCGCAGCCGATTTTGGGATGACTTACCAGCTCCATGATCCCGAGACGCCGACGAAGGTGCTCATCATGGTTTCTCGTTTTGGCCATTGTCTCAATGACATGCTTTATCGCTGGCGGATCGGGGCATTGCCCATCGATATTGTTGGCGTTGTCTCCAACCATTTTGACTATCAAAAGCTCGTGGCGAACCATGATATCCCATTCCACCACATTCAGGTGACCAAGGAAAACAAGGTGGAAGCAGAGGCCAAGCTCCTCGAGGTGGTCGACAATTCTGGTGCTGAGTTGGTTGTGTTGGCGCGTTACATGCAGGTGTTATCTGACGCGCTGTGCAGCAAGATGGCTGGACGGATTATCAATATCCACCATTCCTTCCTGCCCAGTTTCAAAGGCGCCAACCCGTACAAGCAGGCCTACCAGCGTGGGGTGAAGCTCATCGGTGCGACAGCGCATTATGTGACGGCAGACCTTGATGAGGGGCCGATCATTGAGCAAGAGACCGCGCGGGTGACCCATGCGCAAAGCGCGAGCGACTACGTGTCGATCGGGCGTGATGTGGAAAGCCAGGTCTTAGCGCGCGCCGTGCATGCCCACGTACAGCACCGCACATTCATCAACGGTAACCGCGTGGTTGTGTTCCCAGCTAGCCCTGGAGCCTTCGCATCGGCCCGCATGGGGTAGCAGGCCGTTAAATCAGCGATTTGTTTGCGAAATGCACACACGCTGACATGCCATTGTCATAGTTTGGGGTGAAATGCGGCCGCAAGGGACCTCCTGATGCGCTATGCAATTTATTATACGCCGGTGCGCGACCATCCGTTGACGCAAGCGGCAGCCAATTGGCTTGGCCGAGATGCGTTTGGACATCTGGGACACGTCGATCCCCATGGTTTTGATCATTTTGTCAGTTCGCCGCGCCGCTACGGTTTTCATGGGACCTTGAAAGCGCCGTTTCGCCTAGCTCAAGCTGTCACGGAAGACGAGTTGGTTGAGGCTTTTGACGCGTTTCTTGCACGGCCCCGACAGGTGCCGAACGTCATGTTCGAAGTGGGTGAACTGGGCGCGTTCTTAGCTTTGGTTCCTCAAAAAGGGCAAAGCGACGATTTGGCCTTGCTTGCACGTGATTGTCTGGTGGACTTTGAACCTTTTCGTGCGCCTTTGACCGATGCCGAAATTGAGCGCCGCAAACCAAACGCGCTCTCCGAAAACCAAAGAGCGCATCTTCATCGTTATGGCTATCCTTATGTCCTCGATGAGTTTCGGTTCCATATGACCTTGAGCAATGCAGTCGATGACGAAACTAAGCGACAGGAAATGCTTGACCTCTTGGTTGATCGTTTTGCGCCGCTTTTGGTGGAGCCGCTTGCGATGAACGCGTTGGCGATTTTTGTTGAAAGGGAACCAGGCGCTGACTTCGAAGTGCTTCAAATCGGCGAGCTAACCGCGGCCGATAAATAGTTTTAGTTGGGTGGAATTATCATGACACAGCATGTGCTGACCAATGCACGTATCGTCCTTGAAGAAGATGTCATTCATGGAACGATCGTCTTTAGGGATGGCGTTATCCAGGAAGTGACCGAAGAGGTCAGTGCAGTCGGCGAAGACATGGATGGGGATTATGTGATCCCCGGTTTGATCGAGCTCCATACAGACCATCTGGAAAGCCACTATGCGCCGCGCCCGGGTGTGCGCTGGAACTTGACTGCCGCAATTCAATCGCATGACAGCCAGATCGCGTCATCGGGCATCACGACGGTATTCGATTGTTTGCGCCTCGGTTCTGATGAAGATGGCGGTTTTGAAAAGGGCGAAATGCGCGCCATGTCCATGGCCATCCAAAACGCGCAGGCTGAAGGGCGCTTGCGCGCGGAACATAAAATCCATCTACGCTGCGAGGTCTCGGCGGCAGATGTCCTCGATCATTTTGAGGAGTTTGAAGCTGATGAGGCTGTGGGCTTGGTTTCGTTGATGGACCATGCGCCCGGACAGCGACAATTCCAGACCATGGACCAGTATGAGCTCTACTATAAGACCAAACGGGGTTTGACCGATGAGCAGTTTGCCGAATTCGTAAAGCGGCGGCAGGCTCAATCTGCCCTTTATTCCGACAAGCACCGCCGCGCGCTCGTCGCGCGTTGCAATGCGCGCAATATTGCCATGGCGAGCCATGATGATGCGACACTTGATCATGTCGAAGAGAGCAAGGGGTTTGGTGTCACGGTGGCTGAGTTCCCCACTACCATTGATGCAGCCGCTGCATCGCATGAAGCGGGGATGGGTGTTTTGATGGGTGCGCCAAATGTTGTGCGCGGCCGGTCTCACTCCGGCAACATTGCCGCGCGAACGCTGGCGGAGGCGGATGTGCTCGATGTCCTTTCATCTGACTATGTGCCGTTTAGCCTCGTGCACGCGCCTTTCATCTTGGCCGATACGATTGAGCACTTCAATTTGGCCAAAGCCATTGCGCTTGTCACATCAAACCCTGCACGAACCGTCGGCCTGCATGACCGCGGCCGCCTTGAAGTGGGGCTTCGCGCTGACATGGCCCGTGTTCGTCGCCAGCTGGGCGATGTGCCGGTGGTTGCCGCTGTATGGCGCGATGGTCATCGGGTGGCCTGAGGCAGAGTTGCGGTTGCGAGATGGAAAAAAGCGGCGTCCTGTTTGTTTTCACCGGCCCCTCGGGCTCCGGCAAAGACAGTTTGATCAACTGGCTTAGGAGCCGTTTGGCTGATGATCCATCGATGCATTTTGTCCGCCGCGTCATTACGCGCGATGATGGCGGCAATGAAGAGCATGATTGTGTTACCCGCGAAGTTTTTGAAGAAAAACGCATTGCCGGTGCCTATGCCGTTACGTGGGAAGCGCATGGACTTTCGTACGGAATCCCGGCAGCAGTTCTGACACATACAGCGTCCGGCGGGCATGCGATCATGAACGGATCGCGCCGGGCTTTGCCGGCGATCGCGTCTGTTTTCAAGGATTTGCAGGTGATCAACCTTCACGTTGCGCGCGAGATATTGGCCCAACGCCTTTTGGCGCGCGGGCGCGAGAGTGCAGAAGAGATATCAACCCGATTAGCTCGCCAAGCTGGCACCATCCCGACGGGCATTATGGTCACCCAATTGGACAATAGCGCCCACATCGATGATGCGGGGCAAGCCGCGCTCGACATTATCGCGTCACGGCTTTCGTTGGACCACCTAAGGCAAGGTTCGACCGCCTGAGCCTACGCTGATTTTGCGTATCCGCCATTATAGGCGTCACTTTTGCGTCGAACCTGCGCATGCTCGACAATCCGCGGACCGGCGAGGCCTCGGAATTCTTCGATCGAAGAAAAGCCTTTGCGTTCCATGAAGTCGGCCAGATCGTCTTTGAGCTCTTGGATAAGCTTGACGCCAACGCCGCCGCTTCCCTTCTCCTCCATTGCCGCCGTGCAGACTTGCAGATTGCCCGCGCCGTTCACGATGAAGTTAAACGCTTCGCGAAAACCCCTAATGCCGCCAATGCCGGATATTGATTTGTCAGGGTAGGCCTTTGAGATATCCGAGACCCGCTGGAGCGCCTGCGGGAGGATCGCAAGGCCACCCAAACCACCGGACGTTACCAAGCCGTCCACTTCAACCTCAAATTTCATGGTTTCGGGATCCATCAGCGGTAGGGACGGAAATGTATTGCAAAGCGAAATCGCCGCTGCGCCCGCTTCATATGCAGCGCCTGCTGCGTCGACGAGGGTTGACGTCGCAGGTGTCAGTTTCACCCATATCGGAACGTCAACGGCCGTTGTGACGGCGTGCAGGATCGAGCGGATAATCTCTTCATCATTGGCAATGTGAGCGCCCATATCTTTGCGGTCCATGTGTGGGCAGGACATATTTAGCTCAATTGCATCACATCCGACATCGACACAGGCCTTGGCCAATTTGCGCCAATTGTTCATTTCCTCAACGGTGCCGGCACCGGCCATGATCGACGCGATCAGCATCCGGTCGGGATAGGTATTCTTGATCTCTTCCAGATCGGGGAGCCATTGCTCGAGCGGCTGGTCGGAAATCAGTTCCCAGTTCCAGGAAGAGTGTGAAACGGTATCTGCTCGTTTCATACGCGAGACGTAAGGTTTTACGTCGCTTGTGCGTTGGAAAATCGTTCGGGCTCCGGCAACATTTTCGACCGGGTGCAGACCGATGGTCTTGGTTACAACACCGCCCCAGCCAGCTTCGAAAGCCTTGAGGATTTTCTTCTTGCTTTCTGTTGGTGGCGCAGAGGCCAAAACGAATGGATTGACGAAATCAAGACCGGTAAAACTAGTTACTAGTGACGTTGCCATGGCATCCTCGGTAGGTTGACCGTTTCATAAACCAGCTCTGTTTCCTGTATTTGCGGTGCGGTTGAGCTGGCGGGTAATCTCAGCGTGCCATATTTTATCAAAAGGTCAAATTTTTTCTTACGGCACTCCGGCCACAAAAAAGCCGGGGCAAAACCCCGGCTTTCCAATG
Organism: Pseudomonadota bacterium; assembly: GCA_039815825.1. GTDB lineage: Bacteria > Pseudomonadota > Alphaproteobacteria > Rhizobiales > Rhizobiaceae > JBCBDX01. The sequence continues at coordinate 42,545 of JBCBYO010000004.1, forward strand.
TCGTTGGAGGCGGTCCTACTCCATCAAGGCCTTGTCGGTGATCACGCTTGTCCAAGCGCCTTCCGGTGCGGCTGTAATCACAGGGTCCGAACCACCGGCAAGAAGCGTTGCAACTGTACGCTCATAGTCAGCTTCTACAAGCGATCCGTCAGATCCCGCTGTTAGTTTGGCAATTTCGCCCATCATACGCTTCTGGTGCTCTTCTGTTTGAGCGCCTGTCGCGTCATTGTCGAGGACGATCATGGCCGCCGCATCAGGGTTCTCTTCAGCCCACTTCCAACCTTTCATGGAAGCGCGAACGAAGCGAGCTAGCTTGTCGACCATCGCCGGATCTTCCAGATTGCTTTCAAGCGTGTAGATGCCGTCTTCCAACGTGGCCACACCCTGATCCTCGTATTTGAACGTGATCAGATCGTCTGGCGATACGCCGGCATCAATGACCTGCCAATACTCATTGTAGGTCATTGTAGAGATACAGTCTGCTTGGCGCTGAATGAGTGGGTCAACGTTAAAGCCCTGCTTGATGACCGTTACGCCATCATCTTCGCCTTCTGTTGGGATACCCAGTTGGCTCATCCATGACAGGAACGGATATTCGTTACCGAAGAACCAGACGCCAATGGTTTTGCCACGGAAGTCTTCCGGTGTCTCAATACCACTGTCTTTCCAGCAGGTTAGCATCAGACCGGACGATTTGAACGGCTGTGCGATGTTAACCACTGGAACGCCGCGTTCACGCGCTGCCAGCGCGGAAGGCATCCAGTTGAGCATCACGTCAGCGCCGCCACCTGCAAGAACTTGCGGTGGTGCAATGTCGGGTCCGCCCGGGCGAATGGTGACGTTAAGGTCTACTTCTTCATAGAAACCTTGGTCGAGTGCCACATAGTATCCAGCGAATTGGGCTTGGGTGACCCATTGCAGTTGCAACGTCAGATCGTCAGCTGCTTTTGCGGCTGTTGAGGCAACCGCTGTCATGGCCGTTGCTGCGGCCAGTGCTATCCATTTGCGCATGTCAGTTCTCCCTGTATTCACGCTTCAAATTCCAGTTTCAAGCAGCACCGCCATCCCGTCATTATCGCGTGCTTCTCATAGACGGATGCCAAAATGTTACCGCCCGCTCTGCCAGGGCAATCAAACCATAGGAGAGCGAACCGGCGAGAGCGGCCACGAAAATGGTCGCCCACACCATGTCGACATTGAGCCTGCCGATCTCTGCCGAGATGCGAAAGCCCATGCCCACGATGGGTGTTCCAAAAAACTCTGCGACGATTGCCCCGATGAGCGCAAGAGTTGAATTGATCTTCAACGCGTTGAAAATAAACGGCATTGCCGCTGGTAGCCTGAGTTTTAACAGCGATTGCCCGGGGGTTGCGGCATATGTGCGCATCAAATCGCGCTCCATATGACCGGCGGCATTGAGGCCCGAAACGGTGTTTACCAGCATTGGAAAGAAGGTCATCACAACGACAACAGCGGCCTTGGACTGCCAGTCAAAACCGAACCACATGACCATGATGGGCGCGATACCAATGATCGGTAGTGCTGACACCAAATTGCCGATGGGCATGATCCCCGATTTCCAAAATGGTGAGCGATCAACGAGCACAGCGGTTAGAAAACCCAGTGTGCAACCAATAATGTATCCGCTGATCACGGCTTTTAGATAAGTTTGCACAAAGTCGGCCCAGAGAGTGGGCAGAGAGTTGATGATGCGCTCCCAAATCATGGACGGCGGCGGCAATATGACGGTCGGAACACCAAAGCCACGCGTGATGCCTTCCCACAGTGCGAAGATTGCCGCACCGAAGAGAAACGGAATGGCGAGATTAATCAGCGTTTGTTTGGTCGCGTCGCGCGTTTCGATCTGCGCTAGCCGCGTGTTTGCATACCAAGCGGCGAGCCAGAAGATGATGCTAGTGATGAAAATGCCAGGCGCTTCCATCAGTTGGTCGCCTCTTTGACGCCCATGCGGCGGTTCACCTGACTTCCAATCACGCCGACGAGCGTCACCAGCAGCCCAGCGCAGATGGCGGCGACGATCAAGGCCGACCAAATCTGTACGGTTTGCCCATAATAGCTCCCAGCCAGCAACCGCGCGCCAAGACCCGCAACAGCGCCCGTTGGAAGCTCACCCACAATCGCGCCGACCAAGGAGGCCGCGATGCCGATCTTCATGGACGTAAAGAGGTAGGGCAGGGACGACGGCCAGCGCAGCTTCCAAAAGGTCTGCGCGCGCGATGCTGAATAGGTGTGCATCAAATCCATATGCATCACCTCGGGCGATTTCAGGCCCTTCACCATGCCTACCGTGACCGGGAAGAAAGACAGGTACATGGAAATGAAGGATTTCGGCATCAGACCGGTCAAGCCAATGGAAGCCAACACCACAATGATCATCGGCGCGATGGCGAGGATCGGGATGGTCTGCGATGTGATGACCCACGGCATCACCGATTTGGCCATCACTTTGGAATGGACAATCCCGACGGCCAGCAAAATGCCTAACACGGTCCCCATCACAAAGCCCAGCAGTGTTGCAGAGAGCGTCACCCAAGCGTGGTTTATCAGGGAGCGGTTTGAAAAGGCGCGACCGCGCATGATCATCGCGCCGGTTGTCTTCCAAATCTCCTGCGCCACCTGATGCGGTGCTGGCAGCACGGGCCGTTGCTGCGTCATGGTTTTGGGGAGCACTTCGCTGAAGGTGATCTGTTGATCCGCCCGCGCGGCCGTTTGGTATTCAAACGGGGCGTTCAGGAAGACCGCACCTGTGTACCAGATCGCGATGATGAGCGTGACCACGGTGGCGATGGGGAGGAGGCGCGAGCGGATCACTGTTTTTCACCTTCCCAAGTTAATAGCACGTCCGGCAGCTTCTCCTCATTGTCACCATTCGTGCGCCGGACCTCAAAAAAGCCCTCACGTGCATAAAACCGGCGCGCTCGATGATTGGCAATGAACGTCCAAAGGCTCACCCGTTGCGACATCATTTTTTTTGTTGCATCAAGAAGCTGCCCACCGACGCCTTTATTTCGTGCGTCCGCTGCCACGTAAAGTGCGGTCACGAAGCTGTCGTCGCAATCAAGCGCCGCAAAACCCTCTACTTCTCCACCCGATGAACAAGCCATCAAAACATGACGCTTGACCAACACAAGTTCGCTATAGTGCCTCACTACGTCTTGATGGCTATGCACACGCGGCATCCACGGTGTCTCGTCAATCCATGCGTTGAGAATGTCAGCGCATGCTTGAGCATCTCTTACGACACCTTGCCTGACTTGCAGTGTCGATAGGTCACTCATAGGCATGCCCTGCAGCTAAACCATCACGAACGCGCTGCGCGATTTTCAGGAACTCGGGCGTTTCGCGCACTTCCAGTGGGCGGTCTTCGCCTAGATCGCAATCGATGATCTCGTGGATGCGTCCGGGGCGCGGGCTCATCACCACGATCTTGGTCGACAGATAAACGGCCTCGGGAATTGAGTGCGTCACGAAAACAATCGACTTGCCGGTTTCTTTCCAGAGCTTGAGCAGTTGCACGTTGAGATGATCGCGCACGATTTCGTCGAGCGCACCAAAAGGTTCGTCCATCAGAAGCATATCGGGTTGAACCGCTAACGCACGGGCGATGGAGGCGCGCTGTTGCATGCCGCCCGACAGCTGCCACGGGAACTTCTTCTCAAACCCTTCCAGATCAACGAGCTTCAAGTTTTCGGTTATGCGTTTTTGTTGCTCGGCCTTGGTGAGGCCCATCACCTCGAGCGGCAGCGCCACATTGTCGGCGATGGTACGCCAGGGGAAAAGCGCCGAAGCCTGAAAAACGTAGCCATAGGCGCGGTTGAGGCGGGCATTCTCTGGCGTGGTGCCTTCGACCGTGATCGTACCCCCGGTTGGCTTTTCCAGATCCGCGATCACGCGCAGCAGCGTGGTCTTGCCGCAGCCGGACGGGCCGATCAGTGAAACAAACTCACCCTTTTGCACATCCAGATTGATGTCCGACAGGGCATGTACGGGCCCGTCATTGGTCTCGAAAGTCAGGTCAAGGGAAGAGGCGGATATAACGGTCATGCAGCGACATTACTAGTTGGTTGGATGGCGTCGATAGCGATTTCCAATTCTCGACGTGTTTCTACTGGCAAGGGCAACAACGGACGTGGCAACGGGGTCGGTCCCAAGCCAATGATCTCGGCGGCTTCGTGAATAATGCGGATGCTGCCATGGGCATTGAAGAGGGCCCAAAGCGGTGCAAGCTGATTGTTGAGTGTAGCGAGCCTCGTCGCGTCGCCGCGCGCCGCCCACAGCGCAAGACAAATGTCCGGAAACGTGCCGGCCAGCACGGAGTAGAACGCGTCACAGTTGGCTGCGATCGCATCGGCGATTTTGGCATCGCCCGAATAACCAAGAGAAAAGTCCGTGAGAACTTTACCGCGCAAGCGCTTGATCTGCGCCGCATAGTCACCGTCGGCGGGGATCGGGTTTTTGACTGCCATCACGTTTGGGATTTTAGCCAAACGGGCAACGAGCGCTTCCGACACATTGAAGTGCGTTGTGCCCGGATTGTTGTAGATGCAAATCGGAAGGTCGGTCGCCGATGAAAGATCTGCGGCCAGTTGCACCACCTCATCGTCGAGCAAGGGCAGATAGTTGACCGCCGCGAGCAACAGACCTGCGGCGCCTGCGCCTTCGGCAGCTTTCGCATGCTCGATGACCCAAGATTCGCGCATCGCGCCAACACCCGCGATGACAGGCACATCACCGGCCGCTTCAACGGCGGCCGCTAATGCACTTGCTCGCTCATCCGATGACAGATACATGTAGCTGCCGGTCGAGCCGAGCACGCCGATGGAGGCCACGCCTGATTTGGCTAACCTTGAGACAAGACGCTGCAGGTGATCGGTATCCACACGACCATCGTCATCGGCCGGTGTGACCGGAAATGCAGAGACGCCATAAAAGGGTGTCATCAGTTGGTTCACACCCCGCTTGCCGGAATGCCGGTGCGTTCCACCTTGCGTGGCGCGGTGACTTCCTTCCAAGTGGAATAGGCGGTGTTCACAGCCTGGAATGGCTCGCGCTTGACGAACTTGCCATGACCTTCCTGCGTTTTGACCTCACCATCATCAATAGCGACGACGCCTCGGGTTAGCGTGTAGCGCGGCAGACCCTTCACGTGCTTGCCCTCAAACACGTTGTAATCAATGGCGGACTGCTGCGTGCCGGCAGTGATCGTTTTTTCTTTGTTCGGGTCCCAGACCACAATATCCGCGTCAGCGCCCACAAGGATCGCGCCTTTCTTCGGGTACATGTTGAGGATCTTGGCGATATTGGTGGATGTCACCGCGACAAACTCGTTCATCGTCAATCGGCCGGTTTCAACGCCATAAGTCCACAGCATTGGCATACGATCTTCAAGCCCGCCGGTGCCGTTGGGGATCAGGGTGAAGTTGCCGACTCCGTTGCGCTTTTGCTCGGTCGTGAAGGCACAATGGTCAGTCGCGACGACTTGCAGTGAGCCGGATGCGAGGCCTGCCCAAAGCGAATCCTGATGTTTCTTGTCGCGGAAAGGCGGGCTCATCACACGGCGCGCCGCATGGTCCCAATCGGGGTGCTTGTACTCGCTATCGTCCAACGTCAGGTGCTGGATCAGCGGCTCACCATAGGCGCGGATGCCGTTCTGGCGCGCTCGGCGGATCGCTTCATGGGCCTGCTCGGAGGAGGTGTGCACGATGTAGACCGGCACGCCCGCCATGTCGGCGATCATGATGGCGCGGTTGGTCGCTTCGCCTTCCACTTCCGCCGGGCGGGAATAGGCATGCGCTTCGGGGCCATTGTTACCCTCGGCGAGTAACTTGGCTTGGAGCTGGGCGACCACATCGCCATTTTCCGCATGCACCATGGGCAGCGCGCCGAGCGCGGCGCAACGCTGAAAGGATGAGAACATCTCGTCATCATCGACCATCAGCGCGCCTTTATAGGCCATAAAGTGTTTGAAGGTGTTGATGCCCTTTTCTTTGACGACGGTTTCCATCTCGTTGAAAACCTGCTCGCCCCACCAGGTGATCGCCATGTGGAAGGAATAATCGCAATTGGCGCGCGTCGACTTGTTGTCCCAGCGGTCGATGGCTTCCAAAAGGCTCTGCTCCGGGTTGGGCAGGCAGAAGTCGACGACCATCGTCGTGCCGCCCGAAAGACCGGCCCGCGTGCCGCTCTCAAAATCATCGGACGAGTAAGTGCCCATGAACGGCATTTCCAGATGAACATGCGGGTCGATTCCGCCGGGCATGACATAGCATCCCGTCGCGTCTAGTTCCGTGCCGCCCGACAGGTTCGGCCCGATCTCGGCGATCTTGCCGTCCTCGATCTTTATGTCCGCCTTGTAGGTCAGATCGGCGGTGACGATGGTGCCGTTTTTGATGATGGTGGTGGTCATGCCAACGCTCCTTTTTCAGCCTTGCCGAGCTTATCAAGGTTTTCCGCATGCTCCCATATTGGGCGTACGCGGGCCAACAACTTCTCAGCCAATGTATTTGATTTTTCTTGATTTTTAGCGATGAATTCTTCGATTTCAAAAAGTGCCAACTCGTTTTCTCCAGCCCATATATATTCATCAAAAAGCCCGAGACTTAGATTTGGAACAGAACCTCTAAGCGCGAGTGCGACGTCCAGTAGAGCATGTGTACACATAAGGCCGGGCTGATCATTCGAAGAAGTTAGAGGATTCCAAATTGCACCGCCATTGAAGTCAACGGGGCCAAATAGAACATCAGGGCTCACCCCACGATCTCCGCTTTTTCCATCACCGCATGGAACAGCACATCGGCGCCCGCGCGCGCCCAGTCCTTGGTGATCTCTTCGGCCTCATTGTGTGATAGGCCGTCGACACAAGGGCACATCACCATAGCGGTGGGTGCGACGCGGTTGATCCAGCACGCATCGTGTCCGGCACCCGAAATGATATCCATGTGCGAATAGCCGAGGCGCTCGGCCGCCTCGCGGATCATGCGCACGCAATCCTCGTCAAAAGCGGGCGGGTCGAACTGGCCGACGATCTCGGCGGAAAACTCAACGCCGGTGTCCTGGCAGAGTTTTGGCGCTTCACTCATCAGACGATCAACCATGCCGGTGAGCGTATCGAGTTCATGCGAGCGGAAATCGACCGTGAACACCACTTTGCCGGGGATGATGTTGCGGCTGTTGGGATAGACATCGATATGGCCGATGGCGCCAACCGCGTTAGGCGCATTATCCATGGCGATCTCGTGAACCAGTTCTGTGATCCGCGCGAGGCCGCGTCCCGCATTCTTGCGCATCGGCATTGGGGTTGAACCGGTGTGGCTCTCCTTGCCGGTCACCGTGCATTCAATCCAGCGCAAGCCTTGGCCGTGGGTGACGACGCCAATGTCTTTTTGTTCGGCTTCAAGGATCGGGCCTTGTTCGATGTGCAGCTCAAAGAAGGCGTGCATCTTGCGGTCGCCGACTTTTTCTTCGCCCTTCCAGCCGATGCGCTCCAGCTCGTCGCCAAAACGTTTGCCCTCGGCGTCGGTCTTGTCATAGGCCCAGTCAAGCGTGTGGATGCCCGCGAACACACCGGAGGCGAGCATAGCGGGTGCAAAGCGCGTACCTTCTTCGTTCGTCCAGTTCGTAACAATGATCGGGTGTTTGGTTTTGATATCGAGGTCGTTCATCGTGCGGATGATTTCGAGCCCGGCCAGCACGCCGAGCACGCCGTCATATTTGCCGCCGGTTGGCTGTGTATCCAGATGCGACCCAACATAGACGGGCAGGGCGTCCGGGTCGGCGCCTTCGCGGCGCATGAACATGGTACCCATCTCGTCAACGCCCATCGACAGCCCGGCATCTTCACACCATTTTTGGAACAGTGCGCGCCCCTCTGCATCTTCATCGGTGAGTGTTTGGCGGTTGTTGCCGCCCGCAATGCCGGGGCCGATCTTTGCCATTTCCATGAGTGCATCCCACAGGCGATCGCCGTCGATGCGTAGATTTTCGCCGGGGGCAGGTGTGTGGGTATTCATGATCACGCTCGCAAAAAACTTGACTGCTTGGTCAAATTCGAACGCTATGAAAGGCATGACATCGGGTCAAGCACGATTTACAGCTGTTCGGATACAAAAAGGTGACATCGTTGACGGGCGCACTTCAAAAGAAGAACGGGGGCAAATTAAGCCGTATCCAAATGGAAAACCGGGCGGCGATTAGCCAAGCGGCATTGGACGTGTTTTCCACCGATGGCTATCGCGGCGCTACCGTTGACCGCATCGCAGAACGCGCAGGCATGTCAAAGACGAACCTGCTCTATTATTTCAGCTCCAAAGAAGAGGTTTATGCCACCGTTATCGAGCAAACGGTCGAGGAGTGGTTGCAGCCATTTGCGGACATTGACCCGGATGGGGATCCGATCGAGGAAATTCGCAAATACATATCGATCAAGCTGGCAATGTCGGCGGACAAACCGGAAGCATCCAAACTCTTTGCCAATGAGATACAGCGCGGTGCGCCGCTTATGGGTGATTTTTTACGCACACGGCTAAAGGCATTGGTTGATGAGAAGGCGCAGGTGATCCGAACATGGACTGATGCAGGCAAGCTGGCTCCTATCGATCCCTATCACCTGGTTTTCATGATCTGGGCGACAACGCAACACTATGCTGACTTTGATGCACAGGTGGAGGCGATCTTGGGAAGCGCCGTTCGCAAACCAGGGTTTCAAGAGCAGGTAGGACAAGCTGTGCTGAGTGTGGTCTTGAACGGAATTCGCCCACGCAATGGATGATCTGCGGCGAACGCTGGAAGGGTTGCTGGGTTCTCCGGATCTGGAACACCGGTTTGCGTCTCTAGAGACAGTCTCGCGGGATAAGCGCGACGATTGCGAAATCCATGATTTGCGTTTCACCACCTTCGATGGCGAGATCGCTCCTGCTTGGTATGTGTTTCCAACGCAGGTGACAGGTCCCGTGCCGGCAGTGCTTTACCTGCACGCCCATGGCAATCGCTATGATATTGGACGCCAGGAGCTGTTCGAGGGACGTCCGGCGCTCGATGGTCCCTACATTGATACGCTTGTTGGGCTCGGTTTTGCTGTACTTTGCATTGAGATGCCGTGTTTCGGCGCGCGGCAAGAACCCAACGAGTCGTCGCGCTCCAAAGCCCATCTTTGGCATGGCACAACACTTTTCGGGCGCATGTTGTTCGAGTTGAGATGTGGGCTCACATTTCTCGGCGAGCGCCCGGAAATTGATAAGAACCGCATCGCGACCATGGGCATTTCGATGGGCGGTACACAAGCCTATTGGTTAGCCGCACTCGATCAGCGTATCGCGGCCGCCGTCAGCCTTTGCGCCTTTGGAGACCTGCAATGCCTGATAAAAAACGGCAATCACGATAAGCATGGCCATTATATGAGCGTTCCTGGCCTGCTTAAAACAACATCAACCGGGAAGATCGCAGGATTGGTGGCGCCTCGCCCTCTTTTTATTGGCGTTGGCATGAAGGATTGGAGCTCGCCGCCCGACTGTTTTTCGATTGCGCGTGATGAAACTGGACAGATTTACGCACAGATCGGCGCCCAAAATTCATTCACTATTCATATACAGCCGCAAGCTGGGCATGAAGAAACATCATCCATGCGCCAAGCTGTTGAGCATTTTCTGCGGCAGTTGGTTTGAAATCCAATGAAATTAAGTCCGTTGTTGGGTGCTGTGTGCGCTTGACAGCATCGCCCATGATTGGTGTAGCTTTCACTTAATACCGCGTGTCGCGGTAGTTGGGAGGAAATTCAAATGCATTTTCGCAAGCGCGGCTTGGCCGCTTTGGCATGTGCCGTCTCCATGGCGGCGATTTCAGCAACACAGGCATCTGCCACTGAAATCAACTTCATGATCTCAGATGTTGACGGTAAAGTTGGCACACTTCAGGAGTTTATCGACCGCTACAAAGAAGTAGCTCCTGATGTCACCATCAACCTCAACCAGGTTGGCTACAATGTCATCCGCGAACAGCTGCCAAGCCAGCTGGAAGCAGGCACTGGCCCAGATATGGCTTTCGTGACCAACCTTGGTGGCCTTAACCCCTATTATGTTGACCTGGCACCTTATGTGGATGCCGATGCTTGGGAATCTGCCTATGGCGCAGTTCTGGAGTGGTACCGTGTTGGCGACCGCGACGGCATCTATGCCTTTCACACAGAGCTGACAGTAACAGGCCCATACATCAACCGCACGATGTTTGAAGAAGCGGGCGTCGACGTACCAGCACCAGGTGCAACTTGGGACGACTGGGCAGACGCTGCCGCTGCGGTTCAGGAAGCATCAGGTTCTTACGCTGGCATGGTAATGGACCGTTCAGGCCACCGCATGGCTGGCCCGGCAATGTCTTATGGCGCGGCCTATTTTGATGATGCGGGCAAGCTGATCGTTGACGATGGCTTCAAGACGTTTGCGGGTAAAATGATTGAATGGCACGAGTCCGGTCTTATGCCGCCAGACATCTGGCCTGCGGTTTCCGGTGCCCGCTATGCAAACGGTAACGAACTGTTCTTCAACGAGGAAGTGCCGTTCTACATGTCCGGTTCATGGAATATCGGCAACGTACAGTCCAACGTCGGCGACAAGTTTGACTGGGCAGTGGCGCCGGTTCCTTGCGGTCCAGCTGGCTGTGGCGTGATGCCAGGCGGCGCTGGCATGGTTGCGTTCGACCAAGGCCAATCTGATGAGGTCAAGGAAGCAGCAGCGCGTTTTGTCGCCTGGATGGCTGATGAGGCTCAAGCCAAAGAATGGTACGGTAAGACGTTCGCTATTCCGGCTCATGCGAAAATTCAGGCCGATGGCGTCGATTACACAGCCTTTGGTGGTGATCCGAAAGTGTCTGAAGGCCTGAACCTGTTTGCCGCTGGCGCGGCTGCGGCTGCTGAGCAGACACCGCAGGCTTACCAGCTTCAGGGCTCACGCTTTGGCTTTGTCATGTACAATGCAACCGTAGAGTTCCTGTCTCAGGTCATGAACGGTGACATGACGCTCGATGAAGCGTTTATGCGCATGGAAGCAGATATTGCTGACAAGACCGCTGGGTAATCTGTCCGGTTTCTTGAATTGAAAGAAGGCCGGGAGTGATCATTCTCTCGGCCTTTTTTCTCCTGGCTTTTTTGCCCGGCTGATTTGCGAAAGTAGAGCGCATCATGAACCCTACCGGTCTAGTGGTAACGATCATTCTGCTCCTTTGGGGCGTTGGTGGTACGATCTGGCTGCTGATGCAGCGGCGCTACACGTTTGCGCAAATCCCGCGCTTTGCCATGGACCTTTTAGGTTTCCCGGTTGAGCTGGCGCAGAGCATTTGGGGGCGCGGTGGTGTTCCTTATGCGCTTTTGCTCCCCAACATGCTTATCTTCGGTTTCTTTACATTTTTGCCGATGATCTTGAATTTCTGGGTCTCGGTAACCGGCGGCGAGAGCATTTCGCTTCTATCGCGCCCATTTGTGGGACTTGAAAACTACGCCGATATTTTCAATTGCGAGAATTTCTTCAGTCCCAACACTTGTTCCAATGCCGGGCAGAGTTTCTGGACTGCCATGGGCAACACGCTGCTCTTCGTTGCGATCCAAGTGCCTGTGCTCTGTGTGGTGGCGCTGGCAACAGCGCTTGTCGTCAATATGTCGATTGCCGGACGTGGCTTCTGGCGTGCGATGTTCTTCTATCCAGTGATGTTGTCACCGGTTGTTATCGCCAACATTTGGCAGTGGGTCTTGCACCGTCGCGGTATCCTCAATGATACGATTGGTGACACCAGCACGGCCATTACTAACATCGCCGGGCGCGCCGGTTTTGACATTGTCATGACCGTAATCGTTGCCGTGCTGCTCTTGCTGTTGTCAGAGCGGACGTTGCGCGCCCGGGCTGAGCCATCGCTCCTGTGGGGTTCACTTTTCGGGGTCTTGTTCACGCTTGTATTTGCATGGGCCAATCCGTTGTCGCTCCTCGGCGAAGCTGGCGATGGTTGGTCCTTTTGGGTAGGTGCCGCCATCGCGACATGCTTCATCTGGATGATTGCCAGCGAGCAGCCCTTGGCACGCATGGCCACGGTTGCGCTCGGTTTATTGTCGGTACTTCTACTGTTGACCATCCAATTTGATGCGGTTTTTGATTTTGGACGCTATCGTCCGATCAACTGGCTGGTGACGCCCAATACGGGCTGGCCGTTCTTCTGGCTCGTTTTCGTTTTTACCTGGTCGCACATGGGCTTCTACATGCTCATTTTGCTGGCGGGACTGCAGGCGATACCGAAAGACCTTTATGAAGCGGCCAAGATGGATGCAGCGAAGCCAGCGCGTGTCTTCTTCCGCATTACTTTCCCGCTGTTAATGCCCACATTCACTGTGGTTGTCGTGCTGGCGCTTATTCGCGGCTTCCAAGTGTTTGACGAGGTCTATTTGCTTACCGGTGGTGGGCCCGGCCGTGAGACCTTTATGGTTGTTCAGAACATCTATGAAGAAGCGTTCCAAGGTGAAAATCCGAACTATGGTGAAGCCGCTGCCGGATCGGTCTTGATGGCGGTCGTGATCGCGATTTTCACTGGTATCCAACTTTACGCCACGCGGCGTCAGTCGGACTTGTAAGGGGAGGATGGGCGCATGGCGGTAACTGACGTTGGCAGCTTCCTGACCCGAACAGCGGGCGGCAAAAACAAGGCCTCGCGGTTCGGTACGACCGATGTGCTTGCCTATTCCTACCTCGTCTTTGGGGTGCTGATCGTTCTTATTCCAGTGCTTTGGACTTTTATGTCCTCCATCAAGCCGGAGGAGGCAATCGATAGTTTTGATACCCGAATTTTGCCCTACGACCAGATTGAAACAGAAGTGCCCGGTGTAGGTTTGAAGTCGGTCTGGATTTGGGATCGCGATGATGGCACGAGCGAAGAGGTGTTCAAGGCCGGTCCAACACGTTCGATGACCGACGTCGCGCCGATTAATGATCCGGAAGCGGTTGAGCAAGCGCCGCGCCGTCAGCTCAGGTTGGCGGAAGAATTGCGCTTTGCGACCGAGAACTATCTAGATCCGATCCTGAAAAGGAATGGGCAGGAGAGCTTCAATTTCTTCACCTATTTCTACAATTCCACTTTTGTGACGGTTGTAGCGACCATCATCACGTTGCTGATCAATTCGATGGCCGCGTTTGCGCTATCCAAATATCGGTTCAAAGGGCGGTTGACCTTCACCTTGCTGATCGTTGCGACTCTTTTGATCCCGTCCACGATCATTCTCGTGTCACTTTTCTTTGTCGTTTGGTCGTTCGGCATTTTCGGATCGCTTTGGGGTGTCATCATCCCCGCAGCTGCGACGCCGACGGGCGTATTCCTCTTGCGCCAATATATGCTGACGATCCCTGACGAGCTTCTTGAAGCGGCTCGCATGGATGCCGCATCGGAGTGGCTCATCTACTGGCGGATTATTTTGCCACTATCGCTCCCGGCCTTGTCGGTGCTGGCCATTCTCTCTGTTATCTGGCGCTGGAACGACTTCCTGTGGCCGCTAATCGTCCTGATCTCCGATCCGGAGGCGCACACGTTGCAAATCGGCCTGACGGCGTTCTCAGGCGAGTTCAACACCAACTACCACTATATTCTCGCGATGACCGTCGTGCTTCTTATTCCGGTCACGCTGGTGTTTGTGTGGCTGCAACGCTTCATCACCACCGGCATCGCAACCACGGGTTTGAAATAATGAAACAAAAAGCACTTCAGCTCGACAAAATCCGAAAATCCTTTGGGGCGGTGGATGTGATCCACGGTATCGACCTTGAAATTGAAGAGGGCGAGTTTGTCGTTTTCGTCGGTCCGTCCGGTTGCGGTAAGTCGACGCTTTTGCGGCTCATCGCCGGTCTTGAAGATGTGACGAGCGGCGACATCGTGTTGGGTGGACGGCGCGTCAATGATGTTCCGGCCTCGGAACGCGGTCTCTCCATGGTTTTCCAATCCTATGCGCTTTATCCGCATATGACGGTGCGAAAAAATCTGTCGTTCGGCCTCGAAAACCTACGCGTTGAAAAGGCTGAAATCGACAGCCGTGTGGATGGTGCCGCCAAGCTTTTGCAGATCGATCACTTGCTGGAGCGTCGCCCGGGCCAGTTGTCTGGCGGTCAGCGTCAGCGGGTTGCGATTGGCCGCTCCATTGTGCGCGAGCCGACGATCTTCCTGTTTGATGAACCGCTTTCCAACCTGGATGCTGAACTGCGTTTGCAGATGCGCGTTGAGATTGCCAATTTGCATGCCCAGCTAGGCAATACGATGATTTACGTGACGCATGACCAGGTGGAAGCGATGACGATGGCCAACCGGATTGTCGTGCTGCGCGGCGGCTTGGTGGAGCAAATCGGCAAACCGCTTGACCTCTACAACAAGCCGGCCAATCGTTTCGTTGGCGGCTTTATGGGTGCGCCACAGATGAACTTTCTGAAAGCCAAGACGCAGAAGGGCGGTTTGGCGATGGAATGCGGGCGCAAGGGTAAGATCGATCTTGGCGACACAGCCGCCAGCGAAGAAGTGACGGTGGGTGTTCGGCCTGAGGCGTTGAGTGTTTCATTGGATGGCAAAGGGGATGTTACCGCGACGGTTTCATCGTTCGAGCAGCTCGGTGCGATCACATACATCTACTCAGAACTTGCCAGCGGAGAACGTTTAACCCTCCAGTTGCCAAGCCAGATGCCGCTTGCGAGGGGGCAGGAGATCGGGGTGACCATGCCGATGGATCGCCTGCATGTGTTTTCCAATGACGAAAGCGGCCGCGCGATCGTCAACGCCCAGGTTCATTGATCCCCATGGCCAAGACCATGAAGGTCGGTTTGATCGGAACTGGTATGGTCAGCGGGACCTATGTTGACGCGATCGCCAATACTGGTGGACGTATTGAGATAGCGTCAGTGGCAGCTAGCCGAATAGCCAGTGCCGGGGCTTTTGCCGAGAAGCACGGGCTTTCAGCTTCCGCTGTCGACGTTGGGACCATGGCTCAAAATGGTTCCCTGGATTTTGTGATCGTCACCACGCCGCCCAATGCCCGGCTAGAAATTGTTGCCGCTTTTGCAGTAGCCAGCACACCGATCCTTATGGAAAAGCCCGTTGAGCGGACCTTGGAAGCGGCCGCAAATCTGGTTGCCATTTGTGAGGACGCCAATGTCCCGCTCGGTATCATGTTTCAGCACCGCGCGCGTCCGTCTGCGCAAGCCATGCGCGATCTGCTGGCACAGCGAGATACCGGCCCGCTTCATGCAGTAGAGATTACTGTGCCGTGGTGGCGTGAGCAGGCCTATTATGATGAGCCGGGGCGCGGAACCTATGCGCGTGACGGCGGCGGTGTGCTTATTAGCCAAGCGATCCACACGCTCGACCTGGCGCTGACATTCACCGGACAAATTGCATCGGTGCAGGCAATGACAGCCACAACGGGTTTTCACGCAATGGAGGCGGAGGATTTCGTGTCCGCTGGCCTCCAATTTGAAAATGGGGCAGTCGGGAGCCTTTTTGCGTCGACAGCCAGCCATCCGGGTCGCGCTGAGGAGATTATTCTTCACTACGCAAATATGAGCGTGCGGCTCCAATCAAACATGCTCGAAATTGTTGATCAGGCCAGCGGCCAAAGCGAGACGATTGGCGCAAGCGCGGCCACGGGCGCCGGTGCCGATCCTATGGCGTTCACGTCGGACTGGCACCGCTTCATGATCGAGAACTTTGCCGACCATATTGGAAGTGGCGCACCGCTTTTTGCGCCCGGGCGGTCGGCTTTGGCGGTTCATGCATTGATCGCTGCCATTGAAATGTCGGGACGTGAAAAACGCACGGTCGCGCTAAGTGAGGTGAAATGACTATACATTCTGATCCTATCAAGCTCGGTGTCATGGGCATCGATCATGGGCATATTTTCGGGATGTTGCAGAACATGCTCGCCATTGGCTGTACCTGTACGCATTGGTGGAGCGGCGAGAAGGCAGTCACGCAGGAGAAGTTTGAGCAGGTTTTTCCCGATCTCACGCAAGTGGAAGACTATGGGGTCATCCTTGACGACCCCGACGTCAACTTGGTGCTGATTTCTGCCATCCCTTCGGATCGCGCGGATTTGGCTATTGCGGCCATGGAGGCTGGTAAGGACGTAATGGTCGATAAGCCAGGTTGTACGACACTCGACCAGCTTAGCCGTATCCGCGAGGTGCAAGCACGCACGGGGCGCATATGGAGTGTTAATTTTTCAGAACGCTTCGAGGTTGCCAGCGTGACCAAGGCCGAGGAGTTGGTGTTTGGTGGTGCCATCGGTACGGTCAAACAGACGGTCGGATTGGGGCCGCATAAGCAAAACCTTCATACCCGCCCATGGTGGTACTTTGAGCGCGAAAAATATGGCGGCATCCTGTGCGATATCGGCTCGCACCAGATCGATCAATATTTGCATTTTACTCAATCCAATGAGGTTCGATTAAGCCACGCCTTGGTAGAAAATACGACGCGACCGGAACATCCTGGCATGCAGGACTTTGGTGAGTTTGTGCTCAACGGAGACAAGGGGCATGGGTATGTTCGGGTGGATTGGTTTACACCAAATGGTTTGCCGACATGGGGCGATGGCAGGCTGACCATATTGGGCGACGAGGGATATATAGAGTTGCGCAAATACACCGATGTCGCCCGCCAAGTGGAGGGCAATCAGCTTTATCTTGTCAACGGCGAGACGTGCGAGCGCATCGACTGCCAGGATGCTGGGCTGCCATATTTTCCGCGCTTGGTAACAGACGTGCACGAACGTAGTGAAACCGCATGCGGGCAAGCCCATACGTTCCGGACGATGGAGCTGGCCATTCGAGCGCAAATGCTGGCCGAGGCGGGGATGGAACATGGCAAACGGTGAACCTTTTGGCGTTGCTATTGTCGGCGCCGGTATCGGTGCGCACCATCTGGCTGGATTTATCGCGCTTGGTGACCGGTTTCAGGTTCGGTGGATGTGTGATCTTGATACGGGGCGTGCAAAGCAAGTGCTCGATAATGCGCGGTCCTCTCAAACCAAAGTGACGGCTGAGTTGGATGATGTGCTTGCTGACCCGGACGTCGATATTGTCGATATCTGCCTGCCACCGCATTTGCACGCACCAGCGGCGATCAAGGCGTTTGAGGCCGGGAAGCATGTTGTTTGCGAGAAACCGTTGGCCGGAAGTCTGGTCGAAGCCGATGCCATGGTGGAGGCATCACAAAAGGCAGAACGCCTGTTGGTGCCAATCTTTCAATATCGCTACGGGAAAGGATTGTTCCAAACGTTGGAGCTGATCAAACGCGGGATGACCGGAAAGGCGTTTGTTGCGACGCTGGAAACCCATTGGAACCGGACAGCTGACTATTACGCCGTTGACTGGCGTGGCAAATGGGCCAGCGAGCGCGGCGGTGCCGTGCTTGGTCATGCGATCCACGCGCATGATCTTTTGAGCCTCGTGCTTGGCGATGTTGCTGCGGTCGGCGCTATGGTCGATACGCGGGTCAATCCGATTGAAGTTGAAGACTGTGCGGCAATCAACATCCGCTTTGCCTCCGGCGCTCTTGCAACATCGTCGATCACGCTTGGCAATTCTGATGATCGCTCCCGGCTTCGCTTTGTTTTTGAGAACATGTCTATCGAAAGCGGCTTGAACCCATATGCACCCGGCGATGCCCAATGGAAGTTTGAGGCGCGCAATCCGCTGACGCAGGCCGATATCGCCATGGCGCTGACAGAGATCAATCAAGACATCGCAGATCGTCCGCAGGGTTATCCGGGCGAGTTTTTGGCTCTTTATCGGGTGCTGCAAGGCAGAGCGCCGGAACAAGCGGGCTTGGTTGCTGCCAGTGCGGGTGTACAGTCCATTGAACTGGTGACAGCTATTTACAAATCGGCGCGAGATGGGATGCAGGTCAGCTTCCCGATGGATCGTACCGATCCGATGTGCAGCGATTGGGTGCCTCAAGCCTATCGCGGCTGAGCGACTAGTCGTCTTCGGACTTGTCGTCAGATTTTTTCGATTTGGGCGGGTAATCCACAAACAGGCCCCAAATAGATACGCCACCAAAAGCGGCAAACAGCAGGCCCCATATGACTGCGCCGCGGGTGTACTCAAAGGATGCCCATCCAAAGCAAACCAAGACGATGAGCACTCGCACCCATAGGGGTTTGAACATTGGGTGCGAGAAATCAAACATAGCGACTTAATCCGCGCGTTGGAGTTTCCGGTTTTCTTCAAACGCCGCGCGTGCTTCGCGCACTTGCTCGCGTTCTGACACTTCCGGTACGCCAACTTCCCACCATGAGCCGCCAGCTTCAGTTGATGGATATGGGTCAGTGTCAATCACAATGGAGACCGGTTGGCCCTTATGTTCGCGTGCTTGCACCAATGCCTCTTCCAGCTCTGCTATCGATGCTACCTTGATCGCTTTTGCGCCCATCGCTTCTGTGTGCTTGACGAAGTCAATCGCCGACGGATTAACGTGATAAGCATGGTCGAGCAGATTGTTAAACTGTTCGCCACCGGTTCCCATTTGTAGTCTGTTGATGCAGCCAAAACCGCGATTGTCGGTGATGATGAGGGTGATTTTGATGCCCATCATTGTCGCTGTTGCGAGCTCGGAGTTGGCCATCATGTATGAGCCGTCGCCGACCATGCAGATCACATCGCGGTCGGGTTCAGCCATCTTTATGCCGATGGCGCCAGCAACTTCATACCCCATGCAGGAGAAATCATATTCCATGTGATATTGCATCGGTTGGCTGGCAAAGAAGAGCTTGTGGAGTTCGCCTGGCATGGTGCCGGCAGCGCCCATGACCACGGTAGCCGGTGTGGTAGCACGCTGCACAGCGCCCACCACCTGCATGTCCGTCGGTAATGCATTGTCGTCTTTGGATGGCGCATCGGTCACCTTGGCGACTTCACTAAACCATGTTTCGCGTAAGCTGGCATCCGGATCAGTTGCACGATGATCACCCAACTGGTTGCTCAACTGTTCCATGGCGACTTTCGCGTCCGCTACAAGCGGTACGGCATTGTGTTTTGACGTGTCATAGCCTTGCACATTGATGGCCATGATACGTCGATCCGGGTTCTTGAAGATGGACCATGACCCCGTGGTAAAATCCTGAAATCGGGTGCCGATCCCGATTACGAGGTCGGCTTTCTCCGCCAAGGCATTGGCCGAAGAGGAACCCGTCACACCAATAGGTCCGAAATTGAGTGGATGATTGAATGGAAGCGCGGATTTTCCGCCTTGGGTCTCCGCAACCGGCAGATTGTGACGTTCCACAAAGTCTTTCAGCGTGTCGGTAGCCAGTGAATAGTGAACGCCGCCACCAGCGATTACCAATGGGTTTTTCGCCACCTTGATCGCTTCGACTGCTGCTTGAAGTTCGGTCTCGTCGGGTGCTGGCCTGCGGATTTGCCAAACCTTGGGTTCGAAAAAGGAAACCGGATAATCATGGGCTTCACCTTGAACGTCTTGGCAAAACGAAAGCGTCACCGGGCCACATTCGGCCGGGTCTGTCATGACACGAAACGCACGCGGCAGCGCCGTCATGATCTGTTCGGGCCTGGCGATACGGTCGTAGTAACGGCTCACTGGGCGGAAGCAGTCATTGGCTGATACTGTGCCGTCCTGAAAATTTTCTACCTGCTGAAGGACCGGGTCCGGCGCGCGGTTGGCGAAGATATCACCGGGTACAAATAAGGCAGGTAAGCGATTTGTGTGCGCAACGCCCGCTGCCGTGACCATGTTGGTTGCACCGGGCCCGATGGATGAGGTGACCATCATCGCGCGACGGCGGCGCTTCTGTTTGGCATATGCGATGGCCGTATGGGCCATGGTCTGTTCGCAATGGCCACGATAGGTAGGCATGCCTTCGCGCTCAGCATAAAGCGCTTCGCCCAACCCCACCACGTTGCCATGGCCAAAGATTGCCCAGCATCCGGAGATGTACGGTTCGCCGTCGGGGGTGAGCTGGTTTTTGACATAGCGGACAAATGCCTGTGCGGCGGTTAGGCGGATTGTTTCCATGTTTTATCTTCCTTGTCTTCGGCCGTGAGGCCGCGGGCCCGGTCCCACACGTCACATAGTTCGCGGTATCGGGCGGTCATTTGATTAATGGCTTCATCGTCATTGAGATTGCCGGCAAGCCAGTTTTCAGCCGCCTTGCCAAAAATTGTCCGTCCCACAGCGAAGCCTCTTACGAGCGGTTCTTTGGCGGCCAGTGCAAAGCTTTCGGTAAGGGCATCCATAGGCGCATCGAGGCCTAAAACCACGACGCCGCGTACGTAAGGATCGTTCTTCTCGATCGCTTCGCAAGCGTTACGCCATGCATTTGCGGAGGTTAGCGGCTCCAGTTTCCACCAATCCGGATAGACCCCGATATCATAGAATTGCTGGATCAATCGTGCGGTTGTTTGGTCATCGGTTGCAGCAACTTTCGATGGAATAATCTCAAGTAAAAACTCAAGTCCGTTGTTCCGCGCCGCCGTGAAGAGCCGTTTTACCGATTGGCTTTGTGCCTCCCATACCGCGGCGTCTTCTTCGGGATGGGTAAAGCAAAGAACTTTGACGACATGATCACGCGGCCACTCGCGCAATTGCCCCAGGTCCAGACCGAGTTCCGGTTCAAGTTCAAGAGGGCGTGAACCCGGCAATTCTGTTGGTCGCCCGATCCAAAGGTCGGTGCCTGCAGCCGCATGGAGCGCGGTGCGGCCAAGCCGATCGTCGCAAAGGATCCCAAAACCATCGGGGCGGTTGGCAGCCATAACACTCGCGCGAACCTTTTGGGCTGCTTTCAAGCAAAGAGTTTTAAAGTCGTCGATGCGGTCATGGTTTGCACCTGCTGCATCGGCCATGGCTTCCAGTTGCATGCGATGGTCGAAAGCCATAACGCGCAAATTTTCCCATTGGGCCCGGCGATTTGTGGACCAATGGATTTGTTCAAGCTCCGCATCGTTGCGCAGGTCTGGGCGAACGACACCCCGCTTGAGGAAAAACTGCAACTCTTCCCAGGACGGATAAGCCGGTGTGCAGCCATGTCGGGAGACGGCGAATGCGCCGCAGGCATTGGCGTAGGTGAGGGTTGTTTCCCAAGTTTGATCGGTGAGCCAACCGCGCATAAGCCCAGACATAAATCCGTCTCCAGCGCCGAGTACGTTGAAGACCTCAATGGGAAATCCGGGGCCGGAGCGACCTTCGTCCAGCGTGTCAGGAATGTCACCTTCGAACGCCACCGCACCCATTGGCCCACGTTTGCAGACGAGCGTGGCATTTGAGACGGCACGCACACTACGCAGCGCTTCGATCGTGTTTGTAGAGCCACCGGCGATATGGAACTCTTCTTCTGTGCCGACTATCAGGTCGAAATAGTGAAGTGTTGCCTGTAACTTGGCGGTCACGATGTCCGATGCAATGAAACGGTTTTCGCCGTCACCGTGGCCCGACAGGCCCCAAAGATTGGGTCGGTAGTCAATATCCAATGCTGTACGGCAATTGTGCTTGCGTGCGAGTTCGAGTGCTTTGAGGACGGCCGTTTCGGTCTTCGGATTGGAAAGGTGCGTTCCGGTTGGGCAAACACAACGTGCGGATGCGATAAAAGCCTCGTCGATGTCGGCTTCCGACAACGCCATATCGGCGCAGTTTTCGCGATAAAAGATGAGCGGGAACGACTCTTCGTCGCGAATTCCCAAAATGACCAGGGCGGTGAGCCTATCTTTGTCGGTGATCACACCATCGACGTTTACGCCCTCAGCGACCAACTGCTCACGAATGAAGCGTCCCATATGTTCATCACCAACACGGGTGAGCACTCCTGTTTTCAAACCAAGGCGCGATGAGCCGGCGGCAATGTTGGTGGGCGACCCGCCAATATACTTGGCGAAGGATCCCATGTCCTCAAGGCGCCCACCGATCTGGTCGCCATAGAGGTCAACCGATGAGCGCCCGATGGTGATGAGGTCGAGGGTTTTGGCTGTTGCTGTGGTCATTTCAGTTTACCTCCGCGGCGCTTCTCGGCAACCGCGACGGTCAGCGCTGTGCTTAATGTGAAGCTGGCCGCCAGAGACCGGAATCCGGCAAAATCGCTTTCTGCGACTTCTAGGGTAACGGATGCAAATTCGATGAGTGGAGACAGGGGCGAATCGGTAAGCGCAACGATAGGGACGTCGCGATCAGCCAGCACTGCTGTGCGTTCAATGGTCTCTGGTGTATAGGGCGAGAAACTGCAAACAAAAGCCGCATCACCGGGTTTGGCATAGGCCGCGATTTCATTTTCGATGCCGTTTGTTGCGGTCACCATAACAGACCGAACCCCGAGCTTGCCCCAAATGTAGGCCATGTGGGCGGTGACGGGGTAAGCACGGCGCCGGGCTACCATGTAGATAGTCTCGGCCGATGATAGGATATCTACGGCGTTTGAAAATTGTCCCAGATCGACGTTTTCGTTGAGCGTATCAAGCGACTGGCGCGCCGCATGCATAAATCCCTCGAGCATGGCGCTGCTTTGTTGTGTGTCGCCGCCGGAAGTCAGACGCATGCGATCGAGGCGCTCTTCGTAGTTGGAAGATCGGTCTTTCAGGCGTTCGCGAAAGACCGTTTGCATGTCTGAAAACCCGGCATAACCCAAATGCTGAGCCAACCTTACGAGTGTAGATGGTTGCACGTCCGCCGCCCGCGCAACGCTGGCTGCAGTGCCCAAGGCCGTGTCTTCGGGGTTGGCCAACATGTAGCTTGCTGCTTGCGACAACCGTTTAGGCATTTGACGCTGTGACTGCGCGACCCGTTCGCGGAAATTATCAAATGCTCCCAGTCGGCGCTCGTGAATACTCATCATTACACCGCGACCGGACGGCCTTCTTGAAGCGACTTTACCGCAGCGTCTGCAATCAAAAGTGACTTGAGCCCGTCATTGCCGTCGGGCGAGGGCGCGTGACCATCGCGAACTGTTGACACGAAAGCCGCAATCTCAATTGCGTAGGCCTTTTCATAGCGCTCCATGAAAAAGTCGAGCAACGGTGCGCGGGTATATCCGGCTTTTGTTGCGAGCTCTAGTGACGTTTCACGCTCATTCTCAATGGAAACAGCGCCCTTGGAGCCATGAACATCGACCCTTTGGTCATAGCCATATGAAGCGCGGCGGCTGTTGGTGATGACGCATTGTTTGCCGCTGGCGGTTGTCAATGTGGCTGTCGCGGTATCGACGTCCCCAGCTTCGCCAATAGCCGGATCGACAAGTACTGAACCGCTGGCGGACACCATGACGGGTTCTTCGCCGAGCAGAAAGCGGGCCATGTCAAAGTCGTGGATCATCATGTCACGAAAAATGCCGCCGGACACTTTTATATAGTCGATCGGTGGCGGTGCAGGATCGCGTGAAGTGATTTGAACAAGCTCAACATCGCCAATCTTACCATCGGTGATGGCTTTTTTGACCGAGGCAAAGTGAGGGTCGAAACGGCGGTTGAAGCCGACCATTAGACTGGCCCCGGTTTTCTCGACCACGGTCAAGCATTGCCGTACGCGATCAGCATCAAGATCGATGGGTTTTTCGCAGAAGATCGCTTTGCCCGCGCGCGCAAACTGTTCGATCAGGTCGGCATGTGTTGGCGTTGGCGTGCAGATAATTACCCCGTCAACGCTGGCGTCTTCTTCAATCTCATCGATCGTTGCAACTGGGCACCCATATTGATCGGCCAGAGCTTTGGCGGCTGCCGGCATGGCGTCGGCGACCGCTGCCAGTTCCGCATCCGGGTTTGCCGATACCGCGCGAGCGTGGGCCTTGCCGATACGTCCGGCACCCAAAAGTGCAAGTTTAATTGCCATTAAGCAGGAACCTTTCTCTGTTCCTGGGCGGAGCCCAAAGTCTGTTTTTCGTGTGGAGTAAACGCGCGTTTGAAAGCTTCAAGCGCGGTGTCAGAGTTGCTTTTTGCAAAAGCTTCCATACCGACCGGACCATGATAGTCCATGTCGACCAACGCACTTGCTATGGAGGGATAGTTGATCTCACCCGTACCCGGTTCGCATCGGCCAGGATTGTCAGCCACTTGGATTTCTCCGATCCAAGGCAGGCATTTTTCGCACCAGCGGATCAAATCACCTTCACCGATCTGCGTGTGGTAAAGGTCGAGATTGATCTTCAATTGTGGGCGGTCGATGGCGGAAACAAGGCTCAGCACATCAGATGTTGAACCAAAAGGGCAACCGGGGTGATCAAGGGGGTTCAGATTTTCCAACGTAAAGACGACACCTTGCTCTTCTGCCAAGTCGCAGATGCGCTCAAGTGTGTCTTTGGCTTTGAGCCACATGCTTCCGGTGACGGTGTCATGCTGGACAATAGGAATGCCGCCTTCGCCCAGGCCAGTGCCATGCAGATTATAGCGCTCAACATCCAGGCTCTTGCCCACCGCGATGGTTTGGGCAGCAGATGCCAAAAGTATATCGGCGCCTTCATTATCAGCCAATCGCCCGTGTAGATATCCGTTCATGATCGTGAAATTCGCGCCGGTTTTTTCCAGCTTTTCAATGTCATGATCTGGCCAATTCCATAGCCCGACCCCAAAGCCGAGATCGTTTAGCCGCGAGGCGCGCCAATCGATTGGCTTTTCAGGCCACAGCATTTCTGCACAAGCAGCCAATTGAAAAGGGCCGGACATTTTTGTGCTCCCAATCTGCTCAGCTTAGACCGTGCCGCCAAGCGACCCTTCCAGTTGGGCGAGCTCCTGACCGCCCGCCATCAGATCTTGAAGTTCTTCAGGGGTGATATCGCCGCGCTTTGCCGTGCCAAGTGTTTTGCCGCGGTTTAGGACGGTGAAACGATCACCAACCGCCAAGGCGTGACGCACGTTGTGGCTGATAAAGACCACGCCAATGCCTTGTTTGCGAACTTTGTCGATGGTGGCCAAAACATTGGAAGTTTGCCGCACACCGAGCGCTGATGTTGGCTCGTCCAAGATCAGGATTTTCGCACCAAAATAAACCGCCCGTGCGATGGCGACGGTCTGACGTTCACCGCCCGATAGAGTGCCGACGGCCTGGTCCGGGGCACGCAGGTTGATACCCATCCGGCGCATCTCGTCCATCGTCGTGCTGTTCATCATGTCGAGGTCGAGCTGCTTGAATGGCCCGAAACCCTTTGTTGGCTCGCGACCCATGAAGAAATTGCGTGTCACACTCATTAAGGGGATCATGGCAAGATCTTGGAAAACCGTTGCGATGCCAGCCTCCATGGCATCGCGCGGGCTAGAGAAGGACATGGGTTTACCTTCAAAGAAGATCTCGCCATGGGTTGGTTTGTGCACCCCAGACATGGTTTTGATGAAGGTTGATTTACCCGCGCCATTGTCGCCCAAAAGGCAATGACACTCGCCCGGTTTGACGTCGAAGCTAACCCCCGCCAACGCAATGACGTTGCCGAAGTGCTTTTCGATGTCTTTCATCTCTACAATCGGCGCAGCTTTTGAGGGGTCGCCGTGGTGAAATTTGCTGTCTGCAGTCATATCAACGCTCCCCCGTTACACGTTTGCGGATGGCATTGTTGAACAGGACTGCGATCAGCAGCATTGTGCCAAGGAACACTTGGAACCAGTCTTGGTCGAAGTCGGTGTAGGTAAGGCCAATGACCACCATGCCGAAGATTATGGACCCGAAGAAGGCACCAATCGCGGAACCATAGCCGCCCGTCAGCAGGCAGCCGCCAATAACGGCCGCGATGATTGCTTCAAACTCTTTCTGGAATCCGCGGCGGGAGTCGGTGGAGCCAGCGTCCATGACGGTGATGATCGCGACCATCGCGGCGCAGCACGCCGTTACCATGAAGAGCGAGATCTTCACCTTGTTTACAGGGACACCTGAGTTGGAAGCCGCCGTCTTGTCACCACCGGAGGCAAAGATCCAGTTGCCAACCGGGGTCTTCAGCAAGACGAATGTCGCCACCATTGCGATGATAACAAACCAAATGATTTCGATTGGAATTCCGGGCACTTTCGGGGTGCCGTTCCGGAAAGTGTCAATAAGACCAGCGTTGGCTAGCCAGGCAAAAAAACCGGGGAAAGCGTCGCCGGAGAAGAATGGGGCAAGCCAATCTCCTTCAGTCGCTTCGCGAACACCGCGCAGCTGTGTCGAGCCACCTGTGGCCCATTTCAGACCGACCAGTGAAAGCCCACGCAAGATGAAAAGAAATGCAAGCGTCACAATAAATGACGGCAAGCCGGAACGAATAACGATGATCCCGTTGATCGCGCCGACACCAGCGGCAAATGCAAAAGTTGCTGGGATGGCCACCACAAGAGGCATGCCGAGCGTCACAGTACAGGCCGCGAAGAAAAGGCCGGCAAATGCGACCATTGAGCCGATCGAGAGATCGAATTCGCCGCCAATCATCAGTAGCGCGGCCCCGATGGCTAATATGCCTAATTGAGCAGCCGGGGTCATGAAGTTGATGACGCCCGCCAATGAGAACATTGTGCCGTCGGCGGTGATCAAAAAGAAGATGAAAACCAGAACCAGGCCAGCGATCGCGCCAAGCTCCGGGCGCTTCATAATCTTGGACGTAAACGACTCCTGCTTGAGCCGCTCGTCCCCATTTTCAACAGGTACGTCGGTCACCATTCCCTCCCAGCAGCGACAAGAAAGGAAGCGCCGTCATGGGGCGCTTCCGGAACTATTCAGGCGCTTAGCGAATGCCCTGCGCGGACAGTTCGATCACCTGCGCTGCTTTGTCAGCAGTGACCAGGTTTGGACCGGATGGCACGTCGCCACCTGGCATCAGGCCGTATTCCTGGTTGTTGGCCAGGAAAACCACAGGCAGGTAGCCTTGCAGGAACTGCTGCTGGTCAATGGCAAAAGCCGCATCGCCGTCTACGATGGACTGCAGGAAGCCAGCTGAAAGGTCGAAAGATGCAACCGCTACGTCGCGGCCTGAACCTTTAGCGGCGTTAACAGCTGGTTCGCCGGCCAAGCTAGCACCCAGCGCCATAACCGTATCGACATCTTCATTAGATGCGAGTGCCGCTGTTACTTTGGATTCGATTTCTGCTGGATCGTTGCCTGTTGGCAGGACTTCAACAGAGCCGCCGAAGCCTTCAGCGAAACCTTCGCAGCGCAGGTCAAGCGCAACGTTACCTACTTCGTGGTTGACGCAAATTGCAGAAGAACCGCCCATACCGGCAAGCTTTTTGCCTGCCGCCAAGCCTGCGTCATATTCTGACTGGCCAACGTGCAAGGTCACGCCAAGGCTTTCAGCAACATCAGAACCTGAGTTCATGGAAATTACCGGAATGCCCGCTGCAACAGCGCGCTCGATTGACGGCCCAAGGGCGTCGCCATCAGGAATGGAGACCACGAGACCATCTGGCTCCTGGTTCACGGCAGCATCGATGAGCTGGCTCATTGCCACCATGTCGAATGTTTCTGGTGCGCGGTATTCTACGTTTGAGCCGGTATGTTCGGCTGCCAGGTCAACACCGTTTTTCACAACTGACCAAAATGGGTCGTTTGCCTGTCCGTGTGAGACAACGATAATGTCAGCTGCGTATGCTGCGCCGGCAATTGCCACCGCAGCCGCTGTTGTCGCGAGAGTCGCGATGAGTTTTTTCATAATGTGTTTCCTCCACAAATGGCGTCCGGTCGCGCCTGAATTGATCCGGAAGTCTCCTTAAACAGAGATCTTGTTAGCCAGTCGGGTTCGTTCCATTTTGGAATGAAACGACCATTTTTGGCTTCAATGAAATATTTGTTCGATTTTGAAAGTCAGTCAAGGAAATTCGTTTGTGCATTGCGGCAATTCGATGTCACGACTGGCGCTTGCTTTCCGCTTCATCAATTTCGCGCAAAAATGCTTCCAGATTTGTTCCATTTTCGATGCATCGGACCAAGATATCGGCGTGCGTTTGGGGTGCCAGTCCACCTGCTGGCGGGTCGGTATCGAGATTCGTTGGAAACGCGTATCCCTCTGCACAACATGCCACCACCGCGCGGGTCTGCGCGTCGGTTAGCTCGCCGCCCGTCTTGGCTATCAATAGTGACGGATATATCGCTTTTGCCATGCCGATGCGGTCGATGCTTTCCATGGCGCGCCCGAACGGTGACGAGACTTGGAAAAGGTTCACGAGGCGCTCAATCTCATTTGTGCGATTTTCGCCGCCAGCGTGGAATAGCGCTGGATTGAAGAAGATGGCGTCGCCCTTCTTCATTGGTAGCTGGACATGGTTTTCCTCAAAATAGTCGCGAAAATCATCGCGTCGCCATGCAGCATATCCGGCTTCGTAAAGTTGAGAGAACGGCAGCAATTTGGTTGGGCCTGCCTCAACGGGGATATCAACGTGAGCAAGACCACCTTGCAGCGTTAGAGCCGGCGACAGGAGATGGGTATGGGCTGGAAACTGTGCGCATATCTCTGCCGTTTGAAAGCCGAGATGGTAGTCGCGATGGGCTTGCTGCGCTTTACCTCCCGGCCGCACCAAATTGACCTGAGCGGTCATTTGATAGCCGGGGCCGAGCCAAGCTTCGCAGACCGCATCGATCAGCGGCATGGCGTGATAATGCACAAATGTCTCCGGCGCTTTCAGGCATAATTTTTGAAGTGAGTTCCATATGCGCGCGTTCGCGCCGGCTGCCGCAAAATGGTCAGCGCCGTTTCCAGCCTCCGCCTCTTTGGCGATGATGTCTTCAAAGGCTTCGGTCGCCGCATCGATGGCGTCCATGTCGGTTGCCGCGCCGGAAATGACGAGCACACCAGGGCCATGCATCAGTACATTTGCCCACTCTGCCATCAGCGCACGCTTTTTGTCTTTTTCATCCAGCGCAGGCTCAAGCGTAACGCCATCATAGACGGGCACATTGCTTATAATTTTTGAGGCGCTTGGCGCGTCGGAAGTAGACGTCTCGCGTTCAACCAGTTCGCGAAACTCCGAGAGGTTCACATTTTCTTCTGCAAAGTAAGCGGGCCGAATTCCCATACTACGTTCCTTTCAGTTCCAGCATGATACGTTTGGCCTCTGCCACCACCGCGGGGGCCGTGTTGCGCATGATGGTCAGGCGGTCAAAGAGTTCCGGTTCGCGCGCGAGTGTCGTGCGCAACGCGCTGCCAAAGGCCATGCGCAATTCCGTGCCGATGTTGAATTTGCAGACCGCGCTGCTAGCAGCAAGCTTTTGCCGATCGCGCGATGGAATCCCGGAACCGCCATGAAGCACCAGCGGCACATTTGTCGTGTCATCAATTGCCTGCAGGGCTGACCAGTCGATCTTCGCCGCTTTTTCGGTTTGTAGGTGCACATTGCCTACCGAGATGGCCATCGCATCAACTGCGGTTTCGGCTGCAAAGCGGGCAGCTTCTTGTGGGTCCGTCACGGAGCCGGGTTCGCCCTCCGCATAGCCGACAAACCCGATTTCACCCTCGCATGACGCTTCAAATCGCCTCGCCAATTCAACAGCTTGTGCCGTCAGGTCGATATTTTGATTCAGGGACTTCGAAGATCCGTCGAACATGATTGACGTAAATCCAAGATCGAGTGCTTTGCGGCATTCGTCCAGATCGGTTGCATGATCGAGGTGGCACACCACCGGCACTGAAGCATTTTCCGCCACGTTGTTGAACATTGGCGCGATAACCTCGAGGGGCATATGCCTGCGGAAGCCCGGGCCGGCCTGAAGGATTAAGGGCAGGCCAGTTTCTTGGGCAGCTTCGGCATAGGACAACGCATCCTCCCAGCCAAGCACAACCAAACCGGCCAGCGCATAATTCTCGCGCAGTGCAATCGGCAGTACGTCTCGGAGGGATGCTCGGCTCATTTGAACTTGGCGACCATGTCTTTGATGCCCGGAATGGTCTCAACCTGATAGGCGTGCGTTGGCTGGAAATATTGAACCAGCGGCCGTTGAGAGAGACCGCCGAGGATGGTGAAATAATACATCTCGTAACCCGGTAGTACGCAGCAAGGATGGTAGCCCTTGTCGATCACGAAGGTTGATCCATCGACCATGTGGAATGCTTCACCGGGCTTATCCTCTTCGCGCTGGAGCATCTGCATGCCCGATCCATGCTTTGGCCGGAAGCGGAAATTGTAGGTTTCGTCATGGCGTGTTTCGTCGGGCAGACGATCAGTATCGTGCTTGTGGGACGGGAAGCCTGACCAGCCGCCTTGCCCCACGGTGTAGAGCTCGCTCACCAAAAGGCGTCCGACTTTGCCGGCCTGTTTTTGACCAAGGATATGTTTGATCTTGCGGTGGGTTTTTGTGTCATCGGAGCCATATTGCACAAGATCAATTTCATCGGACCGAACCGCAAAAGGCGACAGTACCTCGTCGAACTTGGCACCAGCGACAAAAACTTCGGCGTCGTCCGATGTGCAGGTGAAAACAGCTTCCATCCCGGTGGGAACATAAACGCCTTCCGGTTCGCCATCCCATACATCGACGCCCCGACCGCCAAGCGCATTGGCCTTAAAAGAACCGACTGTGACATCGACGGTGCCTGTTGCCGGAACAATACAAGTCTCATAGCCGGGTACTTGGTAGGTAAAGCTTTGACCCTTCGTCAGTTTGACGATGTTGAAATAGTTGAGCGGCACCAGTTCATGGTCGGCGCCAACAATCGGTTCATTTTTATTGTCGTAGGGAGCAATGTGCATGTTTTTCTCAACTTCCAGCGGGCATTGTCATCGGGGTGGTGGCGGCAAATTTGTTTATTTCAGTTTCGGTGGGCATCGCAGGTGCGCAACCCGCCCGGGTCACCACAAGTGCCGCAGCTGTGCTGCCGAAATCAACGGCGTCCGCCAAAGGCCTTTGGGCTGATAAAGCGGACAAGAACGCTGCAAGGAAAGCATCACCAGCGCCTGTTGGTTTGAGCGGCTGCACTTTGCGAATGCCTGTTTCAATGCGCTCGCCATCAGCAAATGTGTGGCTTCCGTTTGAGCCCATTTTGTAAACGACGATACGTCCTTTTCGGCTCGCTAGCCTTTCTGCGATTGCATAGCCGTCGCCGCCATTGGCGAGCACGGCAAACTCTTCATCATTGGCTACGATCACATCACAAAGCTCTGCAGCACGCATGAGTGTCGTCGCAGCGTCTTCCGGTGACGCCCAAGAATAGGGGCGATAGTCCACGTCAATAATTGTTTGAAGCCTGTGCGCCTTTGCTGATCGCAAAGCTTCAAAAGTTGCTGACCGAGAGGGCTCCTGCGCCAACGCGGTGCCCGTTATGACGAGTGCGTTCCAAGCCGCCCAGTCGATCCCAAACAAGTCTTCTGTGCTTAGCGTCAGGTCGGACGCATTGTTGCGGTAGATGAGTGTGCGATGGTTTTCGACCCGCGCTTCGCTCAGTGCCAATGATGATCGGGTTTGATCGATGGAGTGGCTTATGAACTCAGTCGATACACCATAATTTTCAAGTTGTTTGATGCAGTAGGCACCAACTGGATCGTCGGATAGTCGGGTCAGCAAAGCGCTTTTCCCGCTAAGGCGACTTATCCCAACCGCAATATTGGCAGCAGAGCCTCCCAGCGAAGACGAGAAAGTCTCAGCGTCTTCGATAGACGTGCCCTGTGGTTCGGGTGCAAGGTCCATGCCCGCACGCCCGATGACAATCGCCCTTAATCCTCCCGTGGCCGACATGCCGTAGTTCCCGTTCTTTTTTGGTGCCGCCTATTTTGCGGCTTGACGAATATGGAAACACAGCGCAATGGGTTTTGCAACCGGTTGCAAAAAGATTATTGCGCGACACCTGGGAGGAAATGCCATGGCCGAAATAGGGATCGGTATCGTTGGCGGCGGCTACATGGGAAAAGCCCATGCGGTGGCCTACGCCGCTGTTGGATCGGTATTTGACACAAAGCTTCGTCCGCGCCTCGAAATGGTGTGTGCCACCTCGGCTGCGAGCGCCGAGCGCTATCGTGCTGCCTACGGCTTCGCCCGCGCCACATCGGACTGGAAGGAGTTGGTGCTTGACGATAATGTAGACGCTGTGGTGATCGCGTCTCCGCAGGATACACATTTGGAGATTGCCACATTAGCCTTCTCCAAGGGTAAGCCGGTGTTTTGCGAGAAGCCGCTTGGTCGCGATCTGGCTGAAAGCCGGGCGATGGTGGCTGCAGCCAACGAAGCAGGGGTAATCAACATGTCTGGCTTCAACTATATCCGCACGCCTGCGTCCCAGTTTGCGCGCCAGCTGATCGCCGATGGTGCGATCGGTGACATCTATTGGTTCCGCGGTGAGCACACGGAAGATTTTCTGGCCGATCCAGTAACGCCTGCCAATTGGCGCACGCGGGACATCGCAGCGGGCACCATGGGTGATTTGGCGCCGCACATGATCAATGGTGCCTTGGCTTTGGTGGGGCCAATTACGTCACTGAACGCAGTTGTTGAGACTGTTGTTGCAGAGCGCGATGGTGAGAATGGTCCTGAAGCTGTGATCAATGATGACCAAGCCCAATTCATGTGTCGGTTTGAAAATGGCGCTATGGGGCATCTATTCTTCAGCCGGGTCGCCCACGGCAAGAAGATGGGTTACGCGTATGAGATCACTGGGACCAAGGGTGCGATCCGGTTTGATCAGGAAGATCAAAATGCGTTGTGGCTTTATGAGGGCTCAGGTCCGGCTTCGCATCGCGGTTTCAAGAAGATTCTGACCGGACCTGATCACCCCGACTATTTGCCATTCTGTCAGGGGCCAGGTCACGGTACCGGCTACCAAGACCAGATCATTATTGAAGCAAAAGACTTTCTGACCGCCATCGAAACAGCCCAGAATGTTTGGCCAACCTTTGAAGACGGCATGGAAGTCAACCGGGTGGTGGAAGCCACCCGCTTGTCGAGCGACCAACGGCAATGGGTCGACATTGCCACTCTTTAACAATCCAACCGGAGATCAGCGATCATGACCATTCAGATCGGTAATGCGCCTTGCTCATGGGGCGTTGAGTTTGCAGACGATCCGCGCAACCCGCCATGGAAACAGGTACTGCGTGAGAATGCGGAGGCCGGCTACAAGGGTATCGAACTCGGCCCGGTCGGCTTTATGCCTGAGGACCCGCCGATGGTTGCCGATGCTTTGGCGGAACATGATCTAACGCTGATCGGCGGCGTTGTCTTTCGTGCTTTCCACGATCCCGCGCAGTGGGACGACGTGCTCGATGGTTCTGTGCGCACCTGTGAAGCACTGGTGGCGCATGGGGCGAAACATCTCGTGCTGATCGATTCCATATCCGAGCGGCGTGCGCCGACTGCGGGTCGCGCTGACGCCGCGGAACAGATGGATAAAGCTGAGTGGAACGTCTTCCGTGACCGGATCGCCCATGTCGCCAAAATGGGGGCGGAGGAATACGGATTGACCGTGGGTATTCATGCCCATGCGGCCGGTTTTATGGATTTTGAGCCTGAGTTGGAGCGGTTGCTTAACGAGGTGGATGAAAGCATCCTGAAGATTTGTTTTGATACCGGCCATCATTCCTATGCCGGTTTCGATCCGGTCGCTTTTATGAAGCGGCATATCGACCGCATTTCATACATGCACTTCAAGGATATCGATCCACGCGTGAAAGCGGATGTGATCGCCAATGGTACGGGTTTTTATGACGCATGCGGGCAAGGCATTTTCTGCAATCTGGGCGATGGTGATGTTGATTTCCCGACCGTGCGCCAAGTGTTGATGGATGCCGGTTTTGAGGGTTGGTGCACGGTGGAGCAGGATTGTGATCCGACCCTTGAAGGTACTGACCCAGTAGGCGACGCGAGAGTCAATCGCGACTATCTGCGTTCGATCGGTTTTGTTTAAGGAGCGTTCGATGACCAAGCTGAAATGGGGAATGATTGGTGGCGGCGAAGGTAGCCAGATTGGTCCAGCCCACCGTTTGGGCGCGCAGGCCGACGGTCTTTTTTCCTTGACCGCCGGTGCGCTCGATGTGGATGCCGAAAAAGGCAAAGCCTATGCGCAAAAACTAGGTGTCGCGGCGGATCGTGCCTATGGCGATTGGCGCGAAATGCTTGAAGGTGAAAAGGCCCGTGGTGATCGGGTGGATTTGGTGACAGTGGCGACGCCGAACTCAACGCACTTTGAAATCACCAAAGCTTTCCTTGAAGCCGGGTTCAATGTGCTTTGCGAAAAGCCCATGACGATGACCGTAGATGAAGGCGAAGAAATTGTCCGCGTGGCGGAGGCTTCGGGCAAAATTTGCGCGGTGAACTATTGTTATTCGGCTTATCCGATGGTGCGCGAAATGCGCCACATGGTGGCGTCCGGTGAGATCGGAAAAGTTCGCTTGGTTGTCACTGCTTTCAGCCACGGTCACCATGGAGACGCGACCGATGCGGACAATCCGCGTGTGCGCTGGCGTTATGATCCTAAGATGGCGGGTGTGTCAGGCCAATTTGCTGACTGCGGCATCCACGCCATGCATATGGCGTCGTTCGTGGCGGGCGATGAGGTGCGTGAACTTTCGGCTGACTTTGCCTCGACTATTGCAAGCCGCGAACTGGAGGATGACGCGATGGTCAACTTCCGCATGGAGGGCGGTACTGTTGGTCGGCTGTGGACCTCTTCAGTCGCAATTGGCCGCCAGCATGGTTTTGATATTCAGGTTTTTGGTGAGACCGGCGGACTGCGGTGGGCATCTGAGCAGCCCAACCAAGTGTACTATACAACTGTTGGTGGGCGTACACAGATCATGGAAAAGGGAGAGGCCGGTTTATCGAATGCCGCCGCTTCGCTGAGCCGGGTGGCGATCGCTCACCCAGAGGGTTTCCCGCTGGCTGTGGCGAACATTTATGTGGACCTTGCGGCGGCAATATCTGGTGAAAAACGTGACGGTTTGCCATCAGCAGCAGATGGCTTGCGGTCCATGGCGGCGGTTTATGCGGCGGTTCGTTCGGCCAAGGATCGCGGTGCTTGGGTCGACGCCCGGCCGCCGATGTTTCAAGTCGGCTAGCGCCGGGCCAGTGTGTTGCGTTCAATGAGTTCTGGATCAAAGCGGATCGCGCGCGGTGTGCTGGCAGGGTCTTCCATAAGTTCGAGCAACCGTTCGATGACCGCGTCTACAATGCAGGCCAGCGGTTGTCGAAACGTGGTCAGATCCACGCTCTGCCATCCGCTGATCGTCATGCCGTTGACACCGATCAGCCCGACGTCGCCGGGAACGGATCTCCCCGATGCCTCCAATGCGGCTTTAGCGCCAATCGCGACTACATCATCGCCGCAGAAATACGCATCCGCGATTTTGCCGCTCTCGATCGCGTGATTCATCGCGCTAAATCCCGCATCGAATGCATAGTCTTCAGCATAGAAGACCGGGCATTCGCTCCCCGCCACGCGCAAAAAACCGGTTTGCCGATCCATGGTTGATGCTGCTTTTTGCGGGCCACCAATAAAGCCTAACTGCTTGTAGCCGAGCCCGAGGAGGTGGCGCGCTGCCAGATCGCCGCAGCTCACATCGTCGATGCCAACGGTATCCACATTGGGGTTGTCGAGATGCCTTGCAAAGGCGTGAACCACGGGAAGCCCGGCGTTGGAGAAAGCAGTCGCAAATTGTGGCGGCAGCGTTGAGGAGGCCACCACCACACCGTCGACTGAATATTGTTGGAGCATGGATTGCGCGCGATCGGCATCAAAATCTTCGGTAAGATTTACCAGCAGCGGGCGCAGGTCGCTGTTTTGCAATGCAGTTGTGAAAGTGTCGAACACTTCCAGATAGAATGGGTTGCGGAAGTTATTGGATACCAAGCCGATAAGCTTGGTCCGTCCCGTTGATAGGCCGGATGCTAAAACGCTTGGTTGATAGCCAAGCTCTTCGGCTGCGCGCTCGACGCGTTCCCTTGTTCCTTTTGAGACGGAAGCACCGGGTGTAAATGTACGCGAAACCGCTGAGCGGGAAACGCCAGCGCGCTCGGCGACTTCCTTTAAAGTGATCCGGTTCTTGAGCGATTGCATGGTTTAAGTCCTACTGTCGGCTTGACGTTTTTGCAATCGGTTGCAAAACAACGAGCCTCAGCTGGATGATTGGCGGTGCACGATGAAGCTTTTAAGATACGGACCTTCGGGTCAGGAAAAACCGGGTATTTTGGATGGTGCCGGTGCCATAAGAGACCTTTCGCCATATGTCTCCGATTTGTCTGGTGAGATTTTGACACCGGAAGGTTTGGCAATCATCGAAGCGCTGGATATGGAAAGCCTGCCGCTTGTGGATGGGGATCCACGTATCGGGCCTTGCGTCGGGCATGTGGGCAAATTCATTTGTATCGGCCTGAATTATGCCGACCACGCCGCTGAAAGCGGCAAGGAAGTGCCGCCTGAGCCGGTGATCTTCATGAAAGCCACATCTGCGATTTGCGGGCCAGATGATGATGTTCACATACCGCGCAATTCAGTGTCGACCGACTGGGAGGTAGAACTGGGTGTGGTGATTGGTGCGGAGGCGAAATATGTCGATGAAACTGATGCCCTCAGCCATGTTGCCGGTTATTGCGTGATCAATGATATCTCGGAACGGGACTTTCAGCTGGAGCGTTCCGGCCAGTGGGTGAAGGGGAAATCAGCCGATACATTCGGGCCTGTCGGACCGTGGCTGGTAACGGCTGATGAAATCGCCGATCCACAAGCGCTGGATATGAAGCTCTCCGTCAACGGTCATGTTTTCCAAGACGGTTCGACGGCCACGATGGTCTATGGCGTGGCGCATGTGATCTCATATCTAAGCCAGTTCATGAGTCTGCAGCCCGGCGATATCATCTCCACCGGTACGCCACCCGGCGTTGGAATGGGCCAAAATCCGAAGGTTTATTTGAAGCCGGGCGATGTTATGGAGCTGTCGGTTGAGGGGCTTGGTTCCCAACGCCAATGTGTTATCGCGGCGCCTTAAAAGCTGCCAGCGCTTCGGCCAATACCGACACCGCTAATGTTTGAGGATCGCGCGCCGATGGCAAAAGGCCAATTGGGCCGTGTATTTGCGCGATCTTCTCCTCGGTAACGCCAATGGCGCGCAGCGCATCATCGCGCGTTGCGCGGGCGCGCAGGCTCCCTTGTGCACCGATGTAACGGGCGTTTGTTTCAACCGCTGATGCCAGAAGGTCCGGTTCCCAATCATGGTCATGGAAAAATAGGACTATCGCCGAATGCCGATCCACGATGGCCGTATCCGGGAATTTACCTTTGGTGAGATTTGCGGCAACGCAACCCGCGTCAGATGCGAACTGCCGTGTTTCCTCATCCGGTGAAAACAATTGCGCGCTGTAGCCCGCCGCGACCGCTAGCCCTGCGAACATTGTCGCCTCAGGGCCTTTTCCCAGAATTGTAAAGTGCATGTCCGGTTCATAGTTCACGGTGAGCGCACCCGGTTGCGGCGTTTTCTCCAAATAACCATCAGGATGGACAGAAAATTGGGCTGTCTCTCGTGCTGCGAGTGCATTTTGGACATGGGTAAGAACATCAGAGGGAGGCTGAGGGACGAGCGTTATCTCCAGAGCGCCACCACATGGCAGTTGAATGTCGATATAGGGAGACCCAATGCCATAGCGCACTGTACTACCTTGGCTAGCGTTCAGGCAGTTGGCTGCATGGTGCAGCAAATCACCTTCTATACAGCCACTCGACAGACTGCCGACTAGACGTTTCGTGTCGGGGTACAGTGCCATTGCCGCGCCAATGGGTCGATAAGACGGGCCTTGTGTGCTTGTAATTACCGCCAGAACGCCGCCAGTATTTACCTGGTGCAGCGCATCAAACGCGGCGCGGTTTGGGCCGTAGTTTAGAGTTGTCGTTTGCGGTTTGAGCGTCTGATCCATAAAGCTAATTTAGTCGTACCGGACCCATTTTAAAACCATATCTGTATACTCACGATGTCGCTTGCGAGCTTTGCGATTGACTTTGATTATCCGTGAAAAAAGAGCAATTACAAAATATTGCATTGCACAATCACCATGCATGCGCAAAATGCCGGCATGGTAGCGAACCCACCTTTTGTACTGGTGATTGACACCAATGATGCGCGTGCGGCCATCATTAAGGATGGTTTGCGCGCTGAAGGCTACACGCGGATCGAAGTCATCACGCAAATGGATCAGCTTGCGGCTCGCATTGTGACGCTTCAACCCGATGTCATCGTTGTCGATTTAGGCAACCCAAACCGCGATATGCTGGAAAATATGCTGCAGGTAACCCGAGCGGTGAAGCGGCCTGTAGCGATGTTTGTCGATCGCTCGGACAAGCCATCGATGGAAAAGGCGATAGAGGCTGGCGTATCAGCCTATGTGGTTGATGGTTTTCGGCAGGACCGTATCAAATCGATCATGGAAATGGCGATCAGCCGCTTCAATGCGTTTTCACGCTTGGAACGCGAGCTTGAGACAGCGAAATCGGCCTTGGCGGACCGGACGACGATCGACAAGGCAAAAGGGCTCATCATGAAGAGCCGGGGCCTTTCTGAAGAAAAGGCGTACGCGCTTTTGCGCAAGTCCGCGATGGACCAAAATCGGCGGATTGTTGAAGTGGCAGAGAGTTTATTGCTGTCGGCTTCACTGCTGGGTGACGGGGATGAATGATATGAAACTTGTCACGGCAGCGTTCATGCCACTCATTGATGCTTCGATTTTGGCCGCAGCGCGCGAAGTGGGTTTTGCCGAAAGCGAAGGCATAGATCTGGTTCTCGTGCAGGAAACGTCTTGGGCGAATATTCGAGACCGGATGGCGATCGGACATTTTGATATCGCGCATATGCTGGCGCCAATGCCAATCGCATCCAACCTTGGGCTGACACCTTTTGACACCGAAATCATTGTGCCGATGTCTTTGGGCCTTGGTGGAAATGCCATTACCGTTTCCGACCAAGTCTTTGCCGCCCTGACACTAGCCGCTACTGGGGCGTTGGACGCCGGACGTGCATTAAAGGGTCTTATAGAAAGTCGAGCTGAAGGTGGCGCAGAGAAATTTCGCTTTGGCGTTGTTCATCCGCACTCGGCTCATAATTTTGAGCTTCGCTATTGGCTTGCCGGGTCAGGCATCGACCCAGACCACGAGGTAGAGATTGTTATCCTGCCGCCGCCCTTCATGCCTGATGCGTTGGAGCAGGGCACCATTGACGGGTTTTGTGTAGGGGAGCCTTGGAACACCGTCGCTCAAACCCGCGGCGTCGGAAAGATCTTGACCACTAAGAACGATATTTGGGCCTCCAGCCCTGAAAAGGTGCTCGGCGTGGATGCCAATTGGGCGCGCAAGAACGGCTCAACATTGGCTGGGCTTGTTCGCGCCCTTAGCAACGCTTCACAATGGTGTTCGGACGCTGCAAACCGTCAAACCCTATCGCATATACTGTCCAGGCCGGATTATTTGGGCATCGATGCCAAGATTTTGACCGCAGCGCTGAAGGGCCCCGCTGTCTATGAACCGTATGAACGCGCGGCAACGTTCCCGTGGCAGAGCCATGCTGCGTGGTTTTACACGCAAATGGTCCGCTGGGGACAGGTCGACCATTTGCCTGCGCACGCTGATATTGCGCGCCGGACCTACCGGCCAGATCTTTATCGCGAGGCGTTAAAAGGAACCGGCGCAGCGATACCTGCCGCAAGTTCCAAAGTGGAGGGCGCGCTGGCCTCATCGACCGTTGTGGGTGCCGGTAGCAGTATGCTCACTTTAGGGCCGGATGGTTTCTTCGACGGACAGGTTTTTGATCCCGACGAAGTCGATGCCTACGTTGCCGGTCAAAAAAGGCAATAATCGACGCTCATTTTTGCATCATGTCTAATTTTTAATCAGGCAACGATTTATGGTGCACTGCGATAGTGCATGCTTAGACTAGACTTTATGCTGATCTGAAAAGCCGTTTTTTCGGCAACCTATTGAAAAATAAGAAATAAAATTTTCTTTATCAGTTTGGCACGCGACGTGCATAGTTTGTGTCAGCCTCCCAAGGCCACGGTCACCCAATGGCGGGTTTCCACCTTAAACAGCAACGCTGCTGAAGCGCTTCGACTCTCGCATCCTCCTCCTGGCGAGTTTTCGAAGCGCTTCAGCGGCTTTTTTTGTTTGTCCCTTTGGGACTTTGAACGGAGTAAAAGCATGAGCTTTTTCAAAACCACACGCCGCGGGCTTTTGGCCATGGCAACTGCAACCCTTGCCGTCTCAACGGTTCTCGTGCCTGCGCATGCTGAAATGTTGGATGTCGAGAAAGACGAGCTGAAGTTTGGCTTTATCAAGCTGACCGATATGGCGCCGCTCGCGATCGCCTATGAAAAAGGCTACTTTGAAGATGAGGGTCTCTTTGTGACGCTCGAGCCACAGGCGAACTGGAAAGTCTTGCTCGACCGCGTGATCACAGGCGAATTGGATGGTGCGCATATGTTGGCTGGTCAGCCACTTGCAGCAACCATTGGTTTTGGCACCGAGGCTCACATCGTCACTCCGTTCTCAATGGACTTGAACGGTAACGGTATCACTGTGTCCAACGAAGTTTGGGAGCTGATGAAGCCCAATATTCCAACCGACGCTGAAGGTAAGCCAATTCACCCGATCTCTGCTTCTGCGCTCAAGCCTGTGGTTGAGCAGTTCGCGGACGAAGGACGTCCGTTCAACATGGGCATGGTTTTCCCGGTCTCCACCCACAATTACGAGCTGCGCTATTGGCTGGCGTCCGGTGGCATCCATCCTGGCTTCTACTCGCCGTCTGACGTTTCCGGTCAGATCGATGCTGATGCCCTTCTTTCTGTGACACCACCACCGCAAATGCCTGCTACTCTGGAAGCCGGCACCATTGACGGTTACTGTGTGGGTGAGCCTTGGAACCAGGCAGCCGTCTTTAAAGGCATCGGTGTTCCGGTCATCACCGATTACCAAATCTGGAAGAACAACCCGGAAAAAGTTTTCGGTCTGACCAAAGAGTTCACCGAAGAGAACCCGAACACAACATTGGCGCTGACCAAGGCGCTGATCCGTGCTGCCAAGTGGCTTGACGAGAACGACAACGCCAACCGTCTTGAAGCAGTGGATATCCTGTCTCGCTCAGAATATGTTGGTGCTGACGCTGAAGTCATTGCTGCCTCGATGACCGGTACATTTGAGTTCGAAAAAGGCGATGTTCGCGATATTCCGGACTTTAACGTATTCTACCGCTACTACGCGACGTACCCATTTTACTCAGACGCCGTTTGGTACCTGACGCAAATGCGTCGCTGGGGTCAGATCGCCGAGCCAAAAGATGATGCTTGGTATGATGAAGTGGCCAAGTCTGTTTACCTTCCTGATGTCTACCTTCAAGCCGCGCGTATGCTCGTTGATGAAGGTTATGTCGACGAAGCTGACTTCCCATGGGATTCAGACGGCTACAAAGCACCGACACCTGCTGAAGATATCATCGACGGCATTGCCTACGACGGCAAAAAACCAAACGATTATCTGAACTCGCTGACCATTGGTCTCAAGGGCGATCAGATGGTCGAGGGCTAAGCTCCCACTGAACAAAAGGCGGGCTGAACGGCCCGCCTTTATTCTCCCAAGCAACCGAACTTTATCACCACGGGATGTCCCAAGATGGCAAACGTAACCGACACTGAAGTGATTGGCTCATCAGGCCGCGAAAAAATCTTTTCGGCCATAAATAAGGCGAGCGGCTGGCTCGATGCGCTGGGTTTTTCCTGGCTTGTTCCTATTTTGAAGATGCTTGCTGGTGACAGCCCACGTGAACAGTTCTCTGAACTCAAGCGCGTTCTTCTCATTCCTCTTCTAGGCATCATTGGGTTCTTGCTTGCTTGGGGTGCTCTGGCGCCGCAGGTGCAAACATCACTTGGTGCCGTTCCTGGGCCTGTTCAGGTCTTTGAGCAGGGTGGCGCGCTTTGGGAAGATCACCTGCGCGAGCGTGAAAAGGCTGCCGCGTTTTACGAACGCCAAGATGCGCGTAACGCGGAGCTGATTGCCAATGGCCAGGAAGATCGTGTTCGTGAGCGTGTCTACACTGGCAAGCCAACATATCTCGATCAGATCGTTACATCACTCTTTACTGTGGGCCTAGGTTTCTTGATCGCCACAGTTGTTGCAGTACCGCTGGGTATCGCATCAGGCCTTTCCAAATCTTTCAATGGCGCGATCAACCCGCTCATTCAAATATTCAAACCAGTATCGCCACTGGCTTGGCTGCCAATCGTGACCATGATCGTGTCTGCGACCTATTCTGGCGGATGGGACTGGTTGCCGAAATCGTTGCTGATTTCTGCGATCACGGTGACCCTTTGCTCCATGTGGCCAACACTGATCAACACGGCTCTCGGCGTTGCCTCAGTCGACAAGGACCTGATGAATGTCGGCAAAGTGTTGCAGCTGCCCACACACAAGACCATCACGCAGGTTGTTCTGCCTTCCTCACTCCCACTAATTTTTACCGGCCTGCGTCTGTCGCTTGGTGTTGGTTGGATGGTTCTTATCGCTGCTGAAATGCTCGCGCAGAACCCTGGTCTTGGAAAATTCGTTTGGGATGAATTCCAGAATGGATCTTCACAGTCACTCGCCAAGATCATGTTCGCGGTGCTGACCATCGGTATCATCGGCTTCATGCTGGACCGCGTCATGTACGCCCTGCAGCGCGCCTTCACCTTCTCCGCAAACCGCTGATTTCTTGGAGACCAAGCAATGTCTTATCTCGAAGTATCCAATATGTCGAAGAGCTATGGTGAGGGTGCAGACCGAACCAATGTTCTCAAAGACATTAATCTGAAAGTAGACGAGGGCGAGTTTATCGCCATCGTCGGCTTCTCTGGCTCCGGAAAAACCACGCTGATCTCTGCCCTTGCTGGTTTGCACAAGGGCGATGAGGGCGGCGTGATCTTCAAAGGCAAGGAGATCGATGGCCCGGGCCCAGAGCGCGGGTTGGTTTTCCAATCCTATTCATTGATGCCTTGGCTGTCGGTGACCGGCAATGTTGCGTTGGCCGTTGACAGCGTTCACGGCAAAAAGTCCAAGGCCGAACGCACCGCAATCATCGATAAGTATATCGATATGGTGGGCCTGACGCCGGCCAAGGATCGCAAACCTGCAGAGCTTTCCGGCGGTATGCGCCAGCGGGTTTCTGTTGCACGCGCCTTGGCCATGCAGCCTGAAGTTCTTTTGCTCGATGAACCATTGTCTGCACTCG
Source organism: Pseudomonadota bacterium (assembly GCA_039815825.1). Lineage (GTDB taxonomy): Bacteria > Pseudomonadota > Alphaproteobacteria > Rhizobiales > Rhizobiaceae > JBCBDX01. The sequence continues at coordinate 85,663 of JBCBYO010000004.1, forward strand.
ACGCGTTGACCCGCTCCAAGTTGCAGGATGAGTTTGCGGCGATCTGCGAAAAAGAGAAGAAGACGATTATCCTCATCACCAACGATGTGGACGAAGCCATTCTTCTTGCCGACCGGATCATTCCGCTGACGCCCGGCCCGGATGCTACGCTTGGTAAAAGTTTCGACGTTGACATCCCGCGTCCACGCGACCGTGCTGAGATGAACCATGACGAGACCTTCATCAAGTTGCGCGGTGACGTCACCAACTATCTTATGGAGATTGGTCTTGAGCGCGGCGCGGATGTCGAGAACGACATCATTTTGCCAAATGTGGTGCCATTCACTGCCAAGAAAGACGACCTGCCGGAGGCTTACGTGAAAGCCTCTGCAGCGCTCAATGAGGAACGCTTCCTTGAGTTTTCTCAACTCAAGAAAGTCTATCCGACGCCGAAGGGCCCATTGACGGTTGTCGATGGCTTTGAGCTGAAGATGAAGAAAGGCGAATTCACAACGCTTATCGGTCACTCAGGTTGTGGCAAGTCGACGGTGCTCTCCATGGTCGCGGGCCTAAACCCGATCACCGAGGGCGCGATTATTCTCGACGGCAAACATATTACGCAAGCAGGCCCGGATCGCGCCGTGGTGTTCCAGGCGCCATCTCTGATGCCTTGGTTGACGGCTTATGAGAACGTCGCGCTTGGCGTTGATCGGGTTTATCCCGACGCGACCAAGCAAGAGCGCAAGGACGTCGTTGAGTACTATCTTTCCCGGGTTGGCTTGGCTGATGCCATGCACAAGGCCGCGGCGGATTTGTCCAACGGTATGAAGCAGCGTGTTGGTATTGCGCGTGCCTTTGCCTTGTCACCGAAGCTGCTCCTTCTCGATGAGCCGTTCGGTATGTTGGATTCGCTGACCCGCTGGGAACTTCAGGACGTTCTGATGGATGTCTGGAAGCGCACGCAAGTGACCGCGATTTGTGTGACACACGATGTGGATGAGGCCATCTTGTTGGCAGACCGCGTGGTGATGATGTCCAACGGACCGAATGCAAAGATCGGCAACATCATGGAAGTTGATTTGCCGCGTCCGCGTTCGCGCAAAGCGCTCTTGGATCATCCGGACTATTACGCGTACCGCGAAGAGTTGCTTGAGTTCCTCGAAGCTTATGAGGGCGGCGCTGATCCGTCTGAAGAGCAATTGGAAGCGATCAAGGCACGACGTGCCGCACGTATCGCGCGCCAGTCGAAAACACTGCAGGCGGCGGAGTGACGAGATGAGTGACAAACGAAAACTTGTCGTCATCGGCAATGGCATGGCGCCGGGCAGAATGTTGGAATATTTGTTCGACATTGACGCCAACGCGTATGATGTGACGATTTTCAACGCGGAACCACGCGTGAACTATAACCGGTTGATGCTTTCGCCGGTTCTTTCCGGCGAGAAAAAATATGGCGATATCATCACGCATGATGATGATTGGTACGCGCAACATGGCGTGATACTGCACAAGTCTGCGAAGATCGTCGATATAGATCGCGCTGGGAAAACCGTCACCTGCGAGCATGGGAACACGGTCGCTTATGACAAGCTGGTGATCGCAACGGGCTCCAATCCTTTTATCATTCCGGTGCCGGGCCATGATCTCGATGGCGTTTTAACCTACCGTGACCTTGATGATGTTGAGCGTATGATCGACGTTGCTGCCGATAAGGGCCATGCAGTGGTCATCGGCGGTGGTCTGCTTGGCCTTGAAGCGGCAGCTGGCCTGAAGGCGCAGGGCATGGGCGTTACGGTTCTTCACCTGATGCCAACGCTGATGGAACGTCAGCTTGATCAGGCAGCCGGATATTTGCTCGAAAAAGCGTTTGAGGACCTCGGTGTTTCGGTGCTGACTAAGGCCAACACCAAACAAATCTTGGGGCATGACGGGAAAGTCGTCGGCGTCGAACTGGAGGATGGTACCCGCATCGACGCCTGCATGGTTGTCATGGCAGTTGGTATCCGCCCGTCGACGTCGCTGGCAAAAGAAGCCGATTTGGCGATTAATCGTGGCATCGTTGTTTCTGACCACATGATCACCAATGATCCCGACATTTTTGCGCTTGGCGAATGCGTGGAGCACCGTGGCATGTGCTACGGCCTCGTGGCGCCGCTTTACGAAATGGCACAGGTGATCGCCAAACAACTAACCGGCACTGCCGACGCCAGCTATGAGGGTTCGGTCACCGCCACGAAACTCAAAGTCACCGGCATTGATCTTTATTCAGCTGGCGATTTTGCTGAGGCCGATGATCGCGAGGAAATCGTGCTACGTGATGCCGCCGCTGGCGTTTACAAACGGCTTGTCCTGAAAGACGACAAGATCATCGGCGCGGTCATGTATGGCGATACAGCCGATGGTCCCTGGTTCTTCGACATGCTCAAAAAGGGCACGGACGTCTCGGAGATGCGCGACACGCTCATTTTCGGTCAGGCTTACCAGGGGGGTGAACCGCTGGACCCTATGGCGGCCGTTGCAGCATTGCCCGATGACGCAGAAATCTGCGGCTGCAACGGTGTTTGTAAGGGGACAATTGTCTCTGCCATCGGCGAAAAAGGTCTGACAAACCTGGATGGTGTGCGTGCGCACACAAAAGCATCTGCTTCATGCGGAACCTGTACAGGACTGGTCGAGCAGTTGCTCGGGCTCACTTTGGGTGATGCCTATAATCCGGCAGCGATCACACCCATGTGTGGTTGCACCGATCTTGGTCATTCTGACGTTCGGCGTCTGATCAAGGCCAAGGGACTTAAGTCCATCCCGGCTGTTATGCAGGAGCTGGAATGGAAAACGTCTTGCGGCTGCGCCAAGTGCCGTCCGGCACTCAACTATTACCTCGTTTGCGATTGGCCGGATGAATATGCGGACGACTACCAGTCGCGCTTCATCAACGAACGTGTTCACGCCAACATCCAGAAAGATGGAACGTATTCTGTTGTGCCGCGGATGTGGGGTGGGGTGACATCTTCTTCTGAATTGCGGGCAATTGCTGATGTGGTCGACAAGTTCGACATCCCAACCGTCAAAGTGACCGGCGGCCAGCGCATCGACATGCTGGGCATTAAGAAAGAGGACTTGCCTGCGGTTTGGGCCGATCTCGGTAAGGCCGGTTTCGTCTCCGGCCAAGCCTACGCCAAGGGCCTTCGCACGGTTAAGACTTGCGTCGGAACGGATTGGTGTCGCTTTGGTACGCAGGACTCCACAGGTCTTGGCATCAAACTTGAAAAGTTCATGTGGGGTTCCTGGACACCGGCAAAACTCAAGATGGCTGTCTCCGGTTGTCCACGCAACTGCGCGGAAGCCACCTGTAAGGATATTGGCGTCGTCTGCGTTGATAGTGGATATGAAATCCACTTTGCGGGTGCTGCAGGTCTCGACATCAAAGGCACTGAAATACTCGGCAATGTGACCAATGAAGATGAAGTCATGGAGCATGTGGTCGCGCTGGCACAGATGTATCGCGAGCAGGGCCATTATCTGGAGCGCATCTACAAATGGGCCAAGCGCATTGGCTATGACGAGATCCGCCGTCAAATCATGGACGATGCTGAAGCACGTAAAGCGTACTACGACCGCTTTGTTTTCTCGCAACAGTTTGCTCAGGTTGACCCATGGAACGAGCGCGTGTCCGGCAAGGACAAGCATGAGTTCAAGCCGATGGCAACGCTTTCTATGGAGGCGGCAGAATGAATGCGGTGACGACAAATTGGGTGGCCGTCGGGTCACTTAGCGATATACCGCGGAGGGGCGCTCGATGCGTGAAGAATGGCGATATGACGATCGCCATCTTCCGTACCAGCGACGACCGGATTTTTGCATTGGAAGACAAGTGTCCCCACAAGCAGGGGCCGCTAAGCCAAGGCATCGTGCATGATGGCTGCGTGACATGTCCGCTGCACAATTGGGTCATTTCGCTTGAAACCGGTATGGCGCAAGGGGCCGACGAGGGAGAGACTCAAGCCTTCCCGGTCAAACTTGACGGCGAAACAGTACTGCTGGGTCTGTAATGGGCGAGGGGGTCAAAACAACGTGCCCCTATTGCGGCGTTGGTTGCGGTGTTGTTGCGACGCCGCACTCCGATGGCCGTGTCGATATTGAAGGCGACAAGGACCATACGGCCAATTTTGGGCGACTTTGTTCCAAAGGTTCAGCGCTTGGCGAAACCGTTGATCTGGATGGTCGCCTGCTGCATCCGGAGATCAATGGCGAGCGGGCCGATTGGGATCAAGCGCTCGACCTGGTCGCTGGAAAATTCAAGCAAACCATCGCCGAGCACGGCCCGGATAGCGTGGCTTTTTATGTCTCCGGACAAATCCTGACCGAAGACTATTATGTCGCCAACAAGCTGATGAAGGGCTTCATCGGTTCTGGTAACATCGATACGAATTCGCGTCTTTGCATGGCGTCTTCGGTTGCCGGTCATCGCCGTGCATTCGGTACTGACACAGTGCCCGGCACTTACGAGGATCTGGAGCTAGCTGATGTGATCGTGCTTGTCGGCTCCAATCTTCTTTGGTGTCACCCGGTCCTCTACCAGCGGATCGCTGCTGCCAAGGCGAAGCGACCCACTATGCGGGTTGTGTTGGTTGACCCACGCCGCACGAAGACCGCTGATCTTGCGGATATGCATTTGGCGATCGCCCCTGACAGCGACACTGCATTGTTCGCAGGGCTTTTGAAGTGGATCGCCGATAGCGGTGGCGTAGATGCCGATTGGACCGCTAAACACACGAACGGGTTCGATAAAGCGCTTGCCGACACTGACGGGCTGACGGTTGAGGCAGTCGCGAAAGCAACGGAACTCTCCATTGCAGAGGTTGAGCAGTTCTATGGGTTGTGGCTAGGCCATGAAAAGGTGGTCACCGCATATAGTCAGGGCGTGAACCAATCCGCCGGTGGAACTGACAAAGTCAATGCGATCATCAATTGTCATTTGGCGACGGCTCGCATCGGCAAACCAGGCATGGGCCCATTTTCGTTAACCGGCCAACCCAATGCGATGGGTGGGCGCGAGACGGGTGGCTTGGCCAACATGTTAGCGGCCCATATGGATATCGAAAACCCGGTGCATCACGACCGGGTCGCCCGGTTCTGGGATGCTCCAAACTTGACCGGCAGCCAGGGCCTGAAAGCCGTCGATATGTTTCAAGCCGTCGGTGACGGGCGCATCAAGGCCCTCTGGGTTATGGCAACGAACCCAGTTGTCTCGATGCCTGATGCTGGCGCCGTTGAAGCGGCGATCGCGAACTGCCCGTTCGTGGTTGTTTCCGACATAATTGATGAGACCGACACGGTCCGGCATGCGCACGTAAAGCTGCCCTCACAGGGTTGGGGCGAAAAAGACGGCACGGTCACCAATTCGGAGCGCCGCATTTCGCGTCAACGAGCCTTTTTACCCGCTCCGGGAGATGCCAAGGCTGATTGGTGGCAAATGGCGGAAGTGGGCAAGCGCATGGGTTGGCTTGAAGCTTTTGATTATCCGGATGCTGCTTCGATCTTCCGTGAATTTGCCAAGCTTACAGCGTTTGAAAATGATGATGATCGCGATCTGAACATGAGCGCGCTGAACGACATTGCGTCAGAAGTCTACGAAACGCTTCCTTCTTTCCAATGGCCACAAAGCGGCGCGTTTGATCCCTCAAAACAAACCCGCTTCTTTGCTAACGGTCAGTTCTACACGCCGGATCGAAAAGCCCGCTTCATGCCGACGGCTGCCATCCGGGTTGAGGCAAGCAAAGGCAAAATGCGTCTCAATACAGGGCGGGTGCGTGACCATTGGCACACGATGACGCGTACGGCCAAGTCTGATCGGCTCAATGCGCATATGTCGGAGCCCTATTGCGAATTGCATCCAGCAGACGCGGCGCGTTTGGGGATCAAAGACGCCGACCTCGTCGCGCTAAAAGCGCGCGGCGAAGCCGTCACCGTGCGCGCCTTGATCAGCGCCGACCAACGTGAAAGCAACGTGTTCGTGCCGATGCATTGGAATGATCAGTTCGCGTCCGCTGGGCGAGTCGACAAGTTGGTGGCACCGGAAACCGACCCCTTTTCTGGTCAACCTGCCTTGAAAGGTGCGGAAGTTGATGTCGAGCGCGCGTCCATGGCCGCACATGGATTTTTGGTGTCGCGCAAGCGGCCTGAACCAGCGGGTTTGGACTATTGGGCGCGCGCCAAAACCAGGGGTGGTTGGCGCCTGGAGTTTGCCTTGGCTGCTGAGCCTGACGAACCGGAAGTTTTCCTCAATACGTTGCTTGGTAATGGCTCACCGCTATCGGCAAATGACCATTATCGCGGTTTCTGGCGTGCTGCGCAGTTTGATGAGGAACAACTCGTTTCCGCCGTCTATATATCGCGGTCGCCCGTTGAGGTGTCGCGGACGTGGGTATCCGGGCTTTTTGAGGAGCGTTTTGCGACGCTGAGCGAACGCTGGCGCGTGCTCGCCGGAAGGCCTGCCGCCTATATGCCCGACAAGGGCGCCATTGTCTGCTCGTGCATGTCGGTGGGCGTCAATGATATTGCTGGCGCGGTGCGTTCTGGTTGTCATTCAGTCGACGCTGTTGGTCGGGCCACAAGTGCAGGTACCAACTGCGGATCTTGCAAAGCTGAAATCACGGAGATCATCAATGCGCATCGTCTCGTCGCAGCAGAGTGACAAGCCGCGCCGTGCGCGTGCGAGCCAAGAGCGCATTGGCGAACTGGCTTTACTGCCGGTTTTCTACAAGCTTCGCGGTAAGAAAGTGCTGATGGCAGGTGGCAGCGATGCTGCTGCTTGGAAAGCCCATTTACTTGCGGCGGCAGGTGCATTTATCGAACTCTATGCGGTTGAGCTCGACCCGGCCTTTCATGAACTGTTCGATGAAGGACAGTACCGTTGGCATCAACGGCCATGGGCGACCGACAGTTTTGAAGGCGCACAGATTGCCATCGCTGATGCTGAGAGTGAAGGTGAAGCTCAAGCCTTTTATTGTGCCGCGCGCGCGGCTGGCGTCCCGGTCAACGTGATCGACAAGCCAGCGTTTTGCGAGTTCCAGTTTGGCTCGATCGTCAACCGATCCCCCGCTATTGTTAGTATCTCAACAGATGGCGCGGCTCCCATTTTCGGTCAGGCGATCCGCCGCCGTATCGAGACGCTTTTGCCGAAATCGTTACAAGGCTGGGCTGCAATGGCGCGCGATGTGCGCGGCGCGGTCAATGAACAACTCTCTCCCGGTCCGCAACGCCGTGCGTTTTGGGAGCGATTTGTGGATCGCGCGTTTTCCGGAAATGTTGAGGCTGGGACGCATCGCGAGCTATTGGACGATAGCAGCCGTATAGCCCATTCGCCCACAGCCCAGATGGGCCGTGTCACCTTGGTTGGCGCGGGGCCTGGCGATGCTGAGCTTTTGACCCTTAAAGCTGTCCGGGCGCTTCAAGCGGCCGATGTGATCCTGTTCGATGATCTTGTTTCCAACGATGTCTTGGAACTGGCGCGCCGCGAGGCTAAGCGCATGATGGTCGGTAAACGCGGTGGCCGTGAAAGCTGCAAACAGGAAGACATCAACGATACGATGGTTTCACTGGCCAAGGCAGGTAAGCACGTTGTGCGGCTCAAGGGTGGAGACCCCATGGTGTTTGGCCGCGCAGGCGAGGAAATCAGCCGATTGCGCGATGAGAACATCACAGTGTCGGTGGTGCCGGGCATTACATCAGCCTTGGCATTTGCGGCACAATTGGGTGTTTCGCTCACGCATCGCGACCACGCGCAGTCAGTTCGATTTGTGACGGGCCATAGCCGAAAAGGCGAGTTGCCAGTGGACATCGATTGGCGCGCCGTGGCTGACCAGACGACCACCACCATATTCTACATGGGTAAGCGCACCGCTGCGAAAATACGTGACCGGCTTTTGGCTGAGGGCATGTTAGAGGACACGCCGATCGCGGTGGTCTCAGCCCTTTGCCGCGCTGGCGAAGCGCGTTGGACAGGTGCATTGTTGGACATAGAATTGGGTATGGCAGCGATCAATTCCGATGAGCCTGTTTTGATCGGCGTCGGTGATGTGTTTGGCGCCGTTGCGAAGCAAGCCGGTACTGTAGATTCGTTTTCCGCTGACGGGCACCGAATGGCGGGATTGCGCTAACCCGGTTCCGCCTGATACCTCCTATCCGCCGCATGGATGTTGCGGCTGGAGGATTTTTAATGCGGCAGACGTGGCGATGGTTCGGGCCGAACGACACGGTATCAATCGAAGAAATGTTGCAGGTCGGCGTGGAAGATGTCGTCTCAGCCTTGCACCATGTGCCAACCGGTGAAGTTTGGTCGCTGGCGGAAATTGCCAAACGGCAAGCGGAAATAGCAAACGGCCCGAGCGGTTTAAGCTGGCTGGTTGTCGAGAGCCTTCCGGTTTCCGAAGATATCAAGCGGCGTACGGGCGAATTCGCCAAGCATATCGAAAACTATAAAGCCAGTCTGACAAACTTGGCGGCTGCCGGGATTGAGGTGGTTTGCTATAACTTCATGCCGGTGCTGGACTGGACCCGTACCGAGCTACGCCGAAAAATGCCCCATGGTGGCACCGCCATGGCTTTTGATCTGATTGATTTTGCGGCGTTTGATCTTTTCATTTTGAAGCGCGACGGCGCGACAGGCGATTTTGATGAAGCGCTTGTTGATGCGGCGAAGGCTCGTTTCGCGCAGATGGATAAACTGCGAAAAGAAGCTTTGCTGGACAATCTTCTCAAAGGCCTTCCGGGTGCGACTGAGAGTTGGACCCTTGACGATGTGCGCAATCAGCTAGCCGCCTATGAGGGCATAGATTCAGAAAAGCTGTACGAAAACCTGATCGCATTCTTGGCCGAAGTGGTTCCTCACGCGGAGCGTTTGGGGGTTCGCCTTTGCTGCCATCCCGACGATCCTCCGTTTCCGCTTCTTGGTCTGCCGAGGATTATGTCGACGTTTTCCGACTATGCCCGGTTGGTCTCTGAAGTTGATAGTCCGTCCAATGGGATTACGTTTTGCACCGGATCACTTGGCGTACGACCGGACTTCGATCCCGTGTCGTTTGTCGAAAAGCTCGGGAGTAAGATTCACTTTGTGCATCTTCGAAACACGTCTCGCGATGGGGCGATGCGTGAAGGAAAAACCAGCTTTCATGAGGCTGCTCACCTGGAGGGTGATACCGATATGGCGGCGACGGTTCGAGCGCTCATGGCGGAACAGGCAAGTCGGCGTGATGCCGGGCGCATTGATTGGCAAATCCCGATGCGCCCGGATCATGGTCAGGATTTATTGAGCGATCTGGCGATTGAGGGCATGCCCGGTTATCCGCTCGTTGGACGTATGCGTGGGCTTGCTGAACTGCGCGGATTGATGGCGGCCTATGCTTGACCATATTTTGTACTGAAGGTCGCATTCACGAAGGGATGCCTGCATGCATATTGGGATGATTGGCGGGATCGGGCCAGCGGCGACTGATGTCTATTATCGTAGCCTGATCGCCCTAGCTGCCGAACAGGGTAAAGATCTCGAACTGACAATTGCGCATGCCGATGCGCCCACCTTGCTCGACAACCTCACCAAAGGTGACGCGGTCGCCCAAAGTCAACTCTTTGCCGGGCTTGCGGCTCGCTTGAAAACCGCTGGTGCTGGATGCGTGGTTGTAACATCAGTCGCCGGCCATTTCTGTGTCGACGAGTTTTACAAGGTTTCGCCCCTGCCAATCATCGATTTGACGAAAGCGCTCTCTGTTTGGCTTGAGAACAAACGCATGGCATGCGTCGGCGTTCTGGGTACTGAAACTGTGATGGCGTCAAAGGTCTATGGAAAACTGTCGTTGGTTGAGATTCTCGCGCCAGAGGGCGATGAGTTGAAAATGGTTCATGATGCGTATGTGACATTGGCAAAGTCGGGGGTCAGTACGCCGGCGCTTCAAGATGTTTTTTTTAAAGCAGGACATGCTCTGATGGACCGTGGCGCTGAAGCCGTTATGTTAGGCGGTACTGACCTGAACGCCGCGTTTGACAATGCTAACAGCGGGTTCCCGGTAGTTGATTGTGCACGTATTCACATCGAAGAGATCGCGAAGTCCATTTGACAGCGCGATTTCAAATGCGGAAAAGCATTTCTCAGATGTCAGGACTTTACTGAATTGATTGACTTGAAACCACATGCGCGTTTTGCGGTTGCGCCGATGATGGATTGGACGGATCGGCATTGCCGTTTCTTTCATCGTCAGCTTACTCATAACGCTCTGCTTTATACCGAAATGGTCGTCGCCGACGCTGCCATTCACGGTCCGCGTGAAAGGTTGCTAGGTTTTGATGCGGTGGAGCATCCTGTGGCGGTACAGCTTGGTGGATCTTATCCCGACAAGCTGGCGGTAGCTGCGCGCATATGCATGGATTTCGGTTACGATGAGATCAATTTGAACGTCGGCTGCCCATCTGACCGTGTTCAATCCGGTACCTTCGGCGCATGTTTAATGCGTGAGCCAGCGCTTGTAGCGCGCTGCGTATCGGCGATGAAATCGGCGGTTGATGGGCACGTACCTGTCACGGTCAAGTGTCGCATTGGTGTCGACGAGCAGGATCCGGGTCCTGCATTGGACGAGCTTGCGCACGCGGTGTGGGACGCTGGCTGTGATGCGCTTTGGGTTCATGCGCGCAAAGCTTGGCTGCAAGGCCTTAGCCCGAAAGAAAACCGCGATATTCCTCCGTTGGACTACGGTCGGGTCATCCAGCTAAAGGCGGAAAACCGGAGTCGTTTCATTGGGTTAAATGGCGGTTTGAATAGTTTGAGTCAGGCGCTTGAAGCGATGAATCAAGGCGATAATAGTCTTGACGGTGTGATGTTGGGCCGTGCTGCTTACCAGACGCCAGCGCTGCTGCGTCATGTAGACCAGCAATTTTTTGGTTCCAAGGACGAGCCTGCACCCTATGAAGCTATCATCGATGCGATGGTAGACTACGTCGATAGACACGTTGCCTCAGGCGGTCGGGCAAATCATGTCACGCGCCATATGGTAGGCCTTTTCAACGGTATCCCAGGCGCACGACGTTGGCGACAAATACTCTCTACCGATGCGGTAGAGGCGGGCGCCAGCGGTGCTGTTGTTCGCAAAGCGTTTGAGGCCATCACGTCTGAAGCTGAACTCGCAGCAGATGAAAAGCGGCGGCCCGAAGCCGCCTTGGCGGGTTAGCGCATGCGGATACGAATTTGCCAGCAAGCGTGATTGAAATATTGCCGTTCGCGCTGCTTATGGCGTCGGCTGGTGTGCTGGCTGGTTTCATGGCTGGTCTTTTTGGGATCGGCGGCGGCGCCATTCTTGTGCCGGTTTTCTATCAGGCTTTCGGATGGGCTGAAGTTCCTGAAGCCGTACGTATGCACCTTTCGGTGGGCACCTCACTTGCCATCATAGCACCCACATCCATTCGGTCGTTTCTGGCGCACCGGGCTGCAGGCGCAGTCGATTTGGATACGCTGCGCACATTCGTCATTGCTATCCCCCTCGGCGTGTTGATCGCCAGTATAGTGATCGCCGGGATATCGAGTGGTGGGTTACGTTTGGTGTTTGCCATTTTAGCCGTATTAGTCGGATTGAAGCTGCTGTTTGATCAACCAGATTGGCGCTTGGGTTCTGACCTTCCGGACGGTCCATTTCGTTTCCTCGCCGGTGGGACTATCGGCTTTTTGTCAACTTTGATGGGGATCGGCGGCGGCGTTTTGAACAATACTTTCATGACCCTCTATGGACGGCCAATCCATCAGGCAATTGCGACGTCCAGTGGCGTTGGAGTTTTGATATCGGTCCCGGGTTTGATCGGCGCGGTTTGGGCCGGCTGGGGCGAAGTAGGCCTACCGGCCTTGTCGACGGGTTTTGTGAACTGGCTTTGTTTTGCTGTGGTGATTCCTGCGACACTTGCCTTTGCCCCTGTTGGCGCCAGACTTGCTCATCGTACCCCCAAGAGAGTTTTGGAGAAGCTTTTTGGCCTGTTTATGCTCGCCGTGGCTTTGCGCTTTTTTATCAGTGTGGCCGGGCACTAATTGTGCAGTACCATCTGTGATCCACGCACATCATAGCCGGATAGCCGGTTTAAAAAACTCAAGCCAAGCAAATTGTCGAACAGTTTGCCGTTTTGGGCCACCATTGCGCGTACATTCCGGCGTTCAATCTCCCCGATGACAAGTGACTCAATATAGACGGGCGCTGCGCGTGCCATCCCGTTGGCTGTGGCAACAGGAACAGAAAACGATAAACGTTCAACGTCAAAACCAGCGTTACGTGCGCTATCATAGGTTAAGACAACCGCACTCGCGCCCGTATCGACGATAAACGACTGATCCTTTCCGTTTACTTTGGCGAGCGCTTGGAAATGTCGGTCGACACGTGAAATGGTAACGGAAAGCGCGCCATCTTCACCCACTTGGGTGATGGGTGTTCCAGGAACAACGCCCGCTGTGATCCGGGTGACGGCGCCCTGAAGTTCGTAGCGGTATTCCCAAGCAATGGCTACGGTGAGTGTAACACTGAGCGCGATGGCCAAGTGGCGCGATACGTTTGCCAAGCGCGGTCCGGCACCGATAATGCTGCCAATAAAAACGATGCCAACCAGACCAAGAAAAACCATTGAGGCGATTTCGCCGGCTGTCATGTTTGAAAATTGGTCGATGTTGCCCCCTGCAAGGCCGAAAGCGCTTAGGGCAACCACCAGCACAAGAACGACGAACTCGAGCATTTACTGTCCGATCTAGGATGCAGTATTTCGGCTATTTGCCAATTGTTGCCTCTTTGTGACCCTTTTCGGCTTTTTGGCAATTTGGTCCAGCCGACCACTCAGCTCGCTCATGATGTCGTCGCGGTCGGCATCCGTCAGGTTCGTCCAAGCGCCAATCTCAGTTCGGGTGCGTCCGCATCCGTGGCAAAAACCGGTCGCATCGTCGATGGAACAAATGAGTATGCAGGGTGATTTCATCAAAGGCTCAACTTGATCGTATTCAATCGTCAATTGGACACGGCTGCGCAAATTGCAAGAGAGGTCAGTGTCGCAAGTGCTACAATTTGTTGTGTTGCGCCTATGGTGTCGCCGGTGTGCCCACCCAGTTTGGATTGGCAGTAATTTTTAAATGCCGTGGCAGCGCCCACGCCCGTGGCTATGGCGATTATAGTCGCGATCAACGATGACCAGCTCAATAACCAGAGGCCAGCAACGAGCACAGCGCCAACCATGATCGATTGTCGCATTTGTGTTTGATTGGGTTGACCAGCGTGGTGAGCTTTACCAGCCGGGCGCGCATTGGAAAGTGAGTGCCAATGCCAGACCATTGCGCTCCTGGAGACTGCCTCTACGGCGAGGAGGGCGTATGCGGTCGAATAGGGGCCGATCGCGCCGATTAACGACGTCAAGGCCGCTACTCGCAACAAGAAAGAGATGAGTAGGGCCAAGGTTCCGAAGGTACCCAAATGCGGGTCGCGCATGATCTCCAAAACACGTTCGCGATCATCTGTTGCAAAGAAACCATCGGCCACATCGGCGAGCCCGTCTTCATGCAGCGCACCTGTTATGACGCTGAGTGAAGCGACAGCGAGGATTGCGAGCAACCATTCGGCACCGGGAAAAAGAGCGGTGGCCACAATCAAAACTGCCGCTGGCATTGCGATTACGATGCCTGCGAGGGGGTAGGTCTGCGCATCGTCTGACGCCCGGTGGTCTGCAGTAAAGTGCTGTGCCGGGATCGGGATCCGACTCAAAAAACCAAGTGCTCGGAGCGTTGAGACGATATAGTCGGGCATTGCGCATTCCTACATACTTGGTTTTAGCTGGTCGATGGCTTGCGCCAACGGCATGGTTATGAAATTGGCTCGGTCCACAGATGATCGCGATATTTGTTTGGGATGCAAATGACCACCGGCCTGCCATTTGATGATTTTCGAGCTTTGCTAGACAATTTGCCCGGGCCAGTTGACCATGCCGTCGACGCCGTGCGCCAGCGCGATAAATCTTTGACAAAGCCACCTGGTGCACTTGGCCGATTGGAAGAATTGGCGGAATGGTTGGCCGCTTGGACGGGGCGTACCCCTTCGATCACACGGCCATTGGTCGCCGTTTTCGCTGGCAACCACGGCGTCACAGCGCAAGGTGTCTCTCCTTATCCCGCCTCTGTAACCGCGCAAATGGTGGAGAATTTTGCGGCCGGTGGCGCCGCCATTAATCAGATCTGCATAGCACATGATCTTGGCTTGAAAGTATTTGATTTAGCTCTCGATGTGCCAACTGCTGATTTCACCCAGGATGCGGCGCTTTCTGAACGTGATTGCGCAGCCACGATGGCTTACGGCATGGAGAGCATCGCTGGCGGCACCGATCTATTGTGTATCGGGGAAATGGGCATAGGCAACACAACCGTTGCGGCTGCCATTTGTCATGGGCTTTATGGTGGTCAGGCAGAAGACTGGGTTGGACCCGGTACCGGAGCCGACGAAGCGCAGATAGCTGTTAAGGCGGACGTGGTCCGTCGGGCCGTGGCGTTTCACAAAGACCATTTAAGTGACCCTTTGGAAGTCATGCGCCGGCTGGGAGGCCGGGAAATTGCTGCAATGGCAGGGGCAATACTTGCAGCGCGGATTGAGAGGATTCCGGTTATTATCGACGGATATGTAGCGACCGCTGCGGCTGCTATTTTGCACGCGGCTAATGACACGGCGCTGGATCATTGCATTTTGGGACACACTTCGGCAGAGCCCGCTCACAGGGCCACAGCGCAGCGACTGGGAAAGAAGCCACTGCTTGATTTGGACATGCGCCTGGGCGAGGGGACCGGCGCGGCTTTGGCGGCTGGCGTCGTTCGCGCGGCTGCGCTTTGCCATACTCAAATGGCCACGTTTGAACAAGCAGGTGTCAGCGATCGAGCGGATTGATATTCAACCCAGCGCGGTTTCCGGCTCGTGATACTTGGGTGTCGCGGTTTGCTTCTTTTTCTGACCGATTTTGCGGTCAGGCTTTTCCAAGTCCATCGCTTCCAGAACACGGCTTGCGGGAAACAGCACGGTTGCACTTGTTCCCTGACGGAGTTTCGATTTGAGCTGAAACGACCCACCATGCATGGCCACCAAAGCTTGAACGATGGGTAGGCCCAATCCGGTACCCTGTTCTGCACTCTTAATGGCGATAGAGCCTTGACCGAAAGCTGACAAAACGATCGGTATTTCCTCATCAGGAATGCCGGGACCATTGTCAGTGACGGTTATATATTGCCCGCCGGTTGAGGTCAGCCCTGCTTTGATTGTCACTTCACCGCCGGTCGGGGTAAACTTCAAAGCGTTGGAAACGATATTCAAAATGATCTGCCGAAGTGCCTTTTCGTCAGCAACGAGCTTGGGCAGGCCGGCTTGGGTGAGTGCCTGAATGCCTATGGATTTGGCGTCTGCCTTCATCCGAACCAGATTTACACAATCGTCGACGACGGCATTCAACTGAAGGGGTTCTTCCCGCAACTCATATTTTCCCGCTTCCACACGCGACAGGTCGAGGATTTCATTGATCAGATTAAGCAGGTGTTTGCCGCTTTCGTGGATGTCACCGGCGTAGCTTTTGTAGTGATCATTGTTGAGGGGGCCAAATACTTCGGCGTTCATGGCCTCCGAAAAACCCAAAATCGCGTTAAGCGGAGTGCGCAATTCATGGCTCATTGAGGCCAAGAACCGAGACTTTGCAAGGTTGGCTTCTTCTGCGCGTCTTCGGGCTTCATCGGAAATCGACTTGGCCATTTCCAGTTCGGCAATCAACGATTGGTTTTGGCTGCGATAGGACAAGCCGACCAGAGCAGCTTTGTGTAATCGAACCGATATGAAAGAAAAGAAGAGTAAGGCAGCACCGGCAAGGCCGATTGCCATGAAACTACTTTGAGACGGCTGTGTCAGTTCCACAGAGACAAATACACCAACGGGCAGGGCAAAGCCGATCAGCGTGGATGTGGGCATTGCGTAGCAAATGGTTGCGGTGGTCGCGATGCCCAGGATCAATGCGCTTGTTCTTAAGAACAGTGCGGCATCGCTCGAGCACGTGCTGCACTGGTCATACGCGATCAATGTCCAGGTGCTGCCCACCAGGAAGACCATGACCAAAAAATACTTCTGCCACGCTGCTGTCGCCTTCGGCGCGGATCGTTTTAGAAACCTCTTTGTAGCGAGTCCGAAAAGTGCGTACCCAAGGCTCGAGACTACCGCCCAAAGCAGAATTTGCACCCCGTAGCCGATCATAACCGCAGTTGCCGCAACGAGAAGGATAAGCAGTGGAACGGCCCATACTGAGGTCACCACTGCGTTTGCAAACATCGTCAATATGTCAGAAGTAAATGTGCTGCTGCTGCCGGTCGAAAGTGCAAGCTTATCGCGCGTTTTCTGGACAGTTTTGCGCAAGTCTGCGTTTCGCACCGAACGTCGACGGTCAACAATGATTTTGTCAGGAGACGAGGATGGCTGCATCAGGGTGCTTAAACAGGGTTACGCGTACACTTAAAATCGCGCCAATCATACTTTCCAAATCGTTAATAATCCCTTCCTGTGTGCACCATGCGAAGGCTGGAAATGCTTAGTATTGCGGGGCTTCGTGACCTGGCCCGGTTGGTTGCCCTCTTTGCTTTGCTTGCGATGGTGGTTGCCTATCTGAACTCGCTATTCAGTGACGAGTATTCCGGACGTGCACACGTCTTGGACGGGGATTCGTTACGTATCGCTGAGACCGAGATCCGTCTTGAAGGCATAGATGCACCTGAATTCGGGCAGATATGCCGAGACGCAACGGGTGAAGGGTATGATTGTGGCGACCGTGCAAAACGAGCTTTGCAGCAGCTTGTGGGTGGAACGATTGTGACCTGTCAAAGTGCGCACACTGATCGTTACGGTCGTGCTTTGTCGGTTTGTTGGGCAGAAAACCCGGATGATGCGTTGAACGAGGCGATGGTACGATCGGGGTGGGCAGTTTCTTATGGCGGCTATGCCGCTGTTGAACGCGATGCACGTCTGCGGAAGGTTGGCCTGTGGGCTGGCAGCTTTGAAGCGCCGCGCGATTTTCGTGCACGGCGGAGTGATGCGGTGCAAACTCCGTGGTTTATGCGGTTATTGGGTGTTGGAAGCGACGATGAATGAACTGGTCAAACTACAAGGCGAAATCCGGGCTTGCCGGATTTGTGTGGAAACCCCGCTAAACGCACCGTTGCCGCATGAGCCAAGACCCGTTGTTGTTCCGTCTGCGACCGCGCGCATTTGCATCGCCGGGCAAGCGCCCGGCACCCGTGTGCACAAGTCCGGCCGACCCTTTACCGATCCATCGGGGGATCGACTGCGTAATTGGATGGGTGTCGACGAGGCAGTGTTCTACGATCCCGCACGCATCGCTATTGTTCCGATGGGTTTTTGTTTCCCGGGCCTTGATCAAAAGGGCGGCGATCTGCCACCACGCCGTGAATGCGCTGCTCGCTGGCATGACCGACTTTTTGCTCTGATGCCGCAAATTGATCTGGTGTTGATTATCGGACAATACGCTCAAGCATATCATTTGGGCGAGCGGCGTTCAAAAACCCTGACCCAAACCGTAGCTGATTGGCGCGCACTCATGCAAACATCTGTGGGCGGCCGGCTCGTTGTTCCGCTCCCGCACCCATCATGGCGTAATAATGCCTGGATCAAGAAAAACCCATGGTTTGAAGCAGAGCTATTACCGGTATTGCGCGATGAAGTGGATAAGCGCTTGTGAGAATATTGTTACTGCTCTAAGTCTCCTACCAGACGGTTTGGGCAAGGAAATTTCAAATGGACAGGACTGATAGAAATATTCTTCGACTTCTTCAGGAAGATGCAACGATGGCCGTGGCGGAAATCGCCAAGCGAATCGGCCTTTCGACTACCCCTTGTTGGCGGCGGATCCAAAAGCTTGAGGAAGATGGTGTGATTACCGGCCGGGTGGCTGTGCTCGACCCTGAAAAGGTCAACGCGCGGGTCAATGTTTTTGTCTCTATTAGAACCAGTTCTCACACGCGCGAGTGGCTGTTGCGGTTTTCCGAAGTCATCAGCGCGTTTCCAGAGGTGGTGGAATTTTACCGCATGAGCGGCGACGTAGACTATCTATTGCGGGTCGTGGTTCCTGACATTGCGGCTTATGACGATTTTTACAAACGCCTTATCGAGAAGATTGAAATTAAAGACGTATCATCGGTCTTCGCGATGGAGCAGATCAAGAGCACGACAGCGCTGCCGCTAGAATATCTCCAGCTTAATAGAGGATAGCGGCGCCGCTTGCGTGCTCGTTGCTTAAACTGCTTTTAGCCGGGCAAGGAGCGATGACGTGTCCCAACGGCTGCCGCCCATTTTCTGGACGTCCTTGTAGAACTGGTCGATCAGCGCTGTGACTGGCACAGAAGCGTTCACACGGTCGGCCTCTTCCAAGACTATTTGAAGATCCTTGCGCATCCAATCGACCGCAAAACCGTGTTCATATTCGCCCGCGATCATGGTCTTGTGGCGGTTTTCCATCTGCCATGAACCGGCGGCACCTTTCGAAATGACGTCGATGACCGCTTCGACATCGAGCCCGGCATTCTGCGCAAAGTGAATGCCTTCTGATAGGCCCTGAACCAGTCCTGCAATGCAAATCTGGTTCACCATCTTGGTCAGCTGCCCGCTGCCGGCTGGGCCCATCAAACCGACCATCTTGGCGAAGCTTTCGATCGCGGGCTTTGCTTTGGAAAAAACGGCCTCATCGCCGCCGCACATGACAGTCAGCACGCCGTTGACGGCCCCCGCTTCACCGCCGGAAACGGGCGCGTCAATAAAGCCGAAACCGGCTTTCTGGGCGGCTGCATCCAATTCTCGCGCGACAGCGGCGGAGGCGGTCGTGTTGTCGATGAAGATCGCGCCGGGCTTCATGGTAGAAAAAGCGCCATTTTCACCAAGGGTGACCGAGCGCAAATCATCATCATTGCCAACGCAGGAAAAGACAAAGTCCGCGCCTTCGGCCGCCTTTGCCGGTGTTTCGGCCATGGCGCCGCCATGTTCAGCGACCCATTTTTCGGCCTTGGCGGCAGTGCGGTTATAGACAACAACATCATGCCCACCCCGGTTTTTAAGGTGGGCCGCCATATGATAACCCATGACACCCAGTCCGATAAAAGTGCATTTGGCCATGATAACTCCGATATTTTTTCTTGAGCGGTCACCTAGCGCGGCGCGCGCCCGGTTGGAAGAGGGGTGAAGGTAGAAGACTTTTTCGGTTGGAACGTGGCATGCCAACAGCGGCCAGGCAGCCCAAGCCACGTAGACAATGGCAGGCGCTCTTTTGAGTGGTCAAACGCCATCGTCTCCGCGCCCCGTTTTTACGATCCGGATATTGATAAGTCCAAAAGCGCACGTTGAGCGCCGCGAAGCGCAAGCTTTTGGACCACTGTAATGACACAAACACGGGACCCAGGCGATGCCGGAACGGCAATGGTCCGTTATGTGCTGGACCCTCCGGGGCCCCGCGCGGAGATTTGATGTGATGGGTCGGGCATCTTCGGCACACTCGCCCGCCTCATCCCTCTTCACCAAGCCGACACCTGCGTTCGACCCAGTGGCGAAAAGAGCCCGCAGCGTTGCTTACTGCGCCTTGCTCAGTCCGCATAAGCCGACCTCGTTGGTGCAACTGCCAACAAACCCGACCGCTCCGCTGCCAACCTTCCGACGGTTTTACGCGCCGTTGTGATGAAGATCAGTGCGGTGAGGGTAACGGACGTGAAGTGGGTGGTTGATAAGTCTTTGTTGAACGTTGGCTCTACGGACGGAGCGGCCGTTCACGTTTTCGACCCGAACGTCTTCTATCGTTGCTTCGCGGCAACAGAGAATGCGAGCCTATCGAGTGTCCGAGTGGCCGCTTCGGCCCAGTGCGTCAATGTCCAGCGCGGAACGAATGCGTGCATATCGCCAAAGTCGCACAAGTCTATCGGCCCGTGCTCAATTAGGTTCAGCGATTCCCTATGCTCTCCAAAGCGCTGAGTTGAGAGTTCAACCATTGCGCGCGCTTTCCGGTCGTTAGGGAATTTCAGCGGAAACGCCAGCGTAGTGTGAAACGGATAGTGTCGTTTGATTGAAGTATCCGGCGCGGGCCCGGTCGCTTTCGGGCGTCCGCCATCAGCCGTGGTCATGGGGCAGCGTCAAAACCACCGTCGATGCCGTGCTCCAACACCTGAAAGACTACCGTCTGTTTGGGCTAGGCATCCTTTGAGGCCGAGAAAAATACCAGATGTCGACCAAACGAAACGCGGGTATAGTACAGTCTCAGCGATCACGACGCCGGCGACATAGCGCGGACAGCCTTACCTCAGTGAACGCGGCAACCTCGTTCGCAAAGCCCGCAACTGTGTGTGAAGGTTTGATGAATGTCGACCGAACCGCTTTGGGCATCACACAGATTTCACGGTCGCCCATGATCCTCGTTTGCCAGGAGTAGGGGCCGCGATGGCCTGCCTCCGAACGACAGGAGAGAGACCATGAAACGACTTTTGCTTGCGGCCCTTTCGCTAGCGCTCGCGGTTCCCGCGGCTGCGCCAGCTTGGGCTGAGGATATTACGATCGGCGTTGCGTCGATCCGAAAGGGGCTCGACAATCGTCGGGAGACGGCGAACGCCGCTGCCCCCGTCTTCTACGCCATCCACGAAACACTGATCGAACGCGATGCGTTCAATCACGGTGTGTTCGTTCCAGGCCTCGCAACGTCCTGGACGATGATCGATGAGACAACCATGGAGCTGACACTGCGCGAAGGCGTCACCTTCCACAATGGCGATACGTTGGACGCCTACGACGTGGAGGCCTCGCTCGACCCGATCATCAAACTGGAAAGCCCGCGCTACCGCAATCCGCACGGCAAGATGTTCTACAATTTTGAGGATGTCGAAGTCGTCGACGACATGACCGTGCGTGTCCACACCAAGCGTCCTGACATCTTGATGGAAACGCTTCTATCGGTGCGCAATGCCGGGATCCGGTCGCTCGACCAAATCGAGGATGGTAACGAGGATCAGCACGGTCTCGATCCCATCGGTGCTGGGCCTTACAGGGTGAGCGAATTCGTGCCCGGTGAACGCGTGGTGCTGGAGCGGTTTGAGGATTATTACGGCGAGCCCGCCCCGTTTGACAC
The DNA here is from genome assembly GCA_039815825.1 of Pseudomonadota bacterium. Taxonomy (GTDB): domain Bacteria; phylum Pseudomonadota; class Alphaproteobacteria; order Rhizobiales; family Rhizobiaceae; genus JBCBDX01. The sequence continues at coordinate 106,828 of JBCBYO010000004.1, forward strand.
AATCACGTTCGTCAAAATCCCGGAGGTTTTGCCGCGCATCACGGCGCTGGTGAATGGTGAAATTGATATCGCCTCTGAAATCCCACCCGATCAGTACCCTCTGGTCGACGGCGAAGATCACCTGCGACGCGTGGAAGTTACCTATCCGATGTACCATGTGTACCTGTTCAACGACTCCCACCCTGTAACAAGCGACGTAAAGCTGCGCCAGGCGCTGACCGCAGCGATTGATTATGACGGTCTTGTCGAGGCCTTGTTCCCGGGCCAAGGCAAAGCGCCAGGCGGATTTCAATATGAAGAGATCGGCGCGACCTATAATCCTGATCTAGATATCTTCGCCTACGATCCAGAACGCGCTCGCGCTTTGTTGGCTGAGTCCGACTATGACGGCACACCGGTGGAAGTCGTCATCTATCCCAACTACTACCTCAATGGTGGACTGGCTTCTGAGGCGATTGCGCAGATGTGGGAAGAAATCGGCGTCAATGTCGAGCTTGTTCAAGTTCCCGTTGGCGGTCTGACCGTCGAAACCGACCCAGACACGATGATCCGCAACTGGTCCATCCCGATGCTTTACGGCGATATCATGGGTGTAATGGACAATGCCCTGTCAGAAACTGGTTGGGCGGTGGCACGGGGTTATTTCGATGCTGAGGCCGATCCACGGTGGTTGGAGCTTTATGACGTGGCACGCTTCGGCCAAGACAGGGATGAACGCGTCGAAGCCTATGCAGAGATGCATGAGGTGTTAGCGGAACTTGCGCCGGTCATCCCGCTGTATCAGCCCGCCGACTCCTACGCGGTGCGCGCGGATATCGACTTTGAGATTCCCGTCGCACTGCGCCCCTTCACTTTGCCGCTGCGGGCCGGTCAAATCACGTTCGGCGAGTAGGCCACACCTTAAACCTGGGCGGTGCCACGCCGCCCAGGTTCATTGTCTTGCCTACTGGGCAAGACCGCGCTCGGTGAGCCAGGCCGCCGAGCGTTGAACCGCAGATTTGTCCTTGATCTCAATGATCAAACGCGGATTGGAGGTCAGCTTGCCAAGCTCCGCGAAGATCGCCATCCAGGGCAACTCGCCATCGCCGATGGCCCAGTGCCGATCCGCAAAATGGTCCGTGTCTTGGACGTGCACATGGGTCAAGAGGTCGCCGGCAGCCCGAACATAGCGATCGACGGCGGGCGCATTCCCTATACCATGGGCATAGGCAGCATGGCCCGTATCGATGGACACTCTCAGCGCCGGGGAGGCAAAGCTCTCGACCAGCCGAACGCGCGCGGATGGATCGCGATCCTCAATGTTCTCCATTACCAATTCAACGCCCATGTTCTGAGCACGCTCGACGGCTGGACGCAGCGTTAGATCCACGCGGTGCAGAAACTTCTCCCAGCCATCGTCGAGATTGTCGAGGTTTTCATGGTGCCAGGCTTTAACCGGGCTATGGATGACCATCTGGGTCGCGCCGAGCCAGCCACAGGCATCAAGGCCCTGGTCAAGCCGGCGATGCACAACAGCTCGGATCTCGGGATCTTCCGTGTCCAGCGGAAAACCACGGAACGGGCCGTGCATGCCAATGCGGCCCTCCATACCGTCCAAAAGTGGGCGAACCTCAGCTGCCATGGCTTTGACATCGACGCCTTCAACGTCAGCCCCGTGAAAACCCTGAAGTTCGAGATCGCGCGGTTTTTCGCGCAGCCAATTGTGATGCGCTGCAAGCTCTTCAGGGCGGAGGGCGGCTCCGAGGATGGGAAGCATAGATTTGTCCTTTTCCTTGTTCTGTGATGGCTAGGCCCAGGCACGGGTCGGGAGGCTCGAGACAAGCGTGCGGGCGTAATCGGTTTGCGGATTGTCGAGAACATTTTCGGTCGGTCCACCTTCCACCACGCGGCCTTGGTGCATCACTGACACGCGGCTGCAAAGCTCACGAATGACGCCTAGATCGTGTGAGATAAAGAGCATGGTGAGGCCAAGATCGGCTTGCAGCTCGGCAAAGAGCTCCAAAATGCGCGCTTGCACCGAGACATCGAGCGCCGTGACCGGTTCATCCGCAATCAAAAGTTTTGGCTTGGTGGCCAGCGCGCGGGCTATGCAAACGCGCTGGCGTTGGCCGCCGGACACCTCATGGGGAAAGCGTTCAAGGTGCGCGGCCGGCAACCGAACAAGATCAAACAGATGTCGGACTTCACTTCGGGCATCGGCAACCGTTTGACCATGGATTTCAAGCCCCTCGGCAGCCGAGCGGCCAAGCGTCATGCGCGGGTTTAGGGCCGTGGCACTGTCCTGGTAGATCACCTGCACATTGCGGCGGAAGGCCCGGTGCGCGTCACCGCGAACCGCATGGGGTGTTTCTCCGCAGACGTCGATCTTGCCAGCGCTCGGTTGCAAGAAGCCTAGCAGCAGACGACCCAAGGTCGATTTGCCGGAGCCGGACTCGCCAACAATGCCATGGACCTCCCCCGCTTCGACCTGAACCGAGGCGTTTTCCAGAACAAAGCCTGATCGCTTCCGCTCAAAAAGACCGCCGCCATAGGAAAAGGAGACCGCATCGGCGCGGATCATTGGTGCCGTTGGGAGTGAAGGCTGAGCCTGGTTCGCGATTGGCGCTGCAACAAAACCATGTGCACGCGAGCCCGGGCGGCTCGCCAACAGTGTTCGTGTGTAGGGGTGTTGTGGGCGGGTGAAAACACCGTGCGTATCACCCAGTTCCACAACTTCGCCGTTACGCATCACAACGACCCGGTCGGCAATGTCGGCCACAACGCCCAGATCATGGGTAATGAACAGCATTGCCATGCCGCGCACATCCTGGAGCGATTTGAGGAGCTTCAAGATCTGCGCCTGTACCGTGACATCCAGCGCCGTCGTTGGTTCATCGGCGATCAGCGCAACCGGGTGCCGGACCGCGGCGATGGCGATGACAACACGCTGGCACTGCCCGCCAGACAGCTGGTGTGGATAGGCGTGGATGGTTTCTGCGGGCGCCGGCAATCCAATGGCATCGACAATGTCGAGAACCTTCGCAGTCACCACATCCGCCGAAGCCTCGGGCTCGGCTTGCCTTACGGCTTCAGCAATTTGCGGGCCGATGCGCTGGACAGGGTTGAGCGCCGACAAAGCATCTTGAAAGATCATGCCAACGGCTTGGGCACGCGCCTTGCGAATGATGTCCGGACCAGCATTCAACAGTGTCGCTTCAAACGGGACATGGAGCGCAATTGTACCCTCAATATGGGTCCTGTTTGGCGTGAAGGGCACCTGATGAAGATGGAGGATCGCTTTGGCGAAAGCTGACTTGCCAGCACCGCTTTCGCCGACAATGGCCACCGTTTCGCCTGGGAAAAGATCAAGATTGATCCCACGGACGGCATGAACCTGGCCGGCAGGCGTGTCGAAGCGAACATGAACGTCGCGCGCGCTGAGGACCGGATCATCCATCGGTCAGCACATCGATCCGGTCGCGCAGCGCGTCACCGATAAGTTGGAAGAGAAGCGTGATCGTGACGATGACGATGGAAGGCATGCCGGAGATCCACCAAGCATTGATGAGATAGTCGCGCCCATCGCCAATCATTCGGCCGAGCGATGCCGTCGGCGGCTGCACACCAACGCCCAGGAACGACAAGCCTGCCTCCATGAGCAAAACACCAGGGAAGGAGAGCGTCAGGATCACGACAAGGGGTGAGGCAAGGTTCGGCAGGATGTGAAGCAGCGCTATGCGCATCCGGCTGCCGCCTAGGGCGCGCGAGGCCTCAACATAACCTTCCGCGCGCAGCGCAAGCACCTGGCCGCGCACGAGACGTGCATAGGCCTCCCACCGGATCAAGCCGATCATCAGCACCAGAACCCAGATATCGGTGCCTAGGAGCGCGATGCCGCAAAGCAGCAGGAGCAGGTTCGGCAGCGTGATGAAAACGTCGGTAATGGTCATCACGATCCGGTCGACCCATGGGCCGCCAAGGCCAGATAGAAGCCCCAGCGCCACACCCAGGATCGCGCTGAAGATCAGACCAAGGGTTGCAATGCCGAAGCTGGTACGGATGCCAAAGAGGCAGCGGCTGAAAAGGTCGCGGCCTATATTGTCCGTGCCAAAAATGTGAGCCGCGGTGCCACCCTCCATCCAGACCGGTGGTTGCGAGCGCGCCAAAAGGTTGGTCGCATTGGGGTCATGCGGGGCAATGAGCGGCGCGAAAACACCAAGGGCGATGATGAACAAAAGTCCAGCAATCGACAGCGTCAGCATGTCGAGCTTTATCCGGCGCGGCGGCGTGAGCGTTGCATCCACCATCAGCCATCCAGCCTTATGCGTGGATCCGCCGTCACGTAGCACAGATCAATCAACAGGTTCACAAGCACGACGATCAACGCATAGGCGATGAGACCGAACTGCAAGACCGGGAAGTCCCGGCCCTCGACGGAGTCAACCAGCACCCGTCCGACGCCAGGCAAGGAGAACACAGCCTCGACAAAGATCGAGCCATTGAGAAGCCCTGCAATCTCAAGCCCCAAGACCGTGATAAGGGGGATCATCGCGTTGCGCAGGATGTGGCCCCGCGCGATCTTGCCATCTGTCAGCCCCTTCGAAACAGCCGTGTTGACATAGGCATGCCCGATGGCGTCGAGCATGGCCGCACGCATGAACCGCGCGATCGCTGCGATCATTGGGATCGCCAGCGTCACCACGGGCAGTACATAGTGCTGCGGCGTTGCAAGACCCGTTGTCGGCAGCACGCGCAGGTAGTAGCCAAAGAACAGGATGAGCCCGATCCCGATGACAAAATGCGGGATCGCGTAGCCCAAAAAGGCAAGACCCATCCCAAAACGTGCGCCCGGTGACGACCGGTAAAGGGCGGCCAAGGCTCCAAGCGGAATGCCGATAAGGATGGCGAGAAGAAGAGCCAGACCACCAACCAGAAGCGTGTACGGCATCCGGTCGGCGTACATCTTCCAAACCGGCTCGGCGGTATAAAGCGAGCGGCCAAAATTGCCCTGGAAAATGTCGGTGAGGTAGGTCCAGAACTGCTCAATCCATGGTCGGTCGAGCCCATATTTCGCCTCAAGCGCCGCCTGATGTTCCGCCGTGATCCCTTCGGGGTACATAAACTCAAACGGCGTACCCGATAGCCGCAGGGTCACAAACGCAATGACCAGCACCAGGAACATCGTTATGACCGCGCGGGCGGTGCGGATGGACATGAAGCGAAGCATTAACGTCTACCCACCGCCTGTGCGCGAGAGCACGGTTACCAGAAACCTCCGGATTGATTGCAGTTGGTGCCAGAAACGCATGGGTTCGCGGAACAGTTCGAGAGGGTGCTGTGCAAAAACGAAAATGCGCCGCCCCGATGACAGGGCGGCGCAACTGGATTTAGAAGTTGGCGTCGATGGTGACTTCACCGGCGCGGAACGGCAGCACATAAGGCCGCTGGGCGATCGGGATCTCGAAGGACAGCCCACTCCGCATCGCGTAGAGCTCATGCGGTTCGTATTGCAGGATCCATCCGGACTCGAGTTCTGCGAGGTCGAGGAGCTTCCGGTAGGCTGCTTTGCGCTCTTCCACGTCGGTCGAAAAGCGCACGGTCTCATAGGTCTCCGCCCATTCAGGATGGGACGGCGTCCAGATACCCCGGGTCGACACCCAGGAGAGATCGGACCACGCGGTGTCCATCGCGCCCATCGGGTCCGGGTAGTACATGGGGTTGGACCAGGCGCGGACATTCATCTCATCATAGTTGATCTCATCAACCTCCTGGAGTTCCAAGTTGATGCCGCATTCGGCCCATTGCTGCTGGATCACCTGCGCGGCCAGATCGCCATAGAGATAGTATGACCGTGGGAACTGGGCGAGAACGGGGGTGCCGTCATAGCCCGCCTCTTCGAGAAGACGCTTGGCTTCCTCGGGGTCGTACCGGACAAGCTCAAGGTCTTCGAAGTAGTAAGGCGCACCATATTCCTCGAACTGGTGAGCCATGGGGACATGGGCCTTGCCGCCCCATAGACCATCAACGAGTGCCTGCCGGTCGGTGCAAAGCCGCATGGCAAGCCGCACTCGCGGATCATTGGTGGGCTCATTGTTCTGATGAATCATCCAGACATGGAACATTGCCCAGGTGACGCCCGTGGTCTCGATGCCGTCCACATCGAGAGCGCTTGCCTGGTCGGGCGGGATGTTGGTGATGAGGTCAAATTCACCGTTCACCAGACCCGTCACACGGCTGGAAACCTCCTCGACATACTGAAACTCGATCTTCTCGAAGGGCGCCGGGTCACCCCAGTATTCCTCGTAGCGCTCCATCACGGCGAGGTCTCTGGGCACGAACTCCGTCACACGATAGGGGCCCGATCCGACGGCCTGGAGCGACGCGTCTTCAAAGCCCAACGCCTCGTAGTGCTCCTTGGATGTGATCCCGGCAGTCCGCGCAGAGATCAGCGTCTCGAAAAGCGGGTCTTCGCGGAAGGTGTGAATACGGACGGTCATCGGGTCGACGATCTCGACCTTCTCGAAATTGTAGAACCAGCGCCCGAGCGTCGATGAAAACTCAGGGTCTTTTTCGAGCCAGACGCGATTCAGCGAAAAGGCGACATCTTCGGCATCCATGATGGTGCCGTCATGCATCTGAACGCCCTCGCGGAGCTTCAACTCCCAGATCGTGGGTTCAACCTGCGCCCACTCTGTCGCAAGGCTCGGCTTGAAGGTGAGCGGGTTGGAAAAGCTGTCACGCTCGATCAGTGTCTCATAGACCTGATAGATCATCGGCGCGCCATTGTTTCCCGTGTTGTCCTGGGGGTCCATATTGGCGATGTGCGTCGAAAGCGCGATACGAAGCTCCTGCGCGGCCGCGGGAGCTGTGAGCGATAGGGCCAAGCCAATGGCTGTGGCGGTGCTGAAAAGAACACGGTTCATTTTCTGGTCTCCATGCTGTTGGAGTGCGTTGAAACGGAAGCCCCCGGGCGGGCGGGCTGCGCGCCCGAGGTGCGGTGCTCGATTGGTTCAGTTGACGGTAATTTCGCCGCCGCGCAGCGGGATCACGTAGGGTCGCTGGGCGATGGGAATATCGAACGAGACCCCTTCGCGCATCGCGTAGAGCTCGTGCGGTTTGTAGAGGAGGAGCCAGCCTGACTCTTCTTCTGCAATCTCCAAGAGACGCTGATAGGCGTCGCGACGCTCGGAAAGGTCGGTCTCAAAGCGGGCTGCCTCATACGTGGCCTCCCACTCGGGGTGCGACGGGGTCCAAAGTCCGCGCTGCGAAGCCCAGGATTTTGGTGACCAATGGGTATCCATCGCGCCCATCGGGTCGGGGTAGTACATTGGGTTCGACCAAGTGCGGAAGTTTACGCTGTCGTGGGGCTGCGAACCGTGGAACGTCGCCCAGTCCTCTTCCTGCAGACGGAGATTCAAGCCGCATGCGGCCCATTGCTGCTGGATGACTTGCGCGGCGAGATCGCCGTAAAGATAGTAGTTGCCGGCATGGGAGATGACCATCTCCTCGCCGTTGTAGCCGGCTTCTGCAAGCAGCCTGCGGCCCTCTTCCGGGTCGTACCGGATGAGCTCAAGCCCCTCAATGTAAAGCGGCGCGCCGTATTCGGGGAACTGATGCGCGGTGGGCGTTCCGGCGAGACCGTTCCACAGGCCGTCAACGAGGGCCTGGCGGTCTGTGCAAAGGCGCAAAGCGCGGCGAACCAAGGGATTGTCCGTCGGGGCAACATTCTGATGGATCAGCCAGACATGGAACATGGGCCAGGTGACGCCCTGCGTGGTGACGCCCTCAACATCGAGCGCGCTCGCCTGATCGGGCGGAATGTTCGTGACCAGATCAAACTCGTCATTGACCAGACCTGTGATGCGGCTCGACACCTCCGGAACATATGTCATCGTGACTTTTTCGAGTTCGGCGGCCTCGCCCCAATGCCCGTTAAACCGCTCAAGAACCAGAGTCTCACCTGGAACAAACTCAGTCACCTCATAAGGGCCGGTACCGACCGGGTTCAACTTGGCCGTGTCAAAGCCAACCTCTTCTTGATAGTCCCTTGAAGTAATCCCCGCCGATCGCGACGAAATCAGCGTCAGAAAAGCTGGTTCTGGGCGAATGGTGTGGATGCGCACGGTCATCGGATCGACAACTTCGACATCTTTGAAATTGTAGTGCCATCGGCCCCACGCGCTGGTGAACTCAGGGTCCTCATTGTGGTACATGCGGTCGAGTGAAAACTCGACGTCATCGGCGTCAAACGTATCACCGTTGTGGAACACCACGCCCTCGCGCAGCGTTAACTCCCATACTGTGGGTTCAATTTGCTCCCAAGCGGTCGCAAGGCCGGGTTTGAAAGCCAGGGGTGTCGAAAAGCTGTCGCGCTCGATCAGGGTGTCAAAGATCTGATAAAGCATGGGCGCACCGGAGTTTCCGGTGTTGTCCTGTGGGTCGAGGCCTCGCTCAAATGTCGACAGCGCAATGCGCAGTTCCTGCGCGGCCGCGGGAGCTGAAAACCCTGTCATGGCGAGCATGGCACCGGTCAAAGCTGTTGTTACAAAACGTTTCTTCATCAGTTTTCCCTTTGTTGAAGTCAGTTGAGCCAGAGCGGATTGGTCCAGGCGTGACGGCCCATCGCGTCGCGCACGACGACGCGGCACCATTCACCTTTGAATCTCTCAAGTGGCAGCGTGGCACGGGTGAGCGCCGCACCGGCGACCTGTGTGGCCGCAGCAACGGGACCCACTGCGACCACGTGTGTGGCCGGAGAGCAGCGCACGACGAGGCTATCGTCCACCCGGCGCAGGCTCGAAATCTCCGGGCCTTGCGTCGCGTAGAATTGACCGGCTTTCAGTGCCGCGAGGAGATGGTCTGGGTCGTTTTCCTCAGCCTTGACCATGACCCAGCCGCCAAAGGCGTCCGGCGTGCCTGGCTTCCAGTGGCTATCGTCGACCGCGATGGCGGTGACCCGCCGCCCAGCAGACAGCATGGCATCCCACATTGTGGAACTGTCGCCACGTGAGGCGTGCACAGCGCAGGTGTGGTTGTAGACTTCAACGGCATGGGCCGTGTCGAGGGCGAGCGCATCCTCTAGTTGAAGATTGTACCAAGCCGGATGGGCAATCGCGACGAAAGCGCCAGCGTCTGCGCAGCGCCGTGCAAGCTCGACGCCAGTTTCTGCGTCGGACGTCGCTGGGAAGTCAGCGGGAAGGCCAACAGCGAGGATGTGCCAGTCGACGCCGCGGGTCGTACTCGGCGCATGGACCTCAGCCCCCAGGAGCGTCGTGAACCCATTGATCCGGCAGGCTCGTGTGTCTGAGATGGGAAATTTGTACCGCGCCAAGAAATGGTCGGAGAGACAAACGAAGTCATACCCCTGTTCTTGGTAGGCCTTGCAAACATCTTCTGGGGTCAAGCGACCATCAGAGTTGGTGGAGTGGCCGTGAATGTTACCCCGCCAAAACTGTCCGGGGGCTTCAAAAGCGTCGAGCATTGGGCGTCCCAATTCAGTGAACGGTCCGACGCTAACCGCGTGTAGATGACAGAAACAAAACAGGTTTGCTGGTAACCCAACGTGTCATAATCTCTTCACGCAAACCAAGATTGTTTGCGGCGTGGGCTCAAAAATCAGCGCTGGCGCCCTTCAAACGTCGGCGCGTTGGCTCTTGGCACCTATGCCCTTGCCGGAGCCCAGATGCAGGGCTCCGTACAACTGCTTAGCCAACACCTTCGCCATATAAGTGTTATCTTCCTCCGATAGCGTCGCGCCGGCGGAGATCGGAGGCTGACCTAGCGATGAATCGGGACCAACATGCCAACGATACATCCTGGTTTGCTGTCTATTGCGATCTAAGACGCCTGATTGACACCGGGCTCCTGAAATCAGGGGATGAACTACCGACCTTGGCGTCCCTCGCCCGCGAGCATCGGCTCACCAATCACGGCGCACGCCGGGTGATGGAACGCTTGCGTGATGAAGGTCGCGTGGAGAGCTGGCAGGGCCTGGGCTACCGCGTTGCACAACGACGGGTCGCCTATCGCATCAGCAAGCATCCATCCTTTGGCGACACGGTCCGGCGCAATAGTCGGAATGGCGACACAGTGGTGGTTGGCCGAAGAAGCGTTCCTTTGCCTCATGACTTGGCAAGCGAAATGGGGCTGAGAACGGGCTCGCGCGTTTTTCGAACCGAGTTGGTTCGCTCGATTGACGGTGTTCCAATGGTGATTGCACGTAACTATTTTCCCCTGCCGCGCTTTGAGGGTATCGCCGATGCTTTGGAGAAAACCGGGAGCGTGAGCAAGGCATTGGCGGCCAAAGGGGTGCCACGCTATGAGCGCCGCAGCACGCGCATTGAGGCACGGCTGCCCACCGCCCATGAACATGTGCTGCTCAACATTCCCCGAAGCCAGCCGGTTGTGGTGACCATAGGAACAAATGTGGATGAGGTTGGCGAGACGGTGGAGGTCTCACAAGCGGTCTCCCGCGCCGATTGCGTGAGTTTTGAGGTTTAGAGGCTCAAAGCGTCTTCCCGCGAGAGCTCGCCGGGAAATTCTGAACTGTTAAAAAGGGCCTGGGAAGAAAAGGCTCGCCATAGGCTGACTTTGCGGCATTTAGCGGACGTCGCCGATTGAGGTAACGAACTATAGCTCGGCGCCTACACAGCCGATCGCTAGCGAAGACTGAACGTCTCGGATGGGCTCAGAGCAGCCATTTCCATCCACTCACCGCACCAAATGCCGGGTCAACCGCTTCTCCAGCCAGTTCCAAATATTGCGCAAAATCTCGACGATAATCAGATAGAATATTGCGGCATAGATGTAGGTCTGGAAGTCAAAGGTGCGCGAAAACGCGCGTCGCGTTTCGCCCATCAGGTCGAACACCGTGATGAGCGCCACGATGGCGGACCCTTTGATCATCAGGATGATCTCATTGCCATAGGGGCGAAGCGCCACAATCATGGCCTGGGGCGCGATGATTTTCCTGAATGTCTGCAACCGATTGATGCCGAGCGCTGCGGCGCCCTCCCATTGGCCGTTTGGCACTGAGCGTACGGCACCGCGCACGATTTCGGCCTGATAGGCGGCTGTATTGAGCGTGAAGGCAAAAAGCGCGCAGTTCCACGCATCGCGGAAAAAGAGCCATAGCCCGACTGCTTCCAGCTGCTCGCGAAACGAGCCGAGCCCATAGTAGATCAGGAACAGTTGGGCGAGCAGGGGAGTGCCCCGGAACAGATAGACATAGCTGTAAGAGATGCCATTCAGTAGCCGATTGTCTGACATGCGTGCATAGGCGATTGGCAGCGACAGGATGGCGCCAAGGACGATGGAAATGGAAACCAGCGTGAGCGTTGTTAGGAGACCGTTCCAATAACGCGGGGCGTAGCGCTCAATTTTCGCGGGGTCATAGCCGGTGATCAACCAAGCGGCCAAAGCCACAACCACGACTATCCAGAACAAGATAAGGCCGTATCCCCAAGCGCGCGTTGCGTTCCACGGCTTGCCCGCGATTTCAGGGGCTGGCTGTTCGGGAATGAGCTCTGCTGGCGCCACATAGGCTTGTGCGTGGTTCATCGCGCTTGCTCCGCGCGTTCACCGTATTTTTCAATCCGGTTGATGACGATGGAAGAGAGCAGCGCGAGAACCAAAAACAGGATGAAGGCGATGCCATAGAACAAGAATGCTTCTTTTGTGACGCGCGCGGCGATGCCGGTTTGGCGCACAATATCAGACAGGCCAATGGCAGATACCAAAGCGGTGTCTTTCAAAAGGATCATCCATAGGTTGGTGAGGCCGGGCAGGGCGATCTTGATGACCTGCGGGAGTACAACCAGTCGCATGACTTTTCCATGTGGCAGGCCGACTGCATAGCCGCCTTCATACTGGCCTTTGGGAATGGCGCGAAAGGCTGACAGAAATACTTCGGAGGCGTAGGAAGAAAAAACGATACCAAGCGCGATCATGCCAGCAACGAAGGCGTTGATCTCTATGCCGGATGAAAACCCCATGGCGCGAGCGATCTGTTGGATGCCGATTTGTAAGCCAAAAAAGATTATGAAAAGCGTCAGCAGTTCCGGGAGGCCGCGGAAAATAGTCGTGTAGATTTCAGCGGATATGCGCAGGGTGGGTTCGCGTGATTGTTTGGCCAACGCGATGAAGAAGCCCAGTGCGAGGCCCAACGGAAGCGTCGCCAATGCCAGAGACACGGTGACGAGCACCCCCCAGGCGATTTCATCGCCCCAGCCTTGGTCACCAAATGATATGAGGGTCCAGACGTCCATCGGTCCTGCTAGGAAGGAGCAGCGGGGGAAATCCCCGCTGCCATCGTGTCAGATTAAAGGCTCGATCAACCGCCAAAGACGTCAACGTCGAAATATTTGTCGTTGATTTCCTGGTATGTGCCGTTTGCGCGGATGGCTGCGATAGCCGCGTCGAATTTGGCTTTCAAATCATCTTCGCCTTTGCGCAACGCTATGCCTGCACCTTCGCCGTTAATCACCGGATCTGGTGTCAGCGTGCCGAGCAGTTTGCAGCAAGCGCCATCATCTGTTTTCAGCCACTCTGAAAGCACGATCACGTCGTCGATGACCGCATCAATACGGCCGTTCGCGATGTCTAGCTTATACTCATCTGGTGTGGGATAGAGGGTCAAGCTGGCGGAAGACAGTTTCTCTTCAGCATAGTTTGAGTGCGTTGTTGATGATTGCGCACCGATGGCTTTGCCAGCCAAGGCGGCATCGGTTGCCTCTGCAATGTCTGAGTCTTTTGGCACGGCAATTGCTGGCGGCGTGTTGTAGTATTTGCCGGTGAAATCGACCACTTCCATGCGTTCAGCAGTGATCGACATCGAAGCGATGATTGCGTCGTAGTTACCCGCCAAGAGGCCGGGGATGATACCGTCCCAATCAGATGTCACGAACTCGCATGTGGCGCCCATTTCTTCGCAAAGGGCATTTGCAATATCGATATCAAACCCGACAAGCGAACCGTCCGCTTCCAGATTGTTGAATGGAGGGTATGCACCCTCGGTACCGATCTTGATGGACAAAGAATGGCTGCCTGCCAACGCAGTACCCGCAGAAAACGCGACCGCAGTTGTGGCGGCCAGGACAAGCTTTGCAAATCTCATAAGAACTCCCTGTTTATGAGGCGGCGCGTTGTGCGCCCGCTGCAGGGATATTCCCATCGTTTTTGCCGAAATTGCAACAATTTTCACACATGCTCAAAATCTGAGCAAATTGACCTAACGTCCGCCAGTTGATGGCAAAAAAAGTCGCTTCAGATTGGGCATGCCGCGTTGTGCCAAATAGTGAAGGACGGCCAGAACGGTGATGCCGGCGCCGCCCGCGAAAGCCAATGAACTCGCGCGATAAAGCATTTGTGCCTGGCCTTGCCACCATGGCAGTGTTTCGTTGGGCAGTTCGAAAATGACCAGTCCGAAAATCGTAGCTGTGGCTTGTCCCGTAAAAAGGATCAGTGCCAGTCCGGCGAGTGCGAAAATGCCGATCGCGCTGAGCATGGCGATTTGTGCCATGCGATAGAGAAAGGCGGCTGGCAGCCATGTGTTGGCGTTGCGCGGAAAGCCGCGCTTATAGCGTCTTATGCACTGGTAAAGCAGGAAAATGCCAATCGCCACATCAAGCGGTGGCGGGTTCTCGTACCAGCCTTGCTCGATCAGCATGTAGGCCAAAAAGCCGACGACCAGAAAGCCGACCCAATGCACGATGAGCGAATAAAGGCTGTAACCGCCGAATGCATCGGCGCGATTGAAACGCTTGAACCTGGGTAACGGCGCCGGTTCTGATACTTTCACATGTTGGTCTGTTTCGGCGGCGCTCACGGCTGATCCTTATGTGCGATTTCAAATTCGCTGAAGGGTATAAAGCGGACCAGCTCGTCCATTGCAACGCTGCTTATTTCCTCAGGCAGATCGATCAGACCGCTGGCGGCGACCAGTCCGGAGATTAAGCCGGATCCATCGCGCGCAAATTTTTGCGCTCTTCCTTCCTCGTCGCGCCATGCACGGGCGAATTCCCGCCGATCAACTTTCTTTTTGGGAACCGAAAAACCGGCGGGCAGCATGATGGGTCGCGGCGCGCGATGCTCCACGCCCATCAAGCGCGCCATGGTTGGGCGCACGTACAATAAACAGCAAACGAAGGCCGCTACGGGATTTCCGGGTAATCCGAGGAGGACGCAATCGCCAACTTGTCCGAACATCATCGGACGCCCCGGTTTTATCGCGATCTGCCAAATATGCCGCTTGCCGAGGGTGTCGAGTACATCGAGCATGTGGTCCTCGCCACCGCGAGATGCTCCGCCTGTCGAGATGATCAAATTGAGCCTCTGGCTCGCCGACTTGATCGTTTCGCTGAGTGCCAATGGATCGTCTGGCAAATGTCCGATGTCGACGATCTCGATTGCGGGCATGGCAAGAAGGGAGGCCAGCATAGGACGGTTTGCGTCGTATACTTGGTGGCTTTGCACGCTAGCACCGGGTTGGACGATCTCATCGCCCGTTGAAAGGATGCCGACACGCAGTTTTTGCCGAACGTTGACTTTTGCTAACCCTATGGAGGCCAACGCCGCGATGTGGGCGGCGCTTATGACATGCCCCGAGCGCAAGACCGTTGAGCCTTCTGGAACATCTTCGCCTTTCGAGCGACGGTTTGCGCCCAACTTCATACCATTCGGCACCTGAACGAACTCACCGTCCATTTCGCAGTCTTCCATCATCACCAGCGTGTCTGCGCCTTCTGGCATGACAGCACCGGTGAAGATTTGACGCGCCGTTCCTGGAGAAAGCGGTAGAGCCTTGGTGCCTGCGCTTGTTGTCCCGTCGAACGGCATCTGTCCGTCATTTGCGATGTAGTCCCGGTGGGAAAAGGCAAAGCCGTCAACAGCGGCATTGTCGCTTTGTGGCACTGCAATTGGGGAGGTAACATCCTCAGCGCAAACACGCTGCAGAGCTTGGGTGAGCGGGACTGTCTCTTCGCCCACCGTTTGTGCGAGGCGATCACCCAAAAGAACCAGCACATCCTCATGACGCATGCGTTGCTTGTCGTGCAAAAAACAGTCATCGAGCAATTTGCGGGCGCTCATGTCTCTATACCTGCGTGCTTCAGGACAAAATCTGTCATGAAAACAAGCGCGTTGCGTTTAAAAACCGGCAAGCCCGTTTGAACTTCATTGTCGCACGCGATCGCAATAATATTGGGATCATCTTCGGAGAGGTGTGATTGATCTTTGCTGTCGCCGCGTACCTCAATTTTAGCGTGTGGGCTGCCCTTAAAGCCTTCCAAAATAACTATGTCGCACGGCGACATCCGAGAAAGGATGTCATCGACGCTTAGCTCTGGGGCGTTCGTTTCTGCGCGATTGGCCATAATTGCCCATCGTGCACCGCCCACTATGGCTGTCTGGGCCGCGCCAGCCGCAGCATGCCTTCCACTGTCTGTATTTGGGTTGTCGATTTGAAACGCGTGATGCGCGCTCTTTACGCTCGCAACAAGCAAACCACGCGCGGTCAGTTCAGCGATCAAACCGGCTGCCAGTGTCGTTTTTCCGGCATTCTTCCACCCCACCACGCCGATGCGTGGCGCATCGATTGCTGCGACTGTCATTGCCCCTTTTCTCCGAAAGTTGCTCCTGCCTCCAGCAACTCTTCTTGTGTATTGATGTTGAAGAAGGGATTTCCTGACGCCTCGATATCAACCTCGACAAGCGCGTGACGCTGAGCAAATGCCATGACCTTATTTGTTTTGTCCTCGAGGAAAAAAGCTTCAAGATCGGCGAGGGTATTTGTTGGCCAGAGCGCAAAAAGTGGGTGGCGGTATCCATTATGGCGCGCGATACGCACGACGCTGTCACCGCTTGGCGCGGCAAGTTGTGTGAAAAGAGATTGCGGGAAGAAAGGCGTGTCTGCAGCGACGGTCGCAACATATGCAAATCGTTTTGACCGGGCGTAGCGTAGGCAAGCGTGCAGCCCTGCCAATGGTCCGCGCGCCGAGAATTCTTGCGCATCTCGCACCAGTTCTACGCCCCCCGGAAGCGCGAAGGTTATTTGATCGAGATCGCGGTTGGCGTTGACCACGACGTCTGAGACTTGTGGCAGTAACCGGTCATAGGCGTGCGCCAGGAGCGGCCGGCCCTTGAGGATGGCTAGCGGCTTGTTCGTGCCGCCCATACGCGTTGCCAGTCCGCCAGCAATGATGGTGCCGAGCATCTCTGTCCGCCTAATCACCATCGGCTCCTTCGCTACCAATCAACCGTTTCTCTCCTGACAGCAGCATAAAACGCTTACCGCGCATCCGACCAATAAGGGTCAAACCGGCTTTGCGCGCCAACTCAACGCCCCAAGCGGTAAAACCCGAGCGTGAAACCAAGATCGGTATTTGCATGAGGACAGTTTTAATCACCATTTCTGATGTCAAACGGCCGGTCGTATAAAAGATCTTGTCGGAACCGCTCACGCCATTGAGATGCATCCAACCGGCTATCTTGTCCACGGCATTGTGGCGACCGACATCTTCCACGTAGACCAGCGGGCCGTCGGCAGTGGCTAAGGCGCAGCCATGAATAGCGCCAGCTTTGAGATAAAGGCTGGGCGTGGTGTTGATGATTTTACTCAGACTGATCAATTGGTCGGTGCTGACCTTGGTGTCAGACGCAAGCGCTATGTCGTCAAAACCATCCATAATGTCTCCGAAAAGGGTTCCCTGTGCGCATCCGGATGTGCGCACTTTTTTGCGCATGACAGCTTCATAGTCGGTTTCGCGCTCCGTGCGCACGACGACCACGTCCAGCTCCTCATCATGGTCTATGGCGGTGATTACGTCATCGTCACGGAGCATGTTTTGGTTTTTTAAATATCCGACGGCAAGCAGATCTGGATGATCGCCAATGGTCATCATGGTCACCACCTCTTGCCCATTGAGGTAAAGCGTCATCGGCTTTTCGGTCACCACATCTATGTTGATGGGCTCACCGTTCTCATCGATGCCCGCTACTGAAGTCGTTAGCGACGGGTTTTCGAGATCGGGCTTGAGGCGAAAGGGTGAATTGTCCGTCATGGGCTGAAATTGCGTCGAAAGAGCCGCTCAATCAATCGC
This sequence comes from Pseudomonadota bacterium, assembly GCA_039815825.1. Classification (GTDB taxonomy): domain Bacteria; phylum Pseudomonadota; class Alphaproteobacteria; order Rhizobiales; family Rhizobiaceae; genus JBCBDX01. Next base: position 123,903 of record JBCBYO010000004.1, read on the forward strand.
ATTTGCGACACTTGTGCGCCGAACCGGTGCTCACACTGCTCACAGGCTGTGTGATCATCCGTGTGAATGGGTGGTTATGGGGTGCCGTTTTGATCACAAACGGTGTGAGGA
>JBCBYO010000050.1:0-18332 GCA_039815825.1 Pseudomonadota bacterium
GTCGGCGCCGGCATCGTAGCGAAAATTATTGAGTAATTTTTGTGCTGGAGGTGGATGCTTCCGGTCATAATAAAGAGTTGCAAAATGGCCGCATCAGCGGCCATTTTCATTTCAGGAGGCGCCCATGAAACTGACCTTGCATCATGTGAATGTAGCCACGGACAATGTGGAACGTATGGACACGTTCTACGCCGATGTTTTGGGGCTGCCTGAGGAAGACACAGAAAACCGCCCCAAACGCGAAATGAACAAAGGTTTCAGCGGGCCGGTGACCTTTCGCCATGATGGTGACACACAGTTTCACCTCGCTGAAAAGGATATGGAGTTGGGCATCCGGACGGGAAACTTCATCAACCCACTTCACCAAGGTCATATTGCGTTTCGTACTGACGACATCGAGGCATTCAAGCGGCACCTGGAAGCAAAGAACATTCCCTACTCAGACTATGGCCACGTAGCGGCGGCTGAATGGCATCAGATTTTCTTTTATGACCCCGACGGCAATGTGATCGAGGTTCACCAAGTTAAAGAATAAGCTGGTGCAATTGGCTTTGGCGTTGGAAGTTTCCTATTGCATCACATTGTAAGCCGAATTATCACGCGCCTCACCATACCCTGCAGGGGTATAGCTCAGTTGGTAGAGCGTCGGTCTCCAAAACCGAAGGTCCACAGTTCGAGCCTGTGTGCCCCTGCCATTTTTTTGTTGACTTTTTTAAAAACGCCACTTGATCTTCAATAGTGACGCGGTTATCTGCACCTTTGCGCCGGATTGCATGATTTGCGTGAGCGCGACCACCTAAAAGGCATTAAATCGGCATCGCGGACTATTTTGTTTAGCGCACTTCCGAAACGTGTCTTTGAACGAATGAGCGCTCTAGCGGGCAAGCTGGAGTAATAGGCAAGAGATAATGGCGCGCACCAATCCATTTGAATTTCTACAGCAGGTTCGTAACGAAACCGCCAAAGTTACGTGGCCATCACGCCGCGAGACAACGATATCGTCGTTTATGGTTTTGGTGATGGTGTTTATCGCGTCCACATTCTTCTTTTTGGCCGACCAGCTCTACAGCTGGGGCTTTTCAATCATTTTCGGCACCTAAGCCGATTTAATTTTACAGACCGGATTTTCGTCGCTCATGACCGCTCGTTGGTACATCGTTCACGCCTACTCGAACTTTGAGAAAAAAGTCGCGGATTCCATTATGGAATCGGCGCGCATCAAAGGCCTTTCTGACCATTTCGAGCAAATCTTGGTGCCAACCGAGAAAGTGATCGAAGTGCGTAAAGGTCGCAAGGTCGAGGCTGAGCGTCGTTTTTATCCTGGCTATGTGATGGTCAAGGCGCAGTTGACCGATGATGTCTACCATCTGATCAAGAATACGCCGAAAGTGACCGGGTTCCTCGGTTCTGATCAACGGCCTGTGCCGATCACCGAAAAGGAAGCTGAACAGATCTTGGGTGCGGTTCAAGAAGGTGTTGAGCGTCCCAAGCCAAGCGTATCTTTCGAAGTTGGCGAAAGCGTCCGGGTTATCGAGGGCTCGTTTGCCTCGTTTAACGGCGTTGTCCAAGAGGTGGATGAAGAGCGCTCTCGCTTGAAAGTTGAAGTGTCGATTTTTGGACGGGCAACGCCTGTCGATCTGGAATTTGGCATGGTGGAAAAGGGGGGCTAAACCCTCCCGTTAGAATTCGGCCGCTTGGGCGGCTGGAAGCGCGGCTAATGCCGCAAAACCGGTGGGAGAAAGGGCGCTGTAAGCCAATCAGCGTTTGATCGCACCACCAACACTTAAAACCGCTGGCTCGATGCCAGCCATGGAGTGAATGAAAAATGGCAAAGAAAGTTGCAGGTTATTTGAAGCTGCAAGTTCCAGCCGGTGCAGCTAACCCGTCGCCGCCAATTGGTCCGGCGCTTGGTCAGCGTGGCATCAACATTATGGAATTTTGTAAGGCCTTCAATGCGGCAACCGGTGAGATGGAAAAGAACGCACCGGTTCCGACGACCATTACGTACTACCAGGACAAGTCTTTCACGTTCAAAACCAAGACGCCGCCTGCTTCTTACCTTTTGAAAAAGGCTGCTGGTCTTAAGTCTGGCTCCAAAGAGCCGGGTAAAGCAGTCGCTGGCAAGATCTCACGCGACAAGATCAAAGAGATTGCCGAGTTGAAGATGAAGGACCTGAACGCGGCAGATATCGAAGGCGCGATGCGTCAGATCGAAGGTTCTGCGCGGGCCATGGGCCTACAGGTGGAGGGCTAACCGATGGCACGTATTGGTAAACGCACACAAGCCCTGCGTGAGGGTGTTGATAAAAACGCGACTGTTGAGCTGACAACAGCGATCGACATGGTCAAACAGCGGGCAACTGCGAAATTTGACGAGACAATCGAAATCGCGATGAACCTTGGCGTTGATCCCCGCCACGCCGACCAAATGGTACGCGGCGTGGTTAATCTGCCAAATGGCACCGGCGCGAATGTTCGCGTCGCGGTTTTTGCGCGAGGCGACAAGGCTGAGGAAGCCAAAGCTGCTGGTGCTGACGTTGTCGGCGCTGAAGAGCTGGTTGAAGCTGTCCAGGGTGGCAACATCGATTTCGATCGCTGCATTGCAACGCCGGACATGATGCCGCTGGTCGGCCGTTTGGGTAAGGTGCTCGGTCCTCGTGGCATGATGCCAAACCCCAAAGTTGGCACTGTAACGCCAAACATCACCGAAGCTGTCAAAGCGTCCAAAGGTGGCGCTGTGGAGTTTCGCGTTGAGAAAGCTGGCATCGTGCACGCACGCGCTGGCAAGGCATCTTTCGATGCCAAGGCGTTGGAAGAAAATGTTCGCGCATTGGTGGATGCGGTCAACAAGGCCAAACCATCTGGTGCGAAAGGTACTTATTTGAAGCGCTTGGCGATTTCATCGACCATGGGCGCTGGTGTGCGCGTCGATGTGAGCAGCCTGGCTGCGCAGTAAGACGCTGCAAATTAAAAGAATTCCGCGCCGGCTTTGGCCGTTGCGGATGACCGGAAAGGGAAACTGATCCGGTCCCTCTGTCCGAGATTGCAGGTGGCTCGCCTTAATACCAAACGGGCCTGCATGAGACGGGGAAGAACGAATTTGGTGGGGAAACCCGCAAAGTTGGTTCGAACCGTAGTGCCTTTAGTCAGTTCGCGTCTTGCGTTCCGATGAAAGGGGACAGGGATCCTCGAGCGTTGCTCCGGGGACCTGACCGGTCACTGGAGTGGCAAAGGCAACCAGCGGTACTTCCTTTGGAATTACCGTCAAACGGAGAGACGAAGTGGATAGAACGCAAAAGCGCGAATTTGTCACTGAGCTGAACGAGGTCTTTAAAGACTCCGGTTCTGTTATTGTGGCCCACTACACAGGTCTGACTGTGGCTGAAATGAGCGATTTCCGCTCAAAGATGCGTACCGCAGGCGGCACTGTGAAAGTCGCGAAGAACCGCCTTGCCAAAATCGCTCTTCAGGGCACGGACGCCGAAGGCATGGGAGATCTTTTCAAAGGTCAAACACTCATTGCCTACGCCGAAGATCCGGTAACGGCGCCCAAGGTAGCCAGTGACTTCGCTAAAGCAAACGACAAGCTCGTTGTTTTGGGCGGCTCGCTGGGTGCCACGGTACTCGATGCAGGTGGTGTTAAGGCCTTGGCCGAACTGCCATCGTTGGATGAGCTTCGCGCCAAGATGCTTGGCATGATCTCAACGCCAGCGTCGCGTATCGCAAGTGTTACTGCCGCGCCGGGCGCTCAGCTCGCACGCGTCATCAACGCTTATGCCCAAAAGGAGGGCGAGGCTGCGTAAGGCCTCTTCTTTGAGAAAACCAATCGAACTGTTCGAACCAAATTAGGAACTGAAAAATGGCTGATCTTGCTAAAATCGTAGACGACTTGTCTGCATTGACAGTTTTGGAAGCTGCTGAGCTTTCAAAAATGCTTGAAGAAAAATGGGGCGTTTCTGCTGCTGCGCCTGTTGCTGTTGCTGCTGCTGGCGGCGCGGCCGGTGGTGATGCTGCACCTGCTGAAGAGAAAGACGAGTTTGACGTCATTCTTGAATCTGCTGGTGACAAGAAAATCAACGTCATCAAAGAAGTACGCGGCCTGACAGGTCTTGGCCTGAAAGAAGCCAAGGACCTCGTTGAGGGCGCTCCAAAGCCGATCAAAGAAGGCATTTCCAAAGGCGAAGCCGAGGAAATCGTCAAGAAGCTTCAAGAAGCTGGTGCAACCGCTTCTATGAAGTAATTCGATTTCGGGCGGCAGGGCATGCGTTCTGCCGTCCGGTTCCAGCTAGCTAAACCCATTTCCCAGTTCCTTATTTTGAAGGGATTTGGAAACGGGTTTTAACCGTTCCAGGGTCACGAAACCGGATGCATGGGTTTTGGACCTGTTTAGGCATAGACCGTTGGCGTGGCACAGCCGTTGGTCGCAACTGAACAAAAGCCGCCTGACGTGCCAGGCGGAACAATGAGGAGCTGCAATGGCGCAGGCTACCACCACATTTAACGGTCGCAAACGCGTACGCAAATTCTTCGGTGACATTCCCGATGTTGCCGAGATGCCGAACCTGATTGAGGTTCAAAAGGCGTCTTATGATCAATTTCTAATGGTTGAGGAACCAGAAGGCGGACGGGGTGATGAGGGGCTTCAAGCGGCATTTAAGTCTGTTTTCCCGATCTCGGACTTCGCCGGCACCTCCCAGTTGGAATTTGTTTCATATACGTTTGAAGCACCAAAATTCGATGTGGAAGAGTGTCGTCAACGCGACCTGACATATTCGGCACCGCTGAAGGTGACGCTGCGTCTGATCGTGTTTGATGTCGACGAAGATACTGGCACAAAGTCTGTGCGCGAGTTCAAAGAGCAAGACGTCTATATGGGCGACATGCCTCTGATGACTGACAACGGCACATTCATTGTAAACGGTACGGAGCGCGTGATTGTTTCACAGATGCACCGTTCGCCGGGCGTGTTCTTTGACCATGACAAGGGCAAAACGCACTCATCTGGCAAATTGCTTTTTGCTGCACGCGTCATCCCTTACCGCGGTTCTTGGCTCGATATTGAATTTGATGCCAAAGACGTCGTGCATGCACGTATCGACCGCCGCCGGAAGATCCCTGTCACATCACTCCTGATGGCGCTTGGCATGGACCCGGAAGAAATTCTGGCGACATACTACAATTTCGTTTCCTATGAGCGTGATGGAGACGGATGGCGTATCCCGTTTAATGCCGAAGGGCTTAAAGGCACAAAGCCACTTAAGGACTTGATCGACGCTGACACGGGCGAAGTGATCGTTGAAGCTGGTAAGAAGGTCACCGCACGCTCGGTCAAGCAATTGGCCGAAAAAGGCATCAAGGCTTTCAAGGCTACTGATGAAGACCTTTACGGTGCTTATCTTGCCGAAGATATTGTCAACTACGAAACCGGTGAAATTTATCTGGAAGCTGGTGACGAGATTGACGAGAAAACCCTCCAGGTTTTGATCGAGAGCGGCCACACATCCTTCCCGATCCTTGACATCGACCACGTCAACGTCGGTCCTTATGTTCGTTCGACATTGACCGTCGACAAGAACGAGAGCCGCCAGGACGCACTTTTCGATATCTACCGCGTGATGCGTCCCGGTGAGCCGCCCACCATGGAAACAGCGGAAGCGATGTTTAACTCACTGTTCTTTGACAGCGAGCGCTACGATCTTTCTGCCGTTGGCCGTGTGAAGATGAACATGCGTCTTGGAATTGATGTTGAAGATACGGTCCGCACGGTCCGTAAGGAAGATATCATCGAAGTCTTGCGCATTCTTCTGGACCTGCGTGATGGCAAGGGCGATGTTGATGATATCGACAATCTGGGCAACCGTCGGGTTCGCTCTGTTGGCGAGCTGATGGAAAATCAGTACCGCGTCGGCCTTCTGCGTATGGAACGCGCGATCAAAGAGCGCATGTCTTCTGTCGACATCGACACTGTCATGCCGCAAGATTTGATCAACGCCAAACCTGCTGCTGCAGCTGTGCGCGAGTTCTTCGGTTCATCGCAGCTGTCACAGTTCATGGACCAGACCAACCCGCTTTCCGAGATCACGCACAAGCGTCGCTTGTCCGCTCTGGGCCCGGGCGGTTTGACACGTGAGCGCGCGGGCTTCGAGGTTCGTGACGTTCACCCAACGCACTATGGCCGTATCTGCCCGATTGAAACGCCGGAAGGCCCGAACATTGGTCTGATCAACTCGCTGTCGACATTTGCGCGTGTGAACAAATATGGCTTCATCGAAAGCCCATACCGCCGCGTCGTAGACGGTAAGGTGACCGACGAGGTCATCTATCTGTCCGCTGTTGAAGAAGCCAAATATCACGTCGCTCAGGCGAATGCCGAGCTCGATGATGATGGCATGCTAGTCAATCAGTTCGTCATCGTTCGTCACAATGGCGATGTTATGATGGCGCCGAAAGACGTTGTTGATTTGATGGATGTTTCGCCGAAACAGCTTGTTTCTGTTGCGGCAGCGCTCATTCCGTTCCTTGAGAACGATGACGCCAACCGCGCTCTGATGGGCTCCAACATGCAACGTCAGGCGGTGCCGCTTGTTAAAGCGGACGCACCATTTGTCGGCACAGGCATGGAGCCGATTGTGGCTCGTGATTCTGGCGCTGCTATTGGTGCACGTCGTGCGGGTATTGTGGATCAGGTTGATGCGATGCGTGTTGTTATTCGCGCAACCGATGACCTTGACCCTGGTGAGCCTGGTGTTGACATTTATCGCCTGCAGAAGTTCCAGCGTTCGAACCAGTCGACATGTATCAACCAGCGTCCGCTCGTGCGCGTTGGTGATGTGATCGAAAAAGGCGACATTATCGCTGATGGTCCTTCAACTGATCTCGGTGACTTGGCTCTGGGCCGTAACGTGCTCGTCGCGTTTATGCCTTGGAACGGTTACAATTATGAGGACTCCATCCTTCTTTCAGAGCGGATCGTGCGTGAAGACGTCTTCACCTCCATCCACCTTGAAGAATATGAGGTCATGGCCCGCGATACGAAGCTCGGCCCTGAGGAAATCACGCGCGACATTCCGAACGTATCGGAAGAGGCGCTGAAAAACCTCGATGAAGCTGGTATCGTCTATATTGGTGCCGAAGTTGGCCCTGGCGACATTCTGGTAGGCAAGATCACGCCAAAGGGCGAAAGCCCGATGACACCGGAAGAAAAGCTGCTTCGTGCGATCTTTGGTGAGAAGGCGTCCGACGTCCGCGATACATCCATGCGCATGCCACCCGGTGGTTTTGGTACGGTTGTTGAAGTCCGTGTCTTTAACCGTCACGGTATCGACAAGGATGAGCGCGCGATGGCTATCGAGCGTGAAGAGATCGAGCGTCTGGCGAAAGACCGCGATGACGAGCAGTCTATCCTAGACCGCAATACCTATTCGCGTCTGGCCTCCATGCTGGAAGGTCAAGAGGCGATTGCTGGTCCCAAAGGCTTCAAAAAAGGCGCGAAGATCGACGCTGAAGTTCTGGAGAGCTATCCGCAATCCAACTGGTGGCAGTTTGCCGTCGAAGACGAGAAGCTTCAGGATACGCTCGAACAGCTGCGCAACCAGTATGACGAGACCAAAAAGTCGCTCGAGCAGCGCTTTATGGACAAGGTCGAGAAGGTTCAGCGCGGTGACGAGATGCCTCCGGGTGTCATGAAGATGGTCAAGGTCTTCGTGGCTGTGAAGCGCAAGCTTCAGCCGGGCGACAAAATGGCTGGCCGTCACGGCAACAAGGGTGTCGTGTCACGGATCATGCCGGTGGAAGACATGCCATTCCTTGAGGATGGCGAGCATGTTGACATCGTGTTGAACCCGCTTGGCGTGCCTTCACGGATGAACGTTGGCCAAATCTTGGAGACGCACCTCGGTTGGGCATGTGCCGGCATGGGCAAGAAGATTGGTGAGATGGTCGAGGCCTACAAAGCTTCTGGCGATACCAAGCCACTTCGCGCTACGCTGGAAGATCTCATTCCTGACAACAACCGCAACGAGCCGGTTCGCACGATGGATGATGAGTCTGTTGTTCGTCTCGGTGAGCAGTTCACACGCGGTGTGACCATTGCAACGCCAGTCTTTGACGGTGCGGTTGAAGAAGAGATCAACGTGATGCTGGAGCAGGCAGGTCTGGATCGTTCCGGTCAGTCCACGCTTTATGATGGCCGTACCGGTGAGGCGTTCGACCGCCCCGTCACCGTGGGTTATATCTATATGCTCAAGCTGCACCATCTGGTGGACGACAAAATCCACGCACGTTCGATCGGTCCATACTCGCTTGTTACCCAGCAACCGCTGGGTGGTAAGGCGCAGTTTGGCGGTCAGCGCTTTGGTGAGATGGAGGTCTGGGCGCTTGAAGCTTATGGCGCAGCCTACACGCTTCAGGAGATGCTCACGGTCAAATCCGATGACGTCGCCGGACGTACCAAGGTGTATGAGGCAATTGTCCGCGGCGATGACACGTTCGAAGCCGGCATTCCCGAGAGCTTTAACGTGCTCGTCAAAGAGATGCGTTCACTCGGCCTGAATGTGGAACTGTCTTCGACACGGGTCGATCCTGAATATGCCGACGAGCAGCAGCAGCTGCCGGACGCAGCTGAGTAAAGCGTTTTGATGACGCCGTTGCGGGTTTTCCCGCAGCGGCCTTCACCCATTTCGCCGGACGTTCCGGCACATGAATGAAACGGGCAAAGCCCGCAAGGAGAACGGCATGAACCAAGAGGTTGCAAATATCTTCAACCCGCAGGCCACGTCACAAAACTTCGACTCGATCCGTATTTCGATCGCGTCACCGGAGAAAATCCTGTCATGGTCATATGGCGAGATTAAAAAGCCGGAGACAATCAACTACCGTACCTTCAAGCCTGAGCGCGACGGCCTCTTCTGTGCCCGCATCTTCGGCCCCGTGAAGGACTATGAGTGCTTGTGCGGCAAATATAAGCGCATGAAGTACAAAGGCATCATCTGTGAAAAATGTGGCGTGGAAGTCACGCTCTCACGGGTTCGCCGCGAGCGCATGGGTCACATTGAGTTGGCCGCACCGGTTGCGCACATCTGGTTCCTGAAGTCGTTGCCGAGCCGTATCGCGACCTTGCTCGACATGACGTTGAAGGATGTTGAGCGCGTCCTTTACTTCGAGAACTACATCGTCACCGAGCCTGGCCTGACGCCACTGGGTGAATTCCAGCTGCTGTCTGAAGAAGAATATATGCAGGCAGCGGAAGAGTATGGTGAGGACCAGTTCACCGCGATGATTGGTGCGGAAGCGATCCATGACATTCTGGCTTCGCTTGATCTGCCGAAAATCGCCGTGGAGCTTCGTGAAGAGCTTGATGCGACTTCGTCTGAGCTGAAGACGAAGAAACTCATGAAGCGTCTCAAGGTCGTTGAGAACTTCATCGACTCGGGCAACCGTCCCGAGTGGATGATCATGAAGATCATTCCGGTCATCCCACCAGATCTTCGTCCGCTCGTGCCGCTTGATGGTGGCCGTTTCGCGACGTCTGACCTGAATGATCTTTATCGCCGGGTGATCAACCGGAACAACCGTTTGAAGCGTCTGATGGAGCTGCGTGCGCCGGGTATCATCATCCGGAACGAAAAGCGCATGCTGCAAGAATCCGTTGATGCGTTGTTCGACAATGGTCGTCGCGGCCGCACCATCACCGGTGCCAACAAACGTCCGCTGAAGTCACTGTCTGACATGTTGAAAGGCAAGCAGGGCCGGTTCCGTCAGAACTTGCTCGGTAAGCGCGTCGACTATTCTGGCCGCTCGGTGATCGTGACAGGTCCTGAGCTCAAGCTGCACCAGTGCGGACTGCCAAAGAAGATGGCGCTCGAACTGTTCAAGCCGTTCATCTATGCGCGCCTTGACGCCAAGGGTTACTCCTCAACCGTCAAGCAAGCCAAAAAGCTTGTTGAGAAAGAAAAGCCTGAAGTTTGGGATATCCTTGATGAGGTGATCCGCGAGCATCCGGTTCTTCTAAACCGTGCGCCGACGCTGCACCGTTTGGGTATTCAGGCATTTGAGCCCGTGCTGATTGAAGGCAAGGCGATCCAACTGCATCCGCTCGTTTGTACAGCGTTTAACGCTGACTTTGACGGTGACCAGATGGCGGTTCACGTGCCCTTATCGCTGGAAGCGCAGCTCGAAGCTCGTGTATTGATGATGTCGACGAACAACATCCTCCACCCGGCCAATGGTCAGCCGATCATCGTGCCGTCGCAGGATATGGTTCTGGGCCTCTATTATTTGTCCATTGTGGCAGAGAACGAGCCAGGTGAGGGCATGGTATTTGCCGATATGGGCGAGTTGCACCATGCGCTTGAGAACAAGGTTGTGACATTGCACACCAAGATCAAAGGCCGGTTCAAAACCGTAGATCAGGAGGGCAATCCTGTCTCCGACATCCATGACACGACACCGGGCCGCATGATCATCGGCGAGTTGCTGCCGAAGAACTTCAAAGTGCCGTTCGACGTCTGCAATCAGGAAATGACCAAAAAGAACATCTCCAAGATGATCGATACGGTCTATCGTCACTGCGGTCAGAAAGAGACAGTTATCTTCTGTGACCGCATCATGGCGCTTGGCTTCCGGCATGCGTGTACCGCGGGTATTTCCTTCGGTAAGGACGACATGGTTATCCCGGATTCCAAGTCTGGTATCGTCGAAGAGACCGACGCGATCGTGAAGGATTACGAGCAGCAGTATAATGATGGTCTGATCACCTTTGGTGAGAAGTACAACAAGGTCGTTGATGCTTGGGCACGTTGTGATGATCGTCTGACCGAAGAAACCATGGCTGGCATTCAGGCTGTGAAGTTTGATGATGACGGCCGCCAGAAGCAGATGAACTCCATCTACATGATGGCCCGTTCGGGTGCGCGTGGTTCGACACGTCAGATGAAGCAGCTTGCTGGTATGCGCGGCCTGATGGCCAAGCCGGACGGTTCAATTATTGAAACGCCGATCATCTCGAACTTTAAAGAAGGCCTGACCGTTAACGAGTACTTCAACTCCACCCACGGTGCCCGTAAGGGACTGGCGGATACGGCGTTGAAGACGGCGAACTCGGGTTACCTAACGCGTCGTCTCGTAGACGTTGCGCAGGACTGCATCATCACGTCGACCGATTGTGGTACGGACAAAGGCTTGACCATGACGGCCATCGTTGATGCCGGTCAGGTCGTTGCGTCTCTTGGCCAGCGTATTCTGGGTCGTACGGTGCTGCATGATGTGATGCATCCGCAGACAGAGGAAATCCTCGTCAAAGCCGGGCAGATGGTTGAAGAACCTGATGCTGACGCCATTGAGAAGGCGGGAATTCAGTCTGTGCAAATCCGTTCAGCGCTAACCTGTGAAATGCAATCTGGCATCTGTGCGGTTTGCTATGGTCGCGATCTCGCGCGCGGTACCCCAGTCAATATGGGTGAAGCCGTCGGCGTTATCGCCGCTCAGTCCATCGGTGAGCCTGGTACACAGTTGACCATGCGTACGTTCCACATGGGCGGTACCGCGCAGGTTGTTGATACATCTTTCGTTGAAGCGTCATACGACGGTGAAGTGAAGATCAAGAACCGCAACGTGGTACGCAACTCAGAAGGCAACATGATTGCCATGGGCCGCAACATGTCCATCCTCATCATGGATGAGAAGGGCGAAGAGCGTGCATCTCATAAGGTCACTTACGGCTCCAAGTTGATGGTTGATGATGGTGACAAGATCAAGCGCGGCCAGCGTCTGGCCGAATGGGATCCATATACCCGTCCGATCATGACTGAGGTCGAAGGTAAGGCGATCTTTGAAGATGTTGTTGATGGCGTTTCCGTTCAGGAATCAGCTGATGAGAACACCGGTATCACCAAGCGTGAAGTCATTGACTGGCGTTCAAACCCACGTGGTGCCGATCTGAAACCTGCCATTGCGATCGAAGGCAAGGATGGTGAGATTGTCAAACTGGCTCGTGGTAGCGATGCACGCATCCTGTTGTCCGTTGACGCCGTTCTGTCGGTTGAGCCGGGTGCAACGGTCAAGCCGGGTGACGTGATTGCGCGTATTCCGATGGAAAGCGCGAAAACAAAAGACATCACCGGTGGTCTGCCGCGTGTTGCTGAATTGTTTGAAGCACGTCGTCCAAAAGATCACGCCGTGATCGCTGAGATCGACGGTACGATCCGCTTTGGCCGTGATTACAAGAACAAGCGCAAGATTCACATCGACCCGCATGATGAAACACAAGAGCCTGCGGAATATCTCATTCCGAAGTCTCGCCCGTTCCACTTGCAGGATGGTGACCCGATTGAGCGTGGTGAGTACATTCTCGATGGCAACCCGGCGCCGCACGACATTTTGTCGGTTAAGGGTGTCGAGGCGCTGGCTTCTTATCTCGTCAACGAGATTCAAGAAGTCTATCGCCTGCAGGGCGTGATCATCAACGACAAGCACATCGAAGTGATTGTTCGTCAGATGCTCCAGAAAATCGAGATCACCGATCCGGGCGAAAGCGGTTATATCGCTGGCGACAATGTCGACCGTATCGAACTGGAAGACGTCAATGAGCGTTTGAAAGAAGAGGGCAAAGAGCCTGCCAAAGGCGATCCGGTTCTTCTTGGCATCACCAAGGCGTCGTTGCAGACACCATCGTTCATCTCTGCGGCATCTTTCCAAGAGACCACCAAGGTTCTTACGGAAGCCTCGATTGCCGGCAAGATCGACACGCTGCAGGGTCTGAAAGAAAACGTCATCGTAGGCCGCCTGATTCCGGCCGGTACCGGTGGCGCGATGAACCAGATCCGCCGCATCGCCACATCACGTGACGATCTGATCCTTGATCAGCGCCGCGAAGAGGCAAGCGCACAAGCGGAAGGTGTTCTGGAAGATTTGCGTGAAGGTGAAGCCGCAGAATAAGGGCGGCTTCAGAAGAATAAAATTAAGGGCAGGGGATTTCTCTCCTGCCCTTTTTTGATGCGCGTTTTTGGTGAAGTTCGGGGCCTATTGACCCCAATCTTTCAACGCCTCGAACGGATGGACATTGTCCGTTTCCATGTCGTCCCCATCATCTTCACCGTCCAAATCTTCGTCAAAGGTAATGATGGCGACTTCGCCCTCCATTGCGCCTTGGTACGCAGATGCGTGGGGTTCTTCGATTGGTTGGTCGGTCAACGTGCCGATTTGGTCGAAATCGGCTTCATGATAACCATCTCCAGCCAGCGCATTGAGCGCATCGCGGATGACGCTGTCGTCATCTGGACCAGTGAGCAAAATGTGCACTGGTATTTGCGGGCCATCTTCCTCTGCTGTCACCCGACCAACAATAATGTAGACGGCGTTTTCGTTGTCCGGTGTCATCGCTTCGATCCCAAAAAAGTTCGTGCGGTTCTCATACGCTGATTTGATCAGACAACGCCATAGCCCGCGGACCAAAATGCCATCAAGATGAATGCGCCGAGCGCTGCCAGCGGGATGACAATGATTGTCGCCAACTTGCTTCGCGCGAGCGTCATGGCAACGATCGCGGTGATTGGAAAAACAACCAGCATTTGCCTGTTTAATGAAACCACCCCGGCGGTGATTGCCAGCAGGCAAAGGATCGCTGCGAAGGTAAGATATGGCCAATTTCGGTCGCGCCAAAGCAGGTATATCGGTATCGGCAAAAGCCACATGGACAAATAGTCGGGCCATTGGCCTATTGGTATCGTCGACGGCGCGATAAGAGGGCGGACGAACTCCATGAATGGATTGCGCGGCTGACGCCCCCACGCTTCTTGTATGTTTGCGAAAGCAATCGGGTCTCCTGAAACAGCATAAAGATGGGCCATGAAACCGAGAAGTGCTGTGAGGGGTAGGCAACATATGGCGAGTGTTTTCGCACCGTCCATGGACAAAGCGAACTTAAATCCGGACGATACAGTCAACGGCCGCCCCGCCGTCTTGGCCCATGCTTGCCAAGCGTAAAGCGCGATAGGAAACACGAGCATGATACCCGGGCTGCGGGTAAGTGTGGCAAGGGCCGCAACCGTCGCCGCGGCTAGAAAGCGATGCAGCCGGGCAAACCGTAAAGTAGCCACCACGCAAAGCAGGAATAGCGATTCAGTATACGCGCTCGAGAAGAAATGGGTCCCGGGCCAAACCAATAAAAGGATCACTGCCAGCTTGGCTGCGCTTTCGTCAGCCAAGTCAGTAAGTTCACGGTAGAGTAAAAAGAGCGCAGCTAGGAACGCGATATTTGCAACGAGCAGAAGGCTCACTTCTGCAGATAGGCCGGTAATGTAGGCAGTATTGGCGCTTACCCATGGGTAGAACGGGAAAAACGCCCAATTGGCCTGTTTAAAACCAGCGCCGGCGGCGCTGCCTGCTTCAGGCTGATAACCATCCGTGACGATGCTGAGGTACCAATTGCTATCCCAGGCGAACCAAATGTCCAAAAACGGGTTGGCGAAAACCTCATTCATCGCTCGATCGGGTGAGATTGAAAGCGGTAGGCGCCCGGTATAGGCGAGATAGCCGACTGTCAGCAAAAGGGAACGGCTGGCCACGAATGCCAGTGCGCAAAAGAGAATCGCCTGCTTGGTCTCCAGCGCTGAGGTTTTGGCGCTTTTTGGGCGCTCACACGTCGATCGATCACGGCTAATCACGGTCATTGGCGGTAAAAATGCCCAACTTTTCTTTAAAATTGACTACACACGCGGACCAGTGCCAAATAATCGTCATAACGGCACCAAAAAGTCGCTCACTCCTGTTGACGCAAAAGGAATGCGGCGTTAGAAGCCGCCCACTTGGGTCGATGTGATGCTTCCTGATCGCGCGAACACGCGCAGATGCGGCATCAAACAAGACCTTTTGATACGGCGTAAACCGATAAAGTCACGAAGCTGCTGCTTCCTCTGATGTTTCAAGGGCAACCGCACAGGAGCGGATTGCCCGCTTTCGTTTATGTCGATGGTTGTTTTTGCGCCTTTTGGTGCTGAGAGAAGGATGGCGGGATGCCAACAGTTAATCAGTTGATCCGCAAGCCCCGTGTGGCTCCGGTGAAGCGAAACAAGGTTCCGGCACTGCAGGCGAACCCGCAAAAACGTGGCGTTTGCACACGTGTTTATACAACAACACCAAAGAAGCCGAACTCGGCTCTGCGTAAGGTTGCTAAAGTGCGCCTGACGAACGGCTTTGAGGTCATCGGCTACATTCCAGGTGAAGGCCACAACCTCCAAGAGCACTCAGTTGTCATGATCCGCGGTGGCCGCGTGAAAGACTTGCCAGGTGTTCGTTACCACATCCTGCGCGGCGTGCTTGACACGCAAGGCGTTAAAAACCGTAAGCAGCGCCGTTCGAAATACGGCGCCAAGCGTCCGAAATAATTGAGCGAAGTGAGAGTTTAATATGTCACGTCGTCACCGTGCAGAAAAACGCGAAATCAACCCGGATCCAAAGTTTGGTGATTTGGTGGTTTCAAAGTTCATGAACGCCGTCATGCTTGATGGCAAAAAATCTGTTGCCGAGCGGATCGTTTATGGTGCGTTCGACCAGATTGAAGAAAAGACCAAGCAGCCGCCGGTTGAGGTGTTCCACCAGGCATTGGAAAATGTTGCACCCGCAGTTGAAGTGCGTTCTCGCCGCGTCGGTGGTGCAACGTATCAGGTGCCGGTCGATGTTCGCCCTGAGCGTAAGCAGGCCTTGGCCATCCGCTGGATGATCAAAGCAGCCCGTTCGCGCAACGAGAACACCATGGTTGAGCGCCTTTCCGGCGAACTCATGGACGCTGCAAACAATCGTGGTTCGGCCGTTAAGAAGCGTGAAGACACGCACAAGATGGCTGACGCAAACCGCGCATTCTCTCACTACCGCTGGTAACCGCTTTAACCGATCTCTTAGAGGCAATATCCCATGGCTCGCGAATACGCTCTTGAGGACTACCGCAACTTCGGCATCATGGCTCACATCGATGCTGGTAAGACCACAACGACTGAGCGCATCCTGTTCTACACAGGTAAGTCCCACAAAATTGGTGAGGTGCACGATGGTGCCGCCACCATGGATTGGATGGAGCAAGAGCAAGAGCGTGGCATTACGATCACGTCAGCTGCGACAACGACTTTCTGGGAAGGCCGCGACGGCAAGAAGCGTCGCTTCAACATCATCGACACACCTGGCCACGTGGACTTTACTATTGAGGTCGAGCGTTCTTTGCGTGTGTTGGATGGTGCGATCGCTTTGCTTGATGCCAATGCCGGCGTTGAGCCGCAAACTGAGACTGTTTGGCGTCAAGCTAACAAGTACAACGTCCCGCGCATGATCTTTGTCAATAAGATGGACAAGACCGGTGCGGACTTCTTCCGTTGCGTTGACATGATTGAAAAGCGCCTTGGCGCAAATCCTGTTGTTATGCAGTTGCCGATCGGCGCGGAAAACGAGTTCGCTGGCGTTGTTGATCTGATCGAGATGAATGCGTTGGTATGGAAGTCTGAAAACCTGGGTGCAGAATGGGATGTCGTTGACATTCCGGCTGACCTTGTTGATCAGGCTGCAGAATATCGTGAAAAGCTGATCGAGGTTGTTGTCGAAGCTGATGATGATGTCATGGAAGCTTATCTGGAAGGAAACGAGCCGGACAACGACACCATTCGCCGTTTGATCCGCAAAGGCACGATCAACGTAGATTTCTTCCCTGTATTCTGCGGTACTGCGTTTAAAAACAAAGGCGTACAACCTCTCCTTGACGCTGTAGTGGACTTTTTGCCTGCGCCTATCGACGTGCCGGCCATTAAGGGTATTGACCCGAAGACCGATGCAGAGACAGATCGCAAATCATCTGATGATGAGCCGCTTTCCATGCTCGCGTTCAAGATCATGAACGATCCGTTTGTCGGTTCTTTGACCTTCTGTCGGATCTACTCAGGCAAGCTTGAAACCGGTGGTTCTTTGATGAACACGGTCAAAGAAAAGCGCGAGCGTATTGGCCGCATGCTGCAGATGCATTCCAACAGCCGCGAAGACATCAAGGAAGCTTATGCAGGTGATATCGTTGCGATTGCAGGCCTGAAAGAAACAACAACAGGTGACACCCTTTGCGATCCGCTGAAGCCCGTCATTCTTGAGCGTATGGAATTCCCTGATCCTGTTATCTCAATCGCCGTTGAGCCTAAAACGAAGGGTGACCAAGAGAAGATGGGCTTGGCGCTTAACCGCCTTGCTGCTGAAGATCCTTCCTTCCGCGTCAAATCTGACGAAGAAAGTGGTCAAACGATTATCTCCGGTATGGGCGAGTTGCACCTGGACATCATCGTTGATCGCATGAAGCGCGAATTCAAGGTTGAGGCGAACATCGGTGCACCACAGGTTGCTTATCGTGAGACGATCACACGCGAAGCTGAGATCGATTATACGCACAAGAAACAGTCTGGTGGTTCCGGTCAGTTTGCACGCGTTAAGATCAAGTTTGAGCCAAATCCGGAGAGCGAAGATTTCGCGTTTGAAAGCACGGTCGTCGGCGGTAACGTTCCAAAAGAATATATCCCTGGCGTTGAAAAGGGCATTCAATCTGTGATGGATTCTGGTCCGGTTGCCGGCTTCCCCATGCTTGCTGTTAAAGCAACGCTCATGGACGGTGCGTACCACGATGTTGACTCCTCCGTGCTCGCATTTGAGATCGCTGCACGCGCAGCTTTCCGCGAGGGTGCGCAGAAAGCTGGTGCTCAGTTACTCGAGCCGATCATGAAGGTCGAGGTAGTTACACCTGAAGACTATATGGGTGATATCATTGGTGACTTGAACTCTCGCCGCGGCCAGATTTCGGGTACTGAGACGCGCGGTGTCGACACGGTCATTTCTGCGATGGTGCCGCTGGCTAACATGTTTGGCTACGTTAACAATCTGCGTTCAATGAGCCAAGGGCGCGCCCAATACACCATGGTGTTTGATCACTATGATCCGGTGCCGCAAGCGGTGGCTGACGAAGTCAAGGCGAAGCTCGCTTAAGAAGATTAGAAATTAGCCGCTTAGCGGCAAAACGAAACATAGACGACCGGCTCGATAGGGAGCCAATTTGGAGAAGAAAATGGCCAAGGAAAAGTTTGAGCGCAACAAGCCTCACGTGAACATCGGCACGATTGGTCACGTTGACCATGGCAAGACGTCATTGACGGCTGCGATCACGAAGTTTTTCGGAGATTTCAAGGCCTATGACGAGATTGACGGTGCGCCTGAAGAGCGTGCGCGCGGTATCACCATTTCAACGGCTCACGTTGAGTATGAGACAGACAATCGTCACTATGCGCACGTCGACTGCCCTGGCCACGCTGACTATGTGAAGA
>JBCBYO010000051.1:0-16854 GCA_039815825.1 Pseudomonadota bacterium
TCGACTTAAGCCGTAAAATCGTTCTGATTGGTGGCACCACCTACGCTGGTGAGATGAAAAAATCCGTCTTCACCATGCTGAACTACCTGCTTCCAGGCAAAGGCGTCATGGCTATGCATTGTTCAGCCAACGTCAGCCAATCCGGTGAGGCAGCGGTGTTTTTCGGCCTGTCTGGTACAGGCAAGACGACGCTATCCGCTGATCCGGAACGGACGCTTATTGGCGATGATGAGCACGGTTGGGGTGAGAACGGTATCTTCAACTTTGAGGGCGGCTGCTACGCAAAAGCCATCAACTTGTCAGCAGAAGCCGAGCCTGAAATTTTTGCAACTTCCAAGCGTTTTGGCACGGTGTTTGAAAACGTCGTTCTTGATGAGCAACGCCGACCAGACTTTAAAGACGGTTCGTTGACTGAAAACACGCGCATCGCTTACCCGCTTCATTTCATTCCAAATGCGTCTGACAATGGATTAGCCGGGCATCCCAAAAATATCATCATGCTAACCGCCGATGCCTTTGGTGTCCTGCCCCCCTTGGCCAAACTCACACCGGCGCAGGCCATGTACCACTTCCTTTCCGGCTACACCGCAAAAGTGGCTGGTACAGAAAAAGGTGTTACTGAGCCTGAAGCGACTTTCTCAACATGTTTTGGCGCACCATTTATGCCGCGCCGTCCCGCCGAATATGGCAACTTGCTGCGTGATCTGATTGCCAAGCACCAGGTCAATTGCTGGCTCGTCAACACCGGTTGGACCGGCGGCGCTTACGGTACTGGAAATCGGATGCCAATTAAGGCCACCCGTCGGTTGCTCGCAGCTGCGCTCGATGGTGAGCTTGATGACACACTGTTCCGTCTGGACACCAATTTCGGCTTTGAAGTGCCGATCGAGGTCAATGGCGTCGATAGCCGCATTCTCGATCCACGTTCTACGTGGGCAGATCCGGCTGAGTATGACCAGCAAGCGGCCAAACTGGTGGCGATGTTTGCGGATAATTTTGCAAAATTTGCCGCCGATGTTGATGACGACGTCGCCGCTGCGTCCCAGACATTTTTACAGGCAGCTGAATAAAAAGCCGGTTTTGCCGGTAGAAAAGCGCGGCACCGACCGCGCTTTTTTTACGTCTTACACAAGGCTATGGTGCTAAAATGACTGCACCGCATATTCCCCTTTCGTTTGTTCATCGTAATGCGCATGAGATGCTGCAGCGCGCAGCTGACTTTCGTGAACTCATGGTGTCTCGGCGCACGGTTCGAGACTTTGCCGACACTGCTGTGCCAAAAGCGGTTATTGAAAACGCGATCGCAACGGCGCTTAGCGCGCCATCAGGTGCGAACCAGCAACCTTGGCACATCGTTGCGATCGACAGTGTCCTTGCGAAGGGAAAGATCCGGGAAGCAGCCGAGAAAGAAGAGCAGGCCTTCTATGCCGGACGGGCCGGTGATGAATGGCTTGATGCGCTCGCCCCGTTAGGCACCGACGCCAAAAAACCATTTCTGGCAGTTGCGCCTTGGTTGATCGTCATCTTTGCGCAGCGCTACGGTGTTGGCGATGATGGCACGCGTATCAAAAACTACTATGTCAACGAGTCCGTGGGCATCGCTAGCGGTTTGTTGATTGCCGCTTTGC
Source organism: Pseudomonadota bacterium (assembly GCA_039815825.1). Lineage (GTDB taxonomy): Bacteria > Pseudomonadota > Alphaproteobacteria > Rhizobiales > Rhizobiaceae > JBCBDX01. The sequence goes on from JBCBYO010000051.1 coordinate 1,629, forward strand.
ATAATGCCGGTTTGGCGACCCTGACCCACACGCCATCACCGATGGGGTTTTTAACAGAAATATGCGGACGGCCCGAGAATGAAAAACCGGTTATGCTGCTTGTAACCGGGTATCCGGCCGAAAATGCCAAGGTTCCTGCGATCACCCGAAAGCCCATGGTCGAAACGGTCACTTGGATCGACGACGATGAGCGTTGATGCCATACGACTTTCCAACGGGCGGGAGGTACCAAGCTGGGCGCTTTCCGAAGTCTTCATACACGCGTCCGGCCCCGGCGGGCAAAATGTCAACAAGGTCGAGACCGGCGTACAATTGCGGTTCAATGCAATTGCCGTTGATATCTTCACACAATCCCAAAGCGCGCGGTTAATCCGTTTGGCAGGAAAACGGGCGACGAAAGCCGGCGAAATTGTCATCGAATCGACCCGTCATCGAACGCGAGAGCGAAACCGGATCGATGCCCGTGATCGATTGACCGAACTTTTGGAAAAGGCCATCGCACCGCCACCGCCGCCCCGGCGGAAAACAAAACCGACTAAGGGGTCAATCGAAAGGCGCCTAAAAGCAAAAGCCAACCGATCAGTAATCAAGAAGCTTCGACACAGTCCGCCAGACGGAGGCGAATAACAGAAAATCCGAGAAGGGACTTGGTATTTGTCGCGCCATCGTTCACACAAGCAGGCAGTTTTAGTGAAAACCTGGGATGGGAGATGCGACATGGGTTTTTTTGATTTTGTAAAAGACGCGGGCAAGCGGCTCGGTTTCGGTGGCGATGATGAGGAAAACGCCAAAGAAGTGAAAGCAGAATTGGATTCCCATGATTTGGGGACCGAAGCGGTACAGGTTGAAATCAAAGGCGACACCGCGGTGCTTAAGGGCGCGGTTAAGGACCAATCGATTTTTGAAAAAGCGGTTGTTGCCGTCGGCAACACGCTCGGTATTTCCCGCGTAGAGGCCTCCGAATTGAAAATTGGCTTACCTGAAAACAAAATGACGCTTGATAACACGAGCATCAACGACATCATCGCGGCAGCTACGCCAGCCGATGAGCCGAAGTTCCACACCGTCGAAAAGGGTGACACCCTTTGGGCGATTTCGGAAAAAGCCTACGGCAATGGCTCAAAGTATGAAGCGATTTTTGAGGCAAACAAGCCGATGCTCACGCATCCAGACAAGATCTATCCAGGTCAGGTGCTACGAATTCCAAACCTCGACACCGTTTGATTTTGATTATGGTTTGGCCGGTGAACAATCATCGGCCATATTTCTCGCCAATTGCACCCAACCTCCTATTCAACAATTGTCCATTTGGGACTAGGGAGCGTGCAGGTATAAGCACGGCAGGCAATTGCCCATTGGAGCTGCAGTAAAATGAATCAACCCAAGGTGATAACAGTTTTCGGTGGATCCGGTTTTCTCGGACGTCATGTAACGCGGGCGCTGGCAAAGCGCGGTTATCGGGTGCGTGCTGCTGTGCGCCGCCCAGATTTGGCTTTTCATTTGCAGCCGCTTGGCGATGTCGGCCAGATCACCGCCATTCAGGCAAATTTGCGCTACAAGGATTCAGTGGCGAAGGCCGTCGAAGGGGCGGACGCTGCCATCAATCTGGTGGGCATATTATTCGAAACCGGAAAACAAAAGTTCCGGGCCGTTCAAGAGCAAGGCGCGCGCAATATTGCGGATGCCTGCGCTGCGGCGGGCATCCCATTGGTCCATGTTTCAGCGATCGGTGCCGATAGCGAAGGCGAGGCGGCCTATGCGCGCACAAAAGCTGCAGCGGAAAACTGGGTGCGCGACGCACTTGGCGATAAGGCCATTATCATGCGGCCATCGATTGTGTTTGGCCCGGAAGATGGCTTCTTTAACAAATTTGCAGCCATGGCACGTCTGTCGCCGGCCCTGCCGTTGATCGGTGGTGGTGAAACCAAATTCCAACCGGTTTATGTCGGCGATGTGGCTGAAGCTATTGCCAAGGCGATCGACGGTGATCTGCGCGGTGGCGCGACCTATGAGTTGGGTGGGCCTGAAGTGCTCACCTTCCGCCAATGTCTTGAGGAGATGTTGACGATCATCGAACGTAAACGCCTGTTTGTGAATATCCCGTTTTGGGCGGCGTTTATACAAGGCCGGTTGGCGCAAATGCTACCCAACCCCATTTTGACTGAAGATCAGGTCAAGCTGTTGAAGAACGACAATATCGTTTCCGATGCAGCAAAGGCTAACGGTCTGACGCTTGAGGGTATCGGGATTAGTGGCAAAACCATTGAAGCCATTTTGCCGACCTATCTTTGGCAGTTCCGCGAGCATGGCCAATACCGCAATGCGGCGCGCAGGGAAGCAGCGGCTAGAGAAGACGGCTAGACCTGCCTCTTCGTCAACCCATCAACCATAGACCCAAAAGACCGGCGCTACCAACAATGATGCGCCAGTAGGCGAACAGCGCAAATCCGTGTCGGGACACGTAGTCGAGTAAAAACCGAACGACGAAAAACGCGCTGAAGAAGGCGGTCACAAAGCCCGCCGCGATAATTTGGAAGTCGTTGATGGTGAGAATGTCGATGTTTTTATAAAGATCAAAAGCAAACGCGCCCGCCATCGTCGGCATCGCCAAAAAGAACGAAAACTCGGCCGCTGAGCGCTTGTCAGTTCCCATTAGAAGGGCGCCCGCTATTGTTGCACCTGACCGCGACGTGCCTGGAACCATCGCGAGGCACTGACACAAGCCTATCTTGAAATAAAGAGACATCGGATAGGTGGTGATGTCATCATATTTCGGTTTTAGCGGCATCTTGTCGACCCAAAGCAGAATGAAGCCGCCGAGGATCAAGACGACGCAAATCAAAAGGGGCGTCTCAAACAAGACGGTTTTGATGAAATCGTGGGCCAGAGCGCCAATCACGGCCGCTGGCAAAAAAGCCAGAAGAACACCAGCGACAAATCGCTGTGTTGCACGGTCGTTGGGCAAAGCGATCAGCATCTGCGTTAAGCGCGCGGCATAAACACTCAAGATAGCCAGAATGGCGCCCAACTGTATGAGAACCTCAAACGTGTTTCCTGTCGATTGAAAGCCGAGAAAATGGCCGGCCAGAAGCAAGTGCCCCGTGGACGAGACGGGAATAAACTCGGTCAGACCCTCCAGGATCCCCAATAGCGCAGCGCCAACAATTGTTTGGTCTTCCAAAGCGGCCCCCCGATTCGTTGGCGCTTCTAGCATCGGAACAGACGCAACCAAAGCAGTGATACAATCAAATGACAGCAAAAATGTGCTCAGGCGGGAAAGGCAGCGCCCGACCTAAACCCCGTTAATGGGCCTGATGACTTTGACAAAACGCCGTCAGTGTTGAAGGTAGGGGTATCAAGATGCTGCAACCTGGGAGGTTTTTATGGCATTTTTTAAACGCGACGGCTCTCCTATGCCGAAGCACGTTCTCGATATGGCCAAAAGTGTCGCTGAGGGCAAATTGGAGCGGCGGGAATTTCTCGCGCTTGCAACAACATTTGGTGCATCGACCGCCGTGGCATATTCCATGCTCGGCGCTGCAGCGCCAGCCAACGCAGCGAGCCACGGCAATGTCGGCGGCGTTCTGCGCATTGCAATGGATGTCCGTGAACTAAAAGACCCGCGTACCTTCGACTGGTCCCAAATGGGCAATCTGGGCCGGCAGTTCCTCGAAGGACTGGTGAAATATACCAACGACTTCACATTTGAGGGCAAGCTGCTCGAAGGTTGGGAAATCTCTGACGACGCAACAGTCTACACGCTGAAAGTTCGTCCGGGTGTCACATGGAACAATGGCGATCCGTTTACAGCCGATGATGTGATCTACAACATCACGCGTTGGTGTGAGAAAGACGTTGAAGGCAACTCAATGGCTTCCCGTTTCGCGGTCATGGTTGATGATAGCACCGGCAAAGTTGCTGATGGCGTCATCGAAAAAGTCGATGACATGACAGTTCGCCTAAACCTGCCTGCACCCGATATCACGTTGATTGCGGGCATGGCCGACTATCCTGCGCTTTGCGTGCACCCATCCTACGGTGAAACCGGTGAATTGGCATCCAATCCGATCGGAACAGGTCCATTTGAACTGGAATCCTTCTCCGTTGGCGATCGCGCGGTTTACACACGCCGTGAAGGTTATTGGGGTGGCGACGCGCTGCTCGATGGCGTTGAGTTCATCGACTATGGCACCGACCAGTCTGCTCAAATTGCAGCATTTGAGGCCGGTGAAATTCAGGCCAACTATGAAGTAACCGGCGATTTCGTTGATATTTTTGAAGGTCTTGGCCTTCAGAAAAACGAAGCTGTCACCGGCGCGACGGTTGTGGTTCGCACAAACGCGAACAGCGCGCCATATGACGACAAGCGTGTTCGTAACGCGCTTCAAATGGCGGTCGACAATAACGTCGTTCTTCAGCTGGGTATCGCCGGTCAGGGCCAAGTTGCGGAAAACCACCACGTGGCACCACTTCACCCTGAATATGCCGAGTTGCCGAAGAAAGAGCGCGACATCGAAGGCGCAGTTGCCCTGATGACCGAAGCTGGTCAGATGGACTTTGAACACGAGCTCATCTCGATTGACGATGACTATCGCAAGAACACGACAGACGCCGTTGCAGCGCAGCTTCGCGAAGCTGGGTTCAAGGTAAAACGAACTGTTCTTCCTGGCTCAACATTCTGGAATGACTGGACGAAATATCCGTATTCATCCACCAACTGGAATGGTCGTCCGCTGGGTGTCCAGGTTCTCGCTTTGGCGTACCGTACTGGTGAGGCTTGGAACGAAACAGCGTTCGCCAACGAAGAGTTTGACGCAAAACTGACTGAAGCGTTGGGTATCGCGGACGCCGATAAGCGCCGCGAACTGATGGTCGATGTCCAGTCCATACTGCAGGACTCGGGCGTAATCATTCAGTCCTATTGGCGCTCGCTCTTCAACTTCAACAATGAAGAAGTTGTCGGCTATTACCAGCACCCAACCTATGAGTTGGATCTGGAGAAAGTATCTCTCGCCTAGACCGAGGGATCGAATATGTGGCTGGCCCGAAAGGCCAGCCATTTTTCTAAGTAGACCACTGTAAAGGTGGCGAAGTTGGGCGGGTGCGGAACCCGCAAATCGGGAGTGGGTTTGTGTTGAATTTTCTTGCGCGCCGTTTGGGCGTGATGATCCTAACCATGTTGGCGCTCACTATGGTGGTGTTTTTCCTGGTTAATCTGGAACCAAACCTTCGCAAGCTCTCCATTTCCCAAACCAATATGCGCGCCACAGATGCGCAAATTGAAAGTTGGCTCGTCAGTAATGGTTATCGCCAGAATTTCTTTGTGCGTTATGGCCAATGGCTGGGCGTCGTAGAAAAGCAGCCAAACATCAACCAAGAAACTGGCGAAGCCACACCCCGTTTTCGTTTTTGCGATGAACCCGCAGAAGCGCGCTATTCCGGTGTTTTGCAGGGCGATTTTGGATGTTCGACACGCTTTAAAGTGCCGGTTGCCGAACGACTGGGACCGGCCTTGGCCGCCACGGGTTGGCTGATGTTCTATGTCATGCTGGTCATGGTGCCGATGTCGCTGATTATCGGGGTCGTTGCAGGCATGCGGGAAGGTTCGCGCACTGATCGTTCTCTGTCTGTGGCATCAATCGCCTCGACAGCCACGCCTGAATATGTGTCCGGCATTATCTTTACCGTGATCTTTGCATCCTGGCTTGGGTGGCTCAATGGTTCGGCCGCGTCGGCCACGCGCAGTGGCATTACGTTCTACAATTTCACCTTGCCGGTCATGACCATGGCGATCTACGGCATGGGCTATATTGCACGCATGACCCGGGCCTCGATGGCTGAGGTAATGACCGCCCAATATATCCGCACAGCACGACTTAAAGGGCTGAATTTCTCCGGCGTTGTTCTCAAACATGCCTTGCGCAATGCATTGATCGCGCCGTTTACGGTTATCATGTTGCAATTCCCATGGCTCCTGACCGGTGTTGTGATTGTGGAAGCCATGTTCCGCTATCAAGGCTTTGGCTTCGTCCTCGTCGCGGCTGCAGAGAATAACGACATCGACCTGCTGCTCGCCTGTTCTCTCGTGTCGGTTGTTATCGTGTTGCTAACGCAGCTCTTATCCGACATCGGATACGCCTATTTGAACCCGCGTATCCGTGTCTCCTGATTGATCAAACGGAAAGTCTTTACCTATGGAAACTATTTCGACCTCCGCGATCATCATCGAATTCATCACCCGCTTCTGGTCAGTTTGGGCGGCGCTCATCATCGTTGGCGGGATTTCTTACGCGTTCCGTGAACGGCTTGGCATTTATGGCCGCTTGTTCAATACCGGGATTGGCATTGCTGGTCTCATGTTCTGCTTGTTCTGGTTCTTCACTGCGATCTTCGCCGACCTTATCGCTCCGTTTGATCCACTGCGGCAGATTGCAATCATGAAAAATGCTGCCCCTGGCTCGGTAGAGGCCGAGAGCGGTGTCGCCTTTATCTTTGGTGGAGACAAGCTGGCGCGGGATGTCTTCAGCCGTATGGTTTATGGCTCGCAGATTGTTCTGATCGTTGCGCCTGCGGCGACCGCTTTTGCCTTGATGGTTGGCATTACCCTTGGGCTACCAGCCGGTTTTTACGGTGGGCGGGTCGACAATGTCCTGTCGTTCCTTGCCAATCTCGTGCTCGCGTTTCCGGTGATCTTGCTCTTCTACCTGCTCGTAACACCTGGGATCACTGACACGCCGATCCCCTATACGATGGCAGGACTGTTCTTCATTTTCCCGATCATCTTTTTCGTCACCTTGTTTTGGCAGCGCTATCAGGCGCGCCAGCAATTGCTATGGACGCAAATCGGCCTGACGCTGTTGATCGGCGCATGGGTCTATGCAGGTCTTGTTTTTGACGCCGATCCGCTCGGCATCATTTCGATCTCTCCTAATGAACTGAACATCTTTGTTGCGGTGGTCTTTGCCTCATCGCCCGGCGTGTTCCGTATCGTGCGGGGCTTGGTGCTTGATATCAAAACCCGCGACTATGTGGCCGCTGCGCAAACCCGTGGTGAGAGCCCTTGGTACATTATGCTTTGGGAAATTTTGCCGAACGCCCGCGGCCCGTTGATTGTCGATGCGTGTTTGCGCATCGGTTACACGACGATCCTTCTCGGTACACTTGGCTATTTCGGCCTAGGCATGGCACCGGAAAGCCCCGATTGGGGAACTGCCATCAAGGACGGTTCACAATTGCTGCGCCTGACGCCATGGCCAGCCATCGTCCCGGCACTTGCCCTGATGAGCTTCGTGCTGGGACTGAACTTGTTGGCTGACGCGCTGCGTGAAGAATCGCTCAACGACTAGGCGGTCTTGATTTTGACCGACGTGTCCAGCACGTCGGCAAATTCTGGATGGCGCTTGAACTGTGCGTTGGCGAACGGACACAGCGGTACCACCGTAAAGGGCGCTTTGCGCGCGTCAGCAACCAGCTGTTGTAGAAGCCGCAGCCCAACTCCTTGACCGCGAAACACATCTGGCACGTCTGTGTGGTCAATGATCACGCAGTCGGGCTTGCCCCACGTGTAGGTCATTTCCGCTTCAACGCCGCCAGGCGCGCGCATGAAGTACCGACCTTTTTTACCGTCATCCTCACGCTCGATGGTCAACGTCTCGGCACCAGCGATTTGTGCCGTAATTGCTGCCATTTCAGCACCAACAGCCTGGATTTCGTCTTGCGGTACTTCATGGCCCCCGGCGTGCCAGAAGGTTTTTAGCTTCGCCCCGCGCGCCTCGATCATATCGGCCAGCTTGCCGGTCATATCCGGCGGGCAGATGGGATCGCGGCCACCAGCGGTCATGAAGATGCTGGTTCCGTCCAAGCTTTCGCCGGCGCCAAAATCCCACGTCACCAGTGGGTGCATAAGGACGGCATGGCTAAAGAGCCCTGGCGCCTTGTCTATCACAGAAGCCAAGATGTTAGCCCCGTTCGAGTAGCCAAGGCCAATGACCGCGCTTGGTTTATGCGTCTCCACATGCGCCTTGATAAAGGCGATCATTGTTTCTGTGCGTGCCGCCAGATCCTCAAAATCATAGACACCTTCCGCCGCGCGCTTGAAAAATCGCAGCGCACCCATTTCGGACACGTCTCCGCGTGGCGAAATGACATGGGCTGTTGGCATCATTTCAACGCCGAGATCCAGAAACTGCGTTTCATCGCCACCCGTGCCGTGGAACACGAACAGAAGCGGCCCACCTTTTTCGTGGGATGAGCCGCTCTTTTCGGCGAAGATATAATTGTCACCGCTCATTTTTGTCATGCCTCCAGAGGCTGCAGATGTTCCTCCAACTGAGCACGCAAATGCTCATGTTGGGTTGGAAGTTTCAAAGCTTCGCCCAAATGCGCTGTATCTTCGTCGCGATCAAAACCAGGTTCGTTGGTCGCAATTTCAAACAAAACGCCGCCAGGCGTACGGAAGTAGATGGCCCAGAAGTAGTCGCGGTCAATCACGGGCGTCACCTGATAACCGGTGTCCATCAGTGCTTTGCGCACTTCCAGTTGCTTTTCCCTGTTATCGACCGAAAACGCGATATGGTGGACCGAACCGGCACCAAGGCGGGCCGCTGACAGGTTGGGCGTTTTCTCCAGTTCGATGAAGTCAGCCCCATTGCCTGTGCCATTGACGCGGTACCGGGCAACATCAGCCGTGTCTTCGACCAAATCATAGTTCATGAAGCGGAGCAGCTCGTCCATAGCGCCTTCATCGCGCAAGCGCATGGTTGCACCGTGAAAACCGCGGATAGCGTGGTCATCATCAACACCGTTTTGCGACCAAGGCGCACGCCCGTCATTGGCTGTTTCTATCAGCGCAAAGCCGTCGCCGTCGGGGCCAGCAAAGTAGAGCCGGTTTTCGCCAAATTCGGTCTCCGTTTTCAGGCCCTGAACGCCCATATTTGAAAGACGCTTCTGCCAAAAACCGAGTGCTCCTTTGGGAACAGAAAACTGTGTGGTTCCGACTTCCCCAGCACCTGGGACACCACCGGCGATATGCGGAAACGGGAAATAGGTCATCACGGTTCCGGGCGTGCCTTCCCCATCGCCGTAGTAAAGGTGATAGACATCCGGCGCGTCGAAGTTGACGGTCTTCTTCACCCGGCGCAGACCCAGCGTATTGGTGAAAAAGTCATTGTTGATACGGGCATCTGCGGCCATGGAAGTAACATGGTGCAGGCCGTTGATTTGAGTAAGCATTGTTGAATTCCTCATTGTTTGTTGAGGCCAATGTCGCGCTCAATCATTGTTCAATCAATGGGGTAGATTTGTACGCACTGTACAATATTATTGAACAAATATGATGCCGTGTTTCTGATTGCTGGAATCGCATGGCTTTGATATGCAGCGCCTAGGCACCCGTAGCTCAGCTGGATAGAGCGCTGCCCTCCGAAGGCAGAGGTCACAGGTTCGAATCCTGTCGGGTGCGCCAATTAATTCAATGAGATAGCCGGTTTTAGACTGTGGCGCTTTGCTCAGTTGGTTAGGGCAGCACGCTGATTGAGGTGCATATTTCAACATCTTGCTGATACGACCCAAAGCGGTCAAGGAGGTCTAATTCCCGTCGCGTCCTCAGAAATCTATTCGGCGGCACATCAATTCAGGCATATGATCTGTTTTCGATGATTTTTGCCCTTGCGATTTTCGGATCTGCGATCGGAAAACCAAGGCCATCTGCACATTTTATGATCGCGCTAACCCGTTCTGCGTTTGATTTCGCGATTGATCCATCGGCATTTAGAAGGTTGTTTTCAAAACCCACACGCACATCACCGCCAAGGGCCAATGCCGTCGCAAGGCATGCGGTCTCGCCCTGACCAAAAGCACACACGCTCCATGCTGCCGACTCTAAAGTAGGGGCGTTTTGAAGCGCCGTTAGAAAAGGCACCAGATCTGACGGTTTACTGCGCTGACCCAACGAGTAGCGACCCAGTACAAAAAGCAAATGCACGTCCTTCGGGGCAACGCCAGCCTCGATCATGGCGCCAACCAACTTCAATTCTGAAGGATCATAAACGATCCACTGGACCGCAATGTTCTCTTCGTATGCCCACTGGAGAAACTCGTAGTTTTCTTGCTGCTGAACGCTTTGGGCAAACAACTCGCGCAACGCGATCGATACCGCCTCCGGCTTCACATCACGCACGAGCGCGCGCTGTTGCTCTGCCGTATAGCGATCAACCGCTTCTGTCGTGATCTGTATCACCAAATCATCGCCGCACCTTTGTCGCAAAGCTTCCGTTAGGCGCAGGTAGCTTCGCGCATCCAGAATATGATTGCCGTCATCATCGCGAACATGCACGTGGGCGCACTGAGCGCCAGCTGCTTGCGCGTCTGCGACCGCAGAGACGATTTCGTCTAGTGTCATCGGCAGGTTGGGGTGATCAGATTTCGTGCGGCGCGCGCCATTTGGCGCTACCATGATCACATACGGGTCGCGCATAAATTAATCCGGGAGACTTGCGGTAATCGCAACTTCAAGCCGACTGACAATCATATCGACATGCTCATCCTCGATGATGAATGGTGGTGCCAAAAGGATATGATCCCCCGATTGCCCGTCGATTGTCCCATTCATCGGATAACACATCAGGTGTTCAGCCATGGCCCGTTTCTTGATTTTTACCGCAACACCGTTCGCTGCATCAAATGGTTGTTTCGAACCGCGGTCCTTTACGATCTCCAATCCGATAAACAGCCCGCGGCCTCGAATGTCGCCAACATTTGGGTGATTGCCGAACCGGGCGTTCAAAGCGTCGCGCAGCTTCTGCCCCATTGGTGCCACGCGCGCGATCACGTCATGATCGATCAAACGATCCAACACTGCGTTGCCAACCGCACACGCCATGGGATGACCGAGATAGGTGTGCCCGTGCTGGAAAAAGCCAGATCCCTGCTCAACGGCACCATAGATCTGGTCCGAAACCATAAGCGCGCCGATGGGTTGGGCGCCTGCACCAAGCCCCTTGGCGATGGCGATCATGTCTGGTTCGACACCATCTTGTTCGCACGCGAACAATGTACCCGTCCGACCCATACCGCACATCACTTCGTCCAGGATCATAAGGGCGCCGTGGCGCTCACACACGGCTTTCATTTTGCGGAAATAACCTTCCACCGGCGGCACAGCGCCCATGGTTGCGCCAACGACTGGCTCGGCAACAAAGGCCGCTACAGTCTCAGGGCCAAGCTCCAAGATTTTCGCTTCCAATTCGGCGGCCAAGCGGTCGCCGTATGCCTCATCGGTTTCTGCAGGTGCTTTACCGCGATAGGCATTGCACTCGCTGACATGATGCATGGAAGGCGACAGCATTGGTTCAAATTGTGCGCGCCGCCAGCGGTTACCGCCTGCGGACAAAGCCCCAAGGGTGTTGCCGTGATAGCTCTGCCAGCGCGCGATGATATTTGCCCTCTTCGGTTGCCCTTTTTCCAAAAAATACTGCCGTGATAGCTTGAGAGCAGCCTCCATCGCTTCCGATCCACCGGACACAAAATAGGCCCGGTTGAGATCGCCCGGTGCAAGTGCAGCAAGTCGGCTTGCAAGACGCTCCGCAGGTTCGGATGTGAAAAAGCTTGTATGCGCATAAGTCATCGCATCAGCCTGTTGACGCAAAACCGATGTGATATGCCGGTCGCTATGGCCGAGACATGAAACCGCCGCGCCGCCGCACGCATCAAGAAAGCGATTGCCGTCAGCATCTATGATGAAGGGCCCATCCCCACCAAAGGCAATAGGGAGATCAGCTTTTGTGTGACGGGGAAAAACGTGACGTGACAGCATGAAGCTACCCGCGAATAACCATCACGCTTTGTTTGGCATGCCGTACGACGCGTGCAGCATTGGGGCCAAGCAAATAGTCTTTTAGTTCCGGGCTATGCGCAGTCATAACGATAGCATCGCAGTTGAGCGTGTCTGCGGCATGCATGATTTCCTGATAAACCGATCCGCGCGCAACATGGGCTTTCAAGGAGGCAGGTGCACACAAGTTTTCCTTGTCTTTCAAGAGCGCTGCGAGTGCTTTACGCGCACCTTCTGTGGTCTTTTCCTCATAGTCAGCCGGCAGATATGAACTAACCACGGCCATGCCGGATGTCGGTAAAACAGTGACAACATGGATCTCCGAACCGCCATCCTTTGCAAGAGAGGCGGCAACGGGGAGCGCGTTGTCCAAGCTGGTTGGGTCACCAAGATCCACTGGCACCAGCAATCGCTCGTAATACATCCCACTTCCTCCCTAAAACGCAGGGACGGTCTGGCGCCGCCTTTGCATCATGATCACAAAGCCGAGCAGCAACAATGCAGGAATGTAGAAAACTTCCTTGGGCATCCGGTCACGCTCTAGCTGCACATTATCCACAGTCACGAAGTCGTCGCCGTAGAATTCAAACATCTGGAACGTTGTGAAATACGGCGTTCCGGCAAACGGTTCATCAAGCAAGGCTTGATCGCCATCAATATTAATATTGATGCCTTGTCGAGCAAGCCGATCTGCGCCTGGCCCTTCTTCACCCAAGTCTAGCAACACCGTCGTTTGGGTCATCTTTTCTAGATCATCAAAATCAGGCCCGCGAATTTCAACACGAAGCCGGGCGTCAGCGGGCATCGATTCCGCGATCTCGGTCAGCTCGATCCCGGGCCGGAATTCGTAGCGCGGGTCCACTTGGTCAAGCCAATAACCGGGCCTAAACAGAGTAAACGCGACGAGCAGCAAAGCTATTGTTTCCCACCATCTGCTTCGCGCGAAGAAATAGCCTTGTGTCGCAGCTGCAAAGAGCATCATGGCCACAACGCCAACGATGAAGACAAAGACCGCTTTTGCCAGGCCTACATCGATCAACAGTAGTTCCGTATTGAAGATGAAAAGAAACGGCAGCAGGGCTGTGCGAATATCATAGGCAAACCCCTGCAAACCGGTCTTGATTGGATCACCGCCTGAGATGGCCGATGCTGCAAACGCCGCTAGTCCAACCGGTGGCGTGTCGTCGGCCAGAATGCCGAAGTAGAACACAAACAAGTGCACAGCGATCAAAGGCACCACCAGGCCTTGTGATGCGCCCACTGACACAATCACAGGCGCCATAAGCGAGGAAACGACGATGTAGTTCGCCGTCGTCGGCAGGCCCAGCCCAAGCAGGAGGCTCATGACGGCAACCAGCAGCAGCATAAGGATCAAATTGCCGCCGGATAAAAACTCCACAAAGTCGCCAACGACTTGGTGCGCGCCGGTTAGGGTGACTGTGCCAATAATGACACCGGCGACGCCTGTTGCGACAGCGATGGGTATCATGTTGCGCGCCCCTGCGATCATGCCAACAACAAAGTCTTCAAAACCGCGACGCCATTCATTGCCACTGCTTTCGCCAGCCAAATCAGAGCCAGTGCGGAACATCGCTTTGAGCGGATGTTGAGTCACAACAACAAAAATCATCGAGAGCGTGCCCCAGTAGGCCGAGAAGGCGGGAGACAGGCGCTCGATCAGGATGCACCAAAGAAGGACGACGATCGGTAACAGGAAGTGCAGGCCTGTAACGGCGACTTCGCCCGGGCGAGGTAACACACCGATATCGGCATTGGGGTCATCGATTGGCAGATCAGGACGTTTCGCTGCAATTCGAATGAGGATCAGATAAGCCGCAAGGAACAGCAAAACGCCCGCCCAGAAGCCCATGCCCGGGAAGGCAGTTTTGATCCACCCAAGCCCGAAGTAGACAATGCCACCAAGTGCCGCGAGCCCGAGGAAGCCGGTCAGAAACCCTATCAGCTTTTGCGCCACAGTGCCGGTTGCGGTGGGCTTTTCCATGCCCTTCAGGCCAAGCTTCAGCGCTTCCAAATGAACGATATAAATCAGCGCAATATACGAGATCAGTGCCGGCAAAAGCGCGTGCTTCAAAATATCGGTGTAAGAAATACCCGTAAACTCGGCGATCAAAAACGCCGCCGCGCCCATGACCGGTGGTGTCAGCTGACCGTTCGTCGAGGAGGCAACCTCTACAGCGCCTGCCTTTTCCGGCTTGAAGCCTGTCTTCTTCATCAGTGGGATTGTGAATGTGCCCGTCGTCACCACATTGGCGATGGATGATCCGGAATAAAGGCCGGATGCTGCCGAGGCGAGAACCGCCGCTTTCGCAGGCCCGCCGCGCAGATGCCCCAAAAGCGCAAAGGCGAGCTTGATGAAATAGTAGCCAGCGCCAGCGCGCTCCAAGAGCGCACCGAACAACACAAACAGAAAGATCATTGTCGCCGATACAGCCAGCGCGACACCAAACACGCCTTCCGTTTGCATCCAATAGTGCCACATTGCCTTTTCAAAAGAAGCGCCGCGCCACTGGATGACCTCGGGAACCCATGCCTGGTTTCCAAAAAATGTGTAGGTCAAAAACACACCGGCCACGACAAGCATGGGCAAGCCGAGTGAACGGTAAACGCCGATGGCTAAACAGGTCATGCCAACTGCGGATGCCACCATGTCCGCGGTCGTGGGCAGACCTGCGCGCATCACAAGCGATTCCTTGACAACGATTAGATACAGACAACAAGCCGCACCAATTGCTGCCAATAGCCAATCGTACCAAGGTACGCTGTTCTTGGGCGCACCTCTGTACAGCGGGTACGCAAACGACACGAGAATAAGCGCAAATGCCAAATGGACGTTACGCGCCTCAACATTGTTGAAGGTGAAATTCGTGCCGGTTATTTCGGTCAGGAAGAAAGGCAGGTCGGAGGCGATATAAAGCTGGAAGCACGACCAGATGAAGGCAATCGCTGCGATCGTAAACCCAACTTTGCCGGCAACCGCGCGCGACCCGGAATCCGCTTCGGCGACGATCTCGTCCACATCGATCACACGATTGTCGTCGACGGCGTCTTTCGCGCCCGCTTGTGGTGCGGTGTTGTCGCTGCTCATATTCGGTTTCCCCGTCCCAACCTGCTAAACGTACAAGCGAACACAGTGCACCCTGTTTAAGCCGCAACGCAAGACACAATTAACGGGTTGGAAACCTTCGTCGCTTGGAGACTGAGCGAAGGAAACAAAAAAGGGCCGGAAAACCGGCCCTCTTAATGCACTTATGCGTTGAATTAGGCTTACTCGACCCAGCCACGCTCGCGGTAGTAGCGCACAGCACCATCGTGGAGCGGTGCGGACAAACCGTCAGAGATCATCGCGTCTTCGGAAAGATTGTTGAACGCTGGATG
>JBCBYO010000052.1:0-16534 GCA_039815825.1 Pseudomonadota bacterium
GCTGACATTTGGCTCACACTTAAGTGATCACTTAAGTGTGAGCCAAATGTCAGCTTGGCTGACATTCGTTTGTTTTTTCATTGAACGAGCGATCTGTGACGGTTGGGCATCCGACGCCCTGTCGGTTCGCAAATCACTCTTTGGAGAACCAAACATGTCAACAAAAACTGCAAAAACTCTCTCTGGTGTGGCACTTGCTGGTGCCGTGGCTGCCGCTGTTTCCGGCGTCAACTTCGCCACCATCAACGACGCACACGCTGCTAAAGAAAAATGCTTTGGCATTTCATTGGCTGGACAGAACGACTGTGCAGCAGGCCCAGGCACAACTTGCCAAGGTACTTCCACAGTAGACTACCAAGGCAATGCATGGAAGTTCGTTGACGCTGGCACTTGCGTAGAAATGAGCGCGGAAGGCGACCGCATGGGTTCCCTGACACCATTGACACGCGACCTGCCTGCATAATTGGACGCGAAGCAGATTGCCCGCTTGGCTGGAATAGCTGAGCGGGCTTTCTCCTTGTTGCAGATCGGAGACCGTCTATGCGTGAAGAACCCCTCTACGATGACGCGCCCGCCTCGGCGGATGCATCGGCCGCCCCGGATGTGGCCCGATCTGCAGCAAGACCCTATACATTTAAAGCTTTGCCAAAACGCGCTGGCGTGAGCTTCAAACACGATCACACACACGATATTCTTCAAGACGCCGGCGACGTGGGCTTTCTGGAGGTCCATGCCGAAAACTACATGGGCGAAGGCGGCCATCCGCATCGGACGCTTGAACGCATTCGGCAGGACTTTCCACTCTCCCTACATGGCGTATGCATGTCGCTCGGCGGACCAGAACCGTTAAGCCGCGACCATCTAACTCGTTTCAAGGCACTTGTTGATCGCTACCAACCAGGTAGCATTTCCGAGCACTTGGCTTGGTCGACCCATGATGACGTTTTCTACAATGACCTTTTGCCTCTCCCCTACACGGAAGAAACGCTGCAGCGTGTAAGTGAACATGTCGACGAGATGCAGAATTTCGTTGGGCAAAAAATCCTGCTCGAAAACCCGGCAACCTACGTGCTTTTTGAAGATTCCGACATCTCGGAAACAGATTTCATGCTTGAAATCGTAAAGCGCACAGGGTGCGGACTGCTTCTCGATTTGAACAACGTCTTCGTCTCGGCAACCAATCACAAATATTCGGCAATGGCGTATCTGGCCGAGTTCCCGTTACATGCCGTCGGTGAAATACACTTAGCTGGCCACACCGAGCAAACTGACGATGAAGGCGAGCTACTTCTTATCGACAGTCACGACCGACCGGTGGCTGACCCCGTGTGGTCGCTTTATGAGCGAGTACTTGATCGCGTTGGTCCAGTTCCAACACTGGTGGAATGGGACAGCGATCTGCCAGAATGGCCAGTTCTTCGTGCTGAAGCGGCAGCAGCCAACAAAATCATCAGTAAAATTGAACGGCGCCACAGTGCTGTTTTAGGTAGCCGTCATGCAGTCGCAGCTGAGTGAAAAACAGGCTGCAAGGTTTACAGCCGGCCTATTAAAACCGACGTCTAGCACCCCCGCCGACGTTGTCGGGCCGAACGGCAAGGCGGCCGACAAAAGATATAATGTCTACCGCAATAATGTGACCGTCAGCCTCATCAACGCGTTGGCGGACATTTACCCAGCAACACTAAAAATCGTGGGTGATGAGTTTTTTAGAGCACTCGCACGCGAATATGTGCGTGAACATCCGCCAAAGTCCCCACTTCTCTTCTTGTATGGTGCGGATTTTTCCAGCTTCGTGGCGTCCTTTGAGCATACGCAACATCTGCCCTACTTGCCTGACGTCGCCCGCCTCGAAAGAGCCTGGTTGACCGCCTATCATGCCGCCGATGTAGAGCCACTGAACCCTGCATTGCTCGCCAGCATAGCGCCTGAACGGACCGGTCAACTTATCTTCAACGCCAAGCCTGGAACAGCGATTATCAACTCATCGTTTCCGGTTTTTACGATTTACGCAATGAACCGGGATATGATGCCCTTGGGCAAAATCGATTTGGCAGCCGAAGAGACCGCGCTCATTACAAGACCGGACGCCGATGTTGTAGTGACACCACTTGATAGAGGTGAGGCACTGTTTTTGAGCGAACTCTTGGAAAACGGTCGAACATTGGAACAGGCCGCATCTTTTGCGCTGGAAGTCAAAGCCGATTTCAACATCAACGACACGCTGGCTAAACTCTTTGGCACCGGCGCCGCCATGTCAGCTGAGGTGGCACCTACCAATCCCACAACCGATGCAAACTGACGGGAAAACAAGATGGAAACAATCTCCGAACCAACCGCGATAGATGACGTAAGAACCCACAACGGGTTCATCGGGTCGATCGTGGGTTTACACAACTCGATCTTTCAAGCGCTGTCGGCTGCCGGACAAGCTTGGCTAACTGGCCTATCTGCGCGCTTCGTTTTTGCCAGCGTTTTGTTGTTCTATTATTTGAATTCGGGTTGGCAAAAACTCGGCGACGGCGTTTTCGGCTTTTTAAACCCATCCATTGGCGCGTACGCGTCGATCCTGCCCTCGGTCATGGAGCAATATGGGTTTGATCCTTCCGCAATACCATTCTTCCCCTATGGCATGATCGTCTACGCAGGCACTTGGACCGAATTGCTGCTGCCGATCCTGATCGTTGTCGGCTTGTTTTCGCGCTTGGCGTCATTGGGTATGATCGGGTTCGTGATCGTTCAAACCTATGTGGACGTGAACTTCCATGGGCTTGAAGGCAAGTTCGTCGGTTCCATGTTCGACCGCTTTCAAGACGCAGTCGTCTGGGATCAGCGCCTTTTGTGGGTTTTTCCTCTGCTCATCATCGCCATTCACGGCCCTGGCAAGCTTTCGCTTGATCATCTTCTAGGACGCCGTTTTTCCAAATAATCCAGACAAAAAAAGCCGCCGGAACAGTGTTCCGGCGGCTTTTCATTAGTGGCTGGGTAAAAGCTTAATTGGCTTTCTTCGCATTTGCCTCGATCTGCTTCGAGGTATCGCTTTTTGCGGTAATGGCGATCTTGCGGGGCTTCATTGCCTCGGGCAATTCCCGGACCAATTCAATGTGCAACAGCCCGTTTTCCAGCTGCGCGTGACGCACCTCAACATAGTCAGCAAGGTGGAAACGACGCTCAAATGCCCGTGACGCTATTCCACGGTGCAAATACTCGCGTTTCGTCTCGGTATTGGCATCATCGGCCTTGCCGCCAGCAACTGTCAGCTGGTTCGCGCGTGCCTCGATAGAAATGTCTTCGTCGGCGAAGCCGGCAACCGCCATCGTGATGCGGTAAGCATTTTCGTCAATGCGCTCAATATTATAAGGCGGATAGGTTTGGCCGTTCTCAGGCTGGGCTAGCGTGTCCAGCATATTAAACAAGCGGTCAAAACCAACAGTGGAACGGTAATAGGGTGTGTAATCTACGTGACGCATGTCAGTGTCCTTTCCAGATAAGCGACAATTTTTCTTTTGACCGGTAGCGCACCCACGCGGGCATGCACCTCATCCAGTCCACGGACCCGTAAGGCGTCCGCATCGCTTATTTGGTAGCCCGTGAATTAGAGTTCAAGGCCCATTTCAAACGGGACCAAATTCAAGCTGAACACAGGATGAACGAGCGGTTCCGAGGCTGTTCACTTAGCTTTGCCTATACATGGCTCATCAAGAACGCGGCGCAGAAGGGATCGCCGCTTGGCAAACCAAATAAAAGGAGCCAAGCCATGAAAATACCTGCCCTAACCGCAACCATGCTGGCTGCAGCTATGGTGACAACACCGGCGTCCGCCAACGAATCTTCACGCTTTGACGAGAACAAAACAGTGCGCGAGCCTGTCCAGGTTCACCATTTGAAGCAAAAGAAAATTCGCCACCAATATTACTTGCCCGAGCGGGTAATCAAACGCACGCTTCGCCACCGTGGCTACCAAAACGTGAACATCGTTCGCTTCCGTGACGGCTACTACATCGTTCGCGCAAACGGATATCGCGGCCTGGTACGCCTTCAGGTTGATGCAAGAACAGGCGCGGTGGTTCGTCGAGACCTGATCCAGCCGTACCCAACCTACTCGCACAAAAAGCCAGGCATCTACTTTCACTGGCGTGTTCACTGACCGTATCCAGCTTCCGGACAAACTGTAATGTCCCTTCCTGTTTGGCCGGTTGAAAAGGGCCGTCCTCGCTACCGCGAGGGCGGCTCCGTCATTTAACGGGCAATTACTTTGACCCCCGGGAAAAGACCCAATATGCATTGGCTATGAACGTTCAACCGCAACAAGAAGAGATTAACGCGCCGTCGCCAGTACCAGAGCCGGCATCATCCGGGTTTGAAACGACCCCGGATGGTTACAACATTCGCTTTGCGGTATTCCGGGCGAAAAAACGGCCTAATCAGGGGACCATTCTGTTATTGCATGGCCGTAATGAGGCCATCGAAAAATACACGGAAACCATCGCGGACTTTCTGGCGCGCGGCTTTGATGTCGGAACATTCGATTGGCGCGGCCAAGGTTACTCGGACCGGCTGATCGCCAACCCAAGGCCGGGTTATGTGGATAGTTACGAACAATATGCCGGCGACTTTGAGTATCTTTTCAAAACCATTTTTCTACCGGAAACGCGAGCGCCATTTTTCGTCGTGGCCCACTCGATGGGCGCGCTTGCAGCACTTGTCGCGGCGCCAATATTGGCCAACCGTGTGCGGCGGATGGTTCTATCAGCTCCCTTGCTTGGCCTGGGCGCAGGAACGCCGTCACCGTCAGTTTTGGAACCTGCAATGCGGGCAATGTGCTTTGTCGGACTATCCCGTCTACCACTTGGCGGCGCCAATACCGGCATCGCCTATACGCCTTTCCTGGAAAACAAGCTGACTACCGATTTACAACGCTATACGACCAATCAGGCGCTTGCAGCGCCAGGAGGCCCACTGTCCGTGGGACCACCAACTTGCGGTTGGATGAAGGCAACGTTTGATGCGATCAATATGGTGCATGAGCCCGATCACATGGCACGTATTCACACCCCAACCCTTATTTTGACAGCTGGGTCCGACACGGTGGTCTCTTCGTTGACCGCAACGCAATACGCGCGCAATTTGCGATCCGGCGCCCACATCGCGATCGACGGCGCCAAACATGAATTGATGCAAGAAGCGGACCGCTACCGTGACCAGTTCTTCGCCGCTTTTGGCAAATTTATACCCGGCACAACGGTCTAAGCCGAACCATTGAGAATCTCCAAAGTGGCGTCGTGAAGCGCACCCGTGGCTGCAGCGACAATGTTTCCACCATCTTCCGGCCGGCCACCGTCCCAATCCGTGATAATACCGCCAGCCTGCTCAATAAGGGCGATCAAACCGACGATATCATACGACTGCAACCCGGGTTCCACGACCAGATCGACGTGGCCGGAAGCCAACATTGCATAAGCGTAGCAATCAAAACCGTAGCGCGGCAATCGAACCCTCTTTTCAAGTTCAAAATACCGGGCGGACAGATCTCCGACGAACAATGCCGGTGTTGTTGTCATGAGTTTGGCATCCGAAAGAGTTGTCGTATCACTCACATGCAGCGGGACGAGCTCCTGTCCATCTTTTGAAAGGTAAGAGCCGCCAGGAGTACCCATGAACGTCTCACCGATATACGGCTGTGACATAAAACCGGCGATCGCACGACCTTTTTGCGTCAAACCGACCAAAGTACCCCAAGTCGGCAATCCGGAAATATAAGCCCGGGTACCGTCGATCGGATCGATAACCCAGACATATTCCGCATCCGCTTTCTCTATGCCGTACTCTTCGCCAAGAATACCGTGGTCTGGGAAGTGCGCGCGAATATGGTCGCGAATAACGCGCTCCGTGTTTTGGTCAGCCTCCGTTACCGGGTCAAAATCGGTAGCGCTTTTGTTTTCCACACCAATTTGAGAGCGAAATTGTGACAGGGCCGGGGGCGCAGCCACGGCTGCAAGTTTTTGAAAAAAAACGTGAATTTCGGAAAGATCAATATCCAGGCCAGGCGCGTTCAACTTTGTTGTCCTTCACTTACAAATAGCTTGGTGCGGCTTCATTGACATTTGTGCAATGCAGCATACTATTGACTGCAATAGCCTAGGCTATTGCGCCCGCCAAGGGCGTTTCCTCCCTAGACTTTGACCGCGTCGCAAGTCGATGCGGTCTTTTTTTTGGTAGAACGGCTACTCAGCGGCCAACGAAAACTCCCGAAGACAATCAATCGGTAGGTCCGTGATTATGTTAGCTAACGCGAACATGTCTCGGCGCACTTGGGAAAAGTCAGACGTCTTCCGCATGAGTTTTTCATCAAAATAG
Source organism: Pseudomonadota bacterium (assembly GCA_039815825.1). GTDB lineage: Bacteria > Pseudomonadota > Alphaproteobacteria > Rhizobiales > Rhizobiaceae > JBCBDX01. The sequence continues at coordinate 6,355 of JBCBYO010000052.1, forward strand.
ATACCGCGGTTAATTTCGATTTGAACAGCATGAAGGTGCTTGGCCGGACGACCATAATGCTCGGTGATAAAGCCGCCTGCGTAAGGTTTGTTGGTCACAACATGGTAACCCAGTGACGAAATGGCATCGACAATAGCCGCTGTAATATCACCCGAGGCGCTCGAGCCAAACCGGTCGCCAACGATAAAATCGCAGGAGCTGCTGTTATCGTGTGTCCTGACAGTCGCTGGCATAGAATGGCAATCAACCAAAAGGGCACAGCCAAAATTGCGGTGTACGCGTGCCAAAACACCGCGCAGGGCCTCATGGTAGGGCTTGTAAATTTGATCGATACGCAATTTTGCTTCCTCGTAGGGAAGCCGCCGTGGGTATATGTTTTGCCCTTCCGATACCACGCGTGGAACAGTACCAAGACCACCTGCAACCCGAATGGAGTTGCGATTGGCAAATGGCGGGAGCGCTCCCGAGAACATCCGCGGGTCCAACTCATAAGGCTCGCGGTTCACATCCAGATAGGAACGCGGAAAATGTGCGCGCATAAGCGGCACACCCAGAGCGGTTACATCGCCAAACAATTCATCAACATAGAAGTCCTCGGACCGGCGGATAGAGTTCGAATCGAGCCTGGTCATACGCAGGAAACGCGCAGGATAATGGCGCCCACTATGTGGTGAGTTAAAGAGGCAAGGTGCCAAAAGATCCTTTGGCATGTCGATTTCAAACGGGGCAATGCCCTCAAAATCAGTCTCTACGCCCATTTGCGCCTTATTTCCTCCCAGCTCAGGCCAAATCAGGGGCCCGGCCACCGAGTAAACTATAACGTCGTGAAATCCACTTGGCCACAATAATGGACAGATGATCGATAAACTAGATTTTTACGTGTCTGCCTAATAAAGAGAACGGAAGAGATTCATCTGGGTAGGTCGATCATGCATCGCATTCTTCTGGCAGAAGACGACAATGATATGCGCCGATTTTTGGTCAAGGCGCTCCAAAAAGCTGGCTACGAAGTCAATGACTACGACAATGGCGCGAGTGCCTATGAGCGGCTTCGCGAAGAACCATACTCCTTGCTCCTGACAGATATCGTCATGCCGGAAATGGACGGCATTGAGCTAGCACGCCGTGCAACCGAGCTCGATCCAGACCTGAAAGTGATGTTCATCACCGGTTTTGCCGCGGTTGCGCTCAACCCTGAATCGGAAGCGCCGAAAGACGCCAAGGTGCTCTCCAAGCCGTTTCATCTGCGCGATCTCGTCAACGAAGTTGAAAAGCTGATCGCAGCCTGATTATTTCGCGCTCTTGGGTTCTTGACCTACCTTAACGGCTGTGGTGTATGCCGCCTTCACGGATGGGCGATTAGCTCAGCGGGAGAGCACTTCGTTGACATCGAAGGGGTCACTGGTTCAATCCCAGTATCGCCCACCATCCTTTTCCTAATTGGTTTCACGGTTCGAATACGACATGGAAAGAACCGGTCTTCTTGAAAAAGCGGCGCCAATTGTATTTGTCCTCTTGTGGTCAACGGGTTGGCTTGTTGCAACCTACTCATCACCCTACTCAGATCCACTGACCTTTCTATTTGTACGCTTTGTGCTTTCGGCGCTGGTTTTTGTCGCCATCACTTCAATCTCTGGCGAAAAATGGCCTCCAAGAAGCATTGCATTCCACGCAATTGCATCTGGTATATTCTTGCACACCATCTATTTGGGCGGTGTGTGGTGGGCGATTGATCGTGGCGTTCCGACTTCAGTTTCCGGCCTATTGGCAGCCCTGCAGCCACTGCTGACGGCCATGATTGCATATTGGACTGTGGGCGAACGACTCAATACGGCTCAAAAAACCGGTTTGCTTTTGGGGTTTTTGGGTCTGCTCATCGCGATCGGACCCAGTCTCATGCAGCTTGACCAAGCGCAGCTCACCGCAACTTTGATCCCCCTTAGTGTAAACGCTGTCGCGATGGTCGCGGTCACTATCGGCACCATTTATCAGAAGAAAACATTCCACGATGTCGCCCTGCTTCCGGTCGCGACACTGCAATATGTAGGTGCGGCCGCCTTCATTGTACCAGGCGTCCTTCTTTTAGAGCCCGAAATGCGCCTAGAAGTCACATTTGAATCAGTCGCTGCCATGATCTGGTCTGTCTTCGGCCTGTCGCTTGGGGCCATCATGCTCCTGTTGATGTTGATCAAACGCGGCCAGGTCAGTCGTGCGGCGTCTTTAATTTATCTGATCCCACCGGCGGTCGCAGTCGAGGCTTGGCTTATTTTCGGGGAACAATTAAGTCGGGATTTAATCATCGGGACCACAATCGTCGTCATAGGGGTTTGGCTGGTAAACCGAAAGGGCGCTGCGCGCGCTTGATCAGGACAATATCTCTTGGCTAAAGGTCGATAATGGCAAAGAAAACGATCACCATTGATGAAATTCCCTCCTTCGTGGGAAGCATTGTCGGCATTTCAGAATGGCGAACAGTCACCCAGGAAATGGTCAATGCGTTTGCAGAGGCAACCGACGACCATCAATGGATCCACCTAGACGCTGAACGTGCCGCACGTGAGACACCATTTGGTGGGACAATTGCTCACGGCTTTTTGACCCTGTCGCTGCTGTCGACGCTTGCCTACGAAGCCTTGCCCGAGGTCGAAGGTATCACCATGGGCATGAACTTCGGTTTTGAGAAAGTACGTTTCAGCGCGCCGGTCAAAACGGGAGCAAGGGTACGTGGTGTTTTCAAACTAACCGAAGCGCAGGTCCGCAAATCAGGGCGCATCTTGTCGACCTATGAAGTCAAGCTGGAAGTTGAAAACACCATCCGTCCAGCTCTCACTGCGAACTGGATCATCCTGTCAATGTTCGAGCCGGACTAGTCCAGCGAGCGCGCCGCCGTTTCCAAATGGGTGAAAAGATAGTCGGAAAACGATCGCCATACCTCTAAGCGGTATACATTTTCACGTACATGGAAGAGCACTATCTCTACTTTGCCAAACACCGTCCGGGCACAATGACCGACAGGAAACACAGCCGCCGAAAGATCACGTGGGCATCCTGAGTTGATCACGTCCGACGCCGCTGGCCCCGAAACGAGCACTGCCGTGTTGCGATGTGATATATCCACGGCACTATGCGCAAACTTTGCATCAGCTAACGCAGCAGCGGGGTTTTGCTTGGCATCGATGACAAGCCATTCATCCGGACCCAACCACAACGCTGATCGGCTTCCGGCCATTGCAGAGTGATTGGGCTTTTTGGGCAAATCGAACCCAAGCGCCTTGCCTGCAGCTGCGATCTCTTTTGAGCCGCACCGTAAATTCAAGCGGAACGTGGTCGGCGCCAGTGTTATGGCAACGCCAGTGCCAGCAAAGACCTTGCCAGAGAGCGGGTGAACGCGGTCCAAGACATCGCTATCAGCCATTTTGCTTGGTCCCTTCTGGATCGAAAAAGATGGGTTTACACACTTCAACTTCGACAAATCCGCCATCGGGCGCTGAAGCAAAAAGATTGTCGCCCATGCGTTCAAAACCACCTTCGAGCAGCGCCATTGCGATTGGCGCGCTACAATTTTCTGACCAATAGGCCGAAGAAACCCAACCGACCATTTTAAACGGAGGGCTTTGATCGGTCGTCTCAACCAGCTGCGCACCTTCTTCGATGACAGTCTTTCCATCAACAGAGCGCAAACCGATGAGCTGTCGGCGGCCTGACCCAATCAAGTCCTTGCGCATCAATCCGCGAATGCCAACAAAATCATCTTTCTTCTTGCCAATCGCCCAACTCAGCCCGGCATCATGCGGAGAAACGGTGCCGTCTGTGTCTTGTCCGACGATGATATAGCCTTTTTCAGCGCGCAAAATGTGCATCGCTTCGGTTCCGTATGCGCAGCCACCCTCAGCCTCCACATCAGACATGAGCAGATCCCAAATCTGCTGACCGTGGTCAGCCGGAATATTGATCTCAAAACCATCCTCGCCCGCAAACGACATGCGGAAGAGACGCATCTCCACACCCGCGATGGTGCCCTCGCGCATACTCATGAAAGGCATCGCTTCCTTATCGAGCGCGACATCTGAAACATGTTTAGCCAGAATTTGCGCAGCTTTCGGACCCTGTAGCGCGATAACCGCCCATTGTTCCGAGGTCGAAGTGAGCCAAACCTTTAAATGTGGGAATTCGGTCTGAAGATAGTCTTCCATATGCTGAAGCACACGCGGCGCTCCACCTGTCGTCGTCGTCACGTGAAAACGATCTTCCGCCAGACGCCCGATAACCCCGTCATCGTAGATAAAGCCGTCTTCACGGCACATGATACCATAACGCAACCGGCCAACACCGAGCTTTAAGAACGGGTTGGTGTACATCAGGTTCATGAACTCAGCGGCATCGGGACCGACGACTTCAATCTTACCAAGTGTCGATGCATCGAAAATGCCAACATGTGTTCGCGTCGTTTTGCATTCGCGATTAACTGCTGCGTGCATGTCTTCGCCCGCGCGTGGATAGTACCAGGCACGCTTCCATTGGCCGACATCCTCAAAAACCGCACCGGCTCGGATATGACTTTCATGCATCGGCGTACGGCGCGTTGGGTCAAACAGTGGACCGCGCGCATGGCCAACCAAAGCGCCAAATGTCACCGGCGTATAAGGTGAGCGGAATGTTGTCAGGCCGACTTCCGGAATATCCTTGCCAAGCTGTTCGGCCGCGATGGCCAACCCGTGCATGTTCGAAAGCTTCCCCTGATCGGTCGCCATTCCATTTGTTGTAAAGCGTTTGACGTGCTCGATTGAATGCATGCCCTCTTGCACCGCCAAACGAATATCTTTGGCCGTAACATCGTTTTGATAGTCGACAAACGCTTTGACAACTTTACTGCTGCCGGCCCCTACGCCTGCGCCCAAGTAGGAGCCAGACCAGGAACCCGCATCGCTTGAATCAAAGGTCAGAGCCACTTTTTTGGATCGGCTTTTTCTGGCCTTCTTGATGGTTTTTTCTGCAGCCTCTTCTCCCGCCCGCAATCCCTGCTCCAAGGTATCAGCCAGGGTATCGGTGCCGTTGCAAGCGCCGATGCTGTCACAGGCCTGCACATAGCGATCAGGCACGAAAACCTGTTTGTGATCATCAAAACGCAACTTGCCGCGCGATTGAGAAAACAGGTGGACCGACGGGGTCCAACCCGAAGACATGATAAGCGCATCAATGGGTATCACCTGCGTTGTGCCTGTCCCATCCACCCGCTCAACGCTCATCGACGAAACACGCAGCTTGCCGCCTGCCGCGCTCACCCCACTGGCCAACCAAACATTAACGCCAAGCGATGACGCTTCATCTGCAAGCTTGCCGTCGATGCTCTCACGTACATCAACAATAGCAGCAATCTCGGCGCCAGCGCGCTTAAGATCAAATGCGGCGGCATAGGCACTATCGTTCGCGGTGTATACACCCACTTGGCGGCCGACCAAAACACCATAATGGTTCAAATATTTGCGCGCGGCGGAAGCCAGCATGATGCCGGGCCGATCATTATTGGCAAACACCATGTGGCGCTCAATCGCGCCTGTGGCCAACAACACATGTTTGGCGCGCACTTGCCACAATCGCTCCCGGATACCCGATACGTCAGACCGATGTTCATTGAGCCGCTCGACCAAACCCATCATGTTTTGTGCGTAATAGCCAAACGCTGTTGTCCGCTGAAGAATGCGAACATTGTCCATCGCCTTAAGATCAGCAATTGCAGACTGCGCCCAATCATAGCCCGATTGACCATCGATCTGCGCTTCCGTTTCAAAGTGGAGCGCCCCACCAATTATCGGTTGCTCATCGACCAAAATAACACGGGCACCGGATTGTGCCGCTGCCAAGGCGGCGCTGATCCCAGCTGCACCGCCGCCACACACCAGCACATCGCAGTGTGCAAAACATGAGGCATATTGATCAGGGTCGACTTCTGACGGCGCGACACCGAGACCGGCAGCATGACGAATAAATGGCTCGTAGACTTTTTCCCACGCTTTGCGAGGCCACATGAACGTCTTGTAGTAAAATCCCGCTGCGAAGAACGGCGATGCCACATCGTTCACCTCACCAACGTCAAAGGCCAAGGAAGGCCAACGGTTCTGCGATTGTGCGTTTAACCCATCATAGACTTCTTGCACCGTGGCGCGGACATTGGGCACATGGCGCGCGCTATCGCGGGTGATGCCAACGAGCGCATTTGGTTCTTCCGGTCCTGCCGTCACAATCCCGCGTGGACGATGATATTTGAACGAACGGCCAACCAAATGAACATCATTGGCGATCAAAGCCGATGCCAGCGTATCACCCGCCAAAGCTGAATAGCTTTTGCCATCGAAGCTGAATTGAACACCATTGGCGGGCGTCAGGCGCCCCGCGTTAGCGACACGGTTAGCTTGGGTCATGTCACGTCCTTGTTCTCATTGGCGGCAACCTCAAGCTCGGGCTTCGGCTCGCCAGCCTTGTATGTCATGACAAACTTGTCGCTGACGGTATCACGCACCGCATTGAAAAAACGGCCGCACCCATGGACATGGCGCCAGCGTTCGAACGTCACGCCTTTCGGATTATCGCGATAAAAAAAGTAACGTGAAAACTCTTCATCGGTAATCTTTGAAATATCCGCAGGCCGAACCAGATGCGCTTCACCTGCATGGCGAAACTCGGTCTCGGGTAATTCTTCTTCGCAATAGGGACAACGGATAAGAAGCATGAAATTTTAGCCCTTAAAGTTCGCCGGGCGGCAGAGATGCGCCTTCGGGTTGATCACACAATCGAGCGCCAGCTTCAAAAAATGGCATGACCATCTCCAACCGACGCTGCGGACTAATTTGTTCGACAAAAAGATCGGCATTGACGAAATTTAAGATCACCAAATCGATCACATCATCAGATAGGACAATGGTCCGCACATCGCTAAATGCGTCATCATGGTTCGCAGAATCATAGTCTTGTGCACCCGCCGCAAAAAAAACCGCCGGATCACCAAGGATCCATGTGCACAACAGCATTCCTTCATCGACGGTAAAGGGCCAATTGGCTTCGCTCGGCAGTCGATAGATCTGCTGTGTGCGAAATCCATTGGGATCTGACAGCTGTACCGGGGTCAAAGTCACCGGCTCCGGTGCGCACAAGCTTGCAAAACAACCAAACATGGCGCCGATTAAACTCATCAGATCGACACCTTTTTAACCGCAGTTGCTTCATCACCCGTGTTGGGTGTGCCGGCGGGTTCAATGATCAACAAGTGCGCCTCGCGCTCAGCAAAAGGGCAGTGCTCGACGCCTTTTGGAACGACAAAGATCTCACCCTTTCCCAAAGTGACATTGCCGTCGCGCATCTGAATGGTGATCTCGCCGTCCAAAACCATAAAGAGGTCATCAGTTGTCGGGTGAGAGTGCCAATTAAACTCACCTTGCACTTTCACAACCATCAGATCGTGCCCGTTGAATGAGCCGACAATCTTTGGTGACCAATGGTCCGAAAACTTGGAGAGCTTTTCAGCCAGATTGATGACTTGATGCGCCATTGTGTGAACCTAGTGAGCAACCGCAGCTGCTGCTGCCTCATCGATCAAACGCCCGCCCTCAAAACGCTCAAGCGTAAAGCCCGCGTTGATTGGATGTGGATTATCGTTGGCGATGGTGTGGGCAAAAACATGGCCCGAACCAGGGGTCGCTTTAAATCCACCCGTACCCCAACCACAATTCACGTAGAGGCCAGGAACTGGCGTTTTAGCAACGATCGGCGAACGATCTGGCGTCACATCAACGATGCCACCCCATGAGCGCAACATCTTCATGCGGGTAAAAATGGGAAACATTTCGCAGATAGCATCGAGCGTATGTTGAATGATCGGCAAGCCGCCATTTTGCGAATAAGAAGTGTATTGGTCCGTACCGGCGCCGATAACCAACTCGCCTTTGTCAGACTGGGAAATGTAGGCGTGCACCGTGTTGGACATCACCACACACGGAAAACAGGGTTTGACCGGCTCTGAAACAAGCGCTTGGAGCGGATAGCTCTCAAGCGGCATGCGTACATCGGCCATCTCCATCAGCACTGAAGTATGCCCCGCGGCGACAACACCAACTTTCTTGGCACCGATAAATCCACGCGTCGTTTCAACACCGGTGACATTGCCGTTGCCCGCGCGTCGCACGCCCGTCACTTCGCAATTCTGGATTATGTCGACACCGCGCGCTGATGCGGCCCGCGCATAACCCCAAGCCACTGCATCATGGCGAGCCGTACCACCGCGGCGTTGCAGTGCGGCGCCCATAACCGGATACCGAGCCGTTTTCGACACATTTAGCGGCGGACAATATTCGCTCGCTTGTTCCGGCGTCAGCCACTCATTGTCGACACCGTTCAACCGATTGGCATGGATATGACGCTTAAACACCTGAACATCATGCACATTGTGCGCGAGCATCATGACGCCACGCGGCGAGAACATCACATTGTAATTCAGATCGTGGCTTAGATCTTCCCATAGATTGACGGCATGATCGTAAAGCCCAGCGCTTTCATCATAAAGGTAGTTGGAACGGATGATGGTCGTGTTACGCCCGGTATTGCCGCCACCAAGCCAGCCTTTCTCAAGCACAGCAACATTGGTGATCCCATGTTCTTTGGCCAGATAATAAGCGGTTGCCAAACCGTGGCCGCCCGCGCCGACGATAATAACATCATAGTCAGACTTGGGTTCAGGGTTCTCCCATTGGCGATCCCATCCCTTGTGAGCTCTCATCGCTTCGCGCGCGATGGCAAATCCTGAATAGCGACGCATGGCGTGTCCTCGTTTACGTGGCCCTTAAAAGAAAAAAGCATGCGTTGTTGGTCAAATCCAGTCGGAATGCGACCACCAGATGCGCCCTAACGTCTCTGGTATAAAAAGCTGGCAATGTTATGAGGTTGCGCGATCAGCTTAAGCACCATGGCGCGGCCAATTTGTGAGGAAAAGCTGGACTTTTAGGCCTGATTCTGTCAAACGACGCACAATTGCATGGCTAGAGCTTCTGCGCAGTATGACTTGCGCGCCATATTTCTCGTTCAAGCCATTGAAATCAAACCCTTTTTATAAGGAATGGGAACGACGTGCAGGTATTGGTTCGTGACAACAATGTAGATCAGGCGCTTCGCGTCTTGAAAAAGAAAATGCAGCGCGAAGGTGTTTTTCGTGAAATGAAGCTGCGTGGTCACTACGAAAAGCCATCTGAAAAGCGTGCCCGTGAAAAGGCTGAAGCAGTTCGCCGTACGCGCAAATTGGCACGCAAGCGTGCGCAGCGCGAGGGCCTGTTGGGTGGTCGCACAGGTCGATAATGCGGCTTTGACACGCGCCTAGATTTAGCCCAATTTAGCGGACAAAGCGGTGTTGCTGTAACGGCTGCGCCGCTTTTTTTGATCAAGCAGTTGGCGGTCGCTGGGGAAATACAAATGCGATCATCCATAGTCACCATCGAAAGAGGCGCACCCAAACTGCGCTTTGCGGCGCTGTTTTGCCTCCTACTGCCTATCGTGGCCTGTGAAACGACAAACCTGTCCGGCGAAGTGGCAACCATCGAACGCGAACAGGCGTCTGATGAAAACATCAATTCACTGACCCAAGTCATTCGCTCCAATCCAAACGATGCCAATGCATATAACGTCCGTGGCTCGGCGTACGGACGTGGCGGTCTTTACCGTGAGGCGCTGGCCGATTTTACCCGCGCATTGCAGATCAATCCGCGCTTTTATGAGGCATATGCCAATCGCGCTCTGATCTATCGGTTTCTGGGCGATCAAGGTGCCGCTGCTGCCGACTATAATGCATCGTTGCGCCTCAACACGCGCTACGACAAAGCCTATATCGGACGCGGCGAGCTTTACCGCCGCGCTGGCCGATCCACAGAAGCATTTAATGATTTTCAGCGTGCAATCCGCTTGGACACCACAGATCCGCGCGCATATCACCGACGCGGCTTGATCTATCAAGAACGCGGGCAACATGATTTCGCGATTGATGACTTCTCAACCGCGATATCATTGCAGCCCGAGGCCCCGGAGCCATACAAGGGGCGCGCAGTTAGCTACATTGCGCAGCAAGAACTCGATAATGCATTTGATGATGTCAACTATGCGCTGCGCATCGATGGGCAATCCGCCGAGGGATGGGCGATTCAAG
>JBCBYO010000053.1:0-15248 GCA_039815825.1 Pseudomonadota bacterium
GTTTTCAGTTTGACGGACAAAGAGTGCAGCTTAAAAATGCAACACTTTCAAATGCTTGGCGTAAGCTAAATAAGCGAGTACATGGCTGGGCCAAAAGTTATGTGAAACGCTATCGGAATCGAGGAGATTCTTGGCTTCGAGATAACGCATCTCTCCAAGATAAAGCAACCGAAGCTCTTCGAGTGCTTACAGCCCCGCAATCCACTGACATGGATTATCGCGACTGGACTTTTATGAGCTATGTACGGAGGTGTGAGAGGACCTTCTCTAGCTATTCAAATAATTTTAACGGCCAAACCTTGAAGTATCGAAGGCGAGTTGTGCGACTGTATGGTGAGGCACTTGAAGATGCCATAAACCGTCACGGCGCTGAAAAGTTTAAGAATGCCGGAGGCCAACTCTGAAGACAACCTCACAACGGTTTCTCAGTCCGTCTAATCGTCATCTCATCCAGATCATTTTTCCTGAACCTGCCGCGTTTGGGTTTCCTTGAGTCCCTCGTATTCTCAACCCCCACATCCCGGGCCTGCGACGGCGCGGCGTTGCCGCTTGTCTTTCGGCCCAACGTCGGCGCGGTATTCGCTAATGCTTCATACCGCTTGACTTGCTCAACGCATCATCCGCCACTTCCAGTTCCACCTCTTTTAACCGTTTGATTTCATCGCGCAGGCGGGCGGCTTTTTCAAAGTCCAGATCGGCGGCGGCATCGCGCATGTCTTTTTCCAGCGCTTTCAGGTGCGCGTCCAGATTGTTGCCAATCAACGCGCCTTCGTCTTTGGCCAGCCCCTTGCCATCTTTGCCGCGTTTGATGTCGGCGCGCACATGGTCTTTCTCGTAAACGCTGTCGAGAATGTCAGCAATGTTAGCCTTGACTGACTGAGGCGTGATGCCGTTGGCCTCATTATAGGCCAGCTGCTTGTCGCGGCGGCGGCTGGTTTCGGCCATCGCGCGTTCCATCGAGCCGGTCACCTGATCGGCATAGAGGATCACCTTGCCGTCGACGTTTCGCGCCGCGCGGCCAATCGTTTGCACCAGGCTGGTTTCGGAGCGCAAAAAGCCTTCCTTGTCGGCATCCAAAATGGCGACGAACCCGCATTCGGGAATGTCCAGACCCTCGCGCAGCAAGTTGATGCCCACCAGCACGTCAAACGCGCCAAGGCGCAGATCGCGGATGATTTCGATGCGCTCCAGCGTGTCGATGTCGGAGTGCATGTAGCGCACGCGCACGCCCTGTTCGTGCAGATATTCGGTCAGATCCTCGGCCATGCGCTTGGTGAGCACGGTGCACAGCGTGCGGTAACCAGCCTTCGCGGTGTCGCGGATTTCGCCCAGCACATCGTCCACCTGATCCTTGGCGGGGCGCACCTCCACGGGCGGGTCGATCAGCCCGGTGGGGCGGATCACCTGCTCGGCAAACACGCCGCCGGACTGCTCCAGCTCCCAGCCGCCGGGCGTCGCCGAGACCGCGATGGTCTGCGGGCGCATGGCGTCCCATTCCTCAAAGCGCAGCGGCCTGTTGTCCATGCAGGACGGCAGGCGGAAGCCATATTCGGCCAGCGTTGCCTTGCGGCGGAAGTCACCGCGATACATGGCGCCGATCTGCGGCACGGTCACATGGCTCTCATCGATGAAAACGAGCGCATTGTCGGGGATATATTCAAATAGCGTCGGCGGCGGTTCGCCCGGTTTGCGCCCGGTCAGATAGCGCGAATAGTTCTCGATGCCCTGACAGGAACCCGTCGCCTCCAGCATCTCTATATCATAGCGCGTGCGCTGATCGAGCCTTTGTGCTTCCAGCAGACGTCCCGCAGCTTCCAGTTCGGCCAGCCGGTGCTTCAGCTCTTCCTTGATGGACTTGATCGCCTGATTGAGCGTCGGGCGCGGCGTCACATAGTGCGAGTTGGCGTAGATTTTGACGCTCTTCAAATCGCCGGTTTTCTTGCCGGTCAGCGGGTCAAACTCCATGATCGCTTCGATCTCATCGCCAAACATGGAGAGCCGCCAGGCGCGATCTTCCAGGTGTGCGGGGAAGATGTCGATCGTGTCACCCTTCACGCGGAATGAGCCGCGCACGAAGTTGATGTCTTGCCGCTTATATTGCTGCGCGACGAGGTCGGCGAGCAATTCGCGCTGGTCGATGCGGTCGCCGACCTGCATCTGGAAGGTCATCGCTGTGTAAGTTTCCACTGACCCAATACCGTAGATGCAGGAGACCGAGGCGACGATAATCACATCGTCCCGCTCCAAGAGCGCCCGCGTCGCCGAGTGGCGCATGCGGTCGATTTGCTCATTGATGGAGCTTTCTTTCTCAATGTAGGTATCGGTGCGCGGGACATAGGCCTCCGGCTGGTAATAGTCGTAATAGGAGACGAAATATTCGACCGCATTGTTCGGGAAGAAGTTTTTGAACTCACCATAAAGCTGCGCGGCCAGCGTCTTGTTGGGCGCGAGGATCACGGCAGGCCGCTGCGTTTCCTCGATGACCTTGGCCATGGTGAAGGTTTTGCCCGAGCCGGTGACGCCCAAAAGAACTTGCGTCCTTTCGGGTTCATTTGTTGATCCAAAACTTGCGCTTTCCTCGCTCGCCGCTCGGTCAACGTGCGTTTTGGATGGGTCGCTCGCTTGCCCTGCCACGGAGGGGGTGCCTTGGAGCCCTTCCACCAAATCAGCAATCGCGGTGGGTTGGTCGCCGGAGGGTTTGTATTCCGTGACCATATCGATCTGTATGCCGCCTTCGGATTTTTCCGGCCGGGCAGGGCGGTGCGGCGTCCACATCTGCCCGTCCTTGAAGAGCGGATTGCCGCTGTCGATCAACGCCTTGAGCGCTTCGACCGTTGCCGTGACGCCTGTGGTGGAGGCCAATTTTTCGGCTTCTTCCAACCCGACATCGAGACCCGCGACGGGGTTGAGGCCCGCTGCTGCGCGTTCCTTTGGATCGTTCGTGCCGCCGATGGAAACACCGCCGCCTGTCCTTTTATCCCCGACCTCGTAGGTTGAGTCAGTTTTCTTGGTGGGCGAGCTCTTGCGCTTCGCTTCGCTCAACGTGCGATCTTCGCCGCGCGCTTTGGCCCCCTTGGGCGAAAGCTTTGCCTTCCGGCCTTCTTCGACATTCGCTGCTATCGACCCGTCGCCGCCCCCGCGCTCACGTTCGGCGGCTGAAGAATTGGCGGTTCGGCTTGTCCGCGTGCCATCATATCTCGCGCGGTCGCCACCGGCCTTGCGGCGGTGCTTGCCGGCTTTCGACCGAATTTCCGACATTTCCGCATCACGCTGTTCACGCGCGGCATCTGCTTCTAGCTGCTTGACCCAATCGTCAATCGAACCGCCCTCAATGGGCGCGCCATCCAGCGTCTTTTGCGGAGCTTCTTCAAAACCGGAGTCAATTCTGCGCAAATCTTGCGCTTCGCCTTGCTCAACGTGCGATTTGCCAAGCGCTGTCGGTTTGCCGGTTTTTCTGGGTCTTTGTGCCATGAGCACAATATGGGCGCCCGGCGCAGATTCGGAAAGGGGGCGAAGGTGTGGCCTACTGACAGGGGTGTGTCAGGAGGTATTAAAAATTGTGCCGAGTCCTGTGCCATTTTAGGTACTCCGGATGTGGCCTACACTCCTCTCTGTCCGGAACTTTTGCTATGTTTTCATGTCGCAGTAGATTTGAAACATCATGGTTCAGCTTTCGCGATTGCAATATCTCGAAGTCATCACCCATTGAAAGAAGGCCGCGATCAAACATCCAATGAACAGTACCTGAGAGTGCAATGCCGTTTCGGATCCAATCGTTGCCACCTTCCGAAACTGGCCGAATGTGCGCAGCTTCTACCTCAGGACGACCTTTTCCGTTGATCAGCCGCAAACCGGTGAACGCACAAGTTCTATCGTAAGCAACTCTGACGTTTTGTTTAAACTTAGTGTCGCGCCATTTCCGAGAGACTAGTTGCTGCATCACCCGTCTAGCGGCTGGCGCGCCGATTAATTCAGGTTGGTTTCGCCCGTGGTCAAATAATTCATCTCGGGCCTCAGGCGCCGGCTCAATTTCATCATCGTCCCGGTCGGGCCAATTAGGCTCTTGTGACAGCCCCGCATCAATAATGTGGGCGAATTCGCGTTCTTCAATTAGACGGACGGCATTAATGGCGACGCCACCGTTAATCCTGCCATCTGGTAAAACAAGTTTGCGCTCGAATCCGCCGTCCTCTCTGTAGTAAACAACCCGATCGAAATCTATGTAGTCGGCGAGGTGTGCATAATAGCGGCCGTTTATTTCGGTGTCATTTGTGATTTCAATAACGCGGGCGCAACCGGTGTAGTGGTTATCACCCTTTCTGGCGCCCTTCTCGTAATAGATAACAAAATCGCCAACAGTCTCTTTAACGCGCGCAAGATACTGCTTGGGAAAATGGTATCTTTCGCCTTTTAAGTCGTCATAACCGCTGTCTTGCTTATGTGAGAATATGCCCTTCATCCAAACTAGTTTCCGATAACTCAACGGTGAGGCAACTAAGAGCACTGATTAGCTGTGTGTGCAATTGAAAGCAGTCCGGATTCGGAAAGGGGGTGAAGGTGTGGCCTACTGACAGGGGTGTGTCAGGAGGGTGCGCTCCTATTCATCAGGGGCCAAGTCTTTTCCCGTTTTCACCTAACCCCTGGTCGCTCGATCGCTGGCTGCGCTTCGGTCATCAAGATCGGTATCAAAATCGGACCTCACCGTGGAGGTCTCGGTCGGCGGTGTCGCGTAGCTTGATTGTCTTAGTTGCACCATTTTAGCGTATTCGCGCGCCACATCGGGCGTATGGAGCGCCGAGTCATTGGTCCTGCTCTCCAGCATTTCATCGATTGTGGCGACTTGCATGTACTTATTGGCTTTGATCTCACCTTTGTCGAGCAGTTCCTGATGGTGCTTCACGAACATGACTATGGCTTTTTCGTCACCATTTCGGGCGCCTGCGCTCGTGAAGTAAGGCTGATCATGTTCTATTCTTGCGGCCAAATCGCGTTGTTCGTTTTTGAGAGTGAAACCAAGTGTCATGCTGACCGGTAGTTTGCTGCCGCCCGGAATCTCCTCATTGACCCTCCGGTTTACCTCAATGGTCCCATTGTCGTGCGCCAGCTGTTTGGCAGCGGCCTCAAATGCGCTGTGAACCTGATTGGCGCCCACGTAGCCGGGAACGCGCAGTTTGGGATCTTCCCGCCCATCAAAATTGATGTGATCCGGCCGTGTATGTGCCCATGGCGACTTTGGTCTTGGTCTGATGCCGGCACTCTGGATAACGTTGTTGGCAGTATCGCCCATAATAGACTTCTCTTGCCTGCGGTCACCAATTTGACCCATCTTCTTCCCAACGATATCGGGCTGATCCCAAACCAGGTTTTTGTACGGTGAAGCTTGCAACACAGGCTGTTGAACCGGCTTGGCGGGCAGGGGAGCGCCTCCAAATTGTTTTTCCACGCCGTTTCCCGCGTGGTGCACTTTTAAGGCACCTTTAAAATAGGACCGTGTGTCCACCGGTGAATGCTTATGAGTGGCGGGATCAAAATTCTCGCCTTTGATCACATGCCTTTGGTCATCAAATTCCGCCACGATACAGGCACCACCGGCGTTCAACTTGAAAGGCGTGTGTATCTCCGGCAGCACCACTTCATTGCCGGTGCGCGCTTTTTTGGTGCGTATACCGGTGTCCTCGGGATTGAAGTCTTTGATGCGTCTCAGTGGCATAGAAAATCGGCAATTAGCGTAGAAAATTCACATGCGTTTGCCCTTCAATATGTTGCTGAAGAAATATTTGCTAACTTCGGCGCGTTTATGGCAGTTACGTTCTGCGACGCCCGATGGTCGGTCTCAAGTTTTAAGGCGGGCGGTATGCCTATGCATGAAACAATGTCTCCACGCCGAACGCCAAGGCCGCTGCTGAACCGCCTATCAGCATCGTTTCGCCTGCCGATCGCCACCAAGGGCTGAGTGACCAGATGGGCTTTCCGGGCTTCGCCAAACCAACCAACCTCATGCTAAGCATTCTGCAATAATAAGAAGTCGTCACTGGCACGGGTGGGGAATGAGCGATTTTACTTTTTCGGACTTTCTGGTTTTGGCGGCCGGAGGCATGTTTGTCCTCGGCTATCTGATCATCAATCAGATGGTGCTTCGCATTATGCTATTGATCGGTACGATCCTTTATATTTGGTACTATGCCATCTTTGATACGTCGCCGCTTTGGCCAGCCATTTGGGCGAGTATGGCTACCGGTATCGCCAACCTTGTCGGGCTTTTCAGCCTGGTAATACGTAACTCAAGCCTCTCCATCCCGACCGAATTTCGGGATATCCACACGCATTTTAGCATCCTGCCGCCCGGCGATTTTCGTCGCTTGATGCGTGCAGCAAATCGCAGCCGGCGGCCGGCCGGGCATGAGCTTACCAAAGATGGCAACCATGTTAGCACCTTGCACTATGTGATCGATAGCGAGGTAGCAGTTGAAAAGTTCGGTGAGGAGTTCTCGATACCCACGGGTGTTTTTGTCGGGGAGGTTGCGTATCTGACCGGCAATCGCGCTTCGGCCACTACTTATCTGGCGAGCGATAGCGATGTTTTAGAATGGGATATTGGCCTTTTGAAGCGGCTATCGGTTCGAGATCCGCGTTTTCGGCTCGCCATGGATGCCATGATTTCGTTAGACCTTGCTGGAAAAATCGCCCGTGCTGGCTCACCCATCCGCGACGTCGTTTGACCGCGGACAAACGTTTAAGCACTGAATGATCTGCTTGTACGACTTTTGGGAAGCCCAACTCTGGTGGAAACAACCGGCCTAAAATACTGGACCTACGCCAAGCTTCGTTTTACGTACTCGGCAAAGTCTCGACGGTTACTTCGCTGGCTCTTTTCTCTTCGATATTTTTTGTTTTTCCGCAATAGAAGATAATAAAGCTGCGTCAGGCCGAGTTTTTCATCGATGCGAACGCTCATAGCCGGTTCCGGGGGCCGCTTGAATGGCAACGGCGTCTGGTTTCGAAAGTGAGCGTAGAGTTCGATCCCGGGTGTCATAGCATCAACCCACGGCTTCATCGCAGCGTAGTGAACGACTTTTGTCTCTTCCGGGTTTCTTTCGACGGAAGCGATGATGAGGTTCCATGTCGCGTCCAGTTCTCGCATCTTCCCCTTGCAAGCGGCGTTGAATGCACACTGGTCGATGAACAGAATTTTGTCGGGATTTTCGATTGCAAACGTGGCGGATAATTCGCCGATCTTCTGCTCCCTGAATATAGCTCTGTCGACAAGGATCACGCCTGAATTGTAGTAGTGATCGTGTGGCGCGATCCCGAGCCCGTCTTTCAGCTTCACATTTTGATCCTGCAAGTCAAAGGCCGCGGCAATCGGCATGCCCTGCATGTCGATGTCAAATAGCGGCCTCAGCGGTTTAAGGACGATCGTATCCGGATCGATGAAGAGGATCCGATCATACTGTTTTGGCACGAACTCATCGATATGGAGCTTAAGCCAACCAACCGGCGGGTAGTTGCCGCAAGGCTGATAAACCGACAGGTCGATATCCGTGACATGCAGTATGGTGAGTGGCAGGTCGATTGAGCGGGCGTGGTCCGTGATGAGGCGTTGGTTCTCCTCAGACATATCGACATGTGCAACAAGAAACGGGATTTTACTTTCAACCCGCGCCAGGGATGAAAGCATCGCGAGCAGATGGGGCACATAATTGTCGTCAATCGTTGTGAGATAACACCAAGAATCGGCCGCGTTCGTTTTCATAGGCTGTCCATAACCACGCCTCTACCGGTGCTTCAAGACCGACGGAGCCACGGGGCCGATCTATTCACTAATTCGGTGTTTGACGGTTTGGACGTGACTATTCGGCGGCCGCCATCACGCCTGCCTGGCCGCGGTTTTTCATCAGCTTGAAGGTGACGGAGTCCATCAATGCCTGGAACGAAGCGTCGATGATATTGTCGGAGACCCCAACCGTCCACCAGCGTGTGCCGGTGCCGTCGGTGGATTCAATCAGGACGCGGGTGATGGCTTCGGTACCGCCATTGAGAATACGCACCTTATAGTCGACCAATTCCAAGTCTGCGATGTCGCGTTGATATTTGCCCAAATCCTTGCGCAATGCTTTGTCCAGTGCGTTGACCGGGCCCTGGCCTTCAGCGACTGACATGTGCTGCTGGCCGTCTACGGTCACTTTTACGACCGCCTCCGACACATTGATGAGCTTGCCAAAAGCATTGTAGCGGCGCTCGACTGTGGTTCGGAAACTGTCGACTTTGAAGAACTCCGGCACTTCGCCCAGCGTTGAACGCGCCAATAGCTCGAAACTGGCATCAGCACCTTCGTAAGCATAGCCTGACGCTTCTCGTTCCTTAACAATGGCGATGAGTGTCTCCAAACGCGGATCGTCTTTTTTAACCGCAATGCCGCGACGGGTCAGGGCGTCGATGAAGTTGGACTTTCCGCCCTGATCTGACACCATCACGTTGCGTTGGTTGCCGACGCTGTCCGGTGGCACATGCTCATAGGTTTCCGGATTTTTCATCAATCCCGAAGCATGAATTCCGGCTTTGGTGGCAAAGGCCGAAGAACCGACAAAAGGGGCCTGGCTAAAAGGTGAGCGGTTTAGCAATTCATCGAATGATCGGCTCAGGCGCGTCAAGCCGGAGAGATCTGCGATACCGATTTCAAACCGGTCTTTCCACGGGGATTTGAGGCCAAGCGTTGCCATGAGCGTTGCCAGATTGGCGTTGCCGCAGCGTTCGCCAATGCCGTTGAGCGTGCCCTGCACGTGACGAACACCTGCATCAATGGCCACCAGTGAGTTGGCTACGGCCTGCTCCGTATCATTGTGCGCATGGATGCCAAGGCGGTCGCCTGGCACACCCGCGTCAATCAAATCGCGTACAGCGGCGCGGATTTCGTCCGGTTGTGTGCCGCCATTTGTATCACACAGCACAATCCAGCGCGCTCCGCTATCATGGGCGGCTTTCGCGCAGGCGATGGCATAGTCACGGTTCGCCTTCCATCCATCAAAGAAGTGTTCGCAGTCAACCAGCGGCTCTTTGCCTACCTTGGCGGTCGCGATCACGCTTTGGCGGATACAGTCAAGATTTTCATCCAGCGAGCAGCCCAGCGCGACTTCAACCTGAAAATCCCAAGCTTTGGCCACGAAGCAAACCGCGTCGGATGCAGCGTTGAGAAGTTCGTTGAGGCCCGGATCGTTTGAAGCGGAGACGCCCGCGCGCTTGGTCATCCCAAAAGCAACAAACTTGGCCTGCTGGGTGCGTTTGGTTTTGAAAAACTCGGTATCTGTCGGGTTGGCGCCCGGATAGCCACCCTCGACCATGTCGAGGCCGAACTCGTCCAGCATCCTGGAAATCGTGATTTTGTCCTCGACGGAAAAGTCGATGCCCGGCGTTTGCTGGCCATCCCTTAACGTGGTGTCGAATAGATATATACGCTCGCGATCCGTCATCGCGTTTCCATCCCGATCATTTTATTGGCGCGTAGTAAAGCACACTGGTGGTTACCACAACAAAAAGGATGATGTGTGTTACGCGCGCCAAGAATCAGCGCGCGACCTCCCAAGTGGTGACGCGTTCGCCGGTCTCCGGGTCTTTGCCATCTTTAAGCTGAATACCCTGTTCTAGCAGTTCATCGCGAATGCGGTCGGCTTCGGGCCAGTTTTTCTCTGCGATGGCGGCAAGGCGCGCGTCGATTTTTATCTGCACGTCGTCCCCGACATCCGCGGCCGCCTGTGGTGCGAGGCCCAACAATTCCAGCGCGTCGAGGAGCGGTTGACCTGACAATTCTGACAGAGACTTTAGAACCGCGCCGCACGATAGATCGTCCTTCAGCGCATCGATAATTACGTTCAGATCGCCGGCATCGGCTTCCTCGACACGTCGATGGTGTCGGCGGATGAGGTTTTCGGCTTCCTCCAGCCGCCTCACACTGAAATCAATGGGCTCGCGATAATGGGTCATCAACATGCCGAGGCGCAGGACTTCCGGTGGCCAAGATCTGCCGCCGAAATCGTTTGTGTGCATCAGCTGGTGAATGGTGAAGAAGTTGCCGAGCGATTTCGACATTTTCTTGCCTTCGACCTGCAGGAAGCCATTGTGCATCCACACGTTGGCCATCTTGTCGGTGCCGTGCGCACAGCAGCTCTGGGCGATCTCATTTTCATGGTGCGGAAAGATCAGATCGAGCCCGCCGCCATGAATGTCGAAGGTCTCACCCAAATGGTGTTTGGACATCACCGAACATTCGATGTGCCAGCCCGGCCGCCCGTAGATTTGCGTGCCGGCAAACTGGGCGAGCCAGCCTGGTTCGCTTTCATCGGACTGTTTCCACAGGACAAAATCGCCAGCATTCTTCTTGTGGTCCTTGACCTCGATGCGCGCGCCAGCTTGCTGGTCTTCCAAATTGCGCTTGGACAGGCCGCCATATTCCGGCATGGATCCGATATCAAAAAGGACCTCGGCACCTTCGTCGCCATGGGCAACATAGGCGTGGCCGCGCGCGACGAGCACGTCGATCATCTCGATCATGCCGGCAATATGTTCGGTTGCTCGAGGCTCATGAGTTGGTGACAGGCAGCCGAGCGCTTTAGCGTCGGCTTGGAACTGGGCCGCGGTTTTCTCGGTAACTGCACGAATGGCTTCGTTGAGTGGTAGATCGGGATGATCACGTAGGGCGCGTGCATTGATCTTGTCTTCGACGTCCGTGATGTTGCGCACATAGGTCACGTGGTCTTCGCCGTAGATGTGACGAAGCAAGCGGAATAGGACGTCAAAGACGATTACCGGTCGCGCATTGCCGATATGGGCAAAATCATACACCGTCGGTCCACACACATACATGCGCACATTGTTTTCATCGATGGGATGAAATGCCTGCTTTTCGCGCGTGAGTGTATTGAACAGTGTCAGTGCCATGGTTTGTCGCTCGTTTTGCCTTTAAGTTAGCGCGTTGCATGTCTTCAAGGATGCCGCAAGCGCCAGATTGTTTTTTGAACGTGGCCGGATGGTTCTGCTTTTTTCCGCTAGCTCATTACCGGGACGTTACTTGATTTGTTTTGTAAGCATCTTTTACTGTGAACGTCGAACAAATAGCATTACGCAAGAGATGTCTGCGTTTCGCGGGCCTGTGTGTCATATCGCAGTTCATGTGCCCCATCAGCTGCAATATCATGTCGTTTCCATGCACGGACCAGGTGTGGAAACGACGATACCTGTGGGACCCTTAGTGAGCCTTGAGCAATGACCATGCGATGGCCAACATCACACATCCGATGCCGATATCCAGTACACGCCAGGAGACTGGCTTAGCGAAGAGCGGCTGCAGCAAGCGCGCTCCATATCCAAGGCTGAAGAACCAAGCGAAAGACGCCACCACCGCGCCACCACCAAAGAACGAGCGGACCTCAGGATCATAGCGCGTTGATATGCTGCCGAGCAGAATGACCGTATCAAGATACACGTGCGGATTTAGAAATGTCAGGGCCAGACAGGTCGCTACCGCGGCACGTAGCGTGCCCGCATCCGGCACACCGTTTTCAGTATCAAGCGCCTGCGGTTTGACTGCGCGGTGAAAGGCAAACAGCGCATAAGCGGTCAAGAATGCTATGCCGCCCCATTTTGCCAGATTGAGGAAAAAGCTGTTGCCGGAAATAAGAGAGCCGAGCCCAGCCACACCAGCCACAATTAAAAGCGCGTCGGAAAGAGCGCATATCAAGCAGCACACAAATACATGTTGTCTGGCAAGGCCGAGGCGCAGAATAAAGGCGTTTTGCGCGCCAATAGCGATGATCAGCGAAGCACCTAAGAAAAATCCAGCGATCGCTACGGATAAGGCTGAGGGCATAGTGTTCAAAAAAGCGTTGGCTGATCGGTTTCGGGCTTGGGCGGACTATCATCGCTACCGCCAAATTTCTTCGGTGTCACCGGCGTTTGAACGTCCGGCCCACTGTTGGCGACTTTATTGACGAGGTCAGATACCGGTACCGGCTTGAAAAAGTCGGGTTGCGGTGGCTTCAGCAAGTCAGCAACATCTTTGGCATCATGGTTTTTCACATCCAGCCATCGGTCGAAATCGGTCGGTTGAATGGTCACCGGGATGCGGTTGTGGATGGCAGAAAATGGTGCTTCAGCTTCGGCCGTCAAAATCGCAACTGTATCCAACTCGCTGCCATCTTTGCTGATGTAAGTTTCGAAAAGTGCGGCAAATGCAGCGATGCTTCCATCCGATGTTGGTACCCACCAAGCTTGGCTCTGCTTTGTTTCCCGGTCGCGTTGCCATTCGTAAAATCCCGATGCCGGTAACAGTCCGCGTCGATGACGCATTGCGGCCCGAAAAGAGTTCTTCGTTGCTGCCGTTTCTGAGCGCGCGTTTATCAAAAGTGGAAAGTCTTTTGGATCCTTGACCCATGATGGCAGCAGCCCCCAGCGCATCAAACTGATCTCGCGGTTTGGCAGGTTTGATCCCTCTGGCCGGGTTGCGGCTGGAGTTACCACCAAAACCGGTTGCGTCGGGGCGATGTTGTAGCGCGGTGGAAAAGCTTCCACGCCCGCAAGGGCGAAGAATTGTTCAACGTCTTCTGGCGCGTGGATAAGTGAGAAGCGACCGCACATCAGCAACCCCTATCAAAGCTGCCATTTCTGTCGAGCCATCTACTGCGTTTGTGCCTGTTGTTGTGCCAATCGTGATTGGAACAAGTTCAAAGCATTTTCCGCACTGCTCACACGAAATTGCGCTTGAACCAATGCATTTCGCTTCAGCTCGATCTCTGTCTGCTTTTGGGCCAGCTCTTCGGGTGTGGTCTCTGCTAGCGCCGTGATCAGCGTGTTGATTTCGCGTTGTAGCCGATCGCGTTCTGACCGCGCATCATAAACGCTTTTGCCGACATTATAGGCTTCATTGAAGCCTGCGGACTGATCTGCCGGACAAGCGTTGAAATTTGTGCGCCCGGCTTGGCCGACGGTGAGCCCGTTGCTGGGTGTACAATAGACCTTGATGCCTTCCTGCCAGCCTGATGTCCAAGCAACTGCGTCGACAGATATCCCAAAACGCGAGCAGGCACTTTGGTGCTCTGCGACGTAGGATTGTGGTCGCCCTTGACCACCGTCAGTTTGCCCGAGCGTGCGCCAGTCGGTGACTTGGCACTGTTCCTCGTTCAAGGTTGCACATGACGACAAAGCAAATGTCGCCGCTAGGCCGATGCCCGCTAATACCCAAAAACGCATAATCAATTCCCCAATCCGGCTTAACGATAGGATTAATCGATATGTGTTGCAACTTCTGGTGTCGGTGATAGGCCCGATCCATGAGCCGTCTACGAGAAACATTACGGGTTGGTGTGTCGGTCGCGGTCGTGCGTCAATCGGACAATGCTCTGCTGTTGGTGAGGCGGGGACGCCCACCGGCTAAGGATATGTGGGCCTTTGCCGGTGGCAAGGTGGAGTTCGGTGAACCGCTGACGTCTGCCGCTGTGCGGGAACTAAGCGAGGAAACAGGCGTTGTTGTTAATGAAGCAATGCTGTCTTTCTTGCGCCCGGTGGAGATCGTTATGCGGGACGGCGAACAAGTGACTAGCCACTACGTTCTGATGTGCTTTTTGGTTGAAGTATTGGAAGCCATCCCAGTCGCTGGTGACGATGCGATTGAGGCCGGTTTTTTCACAATTGGCGAAATCCGTGACTTGAACGTAACGCCGACCACGCTCGAGATTGCCGAAGAGATTTGCGCGCAGCGTATGTAGTCCGGTCAAGTATTTGTGATTGACCTTTATTAGGCTCCAGCGCTGACAGCGCTAGTATGGCGTAAGTTGGAGGCTTGCCTATGTTCATATCATTTCCTGCCACGCCCAAATTCATTGTTGCCGGCATTATTTCCGCGATCATGGCTCTCACGGGTACCCTAACGGCGGCGGCCGACCCTATGTTCTGGAGCATGCAGGGTTGGAAAACCGACTTTGAAAAGTCAAACGTCGACTTGGCACGGATACTTTCCGGCGGGCCGCCCAAGGACGGTATCCCATCCATCGACAATCCTATTTTTGAATTTGTCCCCGGTGTTGATGATCTGCCGGCGAACGAGCCGGTTGTTGGTGTCACCATCGATGGCGATGCGCGGGCCTATCCGTTGCGGATTTTAACGTGGCACGAAATCGTCAACGATGTCGTCGGTGATGTGCCCATCGCGGTTACCTACTGCCCGCTTTGCAATTCCGCGCCGGTGTTCGAACGTCGTTTGGCAGACGGACGCATTCCCACATTCGGGGTGTCTGGCAAGCTGAAGGACTCCAATCTAATCATGTATGATCGTCAAACCGAAACCTGGTGGCAGCAATTTACGGGCGAGGCCATTGTGGGTGAACGAACCGGTGAAAAGCTGAAGTTTGTCCCGGCACGCCTGCAGTCTTACGGGGAATTTGCCGCTGAAAATCCCAATGGGCGGGTTCTGGTGCCCAACAATGCGTCTGCGCGCAATTATGGTCGCAACCCCTACCGGTCTTATGACACGACCCAAACGCCGTTTCTTTATGATGGTCAGTTGCCAGAAAACATCGATCCGATGGAGCGTGTTGTGATCGTGCCCAATGAGAGCGATGGCGATCCGACACTGGTTATCATGTCTCATATTGCAGAAACTGGTTCTGTGTCAGTTGCCGGGCTGGACTTCACGTGGACCGCCGGTCAGGCATCTGCGCTGGACACATCCAAAATATCGGAAGGGCGCGACGTTGGAACAGTCCTTGTCCAGCGTGATGGTTCCGATGTGGCTTATGATGTGACCTTTGCCTTTGTTGCGCACGCGTTCCACCCCGGTGTCGTCATGGTCGGGCGCGACGAGGGCTAGCGTATGCCTTCGTTTCGTGACAAAGCGCGGCCATGGAAATGTTGCGTCCAAAACTGGTAACTTTGACTATCGCCGCATTAATTTCGTTCGGTGTGGTGCGCTCGCATGCGCAAGTTGTCCCCTACGATCCAGGCCTAAACGAATTGGCCCAGACGCTCGGCTCGGTTCATTACCTGACAAACCTGTGCACGGAAGAGAAGTCGAACCGTTGGCGTGATGAAATGGCGGATCTTTTGGCGACGGAAAGACCTGATCCGGTCAGGCGCTCCCGATTGGTCGCAAGTTTTAATCGTGGCTATCGCAGTTTTGCCAGTGTTTACGTATCTGTTCTCGATATCAGCTGCAAGCGCTGCCCCGCGCGCCAAAAATTGATCGGCAACTGAGCGCGCCTGAT
>JBCBYO010000054.1:0-15075 GCA_039815825.1 Pseudomonadota bacterium
ATTCACGATCTGCAGTCGGCGATCATTTTGACCGCCATGCACATAAGCCAACCCGCTCTCTTCGTTGAGCGCCAACAGCTCTGCGCCAACACGCATATGAAACGCATCGCGGACGGTTAATTCTGCCATATCGAATATGACAATTGAGTCTGTGTCCGGCGCGACACCGATAACTGACTGAGACAATGGGTCAGTCTGTATTTGGGTAACAAGACTTGGCGTCTCCAGCGTCTTGACCCGCTGGAGCGTGTTTAAATCAATAACATCGACAACTGGGTTTTGTGTCGACGGCAGCAAAGCATACCGGTTGTTGGATGAGATAAACGCACGCAAGGGTGGCCCATTCAGCTTGATTGAACGCGAGAGACTTGCCCCATTTGCTCGCATCGCGACGAGCTGTGCGTAGTTCACGCCAGGTTGAATTATTATACCTGTTCGGCCCGAAAGGGTCTGTGACATGTGATCAATGCCTCGACCAGCGGGATCGTCAATAAAGACGAGTTGTTTCACCTCTTTCGTCTTGAAGGACACAGAACGGACATCCGCCCGATCAAGTGACGTTGCAATCAGTTCGCCTGTCAACGCAGAAAAGCGAATGTCATGGACCCCTTCAAACCCACTCAAACGCCCGACCGCTCTTCCACTATGCAAATCCAAGCAAACGATTTCGCCGGTCCCAAATGCGGCATAAGCCGCATGGCGACCGTCAATCGAGAACGTGAACAGGTCCGGTGACGCAATCGCCGCATGTACAATGGGCTCCACGTAGACGCCGCCTGCTCCTGGATTTCTGAATATAGCGATGTCACCAGTGGCAGGGTTAATACCTACCAGCCGCTCAGCAACCCGATTGGCAAAAAAACTGACGATCTCGATAGGTGATTTAATACGATACTCGACGCGACCGGTCCAACCGTTCATGGCGATTATGTTTCCATCGTCGGCACCAACGCCAAAAACAAAATCCGCGATCCCGATGGCGCGCGGCGGTGGGACAGGCACCATGCCGCTGGCCGTGCTCGACAAGGCTACGCCCAAGCTTGCTACGCCGCCGAAAATAAAGCTTCTTCTATCCAGTTTTGGTCCAGACTGCATTGCTACCCAAAATACGGCCATTAGCGGCCGACCTTACTTTAAGTGATTTAGGACACCTGGCTGCGATACCCACCTTATTGGAAGGCTGTTTCGGAAAAGCTCCGCAGTTTTCGCGAGTGTAGCTTCTCGCTCGGCATCTCCGCCAATTCTTCCATCGCCTTTACGCCAATAATAAGGTGCTGATTGACCTGCGTGCGATAAAATTCGGTCGCCATCCCGGGCAATTTCAGTTCACCATGCAGTGGCTTGTCAGAAACGCAGAGCAGAGTGCCGTATGGCACTCTAAATCGGAACCCGTTGGCTGCAATTGTCGCGCTTTCCATGTCCAGTGCGACCGAACGCGACTGGCTGAGGCGCTTTACGGGGCCTCGCTGATCGCGCAATTCCCAATTGCGATTATCAATGGTTGCAACTGTGCCTGTTCTCATAATCTTTTTCAGCTCATAGCCGGACAGACCAGTGACTTCCGCCACTGCTTTTTCCAGCGCCAATTGCACTTCCGCCAATGGCGGCACGGGAACAGACAAAGGCAAATCATCGTCAAGAACTGAGTCTTCACGCACATAGGCATGCGCCAAAACATAGTCGCCCAACTGTTGCGAGTTCCGCAGACCCGCACAGTGGCCGAGCATCAACCACGCATGCGGGCGTAGCACGGCTATGTGGTCCGTGATGGTTTTTGCGTTTGACGGACCAACACCAATATTGACCATTGTGATGCCTTTACGGCCCGGCCGTTTAAGGTGGTAAGCGGGCATTTGCGGCAAACGCGGTGGTGCTTGGCCGGAGACCGGTTCGATGCCGCCGCCCTCCCACACGAGATTTCCCGGCCCTACGAAACTTGCATATTCAGAGCCATCTTCGGCTATGGCTTGGCGCGCAAACTTGCAAAATTCATCGATATAAAACTGGTAATTTGTAAATAGGACAAAGTTCTGGAAATGCTGCGGGCTTGTTGCCGTGTAGTGAGCCAGACGCTGCAATGAATAGTCAATACGTTGGGCGGTGAAGGGCGCAAGTGGCGAAGGTGCGCTGTCTTGCGGTTCCCAGTCACCGTTCGCAATATCGTCATTGGTGACAGTCAGATCAGGGACATCGAAGACATCACGCAAAGAAATCTGCATAGCCTCGGCTTTGGAAGCATCAACATGTGTTCCCTCGGCGAAAGCGAAATGCAGGGGAATAGGCGTTCCGCTCTCACTAACCTCAACTGCCACGTCATGGTTTTTCAAAAGCAAGCTGACCTGTGTTTCCAGATAGTTTTGGTATAAATCCGGGCGCGTGATCGTTGTAGCGAAGTGGCCTGGCTGCGGTAGATGCCCGTAGGCCAAGCGTGAATCGACCTTCGAATAGACCGACGTTTTTACGGCTATCTGCGGATAGAAAGCACGAATTCGCTTTTCTGGCACATGGCCGGACATCACTTCCGCAAATTTATCTCGCAGGAAATGCGTGTTGCGATCGTAGAGGACCCTGAGGGCAACCACCGCCTCACTCGCATTTGAGAAAAAAACAGGGCGCGAAGCGGGTGGCATGTCAAAATCAGCCAGCTGCACCCGGCGATCAATGGCTATATTGTCTTCTGCTTTAGTATCCATGCCAGACTATATGCGATAAAGCGCTACAAATTAAAGACGGTCATAGACCGTAGATGCATTAGTGACACGATTAGGGCATGGCGTGCGCCTTTGCATGTGGATGCCACGTTTTTATCGATCATTACAACCGGCGCACGTGCTCTTATTACGTATCGTCTATTTTGCTTCCCATATCACCGGGCACACAAGAACCACCGCTATCGAACACGCAGGGCGTCGATCGTTCGACCCGTGACGAAAAAGTTGGACTGTCGGTATCTTGCAAGACGCCGATAAGGCCAAAGGCGAGAATACCCACCATCAGGCAAATCAACGTGAACAGGCGTGTAATTAATGTACTTAGCATTTCGTCTTCCCTTGCGATGGCAGCACACTCACACACGCGCGCTGAACCCATGCTGAGGTGCGTGTTCAGCTGGAATTCAAAGAGGTTAACAAGGCTCTTGATTTGTACGATATCGTACTATATAGTTCGACATCGAACCAAATGGAGAATTCTATGTCACTGTCACGCAGAAAGTTTTTGACCCTTATTGGCGGGGGCGTTGTCGTCGCCGCGGGCGCCGGTGCGGTCACTTTCGCCAACACCCGCACACCCACCAAGGCCCTCGAGCCTTGGGAGGGCGCAGGACAATATGCCGATCCGCGCGTGCGGGCGCTTTCCTACGCGCTTTTAGCGCCCAACCCGCACAACCGCCAACCATGGGAAGCTGAGCTGGTCGACAATGACGGTCTTAGAATCTGGCGTGACAAGAAACGGGATCTTCCGGTAACTGACCCCTTTGCGCGCCAGCTGACCGTTGGGATGGGCTGTTTTCTTGAGTTGATGAAAATGGCTGCCGCCAATGAAGGCTATGGCGTTGAGACAGTGCTCTTTCCCGACGGAGAAGACGGACCGGTTGCCGAATGCCGCTTTGTTGCCAACGGCGCAAAACAGGATCCACTTTTTGCATTCGTTATGGAGCGCCGCTCGCACAAAGCGCCCTTCGACATCGAAAAAGAGCTTCCGCAACCTGATATCGCAAATCTTGGTGTCCATGCGACCATCTACACGGCGCCCGCTGAGTTAGCTGAACTTAAGAGGCACGCAATTGCCGCATGGGAAACGGAGATGTCTACCGAAGCGCCATATATGGAAAGCGTACATCTTTTCCGCGTCGGCAAACGGGAGATCAATGCAAACCCGGATGGGATCGACATACAAAGTCCAATGCTTGACGCGCTGCGACTTGCTGGTCAGCTCCCCAATTCAGTCCTTGCGGATATGAGCCATCCAGCGGTGAAGGAGGCGACCGCCGAGACCAGCACACAGATCGAAAGTTCACCTGCGATCGCGCTCATTACCACGCCATCCAATACGCGGCTGGATCAGCTTGACGCCGGCGCCCGTTGGCTGCGCCTCAATCTGGATGCAACAGCGCGTGGCATTGCAATTCGACCCGTCAGCCAGGCGCTTCAGGAGTATCAGGAAGTGCGTGAGAATTATGATGCCATCCACGCTGCTTTCGGTAATGGCGGTACTGTTCAAATGCTGGGCCTTTTGGGATATGGCACCCAAACCCCGCGCACACCGCGCTGGGCGTTGGAGACCCGCCTTATCAATGCCTGACCCGAACACCCGGCTCTATTTCGAGCTGTTTAATGAAATCGGCATCATTGCGCAGCTCAACCGGGCTGCGCTTGAGCGGCACCTGACCAACGGAATGGTACTGCCGCAGTTTTCGGTTTTGAACCATCTGATCCGGGTGCAAGACGGGCGGACCCCGCTGGAACTTGCGAACGCTTTTCAAGTACCCAAAACCACCATGACACATACGCTGAGCGGGTTGGAGAAAGCGGGTTTCATCGATGTTAAGGCGAATGAACGCGACAAACGTTCCAAGCTTATCTGGATCACTGAGGAAGGTCGCGCTTTTCGCGACAAATCAATCGCGAGTTTGGGACCGGAAATCGCCGAAATATCAACAGCGATCACGCCAGAGCAGGTGCAAGCCGCCCTACCCTTTTTAAAGGCGTTACGCGAATATTTGGATGCTGCGCGCGATTGATCATATGGCATTCCATTGTAGAGTGCCGCCAAAACACTTGAGGCACCCATGACCACACAGACGCAGCCTATCCAACTCTTTTTCTGGCCGACGCCCAATGGGTGGAAAATTACCATCATGCTTGAAGAGTTGGGCGTGCCCTATGCGATCAACTGGATCAACATCGGCAAGGGTGACCAGTTTCAGCCGGATTTCCTTAAGATCGCGCCCAACAACCGGATGCCAGCGATCATCGATCCGGAAGGACCCGGCGGTGAGCCGATTTCGGTTTTCGAAAGCGCAGCGATCCTGCAATATCTCGGGCGCAAGTTTGGCCAATTCTATCCAAGCGACGAACGCGCGCGGGTGGAAGTCGAACAATGGCTGATGTGGCAGATGGGCGGTCTTGGCCCCATGGCCGGCCAAGCGCACCATTTCCGGCAATATGCGCCAGAACAAGTGCCGTATGCGATTGACCGCTACACCAATGAGGTCAACCGCCTTTACGGTGTGATGGACCGGCGTTTGGCGGACCGAGACTTCCTGGCGGGCGATTATTCCATCGCGGACATGGCCTGTATCGGCTGGGTTGTGCCGTATGAACGACAAGGCCAGGACTTGAATGATTTCCCGAACCTCAAACGCTGGTTTGAAACGATGAAAGCTCGCCCGGCCGTGGAAAAGGGTATTGCGATTGGCAAAGAAGAACGCGACCGCACGAACCTCCGCGATGACAAGGAAGCGCAGAGCGTGCTGTTCGGGCAAAAAGCGCGGTAGCAGGGCGGACTGACGCCTATTCAAGCTGCTTGTCTGACGTTGAGTACGCCAACGATTGCACGGCCAGCCGCATAAACTTGTTCTGCAGGAGCCTTGGCGCGGATTAACGCTGAGATACCGACGACAGACATGGCAAAAAACGCGGCGAGGTCATCCATTTCCACCCCATGCGCCAAATCGCCATCGGCGCGCGCATTTTCCAACGCACGGCGAAAACCTCTCGTCAAACGGCCAAGATAAGCGTCAACGAACTTGGCACTGCCCGGATCGAGCGCGGCGCGCTCCACCGCCGTATTGGCCATCAGGCAACCCAAACCATTGTAGCGGCTATCGACCGCTGACGCGTAACCAGCAAAGGCATGGCGGATTGTTTCCGCGTTCGCTGCAGGGTCTTCAATCGGTGACAAAACGCGCGTGAGATGAACGGCACTGTAACGCTCTAAAGCTGCCTCAAACAGCTCCTGCTTAGAACCGAATTCCGCGTACATGGTCTTGCGGTTAACGCCGAGCTCATCGACGAGCTCCTGCGTGCTGGTGCCAGCATAGCCTTGTCGTCGAAACAGTTCGATCGCCAGATCCAAAAGCTCGTCTCGTTTGTAGTTTTTGACCCGGGGCATAGGGAACCTCGAAATTTTCTGTTGACCATAAGTAACCGATCAGTTATCTCCGTCAAGGTAACCGATCAGTTTCTTTCACTTTGAAGCGACGGTTTTAGAAATCAAAGGAGAAAACCCATGGCCGACTCAAACATCACCGTTGTTTACAAATGGACTGCCAAAAAGGGCATGCTGAGCGCGCTAACTGACATCTACAAAGGTGTCACAGATGCCATGGAAGCCAATGAGCCTGGCGCACTAGATGTTCAAGTGTATGCCTCCGAGGCTGACAATGCGCTTTATGTGCGCGACGAGTTCGCCGACGCCGATGCGCTCGGCTTTCACCTTTCTCAGACTGCTGCACCACATTTCCCAAAATTGCTGGAAGTGGCGACGCCGGGTTCATTCCTATTCTTTGGCGATGTCCCCGCGCCAATGCAAGAAGCAGCGAAACAGATGGGATTGGCGGCTGAGTTCGCATCTCATCAAGTTGGTTTTCAGCGCTAAGTGTAGAGCTTAATGCCCATTGTCGATGCCCGCAGCCTCGAACAATTTCTCCGAGATGTGCGGGCATCCATCTTGTAGCGGACCAGGAAGCTGTTCGCTTTTCCCCACCCTTAGGGCTTACGCTTTTTAAAGGAACAGAAAGTGGGCACACTGCTGAGGCTGCCGGTGGCTTTTATTTTTTATCCTCCGACATTTTCCTCGCCGCAGCTCAATTCGACACGGGTCGATTGAAGCACAACGCTCCCTTGTCCAATGTCCCTATTTTGCAGACGCACCCGCAACGGCTTGTGCGTACCGGCATCGGAAGCAGCCAAAAAAACACCTCAAAACCTGACGACCCATTTTATTGACGTTTACGTCAAAGTAATCTAGTTCTTTTCGCAATAATCTGCGGCCCGCTTTGCTCTTGCGGAAGGAGCCGCATGGAGGCCAAACAGAGTAAGAAACAATTCGCCGCGAAGGCGCTTCGGGAGGACAGAGATGTCAGAGGCAAATGGTGCAGACAATCCTATGAATGAACCACGGGAGTCGATGGAATTTGACGTGGTGATTGTTGGTGCCGGGCCGGCTGGATTAGCAGCCGCGATCAAGCTGAAGCAACTCAACGAGGACCTCTCCGTGGTGGTGCTTGAGAAAGGCGCAGAAGTGGGCGCCCATATTCTATCCGGCGCAGTCGTTGACCCGATCGGCCTCGACCAACTGATCCCTGATTGGCGCGACGACGCCGACCATCCGATGAAAACACCTGTCACGGCTGACCATTTCTTGTATCTGGGCCCCGGCGGCGGTGTGCGCCTGCCCAACTTCATGATGCCGCCTCTCATGAACAATCACGGCAACTACATTGTCTCGCTTGGGAACATGACACGCTGGCTTGGCGCCCGCGCGGAAGCGCTTGGCGTTGAAGTCTATCCAGGCTTTGCGGCAGCTGAATTGATCTTTGACGACAAGGGCGCGGTTAAAGGAGTTGCTACAGGCGATATGGGCGTGGGACGCGACGGCGAGCCTACTGCCATGTTTGCTCGCGGGATGGAGCTGCACGGCAAATACGTACTGATCGGCGAAGGTGTGCGCGGATCACTCGCCAAAGAGCTCATAAATCGATTCAAGTTGGATGACGGGAAAGAGCCTGGCAAGTTCGGTATTGGGATCAAAGAGTTGTGGGAAGTAGATCCGGCAAAACACAAACCGGGCTTGGTGCAGCATTCCTTTGGTTGGCCACTGAACAATTCGACCGGTGGTGGTTCATTCCTCTACCACTTGGAAGACAATCAAGTCGCCGTCGGCTTTGTCCTACACTTAAATTATAAGAACCCCTACATCTCCCCGTTTGAAGAGTTTCAGCGTTTCAAAACACATCCGATGGTGCGTGGAACTTTTGAAGGCGGCAAGCGTATCTCATACGGCGCGCGGGCAATCACCGAGGGCGGATGGCAGTCAGTTCCAAAGGTTTCTTTTCCCGGCGGCGCGCTCATCGGCTGCTCAGCGGGTCTTGTGAATGTGCCGCGCATTAAAGGTTCGCACAACGCGATCCTCTCTGGCATTCTTGCAGCGGAGACCACAGCCTCGGCGCTGGCTGCCGGGCACGCCAATGATGAAGCACTCGACGCCTATGAAGATGCATGGCGCGGCTCAGACATTGGCAAAGACCTAAAACCAGTTCGAAACGTCAAACCACTTTGGTCCCGGTTCGGCACCATGCTGGGGATCTCACTCGGGGGCTTGGATATGTGGCTGAATACGCTAACCGGTTGGTCGCCGTTTGGCACAATGGGTCATGGCAAGTCCGATGCTGAAAGCGTTGAACCAGCCTCAAAGCACAAGCCCATCGCGTATCCGAAACCGGACGGTGAAGTCTCATTCGACCGGCTTTCTTCGGTGTTTATGTCCAGCACTAACCATGAGGAGAACCAGCCGATTCACCTCAAACTGAGCGACCCCAAACTTCAAAAATCGAGCGAGTATGCGGATTTTGCCGGTCTCTCGAACCGATATTGTCCGGCTGGCGTTTACGAGTGGGTCGATGCGGAAGGCAACACAATCACTTCAGCGCATACTTATGTGGCGAGTGATGATGTGACGTTTCAAATCAATGCGCAGAACTGCGTGCATTGCAAAACCTGCGACATCAAAGATCCGAACGGCAACATTACATGGACGGTCCCTCAGGGTGGCGAAGGTCCGGTCTACCCGAATATGTAGCCTAAAGACACTTAGTGATTTGTCGACGTGACAAAGCATTTGTTCACTACATGGTTGCGAGAGATCAAACAGCCTGCGCTGGCAGCGGGATAGGGTCGTTCAGTCGTTGTTGATGTCGCCTTTATAGACCTTGGCTTTGCCGCCGGGCGGTTTCAACAGATACCTGAGCAAGAACCAAAGACCCAAAGCGATGACCGAATAGGCGATCATCAATACCGAAAAGGTTGGTTCGCCAAACCCAAGCGCCTCGGCCATCGGGAGACCGATGGCAATAACAACCGCACCCAGCGCCAAACCAAGGAATGCATAGCCGGGAATGACAGTTTCAAATGTTGCAAGCCCGACCGCCGCGATCGCCCAAACCCACCACTCACTCCACAAAGTCAATTTGCGCGCTTCATCAATGAGAATGCATCTCTAAATGCATCCAGGGTTGCAGATGGGACGATAATCGTCCGGCTTCCGTTACCTTTACCGACCGTGGAAAAGGCCTCGACCTGTTTAAGCGCGACTTGATACTGCGCTGCTTCCAGACCGTTTTCATCAATAGCTTCGGCAATGACGGACGTGGCGTAGGCTTCCGCCTCGGCTAGTATGCGGCGTGCCTTTGCGTCCTGTTCAGCCGCATAAAGCTCACCGTCAGCTTCCAGTTCTACAGCTCGACGTTTGCCCTCCGCTTCTGTTACTTGCGCGCGACGTGCACGCTCTGCGTTCAGCTGTTGCAGCATCGCGTGACGGGTTTCTTCGTCAAGATTAACATCGAGGATCTCGGCACGCGTTACTTCCATGCCCCAATCTTCGATCATCACTGCGACTTGCTCTCGCACCCGACCAATTAGCCGCGAACGATTGGACTGAACCTCGTCAAGCTCCATCTTACCGATTTCGCTCCGCACGATACCAGCAACTGTGGTCGCAATCGCACTATCGACATCACGTATCCGGTAGACGGTCTTTTCCGGTGCTGTTATGCGGTAAAATACGCTGGTTTCCACCTTCACCAGCACGTTGTCAGCTGTAATCGCGTCCTGCATCGCGTTTGGCAATTGGCGCTCAAGAATTGAAATTTTGTGGGCGACCTGATCCAATATGGGCACAATCAGGTTGATCCCCGGCCCGAGAACACTGTGAAGTCGTCCGAACCGCTCGACAACAAATTTCTCACTTTGCGGGACAATACGTACGCTGCGCAGCGTTGCATAAATAATAAAGCCGGCCACCAGTAGCCAGATGATACCGACATTTAAAAATCCGACGAAAAATTCCTGTATTGAAGACAAATCCATGGCAAATCCAATATGAAAATTGGAGCTGTACCAAACTGACAAATGTGACCGATTTGAGTGTACGCCCTCAAAAAAAACTAGCGTCTATTGCTTGAAGGCACACCGGAAGGCCCGAGTTAATAAGCAGACCAGACCAGAGGGTAATCTTCCTCAGAAATTCGCACGCCGTCGCAATTGGGCTTTTCCTGAAATCGGATCAAATCAAATGCGTCATCCTCCGTCACGTACTCGTAGGTCGCGAAGTTGCCACAATCCCCGTCGGGACCATAAAGCGTCCAGGTCGTTAGACGACGTGTTTCATTGTTCCAAAGGGGATTGGTGACGAGACTGTACCGATTGTCGCTGAACGGGGCGTCGAGGAAATCATAATACTCCGCAACACCGTCACCGTGGAGCATGATATAGTAGTCAACATTCACGTCCGCCGAGTTACACGGCACCATCCAAAGCTCCAAAAACTCGGTGACTCCGAAAACCTGCGCGCCATAGCCGTCAAGAACATATGGAAAGTCACACTCGAAAACGCGGTAGCCGACCATCAACACTTCGTTTGGGACATCTGCCTCTGAGTAGACCAGGTCAGCGTATAGCGCTGGCGGAAAAAGGGCCTCGGCGGCCGCCGGCGCGGACGGCGTGACTGGTTGTTGAGGCGGCGGTGCTGGTGCAGGCGCAGTTTTGGCCTGCTCACGGATCTGGCCAGGTACTGGCAAGCCCCCGACCAAAACGGCGGCATCACCGCGTTCAGCGCGTCCTTGCAAGCGGTCGAAATCAGCCAACACGCTTGTGACCCCAGTCAGCGGAACCGTGTAGGAAATAACCCGCGCTTGACCATCCAGCTCCACATCCACGCGAGCAGTTGAACCGTCGCGCAGTTCCAGAACCAACGCACGATCCGCGCGGCCTGCAAAGGTCATCTCATTACCGGTGTACACCCTTTGCGTGGTGGCGCTTTCAGTAAATCCGCTTTCTAGCACTGAGATGGTGACAGGGGTTCCGACTGTCAAAGGCTGCTCTGGCGCAAGTCGGACGGTTACAAAAACAGCAGCGTCGGGATCCGCAGGACGCTCAAGTTTCAATTGCATGGTCTCACCGGTGGGGGCGGAACCGTCTGCCCGCGCGACGCAATAAAGATCACTGTCGCAAGAGCCCCGCCAAGAAAAGGCGTCAAAGTCTTGAGCGAAGAGTGTTGAGACAGACGCGAAAAAAACCACGAGCCAGCAAGCCAACAATTTCATGACATAGAACCCAGAATTTTTGAGTGATGAGCCAAATGGCTGCTTAGGAAACTGCCCACAAAATAATAGGAATGATCGTAGCCGTCGCGCACATTGTGAGTCAGTTTTTGCCCGGCGCTCTCGCAGGCCTCAACAAAGCGGGATGACTTCAAATAGGGGTCTTCAAATTGGTCTGCAGCGCCAACATCGACGAGCATATGCGCGTCCGTTTTGTAATGTTTGACAAGTTCGCACGCATCATGGTCGACCCAACTGCCGCGATCATCCCCGAGATAAGCAGAAAAGCACTTTTCGCCCCACGGCGTTTGGGATGGATTGATGATAGGTGCGAATGCTGAAACCGACTTATATCGCTCGGGATGCTTCAGATGGAGTGTCAGCGCACCGTGGCCGCCCATCGAATGGCCGGAAATCCCTTGCCGCTCTAAATCCGCCATGTGGAAATTATCGCGCACAACACGGCACAGTTCATTGACCACATATTCTTCCATCTGAAAGTGCGTGGCCCAAGGGTCTTGCGTCGCGTTTATGTAAAACCCCGCCCCTTGGCCCAAGTCATAATCCTCACTATCGGCAACTTCAGCACCGCGTGGTGACGTGTCAGGAAAGATCACCATCAGCCCTTGCTCGGCTGCATAACGCTGTATGCCGGATTTCTCGTTGACGTTCTGCCAAGTGCAGGTGAGCCCAGAGAGCCACCAAAGAACGGGAACCGGCCCATTCTTTGCTTGTGGTGGGGAATAAACAGCAAAACGCATCGTGCCTTGGCATGCATGGCTATCATGGTCGAAGACCTCCAGCATGCCGTCAAAGGACTTGTGTGCGAGCGCGCGGGTGACGGTGGTCATCAGTAAAGCACCACCGACCGTATGCTTTTGCCTTCGTGCATCAAATCAAAACCGTGATTGATCTCTTCAAGCCCCATCGTATGGGTGATCAAACTGTCGATGTTGATGCGCCCTTCCATATACATGTCCACTATCTTGGGCACATCGGAACGACCTCTGGCACCGCCGAAAGCAGATCCGCGCCAGTTACGCCCAGTCACGAGTTGGAATGGTCGGGTTGAAATTTCAGCCCCTGCCGGAGCGACACCGATGATCACAGAAGTGCCCCACCCTTTGTGGCAGCACTCGAGCGCGGTACGCATCACGTCCACATTGCCAATACACTCAAATGTATAATCTGCGCCCCCGCCGGTCAGCTCGACCAGATGGCCAACCATATCGCCGTCTACTTCTTTGGGATTGACGAAATCGGTCATGCCGAACTGGCGCGCCATCGCTTCCTTTGACGGGTTGGTGTCCACGCCGACGATCTGCCGCGCACCGACCATTTTCAGCCCCTGAATGACATTGAGGCCAATGCCGCCAAGCCCAAAGACCACGGCCGTCGAGTTCGGCTCAACCTTGGCGGTAAACATCACCGCACCGATCCCGGTCGTTACGCCACAGCCAATATAGCAAATCTTGTCAAAGGGCGCGTCCTTGCGGACCTTGGCCAGCGCAATCTCAGGCAGCACCGTGTAATTGGAGAAGGTAGAGCAACCCATGTAATGGAGAATTTTCTCGCCTTTGTAGGAAAAGCGGCTCGTGCCATCGGGCATGACGCCTTGGCCCTGTGTTGAACGGATTTTCTGACACAGGTTGGTTTTCGGGTTGAGGCAATAGTCGCATTCGCGGCACTCGGGCGTATAAAGCGGGATCACATGGTCGCCGACTTCCAGTCCATCTACGCCGGGTCCCACTTCAACTACGACACCAGCTCCCTCATGGCCCAGAATTGCAGGAAAAGCACCTTCTGGATCAGCGCCAGAGAGCGTAAATTCATCTGTATGACAGATGCCGGTCGCTTTGATCTCGACCAGCACTTCGCCGCCTTTCGGACCCTCCAGATCAACTTCGACAATTTCCAACGGCTTGCCGGCCTCAAAAGCCACGGCGGCTCTGGTTTTCATAATCGCTTCCTCCCAGATCGATTCTGGCGCGATTACGCACACTCAAAACCGTCAACGCAAGATGTATGCGCAAAAACTTGCCATCATAGGCTCACTGCCCCATCCTTGCCCGATGCTAAGAACGGTTGCTTTTTGTTCATTCATACTTGGCTCGACAGCGGGCGCTACCGAGCAAACGTTGACGGCAGGCTATGAGTTTTCAGATGAAAAAGGTGGTTTTCGCATCACTCACGCATCGGGTTTGGGCACGGAAAGTGATCCCATTGTGCTGCGCTTTGTTATTTCTTCGCACCTACCATCAACGTTGGTGATCCGCGCAAACCGACCGATCAATCCACTGGCGCACCCGCGCACGCACGCAACCGGGACGCTCTACTTTGATATCAGCACCTATAATTTGACCGGGCAGCCATGGGTTGCAACGGAATTTGAGCTTCAAGAGGTTTGGCAAAAGCCGAGCGACTATGGAGATGGCCTTTCGTTTGACCAACGGCGCAAAGGTGTGCGGGCGTTTGGTGCCGATGCCTACACAAACCACCGACGGGATTTTGAACCTTATGACCGCCTACTCTTTGAAGATGGTGTCATAGACCCGCAAAAGACCGGCCGCTTCAGCTTTCTCGTGACTGACCTGACGCCGACAGAAGAGTTTTTTCTACAGTTCGACCCCCACGTGCCAGCGTTTTAAGTCGATGCTTGATTAAGGCAGATAAGGTTGCGAAAAACGGGGATGTCCAGCCCTGACCCGTTCTCCGCCGACGATATTGAAGCCATTTTGCGTTTTCACGCTGACGCCGGCGCCGATGAACTATTAGCAGATCAGCCAATCGACCGATTTGCAGCACGTGCTCCGTCCCCGACAAAAAAGGTCAATAAGGCCCTACCACCGTCGTCGGGCATCATGCCAAGCGCCCCAAAAACAGCAGTGATACCCAACCAGAGCGTCATTGAAGAAGCCCAGCAGCTGGCCAGTCAGGCTAAAACCCTTGATGAGCTGCGCAACGCGCTTGCCGATTTTGACGGATGCAATTTGAAAGGTATGGCGCGCAATCTCGCCTTCGAAGGTGGGAACCAACTCGCAAGCTTGATGATCGTCGGGGGTGCAGCGAGCCGAGACGATGATGCATCGGGTATTGCGTTTTCGGGGCCGGACGGAATTTTGTTGAAAAACATGTTTGCCGCCATCGATGTGGACGTAGAAAAGCAGGCCTATATGGCGCTTTGTGTACCTTGGGCCCCGCCAGGCGGTGGCCCACCAACACCAATTCATCTCAACATTTTACGGCCATTTATCGCCCGACAGATCGAGCTGGCCAATCCTCAGCACCTTGTCATTTTGGGCAATGTCGCAGCCAAACATCTGGTTGATCCCAATCAAATGATTTTAAAAATGCGCGGAAACTATTTCGACCTTTCTTTTGGGACCTGGAAAAAGCCCGCGATGGTTATGCATGAGCCGGCTTACTTGCGTGAACAACCAAGTGCCAAGCGTGTAACCTGGCATGATCTGTTAGGGTTCAAAAAGCAGTTGACGCAAAGCTGACAAAAAGAGCAAAGGGCGATTTTGGTGTAATCCACACAACCCACCAAACCGGAGGAGCCCCATGTTGCGCGCTGTCCTGCCTGTAACGGGCCTTATGCTCTCAACATTCTTCCTGCTGGCCGGTAGCGGCCTGACGGGTGTCTTGCTTCCCTTGCGCGCTGGTCTTGAAGGCTGGGGCCCGGTCACGATTGGTTGGATGGGTTTTGGGTACGCACTTTGCTTTACCGGTGGCTGCGTTATCGTTCCGCGCCT
>JBCBYO010000055.1:0-11131 GCA_039815825.1 Pseudomonadota bacterium
CACCTTTATGAATACTCCAACGTAAAGTTGGAACGGATGGTGGCTGGTATTGTCGGCGAACTTGTCACAGTTTCTGACAATCCCACGCAGGTCTACCAGATTTCGATTTTGGATTCGCCGGTTATCAATGCTTTTGCATTGCCGGGCGGTTATCTCTACGTCTCGCGCGGCCTTCTGGCGCTGGCCAATGACAGTGCTGAACTTGCCGCCGTGATTGCTCATGAGATGGCTCATGTTACCGCCGAACACGGCATTAAACGGCAACGCAAAGAGGCTGAAGCTGAGTTGGCGAGCCGCGTTGTGACCGAGGTGTTAGCCGACAAAACCGAAGGGCGCCGGGCGCTTGCACGCGGTAGGGTGGCTTTGGCCCAATTTTCCCGGAACCAGGAATTGGAGGCGGACGCAATCGGCATAGCGTCACTTCACGAAGCTGGATTTGATGCCTACGCGGCTGCCCGTTTCCAACAGACGATGGATGCATTCTCGCAACTCTCAAGTGGTGGCGATGTCGGGGACAATTCTCTCGACTTCCTCGCAACACATCCATCCACGCCGCAGCGAATTGCTCTCGCGTTAGGCCACGCACGCAAGTTCGGCCCACGTGGGCAGGGGGCGGTCGACCGTGACGCTTATCTTGCCGGGTTGGATGGTATGCTTTTTGGTGATAGCCCCAACGAAGGGTTTGTGCGCGGCAACACATATGCCCACGTTGGGTTGGGGATCGCGATTGATTTTCCTGAAGGATTTGAAATTGAGAATCGACCAGAAGCTGTTTTAGCTGCTGGTGATCGCGGCGAAGCCGTCCGCTTTGACGGTGCTGACGTGCCTGTGAATCAGTCTTTGACGGACTATCTGGCGAGCGGTTGGGTGGAAGGCCTTGATCCTGCGAGCGTCCGGCCTCTCCTGGTCAACGGAATCGAAGCTGCGAACGCTCGGGCTTTCGTGGACCGTTGGGCGTTTGACATCACCGTGTTGCGTAACAATGGATCTGTCTACCGTATCTTAACCGCAGTGCCGATCGGTGGCGTCGACCTAACGCTGTTGTCACAGGAGACACGCGAAGGCTTCAGGCTTCTAAGCGACGTTGAACGCCAACAGATCAAACCGTTGCGGGTGAAGATTGTTCGTGCCCAGCCGACAGATACTGTTACCAGCCTTTCGGTAGAAATGGCGGGATTCGATAATCGGCGTACGGCTTTCCGAGTGTTCAACGGTATGGAGCCAAATGCTCAAGTTCAGGCCGGAGAGCTCTATAAAATCGTGTCTCAATAGACGTGCGCTACGCGTAGTTGACGGCCATTTCCGGGTCATTTCGTGTTAATGCGGTTCGCAATTTTTCGAGCGCCCGGTTTTCGATCTGTCTGACACGTTCCTTGGAAATGCCCAGTTCGCTACCCAACGATTCCAACGTAGCGCCAGCCTCAGTAAGCCTGCGCTGGCGGATGATTTTCATCTCGCGCTCGTTGAGCACGTTCATGGCGCCAACAAGCCAGTCCGAGCGGCGCTCGGTGTCGATGGTTTCTTCAACCAGCTCATCTTGCAGCGGCCTGTCATCGACAAGAAAGTCTTGCCGCGTTGCGGCAGAATTTTCATCATCACTGACAGGAGCACTGAGAGATGTATCTGGTCCCGAGAGACGAGAATCCATCAGTGCGACATCCTTCTCAGCCACGCCCAGTGCTTGGGAGATTTCGCGGTACATGGTGGGCTGATCAGGGGTCTCCCCTGTTTTGGCGAGTTTTGCGCGCAACCGGCGCAGGTTAAAGAAAAGTGCTTTTTGCGCCGATGACGTGCCACCGCGCACGATTGACCAATTGCGAAGAATATAATCTTGCATCGAGGCACGGATCCACCAGGTCGCGTACGTTGAAAAACGCACTTCACGCTCTGGCTCGAAGCGTGCGGCCGCTTCTAGGAGACCGACATAACCTTCCTGAATCAAGTCGCTCATTGGCAAACCGAAGTTGCGGAATTTGGAAGCCATTGAGATGACGAGGCGCATGTGCGCAGTGGTGATTTTGTGGAGTGCCTGCTGGTCCTGCTTGTCTTTCCACGCGATGGCGAGCTCATGCTCTTCATCTCGCTCCAGGTAGGGCGCGTTCATGGCCATTCGAACCATTTCGCGTCGTGCAGGTTCCTGTTTCATCACCACTCTCCCTTTGCGGTCGCCGATTGGCGGCCTGTTAAGGTTTACGCGGCTCGATCAGGTTGGATCACTAATTGCACTCTTTTTTATCCCAAAAAGAAAAAGTCCATATTTTCCAATAAAAAACCCGGCGGCTGGGTAGCTGCCGGGCTTTCTAATTCTGGGATGATGGTTCGTTTACGCGGCTTTGTCAGCGGTAGCGTTTTCGTTGCTTGCATCAACGTCGCCGTCAGCCTCTTCCTCATCGGTCTTAGGACCGCGTTTTGGACCTTTTTGAAGGTTGGCTTCGATCATTTGCATCGCCTCTGTTTCAGAGACTTTCTTGACCACGGTGATTTCGCGCGCCATGCGATCACGCGCTGCTTCAAACAATTGGCGTTCGGAATAGGATTGCTCTGGCTGGTTTTCGGCGCGGTAAAGGTCGCGAACAACTTCCGCAATCGAAATCAGATCGCCTGAGTTGATCTTTGCGTCATATTCCTGCGCCCGGCGCGACCACATTGTACGCTTGATACGTGCACGGCCCTGCAAAACCCGCAATGCGCCATCAACAAAGTCTGTTGCCGCCAGTTTGCGCATGCCAATTGATGCAGCTTTTGCCACTGGTACCTTCAAGCGCATTTTGTCTTTTTCGAACTCGATAACAAATAGCTCGAGTTTGTGCCCCGCCACTTCCTGTTCTTCAATGCCTGTAATTTGGCCGACACCATGTGCCGGATATACAATATGTTCGTTTACCTTAAAGCCTTGACGTTGAGCGGGTTTTTTCGGCGAACTTGCCATTATTTTCATACTCCCTTGTCAGACTCGGCGGCCTGACGTGTTGTCATCAAACTCAAATTGTTTCCCGCAAGAAAAGGCGCGCAACCCGCACTATTCAGGCCTCTTAACAGCTTGAATTCGAAACGGGTCAATGTGGGCTAAAGTCAGAATCTCGTTCGGTCTGACACCAAATTTGCAGCGGAAAACAACATTATCGGGATATGTAACACAAAAATTGGCATTTTTCAATGGCTTGGCCGAATCTGCTTGGTTACCCAACGTAATCGAAAGCTTCGTGCGTCGCCCTCAGTCTAGTCGCCTGCGCCGGGGTTTTCGGAAAAATGCTGCTCAAACTTGTTTGGCTTACCGTCCCAGTCTTTGGCATCGGGAAGTGGATCACGCTTCATGGTGATGTTTGGCCATTTTTCCGAGTATTCCGTATTAATCTTCAACCAGTTTTCCAGCCCTGGTTCGGTATCCGGCTTGATGGCCTCCGCCGGACATTCCGGCTCACACACGCCGCAGTCAATGCATTCGTCCGGGTGGATGACCAGAAAGTTCTCGCCTTCATAGAAGCAATCGACGGGGCATAC
Source organism: Pseudomonadota bacterium (assembly GCA_039815825.1). Classification (GTDB taxonomy): domain Bacteria; phylum Pseudomonadota; class Alphaproteobacteria; order Rhizobiales; family Rhizobiaceae; genus JBCBDX01. The sequence goes on from JBCBYO010000055.1 coordinate 3,502, forward strand.
CTCGACACAGTCGGTGTATTTACATTTCACGCAATTGTCGGTGACAACGTAAGTCACGGCAAACTCCAAATGTTGTTGCGGTGCACCTAGTCAGTTTTCAAAACGCTGTCCAGCACAGAACGCTTGATTGGGACGATGTGACTATTCGGCACTATCGCTTTTCCATTTGTCGAGCGCTCGTCGTTCGCGTTTGGTCGGCCTTCCGCTGCCCGGTTCTCGTTTCGGGGAAAGTCTATCGAGGGTGTTGGTCGTCTTTTTTATAATTGGCGGGCTTAGGTCCTCATACAGAAGTTGCGCTTCTTTTGCCGGCCCGCGTCGCTGTCCGCAATCGAGCACCTTGTAGACAATGATACGGCGATCGAGGGTTACAGTTACAACATCATCAAACTTGACCGATTTGGAAGCGCTGTCAGCCTTTTCCCCGTTAATCCTGACGTGCCCGCCATTTGCCAGTTTGGCGGCAAGAGAGCGGGTTTTAACCGCACGAGTGAAGAATAACCACTTATCGATGCGCTGTTTGTCAGGACCGCCGGTTGTTTGATTTTCGCCCGTCAAAGTTTTTGTTTGAGCGCTTGCAGCTTTGCAAATGGTGAATCCGGATCGGCGGCCTTTTCGCGTGGTGGTTTTGCCGAGTGTACGCGCTTCCCGTCGCCAGAGCGCTCTTCGCGTTTACCCTTCGGCTTGTTGCCGCCTTTACGTGGACCGCGGGCATCTTTTCCATCGCGTTGATTGTTTTGCCCGCCACGCTGGTGCTGCGGGCGCGCACGGTTTTCCGGCCGACCTTGTCGCCAGACCAACACTGGTTTGGGTTCTTCCGCCGTTTCGTTGATATCGGCGGTTGCCGCTTCATCCGACTCTGCGGTTGCCTCTTCGGCAGCCTTTTCGTCGGTTTCTTGAGAGGAAGCCTCTTCTGCTGGAGCCACTGCATCTTCTGCAGGTTTTTGCTCAGCTTCTTTCGGACCAAAAGCTTCGCGTAGCTTGGTCAAATGATCTGCCGCTTCGGCCTGCTCAATGGCTTCATGACGGTAGCCAAGTGCTTTTAACACCGCTTCCATATCGTCCGCGGTGGCACCCAGAATTGACATCATGGCTGGTGTAACGATGAATTTGCTCTCACCCCAAGCCCCGTCTGGCAAAGTGTCGGTGCCTTTTTTCCAGTAGAGAGCGGGTCTGATCAAATCAGCCAACCTCTCCAGAATATCAACGCGGACCGCGCGTGGTCCAAGATGGCGATAGCCGGCCAGTTTGAAAAACGCTTCATCATAGCCCTGATCGGTTACCAGTGATGTTCGCCCTGTAGATAGAAGATGTACGACATCTCCATAGCCAGGTTTGTCCCGGCCGTCATTTTGCAACGCCCAGAGGAGGGTGACAAGTTCGGCTGGGGCCGGTTTAATCAATGCGGGCACGAAGATGTGGTAAAACCCAAACCGCACACCATAGCGACGCAACGCTGCCCTACCGTCCTGATCCAATGACTTTACGTCCGCTGCCACCTCGCGGCGCTGAACGATTCCATTGTTTTCAATCAGCCGGAACGCAATACCGCGCGCAATGCCTGATAGTTCATCGGCTTTTTGCAGGTCTGTGAGCGGTTTGAGATGCGTTTCGATGTGAAACTGGACGAACCGATCGACGCGCGCTTGGACTTTTTCCAAAGATGGGCCTGTCAGTTGTTCGTCGGCCAACAAGATTGCACGCGGCTTCAGCCAATCTTCATCGGCCGCTAGTGAGGCGACCGGTCCCCCAAGCCACCGCACAAGTCCGTCAGCGCCGATTGCAAGGTCGCCATTGGCACAAGCGGCCAGCTTGTCCGCACGTTGTTCAAATGCGGTTGCCAAAGCTTTGGCTGAGGCCGCCTTTACCGCTTTTGCGTCCTCACCAGAAGCTTCTCGGTCGGGGGTAAATCGAAAACCCTCCAACTTGCCGACATGGTGTCCTTCGACGGTTACATCACCGGAATCGGAAATTTCAGCTGTCATTATTGCATTCTCTTTAAGCCGCTTCATCAGCACGGATGTCCTGCGGTCAACGAAGCGTTTCGTCAACCGCTCGTGTAACGCATCGGAGAGTTTGTCTTCGATGTCGCGTGTCTTTTCTCGCCAATGTTGTTGATCTGCCAGCCAGTTTGGTTGGTTCGCCACATATGTCCATGTCCGAATTTGTGCGATACGATGGGAAAGGGTGTCAATTTCGCCATCTGTTCGATCCGCCCGTCTTACTTGCTCCGCCATGTAGTCTTCATCAACATGGCCTTTTTCGGTCAAGTCGAAGAAAAGTTGGCTGATAATATCGGCATGTTGTGCAGGCGCAATCTTGCGATAGTCGGGTAGTGTGCATGTTTCCCACAATAGTTCGACATTTGGCGTGGTTTGGCATCGTGCAACCACGTCATCGTCACGCGCCAGAAATTCAAATGCGCGCTGGTCGACTGCAGGTAATGCCCGTGTCAGGCCAGGAACTGACGGCACAACTTCCAAGGATGTGCGCAAATCATCCAGCGAGCCGAAGTCGAGGCGGCGGTTACGCCATTGCAGCATGGATACTGGCTGAAAGTCATGCGCTTCGATCTGGGCCACCAACTCCTCGGGTAAAGGATCGGAATGTCCGGATGTGCCAAATGTGCCGTCTTTGATGTGCCGTCCGGCACGACCGGCGATTTGCCCCATTTCTGGCGGTGTCAGGTCTCTGTAGCTGTAGCCGTCAAATTTTCGGGTTTGGGCAAAAGCTACATGCTCAACATCGAGATTAAGCCCCATCCCGATCGCGTCGGTGGCCACCAAATAGTCCACGTCGCCCGATTGGTAGAGTTCAACTTGTGCGTTCCGGGTGCGTGGTGACAAGGCGCCCATGACAACTGCTGCACCTCCCCGTTGGCGTCTGATCAGCTCGGCGATGGCGTAGACTTCGCTTGCTGAAAAGGCGACGACCGCGCTGCGTCTGGGCAACCGCGTGAGCTTTGACACGCCTGCGTAGGCCAGGTGAGACAATCTTGGGCGCGAGACAATGGAAATACCGGGCAACAACTTCTTCAAGATCGGTGCTGCAGTGCCTGCGCCCAGCAACAATGTCTCCTCACGGCCGCGGACGTTCAAAATGCGGTCGGTAAAAATATGACCCCGCTCTAGGTCAGCGGCGAGTTGAACTTCATCGATTGCGACGAACGCAACATCAGGATTTCGCGGCATCGCCTCGACTGTACAGACTGAAAAGCGGGCCTTTGGCGGCACAATCTTTTCTTCACCTGTAATGAGCGCGACGTGTTGCTCGCCGATTTTTTCCGCAACGCGGGTATAAACCTCTCGCGCCAGCAGTCTGAGCGGAAGGCCAATGACGCCCGTTGAATGGGATACCATCCGTTCGATCGCCAAATGGGTCTTGCCGGTGTTGGTGGGCCCCAGAATGGCCTGAACATCACGGCCTGAGAAAATTACGGGTTGACTTGTGTCCCGCATGGTGAGCCAGCGCTCCTTATTGCGATCGGGGCAGATGTTTGTCCCGGCGCGTTATTTGGTATTCGAGTTGCTGGTTACCATGCCCATATATATTTTAAAGGTTGTATTTTCGGGGTGTGCTGCGCGATTTTTACAACTTTTGATTGTTTTCGTTTACAACTAGAACGAGTCGCGAACGAATCGGCGACGAATCAGTGATTCACGAGAGTCCTCTTTTGTTCTCACACAATATATGGTGGAATTTATCCACAGATCGCTAGATGCTGAATCGCTGTTTTCCAAATAAGCCGTAATTAGAGTGGGTCTGTTAACGTTCTCATCTCAGCTGTCAAATAGGTCGTACTTGCCCATATAACCTTTTGATTTCATGTCAGAAAATTAGCTTTCTGTTAACCATGCCTGTTAAGTTTTTGTTAACCTGCGTTAATTTTCAGAACGCGCCATGAACGAAACGTCGACGAATCGCGGATTCAATGATGTTCTTGCTTTGATCTCGCAAGATGTTGTGTGTGATTCACGGCATAAGGCACAACCGGAGCGAGTCCTGCTAGGTTCATCCATACGAATTAGGCGTCATTCATTAACGATTTCATCGGATTTCTATATGTGACCATATTGACACGTGACTAATAAGAAACATAATAAACGCCATGGATGTAATCTTCAAAGCACTCAGTGATGAGACCCGGCGCAGCCTTCTCGACATGCTTCACAAGCGCGATGGGCAGACTTTGACGGAGCTTGAGGAAAAGCTTGGGATGACCCGTTTTGGCGTCATGAAACATCTCAAGATTTTGGAAGAGGCATCCTTGGTGGTCACGCGGCGATCCGGACGCTTCAAGTACCACTACCTCAATGCGGTTCCGCTCCAACAGGTCATCGACCGGTGGATCGAGCCGCTTACACAGAAACCGATGGCCCGCGCGGCCCTCGATCTGAAGGCAAAACTTGAAGGAACCGAACCGATGAATGCCATGAACATCGACGATGCCAAGCCCAACTTCGTGCTTGAGACCTATATCAAGACTACCGTAGAAAAATTGTGGACCGCGCTGACCAGTGGGGAACACACAAAGAATTATCATTTCGCCGCCGCAGAGGTGAAATCCGACCTGAAAAAGGGCGGACGTTTCGATCATATACTGCCCGATGGTTCGATAATGTTGGGCGGTGAAATACTGGATATTGACCCTCCCAAGCGGCTCGACATTACGTTTGAACCGGGCTGGATGGGCCCCGACGCCAAGGCTTCACGCTGCGTCTATGAAGTTGAAGCAGAAGGCGATCATTGTAAGCTTACGGTGTTGCATTATGCGCTGCCTGAAGACCAGGAAGGTGTCCGCGATGGTTGGGCGCGGGTTATTTCCGCGATGAAGACTTATCTTGAGACCGATCGACCCACCGTATTTTCGTCGAATCAGGGGGCTGGGCAATGACATCAGAAATTTTTTACCTCACGCTGACTTCGCTGCTACTGGCGACACTTTGGGTGCCGTACATCATCGGTGTGAACATGAACGCGACGCCGGAAGTGACAGATTTTACCCAGCCGGCGGACAAATCGGGCCTTCCTAAATGGGTGCGCCGTGCGGACAGGGCGCATGTTAATCTGGTTGAGCAATATGCGCCCTACGCCGTACTCATCGTTTTGCTTCACATCACAGGCGTGTCCAACGGCTGGACTGTTGGAGCGGCAGCAGCCTTCTTCTATCTAAGAGTGGCGCACGCCGCGGGTATGATTACTGCCATGGCACGCTATCCGGTTCGGCCGATTATCTTTACGGCTGCCTGGATATGCATCGTGATATTGGGCTGGCAATTGATCGCGAACGGCTAGGCTGATTTGGCCGCGGTGATGGCCGCATCGATCATCGCAAACGCATCCGGGCTCGCCCATTGGGCGGGTCCATTCATGTTTGCTACAACGCGGTTCTGCGGATCGATTAGGAGTGTCACCGGCAAGCCGAATGCGAGGCCCTGCTTCTTCAATTCCGTGAAAACGCCTATTGAGGGATCGTGGAAGAAAGGCAGAGTTGTCAGGCCAATCTCCCGATAGAAATTGAGCGGTTTTTCTGGTCCACCGCCGTCGACAGATATTGCTACGACACCAAAATCCTCGCCACCGCGCTCGGCTTGTAATTGTTCCAAATACGGCATCTCTTCACGGCAGGGCGCGCACCACGTTGCCCAAAGGTTGACCAGCCGCACCTTTGCGCCCGTGTCGGCCATTGTGATTGGCTTGCCGTCACTATCATTAAAACCAAGCGTACCCAGATCTTCACTTGGGCTACGGACCGCCATTGCTGCGACATCGCCTTGGATAGTTGGTTTGATGGCAGCTTTAATGGCCTCTAATTTCGGATCATTTCCTGCCAGCCCATTGCCAGACCCATCTGAGCAGCCGTATACGCCAAGCGCAGTTGCGCCAAGCGCCGCGGTCAAACCGCTGGTGCGCATCAAAAGCGCGCGGCGGGACAATGTTTCAGGTATCGGGCTAAGCTTTGCCATGACTTCTTCCAATAAAACAGACGGTCAAAATTCCAACCAAATGTGGGGTGGGCGTTTTGCCTCAGGTCCTGCGGCCATCATGGAGGAGATCAATGCCTCCATCGATTTTGACAAGGTACTGTATGAACAGGACATTCAAGGCTCGATTGCTCACGCCACCATGTTGGCTGCTTCTGGCATAATTTCCAGTGATGATCGCGACCAAATCGTTCACGGCTTGAACACAATCAAGTCAGAAATCGCTGACGGCACTTTCGAATTCTCCCGCGCGTTGGAAGACATTCATATGAATATCGAGGCGCGGTTGCGCACCTTGATCGGCGACGCAGCCGGGCGGCTTCATACAGCACGTTCACGCAATGATCAGGTTGCACTGGATTTCCGGCTGTGGGTTCGTGAAGAAAATCGAAAGACGTGCGCTGCGCTCAAAGCGTTGATCAGCGTTTTTGTGGACCGGGCAGGCGAACATGTTGCCACAGTGATGCCGGGGTTCACCCATTTGCAAACGGCCCAGCCGGTCACTTTTGGTCATCACATGTTGGCATATGCGGAGATGATGGGTCGCGACTTGTCCCGTTTTTCTGACAATCTGGCTCGGATGGATGAATCACCGCTAGGCGCCGCTGCCTTGGCTGGCACGGGGTTTCCCATCGACCGGCATATGACCGCTGAGGCGCTTGGTTTTTCCGGTCCGACACGTAATTCGATCGACTCGGTTTCAGACCGCGATTTCGTGCTGGATTTCCTGTCGTCGGCATCCATTTGCGCGACGCATTTGTCGCGTCTGGCGGAGGAGATCGTGATCTGGTCAACGCCGCAATTTGGGTTCGTCACGTTATCGGACTCCTTCTCCACCGGTTCATCGATCATGCCGCAGAAGAAAAACCCTGATGCTGCGGAATTGGTTCGCGCCAAAACCGGCCGGATCAATGGCTCTTTGCTGGCGTTGCTGACCGTAATGAAGGGTCTGCCGCTGACCTATTCCAAGGACATGCAAGAGGACAAAGAACAGGTTTTTGACGCCGCCCGCTCTTTGGAACTTGCGATCGCGGCAATGGCCGGCATGGTTGCGGATATGGTGGTCGATACAAAAGCGATGGCGAAGGCTGCCGGCTCTGGCTATTCCACTGCGACCGATCTTGCTGACTGGTTGGTGCGAGAGGCTGGAATTCCATTTCGCGATGCCCACCATGTGACTGGTCGCGCTGTTGCGCTGGCATCGGAGCGTGGGATTGGACTTGAAAAGCTACCTTTGGAAGATTTGCAGGCGATCCATGCTGATATTACCAATGACATTTACAGCGTGCTGACGCCGAAAAAGTCCGCTGCGAGCCGGACCAGTTTTGGCGGGACCGCGCCGAGCGAGGTGCGCAAGCAGGTGCGGATCTGGCGAAAACGTTTGGCAAAACTGCCCTAGCGCAGCGCGCGAAGGTTACAGGTACCAAAATCCGAATTGCTTCATGTGCTTTATCTTGACGTCCATATTGCTGGTCCGGCTTGCATGGAGGACGGCGCTCGTGAAATCTAGCGAACAGTTGGTTTACCGCTCCGTCTTTCGCCCTTGTGGCTTGTCGCTTTTTCCACCAACCTATCTTTTTCATCATGCCCTAATCCTGTATGTAGCGAATATTGCAAAACGGTTGACTTCAAAGTTCGTGCTAAACTAC
>JBCBYO010000056.1:0-9896 GCA_039815825.1 Pseudomonadota bacterium
CACTAAGTATTTTTTCCATGCTAGCCCCTGCATTTGATGAAGAATAAAAATTTCCAAAGATGACTACAAGTGACGTTTTGCAGTTTTTTGACATGGCAATTATTCAGTCCTTTTGGTTTACATTAGCAATTGGCGTTTATTGATTTTCTTGGGCTTTTTCTGGCCTCAGTTTACCGGAGTGCCTGCCATAAGCCATTGAAAAATAAGGAAATACCCATTACCTTCTAATCATCAGGTCGAGGGTTCGAATCCTTCCGGGGTCGCCAAAATACTGACTAAGAACAAACGCCTTCGTCGCCAATCCTCTTGTTTTTTTGGTGCGTGCTGCGCTGGTGATCGGTATGGGTCACACAATGGCGATATCGGGCGTCACACTGTTTCGCACGAAGTATGTTTGATGATTGCTGCCAATTCTCGCTCCGAGCCCGAACCGGGCACCGAAATGCATGGCCGTGGATCGCACAGTGTAACCGGAGATCCACAGTAACTTCGCTTTCCGTCATCATGACATTTAAACGCAATTAACGGCTCTATGCAGGGTTAAGGCTCTTTCTTAGATAAGGGAGCCATTCGCGCGTCGATAATGGTTTGGGTGTGGCTTCAAACAATGCCATCCAGCCCACAAAGCTGGTCGGCTCGATCAAGTCTTCGACAATGTGATAGCTCTTACGTAGCTTGTAGTCGTCGACAAGGATTGTCGTGGGCTTCTCGATCTTCGATATTGTGACGAGGAAACATCCTACACGAAATCGTCCATCAATTAATACGACATCGGGATGAAGAAAGTCTTCGCGATGCCATACCGATCGAGGATACCGAGCGTATGACAACGCAGCAAAAGGGTGGACGTATTTCGGATGGCCAAACGTTTTGGTCCTGCCAATATTACTGTAGTGAATGACCACTTGGTTGCCTGGCATGTTGATTTGCAGCCAGTGGCGCATTCCTTCCGCCCATTTCTTATCGGACTCGACTGAAAAGCATTTAAGCCGAGGCACTTCCGCAGCTAAAACGGTTGAGCCCCCTGATCCATACTCCAGTACCGTGTCCGAACGGGCATATATAGCCCGGATACATTCAGCCTCTTTATGGGGTAAAAGTAGTTTGGGCCGTCTATGCAACTGTGATCTTCAAAGCTCCCACCGACCAACAGTTTTCGGCCATTTCTTTAGAATCCTCGCCACCATTGGGGATCCTCTGTAACTATATGGTGTCACTTTCTTTGAAGAAACCCTTCGTCCGCGTTGTCCATTTGTCTGTTTTCACGCTTTGATTCAAATGGGACCACAGCTCTCCAAGCCAATAAATATCGCGCGACATTTGACCAACGCTCAAAACGAATTCAGCTGTGGGTGCTCTCATTAAGGGTCCTGTATGAACCGCTACAAGCCTGATCTTGGAGTACGCCTTTTTTACAAGTCGCCCCCGACTTGTGCCGACGTTTTCGTTGGCATACATCGACGAGTAATCCAGACTAGATGGACAGACGCAACGTGCACTTTGATTGTGCACACATACTAACATGAGTGCAGCGATGACCCTTTACACCGATTATCTAAACGAAATCGAGGACCGCAAAACACAAGGGTTGAATCCCAAGCCGATAGATGACGGAGCGCTATTACAGGAAGTCATTTCTCATATTGAAGATGGCGCGAGTGAGCATCGCGAAGATGCGCTCAACTTTTTCATCTACAACACACTGCCCGGCACAACGAGTGCGGCAGGCGTTAAAGCCAAATTTCTGAAACAGATCATCATCGGCGCGGCGACCGTAGACGAGATTTCGACCGAGTTTGCCTTTGAGCTTTTGTCTCACATGAAGGGAGGCCCCTCGGTTGAGGTGTTATTGGACCTTGCGCTTGGGGACGAAAAGTCGGTTGCCGGGCAGGCGGCGGAAGTGCTCAAGACGCAAGTCTTCCTTTATGAAGCCGATACGGAACGTCTGGCGAAAGCCAATGAAGAAGGCAATTTGATCGCCAGAGATATTCTGGAGAGCTATTCCAACGCAGAATTCTTCACCAAGCTTCCGGAGATCGACGAGGAGATCAAAGTCGTCACCTATATTGCCGCAGAGGGCGATATTTCAACCGACCTTTTGTCTCCCGGTAATCAGGCGCATTCGCGCGCCGACCGGGAATTGCACGGCAAATGCATGATTTCGGAACAGGCGCAAAAAGAAATCGAAGCGTTGAAAATCCAACATCCGGACAAGCAAGTTATGTTGATTGCGGAAAAGGGCACCATGGGTGTCGGTTCTTCGCGTATGTCGGGTGTAAACAATGTGGCGCTTTGGACCGGCAAGCAGGCAAGCCCCTATGTGCCATTTGTCAATATTGCGCCGGTTGTTGCGGGCACAAACGGAATCTCGCCAATCTTTTTGACCACCGTTGGGGTCACCGGCGGTATTGGTGTTGATCTGAAAAACTGGGTCAAAAAGCTTGGCGAGGATGGCAAGCCGATCCTCAACAATGACGGCAATCCAGTCCTTGAGCAAAAGTATTCCGTCGAAACCGGCACCGTGCTCTCCATAAACACCAAGAAGAAAAAGCTTTTTAACGAAGCCGGTGATGAAGAGCTTGTCGACATGGCGTCATCATTTACACCGCAGAAGCTTGAATTCATGAAAGCAGGTGGGTCCTACGCCATTGTCTTTGGTAAAAAACTGCAGACGTTTGCCTGTGAGACGTTGGGCGTAGAGCTGAAGTCTGCGTTCGCGCCCGCAAAGGAGGTTTCCATTGAAGGGCAAGGCCTAACGGCTGTAGAAAAGATCTTTAACGCCAATGCGCGTGGCGCGACGCCCGGAAAAGTGCTTCATGCGGGTTCGGATGTTCGCGCGAAGGTCAATATTGTCGGTTCGCAGGACACAACCGGCTTGATGACGATGCAGGAGTTGGAGGCTATGGCTGCGACTGTTGTCTCGTCGAGCGTCGATGGTGCCTACCAGTCAGGTTGCCATACAGCCTCTGTCTGGGACCTCAAGGCGCAGGCCAACACCCCGCGTTTGATGAAGTTCATGAATGAATTTGGTTTGGTTACCGGACGCGATCCAAAAGGTGTCTACCATTCCATGACTGACGTCATTCACAAGGTGCTTAATGATATCACTGTGGATGATTGGGCAGTAATTATCGGCGGTGACAGCCATACTCGCATGTCCAAAGGAGTCGCATTTGGTGCTGACTCGGGGACGGTGGCGCTGGCACTTGCAACCGGTGAAGCGTCTATGCCGATCCCGGAATCGGTCAAGGTCACCTTCAAGGGCCAAATGGCGGACCATATGGATTTCCGCGATGTTGTACATGCAACACAGGCGCAGATGCTGGAACAGCATGGTGACAACGTCTTCCAAGGGCGGGTGATTGAAGTCCATATCGGCACATTACTCGCCGACCAGGCTTTCACCTTCACCGATTGGACCGCAGAGATGAAGGCAAAGGCATCGGTTTGTATTTCAAATGATGAGACGTTGATCGGCTCGCTTGAATTGGCCAAATCGCGCATTCAAATCATGATCGACAAAGGCATGGAGCATGAGAGCGGCATGCTGGCCAAGTTGGTGGCTTTGGCTGACGAGCGGATCGCACAAATCAAGTCAGGTGAGAAGCCAGCGCTACGCCCGGATCCGGACGCCAAATACTTCGCTGAAGTCGTCGTTGATCTGGACAAGATCGTCGAGCCGATGATTGCCGATCCTGATGTCAACAATATCGATGTTTCCAAACGCTACACGCACGACACCATTCGACCGATCTCCTACTACAATGCAGAAAAAGAGGTCGACTTGGGGTTTGTGGGGTCCTGCATGGTCCACAAAGGCGATGTGAAAATCGTAGCGCAAATGCTGCGTAATCTTGAAGCCGCCGATGGAAAGGTCGAGTTCAAGGCGCCTTTGGTTGTCACCGCGCCTACCTACAACATCATTGATGAGTTGAAAGAAGAAGGCGATTGGGACGTCCTTCAAAAATACAGCGGCTTTGAATTCGATGATAGCGCGCCGAAAACCCAGGCACGCACCGAGTATGAGAACATTCTATATCTTGAACGTCCGGGCTGTAATTTGTGCATGGGCAACCAAGAGAAGGCTGCGAAAGGCGATACGGTGCTTGCGACCTCGACTCGACTGTTCCAGGGGCGCGTGGTGGCGGACGCCGAGACCAAAAAAGGCGAATCCCTTTTGGCTTCAACGCCGGTGGTTGTCTTGTCGGCAGTTCTGGGACGTACGCCCACGCTGGATGAATACAAGGTGGCAGTGGATGGCATTGACTTGACCAAGTTTGCGCCACCGGTTCAAAAGCCGATCGACACCAAGTCGGTGCACTTCTAGGAACAACGGCGCGCGGCAATCAGAGTTTGCTAAGCGCGCTGTCACGCGGCCTCAAAAACCGTATGGCGCTTCCATGCAAAACCTATGGTCCGCCACTGTTCCGCTTGAGGTGGATGGAAAACACTGCAAAAATCCGTAGAGCGTTGCCTGGTGGAAAAGGCGGTGCGCGCGGCTTAAGCGGTCATCAACCGCCAAATTTCACCATCGCCATGACCGCCTTTATCGTGGCGCCATTCAGTCGACGCTTTTTGGCAAATTCAGATCGAATTCATCAGGGGCCGAATACTCGCAAGCATCGTAGCGACTGCGTCAATTGAGGCAGAGCAAGGCAAGCTGCGTAACGTCGCCATCAGGCGCTGACACTGACCACCGCATAAGCGATCGCAACATAGGTGAGTTGGTGGAGCATTTGATCCAAGCCGTGTTTGGCCCAAAAACGCTTTGGGTCTTCCTCGCCACGTTTCTGTGTATCGAAACGGGCTTTGGCGAAGTCTAGGCCGTAGTGGACAAAGAACTCGCTAATGATAATTGCGGCAACCGACCCCAGTGGCAGGCCCATCGGCAACAAAACTACTGCCGTGCCGGCTGCATGAACGCCGGCGTGTGCGTAGCCGCCTAAGGCAAATACGCTCCGTTTGCCGGCAATCATCCAGTTGTTTTGCAACAGATAATCCGCCGCGAAGTGCTTGATCTGCAAGCCGATGAGTAGGATGAAAATGTCCTGCATGCGTTCCTGCGTGGATGGCGGTTTTACTGGCGGTTCAAAACAAATGTAGCATCAGAAGAAAAGACTAAGATTCCGCAAAATAGTGATACGGGCTATGTGGCCGTCTTCATTTGCGCGAAATCTGCCAGTCGATCTGTGATCCGGGCGTAAAATAGGTCCAAGTTTGGTTCAACGTATTGGGCACTATCACGACAATCGGTAATGAGTTTTTCAAGCTCCGCAGCCTTTTTCCCGGAGGATATCGCTGCTAACAGCACGTTATGTTGCTCCTCGAGCTGCTTAAACGTTGCCGATCGCGCGACGTCTGCGTCGCCTACAACAATGTCAAGCGGCAGCCTTTCTGATTTACCCTTCAGTTCGACCTCTCCGGCTTGCAGAACGGCCAAGCCTCCAGCCTGTTGGCCCGTTTGGTGCAGGACAACAATATCATATCCCAACGCTTTGCTGCTTGTTTCCACTCTTGCTGCAACGTTCACGGTGTCGCCGATCGCTGTGTAATTGAAGCGCTCAACTGAGCCGATATTGCCCACGCATGCGGTCCCGCTTGCGCAGCCCATGCCAATTCTGATTGGGTCTCTGCCTGCCATTTCCGGTGAATTGTTGAATTGGTCGAGCGCGTTGCGCATTTGCAGCATCGCCATACAGGCGCGTGCTTCGTGGTCTGAAATTTCAAGCGGTGCGTTCCAAAATGCCATGATCGCGTCGCCCATGAATTTATCGATCGTGCCTTGTTGTTCTAAAATAGCGGCACCTAACGTTGTAAAAAGTCTGTTGAGCAGACTGACGAGTTCACTTGGATCGAATGTTTCGCTAAGGGCCGTGAAGTCGCGCACGTCGACAAACATGATGGTGATGGCTCGGATTTCGCCACCAAGTTCCAAGGCGTAGTCATTTTGCTCCATCTGGCTCAAAACGGTCGGGGAGACCTGGTGCGAGAACAAGGCGCGCATAACGCGTTTTTCCCGGTCTACGATGATGAATTGGTACGCAGCTAAACTACCAAAGTTTATAGCGCCGCCAATGATTGGGAATGTGACATCGAACAACAAACCTGACGTGGCAAAAACGTAAATGCTTCCACCCATGAGCACCAAAGCTGCCAAGCCGCCTGATATGATGGAGATGGCTGCTCGATAGCGGGCCATGACAAATGTCACCACGCTACCCAGGATGATGAACGCCAAGAGTTCTAGGCCGTCAACAAAGTCTGACCGGTAAAGAAATTCACCAAGCAGTATCTGTTCAATGATCTGCGCATGGATGGAGACACCGGGCACATTTACGCCGAGCGGGGTGGCCCGAATATCAAGCAATCCAGGCGCGGATGTCCCCACCAATACAATATGCCCCTCCAGCGCGTCTATAAGGGTCTGCCTGTCGGCGGCGGCGAAAACATCTGTTACGGAAACATAATCCGACGCGGCGCTCTCTCGATATCGAACCCAAATCTGGCCGTCCTCTGTCGTTGGCACCGTCAATCCGCCAAAACTTATGTTTTCGACGACACCTTCAAGTTCCTGAGAACCGCTAACTACATAGGTTGTTTCGCCAAGTGCCACTCTTAGCGCCTCAAGGCTCAATCCGGGCACCAGCCCTTCGTTTGTGCGCCAAAGGAGAGGAACCGTCCTGACAATATTGGTTTGGCCGATAGCGCTTACCGTGATACTGCCGATTCCGGCTGCCATTTCCCATAGTCGTGGTACCAGTACGGTTTTCGCTCGGCTCTCGCGTACTGCTAACGATGGTTGCAGGCCAATTTCTACAAATCCGGCTTTGTCATAGGTTTGCCCGGTGGCATTGGCGCGTGTCTCAGCCACACCCAGGACAACGTTTGTAGCTGCTATCGCGTCAGCGAAAATCGCGTCATTGTCGAGTTGCTGAGCCGCTTGGTTGATATCGCGTTGAGCGATGAGTCCTGACAGTTTCGGATCGTTCAAAAGGCGCGATGGGGAATATCGATCTGGTTCGGCAAACAGTATATCAAAAACGATCACTGCGGCCCCATAATCTTGTAATTTGTAAACTAGTTCGGCGAGTAAATCCCGCGGCCATGGCCACTGCCCGAACTCTGCCAGAGAAGCCTCGTCGATATCGACGATTCGTACCGGGGTTTCAGCCGGTTGCCGAGGCGAGACCTGTTGCAGAACATCGAAATAAAGGTTTCGAACTGTCTGAACCGCAAAGGGATCAGCTATCCTTATCGCTGCCATCAGTCCTATTAGCAGCGCTCCAATAACAAGAATAACGGGACGCATGTCGGTACGATTCTATGCGCTTAGATGGTACGCCATCGGCAACCAGATTGGCGCCAAGTTGGCTTGTGTGCGAGCGCTTTGCTCACGCTGAAAGACGCTCATCGAAAAAATGTATGTTCGCGTTGGTGAGGCTTTTAGGTCTCCGGCACAAAGTCGTCTTCCTCTTCCTCCTCTTCTTCCTCCTCTTCTTCCTCTTCCTCTTCCTCTTCTTCTTCTTCTTCTTCTCGTTCCTCGTCGTCGTCTTCTTCTTCCATCAAACGAAGATCATCGGGCGTCAGTCGTCCATCTTCGTCGCTTTCACCCGGGCCGCCCCTTGGGAGGTCGAAACGTTCACAAGAGCGAACCGATGCACGGAACGCTGGCAGTAGGCGTGGACGCTGATCCTCAATATAGGGAAACCCGCCGCGGATAAGTTGACCGGCTTCACTGGTGTTGTTTGGAACGCGCACTGTTCCACTGCTATCGGCCACCGCGACAGAACAATTGGCTCGCAGGATCACACAGTTTCCGTTGCCGCAAAATTCAACAACGCCACGTAGGGAGGCGAGGATTGTTTCGTTCGTTATTTCAAGGTCGAAAGTTGTACCGCGCACGCCGATCGTGGCCTGCGGTGTGGAAATCTTGAAGGCGTTTTTCGGGCTCCTACCACTTATGAAGCGAAAACTGCCTCTCACCGCGTCTACCGCAAAACGATTTGCTGAGTTTGAACCCGCCATTTGTACATCGGAGATAACGAAACGGGAGTTAGGACCGACCACAATTCTGGTGTTATCGTCGAAGAGGATTTGTGCCTGCCCGCCCCGGTTTGTTTGAATGACATCGCCTGCGGACAAACGATCCCCTGATACCAGACTGCTTGATCCCACTCTCGCTGCCGGATCAACGTCGACTGCCGTACCGACCTCAGCGTAGGCAGCTGACGCGATTAGTAACGTCGTTATTGCCGCAATAATTGCTGCACAAATCCTAGCGATCGTCATGTTCCTCAATCCCTTAGGACCACAGCAAAAAACAGGATTAAGTCATCAAACGCTGATGGTTGACGGACTCAACATTAATCCTGCGCTATCCTGTTACGGTGTTTGGATGATAGCAAGAGGCAATTACGTAACGGCATCTGCACTTTAGCAGTGGGCTTGATGGTCGCCATTTGAGTAGTTACGCCGCAACCACGTTATGCTTCTAGTTTTTGCGAAGCGTGGACATTTTCCTTGTTTCGTAGGGAAAATACCTTGGCCATACTGTCCAAGATGCGCTTCGTCAGCGCAATTTCGTCTGGCTGCTCGTCTACCGTTTGTTCGTTAATTGATACGCGCGCATTGACCGCTTGGCGGTGCGCGATGATTTGGCTGATTGATTCAGCTACTTGCGGCCTGTTCTTTATTATAGGCTGAAAATCAGCGCGATCTATTTCATAGACCACGACGTCCGTGGCGGCCGTCACTGTCGCTGACCTCGGTTCATCCGTTAGCATTGACATTTCACCAAATATTTCACCAGCGGCGATGTGGCCTACCGTTTTCGATCCACCATCATCGACCGAAATTTTCGCATCAAGGAAACCTTCCGCGACAACAAATAGCGATGCACCGTCGTCGCCCTGTGCCACTACATCGGTGCCACTTTTGCATTCTCGGATATTTAGGCTTTTAGCTAGTCTGGACAGCTCATCGCTGTTGAGCGTACCGCCAAGAAGATGATTTCTGGAAAGAACGGTGACACGGTCCGAACTGCCATGGTGATCAAGTATTCGACTGGGCCTGCGATCAAAAAACAAATCTTCTTTCGGCAATGCAGGTGCTAGGCCTACCGCATAAAGGTGTTGCAGCAGGTGGTCCATCACAGCATCTTTTAGCGTCGACGGTGAGCGCTCATCTAGTTTGCCCCAAAAGCGGACAATGTAGCTGACACCATATGTTTTTGGATCGCCGATAAGCACGACAGGCGTTGGTTCCTTTAACATGCCGTCTTCGTTGGCTGCTGCTTTGGCGCCAGCGAGAAGGATGCGCCTTGCCCTTTCTGTCGGTACGTCGAAATCAATGACTATTTCAGTTTGCAGGCGGCTGACATGATCAGCATGCGCGAAGTTTGTGACCGCCATCGTTCCCAGTAACCCGTTGGGAACCACAACAACATTGTTGTCCTCCAATTGGACCCGCGAAACGCGCCAACCAATATCGAGCACCTTGCCATACTGTTCTTGCAAAAAATCGCGATGGTGCAGAGATATCCAGTCGCCTTCTTGAATGGAGCCATCAAGGTTAAGCGCGATACCGGTAAACACGTCTTGGATCATGCTGCGTAGCGCAAAGCCCAAAACAAGACCAACTACACCGGAAGTTGCCCAAATCGCTGTGACATCACGTTTGAAGACGAAAGAAATGATACAGGCGGCGGCGATAATCAAAATGACAAGCGCCACGGTGTTTTTTAATAGCGCCGGTACAGGATGACGTGCGAGACGAGCAACAACGCCACGCCAGAAGAACAGCTCTATGACAGAAATCGCCACAGACGCGCCTGCAAACCAGGTCAGCGAATGTATGTTTTGATTGAACAAGAGGGTATTGTTTTCCGCGCTGTCGGC
>JBCBYO010000057.1:0-8963 GCA_039815825.1 Pseudomonadota bacterium
CTAAAAGCGCAGATCGGCAAAAAGCGGCGCTAGTCCAAATCCGCCAGCGATTATGAGCAAATGCACGGTCCATACGAATGGGGCGATCGCTTTTTTTCGGTCACCCATCATACCGATCATCGCCAAAAGCATGACAGTAACGGCCAGCAGCAGGATCGATGCTGCAAAGACAAGGAAAAGCGGCGTCAAGCCGAAGACAAGAAGCGCCGCCTCGTCGAACGACGCGATCAAAATGAAAATTGCTGCCCACAAACCGCAATGCCAAACAATGCGATCAAAAACCAAAAGGCTTATTCCGCAGCCACCAAAACCGGTTGCGTATCGTGCGCGTTGCGCGAGAACTCATCAATGCGTCGTTCGATCTCTGGGCGGAAGTGACGGATCAGGCCTTGAATTGGCCAAGCGGCCGCGTCGCCGAGCGCACAAATGGTGTGGCCCTCAACCTGTTTGGTCACATCAAGCAGCATATCGATTTCGCGCTTTTGAGCGTTACCCGTCACCATGCGTTCCATCACACGCCACATCCAGCCGGTACCTTCACGACACGGTGTACACTGGCCGCAGCTTTCGTGCTTGTAGAAATAAGCAAGGCGGGCGATGGCTTTAACGACGTCTGTCGACTTATCCATCACGATAACCGCGGCTGTTCCAAGGCCCGATTGCAGGGCACGCAGGGAATCAAAGTCCATCGGCGTGTCGATGATTTGTTCGGCTGGCACCATGGGGACCGATGAGCCACCCGGGATGACCGCTAGAAGATTGTCCCAACCACCACGAATACCGCCGCAGTGCTTATCGATCAGTTCCTTGAATGGGACCGACATCGCTTCTTCAAAGGTACAGGGATTGTTCACATGGCCGGATACGCAAAAAAGCTTGGTGCCCTTGTTGTTTTCCGCACCAAATGACGAGAACCACCCTGCCCCGCGGCGCAAAACTGTCGGCGCGACCGCAATGGATTCCACATTGTTGACCGTCGTCGGGCAGCCATAGAGGCCAACGTTTGCTGGGAATGGAGGCTTTAAACGCGGCTGGCCTTTTTTACCTTCCAGCGACTCGATCAGCGCTGTTTCCTCTCCGCAGATATAAGCTCCAGCGCCATGGTGCACGAAGACATCCATGTCCCAGCCGCAATTATTGTTCTTGCCGAGCAGGCCTGCGTCGTAACACTCGTCGATAGCCGCTTGCAGCGCTTCGCGTTCACGGATGTATTCACCGCGGATGTAAATGTAGGCCGTGTGCGCCTGCATCGCGCAACCCGCGATCAAACAACCTTCAATGAGGGTGTGTGGATCGTGACGCATGATGTCGCGGTCCTTACACGTGCCCGGCTCTGACTCATCGGCGTTGACTACCAAGTAATGTGGGCGCTCGCCCACTTCCTTGGGCATAAATGACCATTTGAGACCCGTCGGGAAACCTGCGCCGCCGCGACCCCGCAGATTGGATGCTTTCATCTCATTGATGATCCAATCGCGTCCTTTTTCAACGAGACCTTTTGTGTTGTCCCAGTGGCCCCGCGACATGGCACCTTTTAGCGACTTGTCACGCAGGCCGTATATGTTGGTGAAAATCCGGTCTTTGTCCTGAAGCATACCCATAATCAGCGCGGCTCCTTACCGAAGACTTTGACATATTCGTCGCGGCCACCCTTGGCGAGTGCCGCAGCTTGTTTGACCCAATCATCGCGTTCGATGCGCCCTTTGAAGCGCAATTGGTCATCAACAACTGCAATATCATCTGCAGTCCACGCGGCGATTTGATGGAAATGCCAGAAACCCAATGAATTTAGCGTTTGCTCAAGCTTTGGTCCGACACCCGCGATCAATTTCAGATCGTCAGCTTTACCCTTCGGTTTTTCCATCCGGACCGGGCCAGATGAGCTTTTGCCTTTGGCAGCACGGCCAGCCGCCGTTGCGGCGATTTTCATCGTCGGATTGCCGCCAGTGACCTTTTTCTTCGGTGCTGCCTTTGGCTTGACCGATGACGCGCCTTTGACGTTCTCAAGCACAGTGCCCGGGTCCGTACCCTGTGCACCCTTGGTGATCTTGACGTTTTTGGCTGGCTTGGCATCTTTTGTTGACGGCACTTCTTCTACATCGATCGCGCTTAGCTTCGTGTTTATCGGGCTTTCTTGAACGCCCTTCGTTTTTTTGGCCTTCGGTGCCACTTTCGAAGCCGTCGTCGCCAGCTTCATCGTCGGGTTTTCGCTCGCTACCGGCTCCGCGGCCTTAACCGCCTTTTTCTTGGCAGCTGCTTTTTTGGCGGGCGCTTTCTTCTTTGGTGTTGACGCGACTACGTCATCGAGGAGCGTCAATGGACCGCCAACTGGCGCCGAGTAAATGCGGTCGATCTGCGGACCGGGCGTGATTGTGTCGCCCTTGCCGGCCTCAAACGCGTCAATGATTTCCTCAAGACGCTCTGGGGTTAGATCCTCGTAGGTATCGCGCCCGATCATAACCATCGGTGCGTTCACGCAAGCACCCTGACATTCAACTTCTTCCCATGACAGCGTTCCCTCGCCATTGCGTTGGAACTGCTGCCGGTTGATCTTATTCTGGCAAACTTTTTTCAGGTCCTCAGCGCCGCGCAGCATGCACGGCGTTGTCCCACACACTTGGACGTGGGCTTTTGTACCAACCGGCTGCAGCATAAATTGCGTGTAGAAGGTTGCCACTTCCATCACACGGATGCGCGGCATTTCGAGCATTTCCGATACATGCTCGATGGCTGCCTTGGTCACCCAACCGTCCTGCTCCTGCGCGAGCATCAAAAGCGGAATTACCGCAGACTGTTGCCGGCCTTTAGGGTATTTTTTGATCCATAACTTTGCTTCAGCCGCCTTCTCGCGATTGAACTTGAAGCCTTCAGGCTGGACGGCATCTTCTGCCAAACGACGAACGGACATTAGCGGTCCACCTCACCAAACACGACATCGAGCGACCCGAGTACCGCTGAAACATCAGAAAGCATGTGCCCCCGGCACAGGAAATCCATGGCTTGCAGGTGCGCGTAGCTCGGGGCGCGCAATTTGCAGCGATATGGTTTGTTGGAACCATCGGACACCAGATAAACACCAAACTCACCCTTGGGCGCTTCCACGGCCGCGTAGACCTCGCCTTCCGGCACTTTGTACCCTTCCGTGTAAAGCTTGAAGTGGTGGATCAGTGATTCCATCGACTTTTTCATCTCGCCGCGCTTGGGCGGAACCACCTTACCGTCGGTGTTAGAGACCGGGCCTTGTCCGTCGGGGCTCAAAAGCTTGTCGACACATTGGCGCATGATAAACGCCGATTGGCGCATCTCTTCCATGCGGATCAGATAACGGTCATAGCAATCGCCGTTTTTGCCGATCGGGATCTGGAACTCCATTTCCTCATAGCACTCATAGGGTTGCGACTTGCGCAAATCCCAGCGGGCGCCTGAGCCACGGACCATCACCCCTGAAAAGCCCCACTCCCAGGCATCGCTTAATTCGACAACGCCGATATCGACGTTGCGTTGTTTGAAGATCCGGTTATCGGTCAGAAGACCGTCAATCTCGGTGACAACATCCAAGAACGGGTCGATCCAGTCGCCAATGTCTTGAATGAGCTTTTCAGGCAAGTCCTGGTGGACACCGCCAGGGCGGAAATAGGCGGCGTGCAAGCGCGCACCACACGCGCGCTCATAAAACACCATCAGCTTTTCGCGTTCTTCAAAACCCCAAACGATTGGCGTCAACGCACCGACATCGAGCGCCTGCGTACAGATATTCATCAAATGATTGAGAATTCGACCAATTTCTGAATAAAGAACACGAACCAGTTGACCACGCTTAGGAATTTCTAATTCTAGCAACCGCTCGACTGCGAGTGCATAGGCGTGCTCTTGGTTCATCGGCGACACGTAATCAAGCCGGTCAAAATAAGGTACCGCCTGAAGGTAAGTCTTGTTTTCGATCAGCTTTTCAGTGCCGCGGTGCAGGAGCCCGATATGCGGATCCACGCGCTCACATACCTCGCCGTCCAACTCCAGAACGAGACGCAAGACGCCGTGCGCAGCCGGGTGTTGCGGTCCAAAGTTGATGTTAAAATTGCGGACATTGTGTTCTGTCATTTGTCAGCTGCTTTCTCGTCGCCCGGCAGCACATAGTCGGCGCCTTCCCATGGGCTCAAAAAGTCAAAGTCGCGGAATTCCTGGCGCAGCTTGACGGGCTCATACACGACCCGTTTGACTTCATCGTCGTAGCGCACCTCGTAATAACCGGTGAGCGGGAAGTCTTTGCGCAGCGGATAGCCATCAAACCCGTAATCGGTCAGCAGTCGGCGCAGGTCCGGATGGCCGGTGAAAAGAATGCCATACATGTCATAGGCTTCACGCTCGAACCAGTTAGCGCCTGGGAATACATCACAGACGCTGGGTACGGGCGTGTCTTCATCAACTTGGACCCGCAAGCGAATACGCTGGTTCAGCTTGGGAGACATCAGATGATAAACGACGTCAAAGCGCTTCTCGCGCCCTGGATAGTCGACGCCGCAAATGTCGACCATGCTGACAAATTGTGCCTGCATATCGCCCTTTAGCTTGGCGAGTACTTCCGCAATGTCACCGACATCGACGAGGACGTTCAACTCTCCAAATGACAGGGACATGGATATGTCCGTGCCCGCGAGAACGTCTGCGACGGTATCTTGTAATTCTTCGATTGTTTCAGCGGTCTGCGCCATGCAATCGTCTTTCCTGATCTAATATGCCGCGCCTAGCGCTCGATGGTGCCAGTGCGTCGGATTTTCTTTTGCAGCATCAAAATACCGTAAAGGAGTGCCTCGGCCGTTGGAGGGCATCCCGGAACATAGATATCGACCGGTACAATGCGGTCACAGCCGCGTACGACGGAGTAGCTGTAGTGATAGTAGCCGCCGCCATTGGCACACGAGCCCATGGAGATCACGTAGCGCGGCTCCGGCATCTGGTCGTATACCTTGCGCATGGCAGGTGCCATTTTGTTGGTCAACGTACCAGCAACGATCATCACATCCGATTGTCTAGGGGAGCCACGCGGCGCAATACCAAAGCGCTCGGCATCATAGCGGGGCATGGATGTGTGCATCATTTCGACCGCACAGCACGCCAAACCAAATGTCATCCACATGAGCGAGCCAGTACGCGCCCAGTTAATCAACTCATCAGTTGACGTGACCAAAAAACCCTTATCGGCGAGCTCATTGTTCATCTCGCCGAAAAAAGCATCATCGTGGCCAATCGGCTTGCCTGAGTTTGGATCAATCAACCCTTTGGGTTGCGGTGCGATCAGTGTGTTTCCAGACATTAAATCAATCCCACTCCAACGCGCCTTTTTTCCATTCGTAGATAAAGCCGATGGTCAGCACCGCCAAGAACACCATCATCGACCAAAATCCGAACATGCCAATGTCACTAAACGACACAGCCCAAGGGAAGAGGAACGCTACTTCCAAGTCAAAGATAATGAACAGGATTGCAACCAGATAAAAACGCACATCGAATTTCATGCGTGCATCATCAAATGCATTAAATCCGCACTCGTAGGCCGACAGCTTTTCTGGGTCAGGGCTTTTATAAGCAACGATGAATGGCGCGATCAGCAATGCCAGACCGATGCCCAAGCTTATGAGAAAAAATATTAAAACTGGCAGATAGGATGCGACAACAGCTTCCATGGAATTCCCGATTTCTATGTCAGGCGCGACACAAGCCGCGCCACCCGATTGTCTCGGTGTATAAACGCTTCTTTCGCATGCGCAATATCGACAAACTGCGAAAATGACCGACCTTTTGCGCATTTGCGCCGATACTCAACTGGAAAAACCGCGAACGCTGGCAAGTATAAAAATAGCACATGAACTTCGACGTCATCTCGAGCGTTTAGAACTTGGTGACCTAAACCTATCGACGCACAACGCGGTATCAACCATGGATTGCTGCCGGTAAATTCGGACTGAAATTCAATCGAGCTTCAAACTCAGCGAGAATGGCACGGCAAAGAAGACAGGAAGAACCTGTCGTCGGGCTGAAAAATTACCCAAATCCGCGAAGTCTTTGCGAACAATATTTGTGTGTAAAATAATATTGGGGGTGTTGGAAAGTGGCGCGAGTGACGGGGCTCGAACCCGCGACCTCCGGCGTGACAGGCCGGCACTCTAACCAACTGAGCTACACCCGCGCACCACATCCGCATCTGTGCGGAGTGAGCGGTCATCTAGGCCCATCAGCGTGGGGTGTCAAGCGCGGTCATACCCGGTTTTCAGCTTTTTTCGTGCCTGCGGATTACCAATAATTTCCGCGGCGCAGGGGCTTGCGCTTACGCCATTGCTTGCGTACAAGCGCGCTTCGTTTAGGGCGATTAGCTCAGTTGGTAGAGCGCTTCGTTTACACCGAAGATGTCGGGAGTTCGAGTCTCTCATCGCCCACCATATCTTATCCATCGATTGAATGGCCGGTGCTCCTTCGAAGAGTCATTATTGTGTTTCACGAGCGGATCAGGCGACCAATTTCAAGAACAAAGTAGCTTATTATTCACTTGCCTTTGAGTGCATGGATGTTGCGGCGTCGCTCACGATATGTGAAGAAAAGAAACGAGTCCTTTTCAACTGCATATGATGAACGTGTCAGCCCTGTCTTTCGATTTGATCAAAATCCAACGCCGGGTTCTTGTTCTGGTATCAGTCGCTGTACTGGTCCTTTCCGGGTGTGTTTCGACTGATGACGTTATGGTAGACTTGGCAGTCCCGACGTCCAATGCGGACAAGTATGCGGCAATCGTCGTGGACAGCCGTTCGGGTAAAGTCCTGCACAGTGTGGCTGCCAACGAAGCACGTTACCCAGCGTCCCTTACCAAGATGATGACCGTCTATATGATGTTCGACGCTATCAAAGCTGGGAACATGTCGCTTGATACACCTATCCCAATCTCGGCGTACGCCGCTGGCCGCCCTGCGTCCAAGCTTTACATGAAGGCCGGCACCACCATTACCGCAGACAAGGCCATTCGGGCGTTGGTCGTTAAATCAGCCAACGATGTCGCTACCGCAGTCGCGGAGCATTTGGGCGGGTCGGAAGAGCAATTTGCGCGACAAATGACCGCCAAAGGCCGTTCGCTTGGGTTGACGTCCACAGTTTTTAAGAACGCGTCCGGCCTGCCGGATCCGCAAATGCTTACCACTGCGCGCGACATGGCCAAATTAGCCATCGCGCTACGTCGCAACCATGGTCGGTATTATGGCTATTTTGGGCTGACGCAGTTCGAACACAATGGCAGAGCCATTACTGGCCACAATAGAGTATTGAAGAGCTATTCCGGCGCCGATGGCCTCAAGACCGGGTATACCCGCGCTTCAGGCTACAATTTGGCGACATCCGCCAGCCGCGGCGGGCGGCGCGTTGTAGCGATTGTGATGGGTGGCGATTCAGGTGCGGCACGCGACCAGCACATGATCCGCTTGCTTGACAAAAACCTATAAACAAAAAAGCCGCGCCATGAAGCGCGGCCTTTTGTTTTTTTCTGGCAACGCTTGTTAGCTGTTTACAGCGTCTTTCAAGCCCTTACCGGCTGAGAATTTTGGGACGCGCTTAGCAGGGATATCTACCGGTTGCCCGGTCATAGGGTTGCGGCCGGTTGTTGCGGCGCGCTGTTGAACAACAAAATTGCCAAAACCCAAGAGGCGAACATCGCCACCATCTTTCAGCGTGGATGCGATCACGTCAAATACCGCATCAACGGCAGTGGAGGAGTCACCTTTTGACATCCCGGTTTTTTCTGCAACGGCCGCAGCCAGCTCGTTCTTATTCATTTTGTTTCCTCTCCAAGGTGTGCTGTAGGCGAATCGAAGACCGATCACTGTTTCTACAATACCGCCAAATTGGCGAAACACCGCGCTTTGGTTGGAAAAACGCCGGATTATAAGGGCTTTTCAACAGAAACGCCGCTCGAAAGCGGCGTTTTGAAATTAGTTGAAGGCTAAAAATTGGCGATTAATGCGCCAAATTCGTGGGATCAGTCGAATCACCCATCCGCATATCAGCGGCCAACGCGTCCTCTTCCGACCACTCAATTGCTGTCGGTTGCTCGACAAGAGCATGCTCCAGAACCTCGCCAATGTGGCTCACTGGAATGATTTCAAGCCCATTCTTCACATTGTCAGGAATGTCCGGCAGGTCCTTGGCATTGTCCTGCGGGATCATGACCTTTTTGATACCACCGCGCAGCGCCGCAAGGAGTTTCTCCTTCAGGCCACCGATCGGCAGGACCCTGCCCCGCAGCGTGATCTCGCCGGTCATGGCGATATCCTTGCGAACCGGGATACCGGTCAGGATCGAGACAATTGATGTTGCCATGGCAATACCAGCTGACGGTCCATCTTTCGGGGTCGCCCCCTCCGGTACGTGAACGTGGATATCGCGTTTATCGAACATTGGCGGCTCTACGCCAAAGTCCACGGCACGCGAACGCACATAGGACGCCGCAGCGGAAATGGATTCCTTCATCACGTCCTTCAGGTTGCCTGTGACTGTCATTTTGCCTTTACCGGGCATCATGACGCCTTCAATGGTCAGCAGCTCGCCACCAACTTCTGTCCACGCAAGGCCGGTGACAACGCCGACCTGATCTTCCTGGTCGATCTCACCAAAGCGGAACTTCGGCACGCCGAGATACTCGTCCAGGTTGTCTGGCGTCACCGTGATCGAAGTTTTGTCCGTACGCAAAATGTCAGTCACGACTTTTCGGCCAAGCTTCATCAACTCGCGCTCAAGGTTACGCACGCCGGCTTCACGTGTGTAAAGCTGGATTGTTTTGCGCACTGCATCTTCGGTGACTTCAAATTCGCCATCCTGCAGAGCGTTGTTGGTGATGACCTTGGGCAGCAAATGGCGCTTTGAGATTTCGACTTTCTCATCCTCGGTGTAACCGGCGATGCGAATAATCTCCATACGATCCATCAATG
>JBCBYO010000058.1:0-8260 GCA_039815825.1 Pseudomonadota bacterium
TGTCACATCAAATACATTAGGGCGAGCCGAGGTGCGATCAATGATACAGGCAATGACCGCTCGACAGGTATCTGGCATTGTTTCCATAAACAAGATTATGCGGGGACACGGGCGGTTTTCCTTGGGTCAGGGATTAAGAAGTAGGTGAGAATGGCGAGTGTGAGCACACTGGCCATGGCAGCAAATGAAATCCAACCCCCGTAGGTCTGTGTCATCCAAGCAAAGACGAATGGCGCTGATGCATTTACACCCATTTGGACAAATGAGATCCAGCCAAGGCGCGCGCCGTAGCCCTTCTGGCCAAAGAGCGCGAGCGGAAGGGTGCCACGGGCGATCGTCTTGATGCCGTCGCCCATTCCGTAGAGAGCAGCGGCGAGTACGACGCCAACGGGTGTAAAGCCGATGGTCAAAAGCGTAATAAAGCCCGACAGCATCAATCCCATGGACAGCGCATAAGTCATCATGGGATAAAGGTTGCGGCTGACGACCATCTCAAAGAAGCGACCAACCGTTTTGAACGGCCCAATCACGGCACCGGCCAAAGCGGCCATAGCTGCGCTGTGCCCAAGATCTTGTACATTGGTGACCCATAGCGTCATCACCGCGCCCATGAGGTATCCGGAGAAGACGAAAGATATCACCATCCATATCATGCCGCGTTGACGGTCTGGCCCTTGCAGTTCAGGCCAATCGGAATGTGCGCTTTCTTCTCTTTCTTCGGGCGATTTCTGTCTGCCGCTCAGTGCCAGAAAGTTTAGCGGCGCTGCGACGAGAAGCATGATCATGCCGAGAACGATCCATGTGCTTTCCCAGCCCAGACGGGTTTCGAGCGCCAGCGTCAATGGCCAGAAGATGGTGGACGCCACCCCGCCAAAAAGTGTGATGATCGAGATCGCCCGCGCGGGTTTCACCGTGCTTTCCAGCCGAGCGACAGAAGCGAAGGCGACGTTGTAAAGCACAAACATACCCGCCGCCTCGGCGAGTAAAATCATTGCAAAGAGTGCAATCCGGCCTTCCACCATGGATAGACCCATCAGCGAAACGCCCGCAACTACCGATCCTGCCGCCATAACCCATCGGCCGCCAAATCGATCCACTAATGTGCCTGCGATTGGTGAGACTAGGCCGCCGAAAAAAAGACCGAGAGAAAGAATGCCGAATACGGTGGAAAGCGAAAGCTCAAGCGTTTCAGCCATTCGCGGCAGCAAGATCGCGTAGGCGTACATCAGTGTGCCGTACCCAAGAATCTGGGTCACGCCGAGCGTGATAGCCGGTCGATATGCGTGCAATAAAGTCCTCATAGCGCGGGTGCCGACCGATAAGCGGCGCGCCCTTTGACCCACAAGCGTTTTATCATCGCCACGCGATCATGCAGAGCTTCGCGCTGTTTGGTGGCGATCTTTGCCCAACGCTTTTGTGGCAATTCGGGGCGAACAATGTTGACGATCTTAAATGCATCTCCGTCCAGATCAATGAGGGCAGGGGCCAAGATCGACCCTTTTGCATCAACGATGTCGCCACCGATCTCAACGATCGCGCCATCTTCAAATGTTACATTGGTCTCGGTGATTTCAGTTGGCAGGAAGACCTGCGCACCAACGAACGTGGTGGTCATGGGAATTGTCGCCCTTTTCAAGGTTTAATCGCAGCGCCGATGGTCGGCTGCCGGCCACTATATTGGCCCGACCGATTCGTTCGGATCTACTATCAGTTTGCCATTGCCATTTTAGTTTGAAGGTTCAACGACAGGTCCCGAAAAAGACTCGGCGTTATGACGGCGGCAAAGTCTGCAGCGAGAAGACCGGTTTTTTACGCCATTCTGCTTTTTTTTCGTCTTCAGGCTGGTCATTTTGAAAGAATTTGCGACGGTGGGCTAATTGTGAAGGAGCTATCATGCTTTCAGACTTTGATGTCCACCTCTACCTGCATGGCCCGTTAAACAATTACGGGATGCTCGTGCACGCCAGAAACAGCGGTGAGACGATAGCCATTGACTGTGGTGATGCTGATGAAACGCTTCGGGCCTTGGAGCATGCCGGCTGGAGTTTGAATGAAATCTGGGTAACCCACCATCATCCCGATCACACGGCGGGTGTTGCAGCTGTCAAAGAAAAGACGGGGTGTCTGGTTAGAGGGCCGGAGCAGGGACGATCCTTGCCGATTAGCGATCTTGATGTCGAATATTGGGATGGCTCACGGTTCAGTTTTGCGGGGCACGACGTCAATGTTCTCGCCACACCTGGGCATACGCTCGACATGATCAATTATTACCTGCCAGATCAGGCAGCTGTTTTCACCGGCGATACACTTTTCACGCTGGGCTGCGGCCGCATTTTTGATGGCAGTCCGGGCCTGTTAAAGCAAAGCCTTGGGAAGCTCGCTGCGTTACCACCCAGTACGCTCGTTTTTGGAGCACATGAATACACCAAAACCAATATCGCTTTTACACGCCATGTTGATCCGAAAAATTTAGCGGTAAATGAGCGTATCGCGCGGTTGGAGAAACTGTTGGACGCGGGGATGCCAACTGTTCCGGTAAAGTTGGCCGGTGAGCTCGCAACCAACCCATTCTTAAGGCCAGGTGATCGCGGTATTCGAGCAAATTTGGTGATGGAAAATGCGTCAGACGATGAGGTGTTTACACGGCTGCGAGAAATCAGAAACAATTTTTGACCGCTTGCTCTTCAACTCTGCTCTCGATAACGCTTTAGACAGGGAGAGCGGCATGCAGTTTTCTAAAATCTTGGCCGAAGCGCTGGAGACGTTAAACCCGAGCATCGGATTGGTCATCGTCGGTTTGGGCGGATATTTCGGGTATCGCACGGCTTATTGGGCTGGCGACAATTTGACGTTCGGGGCCGGCTTGGGGGTTCTCGGGGGACTGATCGTTGCGGCGTTAATTTGCGGTTTGATCGCAAATCTGTCGTTGATCGAGCAGCACCTCGCTCTCATTGCTGATGACATCGAGGAAATGCGGGCGCGCGATGCTGGTGAGCTTTCCGAGGACGATCAGGACGCCGAAAGCTCATAAAAAATGGCGGGACCAAGCCCGCCACTCTCAATAAAATTGACAGTTGGTAATTAGCTGAGCGGTGAGATTTGAATCTCGACCCGGCGGTTTTGTGCGCGGCCCGCGTCTGTCCCATTGTCGGCGATCGGCCGTGTTTCGCCAAATCCGGTAACGAGCAGGCGGCGACCGTCTACACCGCGGCTGACCAGATAGTTGGAAACTGAGGATGCCCGACGTTGCGAAAGACCTAAGTTGTAGCCTTCGTCGCCAGTTGAGTCGGTGTGACCATAAACATCGATAATCGTCTGATTGTATCGGTTGATGACCAGGACCACTGAATCCAGGGTTGGGAAAAAGGCTGGTAACACCTGGTCTTGATCAACCGGGAAGGTGATGTTGGACGGCATGTTCAAAATGATGCGGTCACCAACACGTGTGACGCTTACGCCAGTTCCTTGCAGCTGTGCACGCAGTTCGGCTTGTTGGCGATCCATATAATTGCCCACGGCGCCACCCGCCAACGCCCCGATGCCCGCTCCAATCAGCGCGTTGCGGCGGTCATCACCACCTGCCAGTGTGCCCAAACCGGCACCTACTGCTGCGCCTATCGCAGCGCCGCCTGCTGTGCGCGAAACTTGCTGCTGACCCGTAAACGGATCTGTTGTGGTGCATGCTGCTGCAACCATGCTGGCGGCGACGAGTACAATAAGTGGCGTTTTCTTCATTATCAGGTCCAGTCTGATGAGGATTTTGTATTTAGTGTTATTCGTTCGACCGCTTTGGCGCAAATAAAGGCGGAATTTTGATCATCCTGCCACAATTACCACACAACTTACAGCCGGATGTATATATCGTATGTGTCTATGGTTGCTTGGTGCTCGTAAAATGCTGCTGGTGGCACCTCGGAGCCTTCTGCTTCCCAAATTGCCTCATAGGCGTCTGGCTTCTTGGTTGCCAAGGCCTGCGGAATAACAATTACCTGCGGTTTCTTTTGATAGATCGCCGCGCGCCAAAGGTCCCATTCGTAGCGTTTTGCGCGGGTGATCCGGTCGACGGCCTCGTCAGAGAGATTAGTGTTTTCGCGCAAAATTTGGTCACCGTAGGTGCTAATCGACAAAAATGCGGCTGGCGCCACAAATTCCAAGCCCGTGACCCGCGATAGCGGATGTCCGTCAATCATGGAGTTTGATAGCGGCATGAAGCTTTCACCTTCGTGGTTGGCCTTCAAGTATGATGTAAGGTTGCTGCCTGTTGTGGCTCCAGAGGAAAATACCGCCATCGCAATGCCAACACATAGTAGGCCCACCACCGCCGGAAATGGTCCGATCTTCCGGTCAGTTGGTGTTGAACGATAAGCTTCAGCGATTGCCAAAACACCCAAAACATAAGCCGGATAGGCATGATACGGGAATGCACGACCCATGATCCACAAGGCCGCCAGATGGCCGATCAATGCGGTCGCAAGCAAAACGCCAAGTGGTGACCATTGTCGTACCGGCAGGCAGATAATGATGGCTATGAGCATCGTTGCCAAAGCAGCTGAATGAAACTGGAGCGGCACTAACGTCATGTGGGGCGCGTAGGCCGACAGGATCAACAGCATCATCTCACCAAAAAATGCCGGATGGAGCACAATGAAAAGCGCCATAAGTGCGACTGTAATCGCACCCCCGATCAGGTTTTCAAAGTAAAAGGCCGGTCTTATGGACCTTTTCTGGATGCAGAGTGCGACCACGGGCGCCAGGACCGTCAACACATAATAGGGTTTTACCAAGACCAACGCTGCGCAACCAACGCCGCAAAGAACGAGGATAGGCCAGCTCGGTCTTTGCCCTGGATTTTCGATCCGCCACGCTTGTAACGTGAGCCAAGGCAAAAAACCCAGAAGCCCGATGAATTCCCGCTGCGCAAACGTGAACGCTGAAACAACATACAGCAGCGCGAAAAGAATGACGCCGAGCCATATGATTTGGTTTTTCGAGACGAGTCTGGCTTCGGTCAACAGTCGAGACATGATCAAAAATGAAGCAAGCGCCGTTCCGGCGATCATCAGCTGCAGCACCCATTCAGCGCGCATACCTGTAAATTGTGCGATCAGGACTGGCAGTCGATAGAACCAGACCGGCACAACGGGATTGACCACCAAGAGGTCCACGTAAAGTTTTTCGTCGGCCAAAAGCCGCTCGTTGAGCGTCAATAGCCAAGAGACGTCGGGGTGAAGCGCAGTGCTCGACCGTACGAGAATCGCTGCCAGCGCGACGATCAGCAAAGCGATCGGTTGTCTTAACGAGAGAGTTTCGCCGTTACTGAACCGCATCACGAGTCTCGCAGTGTGTATACCCGAAAGCCATCGATCTCTTTGTCCAACTGGTACAGTGAAGCCGGTCTTCCGTCTGGCCCGACTGTCGTCCATATTCTTTGCAGCGCGTCAGGCTTCAAAGCGACCAGCTCTTCGGGAATGACCACCACCATCGGGCGATCTTGCACGATGGCGCGCCGAAAAGCGTCCTGTTCCATGGCTTTTGAACGTTGTATTTGCGCCAGCAGTTCCGGGTTTTTACTGCCACGTTCGGCGGCGACGACATCGCCGTAGACGGTCGTTGACAAAAAAGCTGCCGGCGCGACAAATGTTAAACCTGCTGCGCGCGAGATCGGGTGTCCGTCTTCCATCACGTGCGAGATTGGCAGGTACGTTTTTCCGCTGTGATTTTCAGCCAGATAGTTCAACAGCGCGTCGCTGCTTGGGCCGACAGCGGCAAATGCTTTTATTCCGCCCCACAAAGCCGCGATACATATGAGTGCGGGCATAAAACCAGATTTTTTAGAGATTTGCCGCGTGCGGTAAAGGCTCATTACAGCAAGCGTCATCAGAACATAGGCGGGAAACGCATGATAGGGAAGCGCGCGGCCCATGATCCAAAGTGCCGCCAAATGTCCATATACTGAAGCCACGAGCAGAAGTGTAATTGGGCTAAGCTCTGTTGGGCGAAACCTGAGAACGATAGCCGCCAGCACGACCGTCAACGCAAAGGTGTGATAAAACAAGCGAAACGGCGTGTTGTATGGCGCGTAAGTGGACATAATGATGTCCATCATGTCAGCGAAAAACGCCGGGTGAAGTATGAGGAAAAGGCTCGTAACCAGTACGGTGAGAACTGCGCCGATCAGATTTTCAAGGTGAAAAGCTGGCTTTACGGAACGCAGCAGAATGCATTGTGTCATTACGGGCCCGAGGACCGTTAGCGCGTAATATGGCTTCACCAAAACCGGAGCGGCACACCCGACGCCGCACAAAACGAGGATACGCCAGTCAGGCCTTTGATTTGGATTTTCAAAACGCCAGGCCTGGAGCGCGAGCCAAGGCAGAAGCCCGAATAGCGCGATGTGTTCGCGTTCTGCAAATGTATGCGCCGAAACAATGTAGAAGAGCGCGATGAGCACCGTGAGCAGCCAAAACGCCTGATTTGCTGTGGCTAAATTGGCGTGCCGCAATATCCCGGTGGTGAGGATAAAGGAAACAAGCGCTGTTGCAGCCATCATGATGTGAAGAACGAGCTCGGCAGAAAGGCCTGTTGCCTCGGCTAGCAATACCGGCAAGCGGTAAACCCAAACGGGAACCGCGGGATTGACAACCAACAAGTCAACGTAAAGCTTTTCACCGTCGATCAAACGCTCGTTTAGCGTCAAAAGCCAAGAAACATCAGGATGGAAACCAAAATAGCGCTGGACCATGACGGCGCCCAGTGCGACCAACAACAGGGCTGACCACTGAACCGGTGAAATGCGTTTGATTTCTGCTAGCACCATCGGGAAACTCCATACCGGACAATCCCTAGTTCTTATTCCTTTCTTTTAATTTAAATCCGTCGTGGGTGCGCACGACTTGCAAGGCGACGGCGGCTGCATTTGAAACGTTCAGAGACTTGATGGCCCCTGGCATGTCGAGGCGCGCCAAATTGGTCACGGTTTCTCGACTTTTTTGGCGCAAGCCTTTGCCCTCGGCCCCCATCACGAGCGCTACTTTGGAACTGCTAACGGTATGTTGGAGATCCCGTGGCCCTTCAGAATCGAGGCCTATGGTTTGGTATCCGCGCTCGTTGATCGCTTGTATGGCATTGGCGAGGTTGCGAACGGTGACATATTTGATGTGTTCCAACCCACCGGACGCCACTTTTGCTAAGACGCCTGATTCGCCCGGACTGTGGCGGGCCGTTGTGATAATTGCGCCTGCTCCCATAGCCACTGCAGAACGGATGATTGCACCAACATTGTGGGGGTCCGTAACTTGGTCCAGCAGAAGGAGCAGATTGTCTTGCCAGCAGTCTTCGAGGGTATACGTTTGGAGCGGTTCGGTTTCTAACAAGACGCCTTGATGGACGGCATCACCGCCCAGTTTCTTGTCAATCTCTTTTGGGTGCACGTTGTTGATGGTGAGCATCGAACTTTCGGGTATTTGATCCCCAAGCTTACCAAGCGCGTTTTCGCTGGCCCACAGCACATGATTCGAACGGGCGGGGTTCTTCAGCGCGTTTTCCACTGCATGCAGACCAAATAACCAAATGCGCCCTTCCGATGGTTGGTTCGAGCCAGACTGAAAGGTGCCGCTCTTTTTCGCTTGTTCTCGATGCTTTCGCCGCAGGGTCGCATAATGGGTGTCTTGCTTGCTCATAACGCTCTTTATCTTGGCAACTAAAAGGATGCGAGATGTGTTTTTGCGCATTGAGCGTAAAGTGCTGTGTTGACTTGGCAGTTTGGCGTCGTCATAAGGCGCGCCTGTGCCGCCTTGCGGTACTGACCATCCGGTGTCTTTTGGGGGAATGTCCCGAGCGGCAAAGGGGGCGGACTGTAAATCCGCTGCGTAATGCTTCGTAGGTTCGAGTCCTACTTCCCCCACCATCGGCACCTATGGTCTAATCGCATGCCAAAATATCGGCACGCGGGTATGGTGAAATGGTATCACACGAGCCTTCCAAGCTCTTGGTGCGGGTTCGATTCCCGCTACCCGCTCCAACCATCCCAATGAGAGCTGCAGAGTCGTGTTGTGTGTCGATTGGTCTTGCACATGTGCTTCAAGTGACCTATGTGCGCGCCCGACAAGGCCTGCCTTGGATCTAAACAACCATTTCACACACGACAGGATATAAAAATGGCCAAGGAAAAGTTTGAGCGCAATAAGCCTCACGTGAACATCGGCACGATTGGTCACGTTGACCATGGCAAGACGTCATTGACGGCTGCGATCACGAAGTT
>JBCBYO010000059.1:0-7971 GCA_039815825.1 Pseudomonadota bacterium
CTCCAGATCAAAGCCGATCCAACATTGAGTACCAAGTCAAGGCTAGCGTGAGCAGCGGCTTTCTAAAACGTCGTCCGCCGGGAAAGGGCGGTACTTTGAGCTCCTTGAAGAGGTGCAGCCGATCGCGATTGCCGCATACGGCTTCCGCCCACATTTTACCGGTGAAATTTGACAACATCACGCCGTGGCCAGAATAGCCGCCCATGGCCGTGATGCCGGGTTCAACTTCGCGCACAAATGGTTCGCGCGGCAGCGTAATGCCCACATTACCGCCCCACGCATGCGTGATTTCAATGTCTTTGAGTTGCGGGTACACTTCGTTCATCTGGCGGCGGACACCCTCGATAAACTGGTTAGGCTGCGATGATGAATAGGCTTCCCGCCCACCGAACAACAAATGGCCTTTGCGCGTCCGACGGAAATAGCGCACAACGAAACGACTGTCATCGACACTTGCGCGGTCTGGCAGGATTGATTCATCCAATTCACCGTCCAACGGCGGCGTCGCGCCAATGAAGGATTGGATCGGCATTACATGCGACGCCATTCTCGCGTTGAGCTTTTCATCGCCATAGGCATTGACCGCAAGCAGAACACGGTCCGCTATCACGGTACCTTTAGCGGTCTCAACGAAAATACCCTCTGCTGTACGCCTTGTCGTTTTGACTTTCGTGTTTTCGTAGATTTCTACACCGCGCGTGCTGGCAACTCTCGCGGTCCCGACGACAAGTTTCAGCGGATGAATGTGCCCGGTCTGGCTGTCATGCGTGCCACCGAAATAACGCGTGGAACCAAGGCGCTCGGCAAGCGCTTGGGCGTCCAGATATGTCAGATGCGGATAGTTGAAATCGCGCGCCATTTTTTCGGCGTAGGATTCATATTCGCCGAGATAAGACCGCTTATGTGCCGCTGAGTAATGGCCTGCTACATACTCAATGTCGATGTCATTGTCGGCGGCAAAGCCGAGCAAATGTGCCTTGGCTTCTTCTGCGAGATCAAACAACGCCCGCGCCCGCTCAAGGCCTAGCGCCTCGGCATGGTCGATCGCCGAGGACCGCTGTCCCGTGTTTAATTGACCGCCATTGCGGCCTGACGCACCGTCTCCCAGACGAGAGCCTTCAACAAGGACAACTGATGCGCCAAGCTTGGCTGCTTCGGCAGCGGCGGAGAGGCCTGTAAACCCGCCACCAATGATGCAGATATCCGCTTTGCGATCGCCATTTAATGCGGGGTAGGCCGGTCTTTCACCAACCGTTGCTTCATACCAGGAGAGGCCGGGAGCGATCGGACTTTGATGCACCATAGCTCACACGTTCAAGAGCAGATATTCCCGCTCCCAAGGGCTAATCACACGCATGAAAGTCTCAAATTCGCCGCGTTTGACGCCCGCATAATTGGCGATGAACTCGCGTCCGAACACGCTATCAAACGCTTCTTCCTCTTCAAACAACGACGCTGCCTCCAAAAGTCCACGTGGCAAATCCACATCGCCTTCATTGGCCGTTTCAGCCGTCGGATTGGTCGGAACGATGCCGTTGACCATGCCCAGATAGCCGCATGCCAGCGAAGCGGCGAGGCCGAGATAAGGGTTGCAATCGGAGCCCGGGAGGCGGTTTTCAATGCGCCGACCCTGCGCATCGGAGTTCGGAACGCGCAAAGCTGTGGTACGATTATCATAGCCCCACGCCGTGTTCACGGGTGCTGCGGCATCGGGCGTCATGCGGCGATATGAATTCACATAAGGCGCCATCATCACCAGCGCTTTGGGTAAATAATGCTGCATGCCGCCAATAAATTGCCTGAAAAGCTCATGCTCTGCACCATCGGGATTGGAGAAGACATTTTTGCCCGTTTTGGTGTCGACGACAGATTGATGCACATGCATCGCATTGCCGGGCGACCCTTGAATAGGCTTTGCCATGAACGTGGCATACATATCATGCTTAAGCGCCGCTTCGCGTATGGTGCGTTTGAACATGAA
The DNA here is from genome assembly GCA_039815825.1 of Pseudomonadota bacterium. Taxonomy (GTDB): domain Bacteria; phylum Pseudomonadota; class Alphaproteobacteria; order Rhizobiales; family Rhizobiaceae; genus JBCBDX01. The sequence continues at coordinate 1,982 of JBCBYO010000059.1, forward strand.
GACCTGGTCCGCCAGCGCCAGCGGATCGCCATGACGCAAATTGATCTCCATCTGTGAGGGGCCTTCCTCATGGATAAGCGTGTCAATTTCCAGGCCCTGCGCCTCGCAGAAATGGTAGATGTCATCGATAAGTTCATCGAACTCGTTGATGCCCGCAATGGAATAGCTTTGACCGCTCGTAAGCGGCCGACCGGAGCGCCCTGTTGGGGGCTTCAGCGGGTAGTCCGGATCAGTATTTTTCGCGACGAGATAAAACTCGATTTCTGGTGCGACAACCGGCTGCCAACCCTTTTCTGCATAAGCCTCGACGACACGCTTGAGCACCTGACGCGGCGTGATCCAAGACGGATTTCCGTCCTGATCGACCAGGTCGCAGATCACTTGCGCGGTGGGATCGCTTTCCCACGGTACTGTTGAAAGCGTCGAGAGATCCGGCATGAGCTTCAAGTCGCCGTCACGCGGGTCATAGCGGAACTCGCCGGTTTCATCGGGGTATTCTCCCGAGATGGTCTGTCGAAAGAGGGCGGAAGGCAGCGCCAACGACGTATTTGACGTGAACTTGGAAGAGGGCATCATCTTGCCGCGCGGTACGCCCGCCAGATCGGGCGTGATACACTCTATGTCTTCAATGGTGCGCGCTGCCAACCAAGGTCCTGCATCGGCCCAAGAGGGAACGCCTCTGATATTATTGACGGTTTTCGGCAGTTCTTTCGATTGTCGCTTTGCTTGCGACACAGCTTTTGTCGAGGGCATTGGTCACCTGTGATACCAAATCTATAGCGGCATGCAGGTGCTAAGCCAAGATCAACAAGAGCTGAGCCGCACTTTCAATACGCATAAAAAAAGCCCCACTTGCGTGAGGCTTTGATGTTAATTGTATTAACGCATCGGCCTTGGGCGCTAACCCTTGGTGACGATAACGGGAATTAGCAAGTCGCCCCAATTGCCGTCACCGCCATGGTGGCGTGCCGAGCGGACCAGCTCTACGGAAACACCAGCTTCAACCGCTTTCATGACCGATTGGTTCAGGCGGTGTAGATCGTTAGCGAGCATGCGGATTGCCGCTTGCTGGTCGCCGCCCATGGTTGATGATTGTTCTTCGGCCCGTTCTTTAACATGTGTCTTTGGACGTTCGTGTTCAGACATGTTGGTTCCTCTCCGTCGCGGTTCTTGGCGTATTGCATTCAAACCCTTGCATCCAATTGTCAGCGCAGGCGTTTGCCCGACGCCTAGCCTGCATTTGCTGCATTGCAAAGTTAGCATCTAGCATGGTGTCGATTTTTTCACGTCGCCTTGTCACTTAATTGACACTGGCCTTGAGTCGTATTGTAAATCTTGTCACAAGATTTATAGGTATATGACGGATAAAGTTTGTAAATTTTGTCGAAGATAAGCCGAAAATCATGGCCGAACAGAAGATATTTGCCGGACCGCGTATCAGACGGATACGTAACCATATGGAGTTAACCCAAACTGCAATGGCTGCAGATTTGGGCATATCGCCGAGCTATTTGAACCTGATCGAACGCAATCAGCGCCCGCTGACCGTTCAATTGCTCCTTAAACTGGCATCGACATACAAAGTAGACTTGGATGACTTACAGGGCACGGCGGAAACAACGCTGCCCCAGCTCAAACAGGTCTTTGCCGACCCACTTTTGCAGGGAGAATTGCCGGGCGATAGCGAATTGGTGGAGCTTTGTGATGCAGCACCCAACGTCGCCAATGCCATTTTGATGCTGCACCGTGCCTATCGTGAAGGCTTGGAGCGGTTGTCCGATTTGTCAGACATGCTGGCCAAAGAAGGGCGTGAGACGGCACTTGCCGCCGCGCGCCTGCCGATGGACGAAGTGCGCGACACGCTTGAAAAACGCGCCAACCATTACCCACGCATCGAAGAAGAAGCGGAATCGTTTCTAAGGTTGCTCGATTGCGGCGATGATTTGCGGGGCGGCCTACGCGACTGGTTACGCACTGAACGCAACATGTCAGTAAAAGTTCTGCCCGTCGCGACCATGCCCAACTGGCGCCGAAAGTTCGATCGTCACTCTAACCGACTATTTGTTTCCGAGCGTCTCAGCGCGGCTGACCAACTACGCGAAATCGCCATGGAAGCCGCGCTCATCCGCATGGATGTGGCGATTACCGCAGAAATAGAGGCGCTTAAGCTGTCCTCACATGAAGCTGAGCGCCTGATGCGTTTTGAATTCGCACGCTATGCGGCGCACGCACTCATGATGCCGTATGAACCATTTCTCAAAGCGTGCGAGCGCTCCAAATACGACCTTGATGTGCTGCGCGCCCGATTCTCCGTCTCGTTTGAACATGTCGCCAACCGCTTGACCACGATGCAGCGCCAAAGCAACCGCGGTATTCCGTTTTTTATGGCCGAAATCGATGAAGCCGGGAACCGTTTCCGCCGGGCGGGTGCACGTGGATATCCGCAAGCACGCTTTGGCGGTTCGTGTCCCAAGCTCCCGGTTCATGTGGCATTTAACCAACCAGGTCACATTCTGGTGGAAGCGGTCCAAATGCCTGATGGGCATGAATTTCTCGTCATTGCCCGTACGTTGGATGGTCCGCAGGGCGGGTTTAACGAGCGACCAAGGCATACTGCCGTTTTAATTGGTTGTGAAATCGCTCATCGCAACGACGTAATTTACGGTCAGGCCTTGCGAAAGGATCAGGAGGATGGCGCGCGCATTGTTTCAACGCCTGTGGGTCCTGCGTGTCGGATTTGCGAGCGGGTGGCGTGCATGGCGCGGGCCGAACCGCCTATAACCCGCCCGCTTGGACTTGATGATAGCCAAGTGGGTATGAGTGCTTTTGATTTTGTGTAAGCTGCACCAAAACTTACTTCTGCGAGTCTCCATTGTCCGACCTCAAACCCGCTGAAATTGCCTCCTTCGCGGCGGCATTGGATTACGACGAATACCAGACTTTCACCGCCAAGAACCCGGATTTGGAAGCGGTGGAATTTTTGCTGGTAGATCCCAACGGCATATTAAGGGGTAAATGGGCCCCGGCGTCCGCATTGGAAAAGGCATTCACGACCGGGATTAATTTTCCGCAATCGCTTCACGGTCTGGATGTTTGGGGCCGCGAGGTGCCTGCCACCGGATTGCATATCGAAAGTGGCGACGTGGATGGGTTTTTCCGCGCTGTTCCCGGCACTCTGAAGATTGTGCCGTGGGCGAGCCGCAAAACCGCACAAGTGTTGCTGCGGGGTTATTCTGCCGAGGGCGATCTGCTTCGCTTTGACTGCCGCAACGCTTTGGCCCGCATCACAAAGGCCATGGCAAAAAGGGGGCAGTATCCGGTTGCAGCGTTCGAGTTGGAATTTTACTTGCTCAAAACGGCGAACGATCAACATCTGGCAACACCGGCGCCAGTTGGGTCTTCAATCGGGCCTGATCGCCAACGCATGTATGGCCTGGATCAACTCGACGAATTTTCGGCGTTTTTTGAGGAAATGCGCCACGCAGCCCATATTCAGGACATTCCGATTGATACAATCATATCCGAAGCAGCACCGGGCCAGTTCGAGGTTAACTTGAACCACCGTTGCGACCCGTTACGGGCCGCAGACGATGCAATTATGTTGCGCCGGATTGTCATCGCGCTCGCCCGCAAACATGGGTTGCAAGCCACCTTTATGGCCAAACCATTCATGGAGCATGCCGGCAATGGCATGCATGTGCATACGTCAATCGTGGATGAAGCGGGCAACAACATATTTGCAGCCAAAGAAGACGGCCGTGACGTATTGGAAAGCGCGGTTGCCGAACTGATCGCTACCATGGCACCCGGACTGCTCTTGTTCATCAATTCTTGGAACGGTTTCCGTCGTATCCGGCCCGGCTCATATGCGCCAACGCGTGCGATATGGGGTGAAAATAATCGTTCAGTCGCTGTACGAATTCCTGCATCACCGCCAAAGGCGCGGCGTATTGAACATCGGATTGCCGGTGCAGATGCGAACCCATATCTCGTGATGTGCGCGGTTTTGCAAGCAATTTATGATGGCATTGAAAAAGGTCAGAAACCGCCCGCGCCCGTCACCGGCAATGCTTACGAAACCGAACCGGGGGAAGAACAACTTCCCACTAACATGCGAGCTGCTATCACGCTGATGTTGGATGATGATTTTGGCGCCCGGGCGTTGGGTCCCGAGTTGAACAAAATTTACACGGATATCAAACGCGCCGAGGTCGAAACGTTCGAGCAAGAGATCACGCCGCTCGAGCGCACAACCTATCTTTGACGTAGCAAGCGTGCGCGCCTGCAAAAGCCACTTGTGCAGTGCCCAAAACCGCAATAACGTTTTGAGCAATGACAGGAATTTGCCTGCAGAGTTTTCACCTATTTGGGAGTACCATTATGCGTTTCGCTGCACTTCTTGCGACAACTGCGATCACCGCTTTGGCCGCCACCGGCGTTGCAACTGCACAGGATCGTTCGGTCAATATCTACAATTGGTCGGACTATATTGATGAGGATATCCTGACCGAGTTTACCGAAGAAACGGGCATCAAAGTTGTCTATGACGTCTTCGACTCCAACGAAATTTTGGAAACAAAACTGCTGGCGGGTGGCACCGGATACGACATTGTCGTGCCGACCGGCACTTTTTTGGCGAACCAGATCAAGGCTGGTGTTTTCCAACCGCTCGACAAGTCAAAACTGCCAAACTTGTCCAACATGGATCCTGCCATTTCGGAGCGTCTCGCGCTTTATGATCCCGGCAACGAGTACGCCATCAACTATATGTGGGGCACCACTGGCATCGGCGTGAATGTCGACATGGTCAAAGAGCGTCTGGGTGAAGATGCCAACATAAACACGTGGGACCTGGTGTTTAGTCCGGAAACAGCAGCCAAGCTTGGCGACTGTGGTATTTTCCATTTGGATGCGCCAGCCGAAATGGTGCCAGCAACGCTCAATTGGCTGGGTATGGATCCGGATCTTAAGGATCAGGCCAGCATAGACAAAGCCAAAGACACCATGCTCGCAGTGCGCGATACCGTGCGCAAATATCACTCATCGGAGTACATTAACGCCCTTGCCAATGGTGACATCTGTGTGGCCGTTGGTTGGTCTGGTGATGTGCTGCAAGCGCGCGACCGCGCCGCAGAAGCCGATGCTGGCGTCAATGTTGAGTATATTATCCCGCAAGAAGGCGCGTTGATGTGGTTCGACAATATGGCGATCCCATCTGACGCGAAAAATGTCGAAGAAGCACATATTTTCCTCGACTACATCATGCGTCCTGACGTGATGGCGAAAGCGTCAAACTACGTCTACTATGCAAACGGCAATCTGGCTTCCAAGCCGTTGCTTGAAGAAGATGTGATTGGTGATCCAGCGATATATCCGGATGAAGAAACCATCGCGCGCCTATACACAGTAACGCCGGACAATCCGCGTGAAAAACGCATTTTGAACCGGGCTTGGACAACTGTAAAAACGGGCCAATAACAATCACCCAATTGACCCCGTCTCTCATTGGAGAGGCGGGGTTTTTCGCTTTTTGAGGGCACCATGAAATCGCTGGGCTCCATCCGTAGATCGTTTGCCCCGTGGGACGACACCGCGTCAAAACCCTACATCTCATTTGAAAATGTCACGAAGCGTTTTGGCGACTTCACCGCAGTGAATGACCTGACTTTGCGTGTTTATGAGCGCGAGTTCTTTTCGCTGCTTGGCCCTTCAGGCTGCGGTAAAACGACGTTGCTGCGCATGCTTGCTGGTTTCGAAGAGCCAACTTCAGGTCAGATTTTGCTTGATGGTCAGGATTTGGCCGGCGTCGCGCCGCACAAACGACCTGTCAACATGATGTTCCAGTCCTACGCGCTGTTTCCCCACATGAGCGTAAAAGACAATATCGCTTTCGGATTACGACGCGACAAGATGCCGGAAAATGCGGTTGCTGAGCGTGTCGGCGAAATGTTGAAGCTTACAAAACTCGAGGAGTTTGCTCACCGCAAACC